>JAJPIP010000039.1 GCA_021324655.1 Pseudomonadota bacterium
GGTCCGCGGTGGCATATGAGGGTTCCATATGACCTCCCAGAGGTGACCGTCGGGATCTCGGAAATAGCCGGAGTAAATGCCCCACGGACGCTCACGTGGCGGGTCGGCGACGGTCGCTCCCGCCGCTTGTGCCCGAGAGAGAAGTGCATCGACATCTACTTTGGTCGCGACCAGCTGCCCGATGCTGAACTCACCCGGTGCCGGAGGCGTTAGTGCGATCTTGGCATCCTTCGCCAGCTCGGTTCGCGGGTAGAGTGCGAGAAGCAAACCGCCATGAAGCTCGAACACGGCGGTAGACCCGGCGGGTGTGCTGTCATCCCCACCCCACTCCGTGCCGATTATCCCCTGGGTCGGTAGCCCAAGCCCATCCCGATAGAAGGCGAGCGCCTGCTCCAGATCGGCGACAGCCAGCGTAATGACGTCGATTCGCGCATCCATCATCTGCCCTTCCCTTGCCCGGACGTTGCCGACGAGCCCCGTCCGCAAGCGTGCGGGCCGGACTCAGCGGAACTCATCGATGCCCAGCCCGTCCTCTCGGTCCCAACCATAGGCGTCAACGTAGCCCCAGCAGTCGGGCCGGCTCCCATCAATGTCGGTGACGCCGTAGGCGTCGGCAAGTTGGCGAGCGCTCATGATAGTGCCCGCCCACCGCGAGGCATCGGGGTCCTGAGCGAGCGCGGCGACGCCCCGGGCAACATAGGTGGGCGACTCCGAAATCCCGAATCCGGGAGTCTTGGCGCAGGCGTCCCGCCAGTTTTCCTCTTTGACCCCAAAACCCTCCAGCATCCGCTCGGACCGCAACCAGCCCGGCGTGACGCCGAGGGCGGTCACCGGCAGATCCTCAAGCTCCGCGCTCAGCCCAATCACGATCCGCTCCACGTTGGCCTTGACGAGGTCGTAGTAGAACCCCACGTTCCGGCGGAACTCGGCGTTCGCCCGGGAGGTACCGTCTGTCACCTCGACCACGAGCCCCCGGGTGCTCCGC
This sequence comes from Pseudomonadota bacterium, assembly GCA_021324655.1. Taxonomy (GTDB): domain Bacteria; phylum Chloroflexota; class UBA5177; order UBA5177; family UBA5177; genus JAJPIP01. The sequence goes on from JAJPIP010000039.1 coordinate 986, forward strand.
GCCTGCGCCGTGCGCAGCATCAGTGGGATGGCCGCTCGACACGTGATGAGATGCGTGTGCACCCCCATCTGCAGCATTCGCAACCCGCCGGCCCAGTCGTGCTCCCAGAGCGGCTTGTCCCACTCCATGTACCGATCGCCGCCAAAGATGTCGTTGACCAGCACGTCGAGCCGGCCGTGGTCGCGCTCGATGCGGGCGATGAGCGCGGCCACCGCAGCCGGGTCTTCGTGATCGACGACGAGCGCTTCGCCTGCCCGACCGGTCGCCGCCATCAGCTCGCCGGTCTCCTCGATGGTCTCCGGTCTGTCCATCTCGGAGCGGCCGGAGGAGCGGCTGCTGCGGCCAGTGGCGAACACGACGTAGCCCCCGCGAGCCAATTCGACGGCAATGGCCCGGCCCGCTCCGCGCGTGGCACCCGCTACCAGCGCCACGGTTGTCTCGCGGTCTGCCTCCCGGCTCATGCCGTCAGTCTAGCGCAGCGGTGAGCGGGCTCCGCTCGGACCGAGAAGACCGCCAGTCCTTCCCAGCGTGCAAGAGAGGAAGGCATCGTGCAGGCCGCTGCCCCCTCATTACGGGAAGAGGTCCGGACTTCCGGCCGAGCCTCTTCTTGTTGACGGTCGCCAGAGTGTACAAGAGGATCGTGTTGACGCCGTCCGGTGCCAATCTCGTTCTCTGGGTCCACATCCTTGCCGCCTGCGTCTGGATTGGTGGGCAGATCGTGCTCGCGATGCTGGTGCCGCTCTTGCGGCGTGACCGGGCGATCCTGGCAGCAGCGGGCCGGCGGTACCAGCTGGTGGCCTGGGCCGCGTTCGCGGTCCTCATCGCGACCGGCCTTGGGAATATGGCCAATGCCGGGATTTCGAGTCACGATCTGACCACAACTCCCACCGGGCGCACGCTCACCGTCAAGCTTGGTTTCGTCGCACTCTCCGGCGTTGCAGCGGCGCTCCATGCATTCGTCGTCGCACCGCGCGCGGGTGAGAGACCGACATCCGTGCTTCGAGCGGCATCCGGGATTCTCGGTGTCGTGGCTCTGCTTGCCGCCATGCTCGCGGCGCTCTATGGCGTTCTCATTGCGGAGGCGTAGTCGAGACACGTCCTCCGGAGACAGAACCTCCACCAGGTCGCGGCCTGATTCGTGGCACGCCGTCCTCGACGGTCGCAGTGGACTTAGACCCCAGGGAAGAGGCTACTGACATTCCCGAGAGCGCTGGTGCCCGGCCCTACTCACGCATGCCAGCAGGCAGATACACCGTGAAGACGGCACCCTCGCCCTCCCGGCTCGCCACACTCACACAGCCGTCGTGCATCTCGACGATCTGACGCACGCCGGCGAGCCCGATGCCGGACCCGGGCACATCGACGCCGACATTGGTTCCGCGGTAGAAGGGATCGAAGATGCGGTCGATCTCACTCTCGGGGATTCCTACTCCGGCGTCGGTCACGCGCAGGACGGCACGCACCTCTCCCGCTGCCTCCTGCCTGGAGACCGCGATGATCACCGGCTCGTAAGACGGGCTGTACTTCAAGGCGTTCGACAGCAGGTTATCCACGACGCGGAGGAGCCGCGTCTCGTCCCACAGACCCACGACCGGCCGCGGCCCTTTGAGGACGATCCGCTCTCGGTCACGGGCGTCGGGCTGATTTTCGATCGCGTGCCGTGCCACGTCGACGAGGTCGACTTGCCGGCGATGGAGCGGAATCGCGTCTCCTCGCACGCGCGTCGCATCCAGAAGAGCCTCGATCATATCGGTCATCCGGCTCGCCGTCTGCACGATCTGTTCGGCGCTGTCGGTGAGCCGGGAATCACTGCCCTTTACCGCGTGAAGGCGTCGCAGGAGGAGTTGAGCATGACCGCGGATCGCGGTGAGAGGAGTTCGAAGGTCGTGCGAGATGGTCAGAAGGAGTTGGTCTTTGGCATGCATCAACTCGCGTTCCGCTCGCTGAGCACGGGCCCGTTCCGTGACATCGCGGATGACGGACACCATGGCGCGCCGCTCTCCATCCTGTTCGAGAAATGTGTATCGCACGTCTACCAGCCGGTCTTCCCCGTCGCGATGTCGCACCGCCGCCTCCACTCCGCGTGGATCCACGGCATCCGTGAAATAGCGCCGGTACTCTTCCTCGGCTTGTTCCCGGAACTCCGGCGGGAAGATCACGGCGAACGAGCGCCCCACGACCTCACTCTCGTCGTAGCCGTACAGATCGCAATAGGCCGGATTGACGGCGAGCACGGTCCCCTCGCGATCGGAGAGCGCCATGGCATCAACTGACGATTCCCAGAGTGCCTTGAAGAGAGACCGGATCGAGCCCTGATCGTCAGGCTGCAGCAGAAGACCCGGCCAATCCAGATCAGTCCTTGATGGCGTTGTCACACGACCTCCACGACTGGTCCGCGGGGGATCGTGCCTCAGTCGTTCCCCGCGCTCTGTGATTGTATGACGACACGTGGCAGAGACGGCGAGGGTTTGCGAGAGGGGTCATCGGATGCGCCGGTCGGGCTGATACGACGCGTGCGACGCGATCATCCCGCAAGCGCGGTGACTATCGGCCCGTCCCGAGATCCGCAGGTCCTACGGCCCTCGTCTCGTGCGGGGAAGCGTGATTGTATACGGAGCGTAACCACGCGCTGGACGCGAGTCTTTCCCGGTGACGTGGCATCGAAACAACACCGACGATGCAGAGTCTCATTTTTCCCGGTCTCATCGCCCTGTTCCTGCTGTCGTCAGCGGGACTGGGCGCCGACATCATGCTCGAGCGCCGGAAGCGGCGGGCCGGCGCCATCGCTGGACATGGCGACTCCGGCGCGCGAGTACGGCGCGAGGTGGTCATGCCGCCACATGTTGAACCTCGTGTGCCCGGATCACCGAGCGCGCCCACGCCGAACTGGAACAGCGGCGCTCGACAGACCTCGATATCGGGGATGTACCGCGCGCAATACGGCGCCTCCGAAGTCTTCCTTCCTGACGGCCATCCCTTCGCGGCGGGCCGGCCGTCTAATGGTTTCGTGCGGCTCGACCTGGAGGAGGAAGCCCTCCCGGACTATTACGGCCTGCTGGATGTGCCACTCACCTCAACCGACCACGAGCTGGAGCAGGCATACCGCCGCCACGTCGCGGCCATCCATCCCGATCGCTTCTTTGGCGACCCCGCGCGCTACGCCACCAGTGTCGAGCGCCTGAAGGAATTGAATGAAGCCATGACCGTCCTGCGCGACCCCTTCACTCGTTCGCTGTATGACATCAAGTACCGCTCACATCTCGCGCCGACCTCGGCACGCTCGCGGATACTGCGGCGAACGCCGGCGTCCGGCCCGGTGATGACCCGGGCGGCCTGGAAGACGGTATGACTCGGCCTGTCGGTTACCCCGCTTCACCGCTGCTGGGAGGCTTGATCGAGTTAGATGACACGGCGGCCGAGGTCAGGAACGGCCCGGTGGCGGAATATCAGGCGCTCCTCCGGGTGATCGGCGCCGTCCTTGACGATCTGGATGCACACGACGTGACTCTCATCGAAGGAATCAATTCGTTCTCGGTTAGCTACCGTCACGGCGTGACACGGGAGGTGCGCGATCTCACCTTTGGCGATCTCTTGACCGCCTATGTGACGCGCCGCGGGGAGCGTAAACTTCTGGGCACACCGAGTAAAGGCCGCTACCAGGATTTGCTCCGCGCTCTCGGCTTCGAGCTGGAATCCGCCGGCGCCCGCCGCCTCGTGTTGACAGAGGATGGAGACAACGTCTCCATCGAGTTCGAAACGGGGAACGCCGAGGCGAGTCTGGTGGGACACCATCACGTGATTCTGACGCCGGCGATGGCAGAAACCATCCTTCAACGAGCGCATAGCCGGCGTCAGAGGCGTCGGAGCCGTCTCCTCTCCTTCCTTCCCTCATAGGGAAGCCTCAGCGCGTCGCGCCGGGTCGCGGCCGAGTATCCCGCCGCGGATTCACACGGCGGAAGACACTAGATGGGAACAGCCTGCTCGTAGTAGGTAATGTCCTCGCGGGACCCGCCCCCGCCGCCGCGAATCGTCCGGAAGTCCTCCACAAACTCGATGCTTCGCAGCCACTTGACCATCTTGAACCCCACCTGTGTCTCCGCGCGCAGGCGGAGTGGAGCGCCGTGCCGTTCCGGCAGCGGTTTGCCGTTCATCTCGTACGCCAGGATGAATTGCGGCTTCTGGGCCAGCCGCACGTCCAGCGATTCGTAATATGGCTGATTGCTTGCATCGTCCTGGTACGACCGAAAAACCATATAGCGCGCCCCGGGTAGCGGCTGACACATCTCGACAACCGTCTGAAGTGGAATGCCGCCCCACTCCGCGATCCCCGTCCAGCCTTGGATGCAGTTGTGCCGCACGATCTGCTCGCTCTTGTCCATGCCCCTTATCTGGTCAAGGGTGAACGACCGCGGATGTTCGACCAGCCCGCACACCTCGAGCCGCCAGTCCCGGAACCCGCCGTCACGCAGCCGAGCATACTCATCGGAGGTCGGAGGATATCCATTGATGGCGTGGTAGGGGGAGATTTGATCATGGCGGAAGTGCATGCGTGGGTTGGCATGGAGCGTCAGCCACCGCAGGAGCGGGCGGATGACCGGGCCGAGGACGGCTTTGGTCTCCCTCACGTGGGCGCGCGACCAGCGCGAGCTGGCCCAGTAGATGAAGACGATGGCCGCGTTGATCAGGATCGCTATGCCGAGGGCAAGGGTGTGGTTGCCGTTGGGTGTCCCGAAGATCATGTCGTCGAGGTTGCGGCCAAGGTAGGTATGAGCGACCATGGCGCCGTGCATGAGGATGAAGACGACGAAGGCACACATGCCGAGGAAGTGGATGCTCCGCGCGCCCTGCCGGCCACCGAACAGTGCAGGCAGCCACGGCTGGCTGGCCTCCATGGCGGGAGATTGGGCGAGACCGGACAGGATGAGTAGGGGGGCCAGCAGGAACACGACAGCAAAGTACGTGAGCTGCTGCAGCGGATCGAAGGGGTGGAACTCCGAGAGGGGCGGCGTCTGGAAGGTGGCATAGGTGATCAGGTCGTGCCAGGCATGCGGGAAGATCGACCAGGAGGTGGGCACCAGCCGATCCCACTCGCCCGTGACGAAGAGCCCGATCACATAGGCCAGGCCATTGGCGATCCAGAAGACAACGGAGAAGAAGTGCCAGTGGCGCCCCGCGCTGAGGTTCTCGGCACCGGGCTGCGCAAGCCACGGCGTGACGTAGATCTCTTGCTCAATCGACGTCCAGTCGCCTCCCGGTTGGAGCTTTCTCCGCGTGAACTTGAGCCATTCGGTCCCGGGAATGGAATGATCGTTCCAGTAGAGGCGGGGGTACGCCCCAAGGATCTGAATGCCGGCGCGGATCAGGAAGCCGATGAAGAGGACGTTGATCCAATGAGTCGCGCGGATCCAGAGGGGGAACTCACTGGCGAGGTGGTGCATGCATGCGAACGCTATCCGTTGTCATCCAGGAAGGCGGGCTTGCGCGCGTATTCGGCATCGACCTTGGCCTTGGTCGTGTTGAGTGTGATTCGGTCACCGGGCGTGACGGTCTGCACGGCACTGAAGGGGATGTAGAGTTCCGTCGCTCCGATCCCCATCACGCCCCCTTCATTCACCTTGAATACCGAGCCCTGGCTGGTAGACGGCGGGGTCATCGCGTTGCCCTGGCTCCTGGCCTGCACGGTATAGACATCCGCAACCGTGCCGATCTTTTCACCGGTCGCGTCATACACATCCATCCCGTTCTGAACGGTCTGCTCGTTGGTCACCATCGTTCCCTCCTTCACGGGTGCTCTGGCCGGTGGCCGGCAACCCATCCATGCTGTGCGGTGTGCGAAAGCTGTCAGCGGAGCAACAACCATGCCGCTCGGCGGACAAAACGACAGAGTGCCTTGCCGTCCGACGTCCTTCCAGGAACCGCGTTCTCACTGTGTACTGGGCACGAAACTCAACCATGTGGCGGGATGTGGGTGTCTCGCCAGCAGCACGCGGCCGGAAAACCGATAACTCGGAACGAGATAGGCCCCATGATGCAGGGTCGTCACAAGAATCTCGGCGACACTCACGTGCGCCACTCCGCCCGTGCCGGGCACCTTCAGGTTGTGCCCAATGGCCGCAATGACGACCGGCACGGCATGCTGCCGAATCTCATCCCACGCCTCGGAGGTCGGAATCGCGCCCAGGGTGGTCCGGCTGGCCACCGGCGGCCAGATCCACGCCTCGATCACGCTCCGGTTTGGCGCAACCCAGAGTGTCGCCTCCGGGATCGCCGAGGCACGGACGCCTCTCCACCCCAGGGCGATCTCACGGAGAAGCGGGGCGCGTGGCACGATACTGATCCCAATGAGCGGCATGTCGCGGCCGGGCCAGCCGAGACGCGTGAGCCAACGGCGAGCGGCAAGCACGGCCTGACCAGCGCCGAGCGGATGATTAGCGTGGGGAAGCTGGAAGTTCCGCCTGTCGTGGTAGATGACCTCGCCGGTGGCTTCGGAGATGGCGAGGCTGTGCACGGGGCGGCCGGAGTGACCGCCGCCGTCCTGAGCAACAATCCAATCGGTCTCGTCGATCCGGATGCGGCGAGCTGCCGCGTGGATATGAAGCAGACGGTGTACTTGCGCCATGACGCGAGGAGGCGGCCCGAGGCGATAGGCCGCGACCGCTGCCGGACCGAGTGGCAAGGCGTGCGCAGTCAGTGAGAGCCGCCCGGCGTACGGAGACGCCGGGCGTGGGTGGATGAGGCTGACCGTCGCCTGCATCGAGCGCACCAGGATCTCCGACGTGGGAAGGTTGAACAGCAGATCAGCGCGTGTCGTACGAGGGATGGCAAATGCCGGTCTCGCCGGCCTCTCCACCAGGGAAACGAGAAGAACCGCGAGGACGGCAATGACCGTGGCCATGGCACTGATCCACACAGGGCGCCGCAGCAGGAGGGGGGCGGCCGGAGCTATCGGGCGGGATGCCAGCAGATGCTCGCGAAGTGCGCGCGCGAAGGTGGGGTGCGGCGCCACTTCCTCACCGTAGACCAGGTGATCGCGCAGCGCCTGCCGGAAGCCGGCGCTCACGATGCCCTCGACGCTCTCCTGTTCTCGCATCAAGGGGGCGAGGCGGCGCAGATCGTCCGCGAGCCGGCGCTCCGACTCAGAGAGTCCGTCGAGATCTCGATCGTCATCCATGATCCGGCTCATCCTCGCCGCCGATGCTGCCCCGCAGTAGCCGCAGCGCGCGGCGCAGCAGCTGCTTGACCGCCCCCTCGCTGCGACCCATGCGCCGGGCCACTTCGGTGAAAGGCTGATCTTCGTAGAAGCGCAAGCGCACGACCTGTTGGTGATCCTCAGGGAGAGTTGCCAGGTGCTCAAGGAGCCAGTACGCCTCCTCCCATTCGGCGAGGAAGCTGTCGTCATGCAGACGCGCCAGGTCGTCGTCACGCAAGGGGGACGCCTGAGTTCGCCGAGCGCGGTCGATGATGGAGTTCGCGGCGATGCGAAGCAGCCAGGCAGAAAAAGGAAGGCCGCGATCCTCATAGCGGTCGATCGCGGCCAGAGCCTTCTCAAACGTCTCGGCCGTCAGGTCCTCCGCCTCTTCGCGCGACGCGCTGTACTTGCGGCAGAAAGCGTAAGCCCGAGGCAAGTACACATCGTATAACTCTCCAAACGCCGCACGATCGCCGCGCCGCGCACGCGCGATGACGTCGGGAAGCACCTCACTCGGCATGGCTTTTCGCACTGTCGCGCCCCATAGTAGGCGCGCATCGCCGGATAGGCCGCCTGTCGGGTCGGCCGTACCTTTTTGGCGGCCCCACACGTTTTAACAGTCGGGTGTGGTCTAGATAACGCCATAAATGTCGCTCTGTCAAGTAATGGCACGTATCTTGCGACGGTCAAGGGCGGGACACGATTGAGACGTCCGACGCCGGCCACGTGTGAGGGCAGGAGCGGGTATCGATCACGCTTGTGTCTCTATTTCAGTAAGCGGAGGAAGTGTATGCCCGCAGTCCACAGTTGGGGTTCTGCCATCCAGAGTTCCGTTGCCTCAGGCTTCGCGATTCTGTTGAGCGGTATCCCCAAGATCATTGGGTTCCTGCTGATTCTGATCATCGGCTGGATCATCGCGTCGCTCATTGCCGCGATCGTCGACCGCCTGCTCCACGCCGTCAAATTCAACGACGTGGCTGAGCGCTCCGGCGTCGCCGGCTTTGTGCGCGACATGGGAGTGAACACCGATTCGTCCGGAGTTCTCTCGACTATCGTCAAATGGTTCATCCGGCTGATCGTGCTGGTGGCGGCCTTTGACGCCCTCGGTCTGCCGACCGTCTCGCACGTCCTGAATTCGTTCCTGCTCTGGATCCCGAATCTGGTCGTCGCGCTCGTGGTTCTGGTGATCGGCGGCCTGATCGCCAAGGCTCTGTCTGCCGTCGTGCGCGGAGCCACCGCGGAATCCGGCCTCGGCAACCCCAATCTCCTGGCAACGCTTACGAAGTGGACGGTCTGGGGTTTCGCCTTCATCGTCGCCCTGAATCAGATCGGGATCGCCGCGACCCTCGTCGACACGCTCTTCATGGGCTTTGTCGGCGCCATGGCCCTCGCCTTCGGCCTGGCATTCGGTCTCGGTGGGCGCGAGACGGCGTCCCGTATTGTCCAGGGCTGGTATCAGCAGTCACAACAGGCGCAGATGCAGCAGGCAGCGCAGGCCGCGGTACAGCAGACACAGCTGCAGGGTAACGAGATGCCCGGCACGGGACCGGCCGGCGCTCAGCCGGCCGCGCCCGACGGGAGGACCGTCCAGATCGAGACCAGACCCACGAACCAGCCCTAGCCCGTTCGGCCCGCATGCCTGGCCCGACATGGGCCGGGAACCGCTATGGCCCGCCGGCAAGACCGACTCGCACGTCACTAACGGCAGAAAGCGCGTAATGGAGGTTTCTAGTGAACACTGATAGCCAGACAATGACCGATCAGGACACGACCCGGCTCTTTGGTTACGAGGTCGACGACAGCACCGGGAACAAGATAGGGGATGTTGACGGCGCGTGGGTCGACGACGCGACCGGCAAGCTCGAGTTCATCGCCGTGCGCACCGGCTGGCTCTTCGGCAAGGACCACCTCATCCCGATCGAGCAGGCACAGATCGACGATCAGAACCGGACAATCCAGGTGCCCTACAGTGGGGACCAGATCAAGAACGGCCCGAGTTTCGATCCGAGCGACGAGTTGAGTCCGGACGACGAAGAGCAGATCTATAGCTACTATGGCGTGCAGCGCTCGACCTCCACGAGCCCCACAGGCTACGCCGCAGGGACAACAGGCCCAGGAATGACGTCCGGCGCCGGCACCACGGCCGGGACCGGGGAACAAGAGATCGAGGTTCCTCTCAGTGAGGAAGAGCTCGTCGTCGGGAAGCGGCAGGTGCAGGCCGGCAACGTCCGCCTGCGGAAGATCGTGAGGACCGAGCACGAGGAGGTTCCTGTCCAGCTCACCAGGGAAGAGGTCGACATCGAGCGCGTTCCGGCCGCCGAAGCACAGAGCATGACGGTCCCGGACAACGCCTTCCAGGAAGAGACGATCGACGTTCCGGTGATGGAAGAGGAGCCCGTTGCGGCCAAGGAGGCTCACGTTACAGGTGCGGTGCGCCTGGAGAAGGAAGCAGAGACGACCACGCGCACCGTGGGCGCCGACGTCCGCAGGGAAGACGTCGAATTAGACGCAGAAGGCAACCCCAACGTCGAGAACGACCTGGGCGCATAGCCACCCTCGCCGGGGAAGGGGAGGCGCCTGGCCTCCCCTTCCTCCTCCTCTAGGAGGCGCACCGTGCACACGACTGTCCAGCACCCGACGTGGGAATACATTCTGGTGCGCGCTGAGTACGTCGAGAGGATGCGGGGTGAACAGTTTCAGCGTGTGACCGTCGTGCATGGCCCGGATGACGTGGGGCAGGAGCTGCACGACGTTCCGCTCTCCCAGGCCCTCGCCGCGCTGGGAGCCGAGGGCTGGGAGCTGGCCGGGATCGACCCCGTCATCAAGGAGGGCCTGCACACACCGGGCGCGTGGTACGTACTGAAACGGCAATCACAGCCAACGTGACTGCAAAGCCGATCGGAAGGAGACACCGTGGAGAGAGATAGGGACACGGGCGACGGGGTCAACGATGAGGAGGAGAGTACAACGACCGTTGGAGAGGTACGAGACCTGGGGGATGTCATCGAAATTCCCATCGTGGAGGAAGAGGTCGAGGTCATCAAGCGTCCCGTCGTCAAGGAAGTGCTCCGGATCCGGAAGAGGCGCGTCACCGAGGAGCACACTGTCGAGGCGGACGTACGAGAGGAACACCTGGTCGTCAAGGAAACCCCGGACAACGGCCGCCCGGAAAATGACGCGGACCGTGACTGAGTGAGCCTCTCCCGACAGCTGGATCTGACTCACGACGCGACCTTTGGTCGAGGTGGCAGAGCAGTGGCCCGCATGGCGCGGCGAAGGACAGGTCATGGGTCACCAGCTTCATGCCCCGGCGCGGCGAGGCCGACACGGTTAGAGTCGTGAGGTTCACGTACCTGGCGGCCGCCGGCGCCGTCGCAGCAGGTAGCGCGCTGTTCAGCCTCCGCGCTTCGGATGGGCTTGCCGCCCACAAACATCACCACCACCGGCGGCACCGGTCTTCACTCATACCCGGCCGGCCGGCTCCCCGGGAGGAAACCTACAAACGATGCGGACCCTGGGGCAACGGTGGAGACAGCGTCTCCAACTACTTGCGTAATCGCATCGATCCTGCCACGCGTCCACACCACTTGACCTTCCGCCAGTTCATTGCCCTTGACGTTCCCAAGGGAGTTGCGACGACGCCGATGAAGCACTGGCCGGCGGCCGGCCGGCGACGCGTCTATCGCCACGAGGGCATGGCGGCAAGCCTCGAAGGGTACATCACAACGCTCGCGGTCGGCCCTAAAGAGCCGGCCAATTGCATGGGCAAAGCGGGATACGACTGGCACATTCGGCTCGGACGAAGTCCGGGGGCACCTGAAAGGTCGACCATCATCACGGAAGCGACACCCCGCGTGCGGGCGCGCGAGCGCGGCTTCAGTCTGCGGGTCCTCGATCGATATCGGCGCAAGCATGTCCGGGTGCGCATCACTGGATGGCTCTTTCTCGACAACGACCATTCCACCGACCTCGACCGGCAGCGCGCGACCCTCTGGGAGATCCATCCCGTCACCCGCATCCAGGTCTGGGACAGGGGACACTGGAGAACCATCGCCGGTTAGGGAAGGAACGAGTCGGGGTCCGATTCGTCGGTATCAGACAGCAAAAGGATGCGAGCACGGGTCACGGTTCGGGCGGCGGATAGGCCGCCGGCTGTCATGGTGTCGGGGAGCGGGCGGTAGACTTCATGAAGCGAGACAACATGGAACCCGGGCATGCCAGAGCTCTCCGGGCGTCGCGGAGCGCAACCGTGGCCGACGGGCGAGGGCAACCTGTCCTTGAAGACCGCTCAGGAAGGGCATCATGAAGTTTCTTCTCACGTCCGCCGGCATCAAAAACACGAGCATTCACCACGCGCTGGTCGACCTCCTGGGTCAACCGATTGCCGAGTCCAGCGCCCTCTGCATTCCCACCGGGATGTATCCCTTCCCCAACGGGGGTATTGGGGCGTACCGGTTCATCAGCGGAACCGCCTCCAGCCCCATGTGCGAACTGGGGTGGAAGTCCCTGGGAGTACTGGAGCTCACTGCGCTGCCCAGCATCGATGAAGAGGCGTGGGTCGGTGCAGTCCAGGAAACCGATGCCCTGCTGGTGTGGGGCGGCGATGTCCTCTATCTCTGCGACTGGATGCGGCGGTCGGGACTGGCCGCCCTCTTGCCGTCGCTATCCGAGACGGTCTACGTGGGGGTGAGCGCCGGCAGTATGGTGACAGCCCCTACTTTCGGAGAGACGTACCACGACCCGACGACACCCTTCGTGATTGAGAAGGGGCTGGGATTGGTCGACTTTGCCTTGCTTCCGCACCTCGACCACGAGGACCACCCGGAAAGTACCACGGCCAGGGTGGAACGCATGGCCGCCGACATACCTGTGCCGACCTACGGGATTGACGATCAGACGGCCATCAAAGTGGTCGACGGCACCGTCGACGTCGTCTCCGAGGGGCACTGGAAACTCTTTGCCCCCTAAGACGCTGGGTCGGTCACGAGCCCGTCGTCCCCCAGTCGGACCCAGTCCAGAGCAGTCCCCTTACCCATGAAGTAACACTCGTCCACGACCACAGAAAGGGTAATCGCGTGGGTCGCCGACACCCACCACGTCAAGAGGGCCAAGGAGCAACGTCGGCGACGAGAACCCTTCAGCCGAGGCAGAACTCATTGCCTTCCGGGTCGGACATCACGATGTGGTGGCGGGGGAACGGTTGAAGCACCGAGGCCCCTGCCGCGACGAGCCGATCGGCTTCCTCGGTGATGCGGGCCCAGCGCTCGTCCTCGGTCCCGTCTCCCCCAACCTTGACATCAATATGCAGGCGGTTCTTGGCTATCTTCGGCTCGGGCACCTGCAGGAGGGACAGCCGCGGCCCGGCGCCTGTCGGATCGTGCAGCCACGCCCCCTGATCCCACTCCTCCTCGGGGACCCGATAGTGGGCGAGCCACTCCTCCCGACTGGTAAAGGGCGGGGGCGGCGGCGCGTCCTCGTACCCGAGAGCAAGCTTCCAGAACTGGGCGAGAGCAGGGGCGTTCGCGCAATCGAGCGTCAGGCCGATCTTCCGTGTCATCTCACATCTCCCGCTTTGGTCGTGTGCACTTTGGCCGCGTCGTCCGGACTCCACGTCAAGGAATGTCCTCTCGAAGGTGATGCGCTGAGTCAGAGCGCCCTGGTCAACACGATGCCCGGCTCGCCGTCCTGCACAGACTGGCCACAACGCTCCCATCCGCACGCCTCGTAGCATGCCCCGGCGTGCTCTGTGAACACCCCCCAGCCTCTCGACAGCCTGTGCCGCCGCGAACGACTCGAGGGCCCGAAGCAGGCGGTGGCCAACCTCCCGCCCCCGGTACTCCGGCCGGACCACCAGCCCACAGACCCACGGAGACCGATCACGCAGCGCCTCGATGTCGAACTCGTGGAGTTGCACCGTTCCGATGGCCACCCCATCGATGACGGCGACGAAGCCGGCCGCGACCACGGTGGTCAGACGGCAATTGCGTGCAGCGTCACGCCGCCGACGGGTATGCTCCTCGTCCGGGAGAGCCGAGCCCCACTCGCGCCCGGCAATCTCCACGACCTCCGCCACAAGCTCCGGGCAAGCGGAGAGGCACTCCACCGCGATCATCACTATCAGTGTCCCATGGAGTCCTCGTCAGCGGCACCGGTCACCGTCCCTGTGGTCGTGAACACGCTTCCAGATGGGTCCCTGCCGGACCTCCGGACATGCGATCGCGTCGCCTGGGGGTGGCCCACTCCGAGCTTGATCCTATTGCAATCCGATGCACTTAGTGATCCTGCCATCCTCTACACGGTAGGCTGAAATGATAGAGAAGTCCGGTACGGGCTCCGCAAGGACGAGGCCCGTCGTGTGCTCCTCCTGCACCACCCAGGCGCCAACGTGGATGCGAGTGAGTATCTCTGCGTGGACGTTGGGGCTCTGGGGAAGGAACGCGCCAAAGTGCGTCCTGATTGCCTCCTGTCCCCGAGCGAAGACAGTACCCGCATCGTTCTGCATAATGGCGTCCGTGCGAAAGCAGCCGGCAACCCGGTCCGCGTCCCTTGCGTTAAACGCCTCGATGAATTCCTCCACGACCTGCACGGGGTCCATGAGCATCTCCTCCTCACGACGTCGGCGTGCGCTCAACGTACCACCTCCAGGCGGGCCCACTATTGCAAACCACCGCGGGAGAAACGGCGTCGCCAGCTCGGGGGCGCAGTCGAAGCCCGTCTCACCGCACTGCGGTACAGCGGGCCGCTGAAACGTCGCGCACGGCAGCCACTCCATCTCCTCGCCGACACCTTCAGACGCAGTATCTTTCAGTCTCCGGGGTTCATGCTACGCGCTAAGTGGTCGGTAAGGTGGATGTCGTGGCTGACCGGCCCTATCGTCGTGAACCAGCTCCATAGTCCGCAACCGAATAGCCCCGGCCCCACAGACCCGTACCTTTTGGGGGCCTCGAAACGTTTAGTAAGAGTGGTGAAAGTAGCGAGAAAGTGAGCGTCTGAGGAGAATAAAATGGCGAGGACCACGAAAAAAGTCAGGTCTTGAACCAGACAGCACGTCCGTCGGGGACGCAGCGACAAGGGAGATTGCAGCAGGCGCAGCAAACGGCTCTGGAGACCACCCAGGAAGCAATCGACAGAGCGAAGGAAGAAGCCAGGAAGCAAGGTCTGGGCACCCGGTAGGGTACAGGCGTTAGAGACGAGAGGAAGCCATGCTCGACAGCCTCATTCAGCAGTTTGCCGGCGGTGGCCACGAATCGATGGGGAGCGAACAAGCGCAGACCGGCGTGAGCCAGATGCTCCAGGCAGCACCCAACGAACATGGAATCGGCGCGATCGCCGACGCACTGGGGACACTCGGGGCCGGTGGGTTCGGCCGAAGCGTGCAACAGGGTGCCGCGAGTGCGAGCCCTCCCCAGCGGAACGCGCTGGTAGACACGCTGCTCAACGCTGTCGCCGGCGGAGGTGGATCGCCGAACCGGGTACGGTCGCAGCTTGGAATCGGTGGATCTTCAGTCACTCCTCAGGAGTTGGGCACCCTGGCCGAGTACGTGGGAGCAAACCACAGTGATGCCCTGGCGCGTGAAATGGGAACCCAAGTCGGGAGCGGTCAGCACGGGGGCCTCGTGAGCCTGCTGGGCGATCCCATGGTGCGGCAGATCGGAGTGAGTCTCGCCAAGAGAATGTTGTAGGGAGCTGGATAGGCCATGACTCAGCTCAACAAGCGGCGGATGTTGCCGACGCTCTCGTCCAGCACCCGATTGATTTCTTCCTCGTCTCCAGTGTGTTCCACGAACAGGTGGATCGTGACCGACGCGCCGTCGCCCGCTCCCGCTACCTGGATCCACCCTCGATAGCCTCGGCTGCTTTCTCCGCCCCATTCCATGCGCCGTTGCTCGCGGTCAGCGCGAAAGCGCGCATCACCCTCCTCGTGCCGGCCCTCGACATCAGCCGCGACGTGAAGCCGGTCGGCTCCCGTCGGCTCCGACGTCGTCATCGTGGCGACATACCTTGGCAGGTTTCTGGGGTCGGCCAGAACCCGAAACGCATCATCCGGACTCGCCGGCACGGTGGTCGTTCGCTCGAACTCGGGCATGTCGAACTCCTCCCGAAGAGTGCGTAAGCAACTCTATCCACAGCATAGCCGCGGTGGATCCGGGTCCTATGTCCTGCAGCCTCTCAGGCTCCGCTCCCATCGTCGTTGTAAGTCAGGCGTCGAGAAGGCGAATCTCAGGTCTGCACCCGATACGACGATGACCGAGACCTCCTTAGGCTGATGGTGTCAAGCAAGAGGTCCAGCCGGACCCGAACTAGGAGGAAGTCATCATGACTCGTGAGATTCGCTGGCGCATCCTGACCCTGCAGATCATCGCTACCCTCGTCCTCGCCTTTATGGCCGGTGTCACCTTCTGGGCGCATAGCTTCACCCAGTCCCAGGTCACTCAACAGCTCACGGCCCAGCAGATCGTCTTCCCGCCGGCCGCCAGCCCGGCCCTCAAGGCTCTGCCGGCCGTTGATGCCTCAGCCATGAGCCGGTATGCCGGCCAGACCATGACCACGGGCGATCAGGCCAAGGTCTATGCCGATCACTTCATCGCCGTTCATTTGAAGGAGATCGGCCAGGGCAAGACCTACGCCTACTGGAGCGGCAAGGCGCTGGCCGAGAAGACCACCAATCCCACTCAGTTTGCCAAGGATGAGGGCATCGCCCAGACCATGTTCCAGGGCACCACGCTGCGCTCCATGCTCCTGAATGCCTGGGCCTTCTACTTTGTGGGTAGCATCGCTCTCTATGCCGCCATCGGTCTGACCATCGGCACCATCCTCACGTTCCTCGCCTTCCTCTATGAGCTCCTCGTCGAGCCCCAGCGTGAAGGCGTCGTCGATCTCAAGTCCCGGAAAGTCTCCGCTCCCTTGGCTGTCTAACCCTTCCCTCTCAAGTCAGGGCTCGGCCGAATCGGCCGAGCCCCTTCGCGTTTTGTAAGGGCCCTGGGCGGTGTGCAACCGCCCCAGCTGCCGGGCCCCGGCGCGGATTCATCCCCAGGCGGCAGCGAAATCAGGCGGAGACCTGATGTCCAGGAGATGGCTCGGGCGGCACAGTAACGGCTGTACGGCCATGAACCGCGCCTGAACTCATCGAGGAGGATCACAGTGAAGAACCAGGCAGTCAGGTCTCAGCCCATGACCCCCGCCCAACGGCGGGCCATGGATCGCACGCAGAAACGGCATCCGCGACAGCAGCGACCTGGAATCCTCCACCAGGTATCGCGCGGGAATATCATCGCCGGCTTTGTAACCATCGCAATCGTCGTCGGAGCGCTCGTCTATGCCCTGGTGCGTACCAGCACCGCCGTGTCGACTCCGGGACTCACAAGTCCCGAGTCCCTCAACCCCGCTCCCTCGCAACCTGCCGTGGGCACACGCGCCCCGAACTTCGCGCTGCGCGACAATTCTGGACAACTACACACCCTGGCGGCGCAGCAAGGGCATCCCGTGCTTGTCGAGTTCTTCGCGGTTTGGTGTCCCGTCTGCCAGGGTGAAGCTCCCATCATGGCGCAGATCACCCGCAACTACGTCCCAAAGGGTGTCCGCGTCTGGAGCATTCTGGCCAGTCCCTATGGTCCCAACTACGACCTCAGTGGGCGCACCGATCTCACTCTCGCCAAGTCGGCCGATCTCGCGTGGTTCGCGCACCGATTCGACGTGCAGCATCCGCAGTTGATCGATCCCACCTTCGCGACGGTCAATCGATACGGCGTCGGCGCCTATCCCGGGCTGTACGTCGTGAACCCGAAAGGCGTGATTACGTACGCCGCTGAAGGACATCGTGACTACTCGACACTGGCACGTGCCCTCGACCACGCTCTCAGGGCGGCCCGCTAGTGGTCGCTCTGAAGCTCCGGGACTGTCTCCTGCCGGCGAGCCTCGTGTTGGCGCGCCTGTGCGTCGGTGGCATCTTCCTGATCGCTGCGGTGGGCAAAGTACAGTCTCCCGGCGCCTTTGCCGATGCGATTCGCGCTTTTCACCTGCTCCCACCCGCGCTCGTGCTCCCGACGGCCTACGCTCTGCCCTGGATCGAACTGCTCGTCGCTCTCTACGTTCTGACCGGATTCCTTGCCCGCCCGGCGGCCCTGGCCGCCGGTGGGCTGCTGCTCGTCTTCACGGCGGCGCTCCTTGACTCGCTCATGACCGGCAACACGAATCACGCGTGCGGCTGCTTCGGGCCGGGCGCCGGTGCCTATCCCATCCTCGCGCTTGTTTCCGGCGGCTCAACCGTGACGCGGTGGGACGTCGTCCGGGATCTCATCCTTGCCGGAATGGCCGCCTTGATCGCCGCTGGTGGTGCCGGGACGTTATCGGTCGATCGCATCCGGCAACCTCGTCACAGCCGTGCGGAAGCCTACAAAGCCCGCCGGCGCGCCCATTCCTAGCCGGCAACCCACGTAACTCAGGCCGTCCTCTCTTACAACTCAGGTCGCCACCCGCTACCCAGAAGCCTGTCACGTCCAGCGGCTCGCCGATCCAGATGGCGAGCTCATGCTCGTCCACGACGCGGGTATATCGGACGTCGTGATGGCCAGCCACGGACGCAGCGGACTCTCCCGGGTTCTACTGGGCAGCGTCGCCGATTCCCTCATCGAAGCGCTGGATATCCCGATCGTAGTCGCGCCGGCACTTGCCACGAACCGGCTCCCCGTCTACGTGTCATCCGTCCAGAGGGTCAAAATCAGGTCTTCACCCGATGTTGCATCGGCCGGTGCTCCCGCACACTAGCTCGTGGACGCCGCGCCAGGCGTCGACGCGAGGAGGACATTAAGTACATGAACGGAGTCCAGGACTACGTCGGGTGGGGATTCGTCCACATCTCGATCGGCAATCTCGTCGTGATCATCCTCATGATCCTCATCTTCGCCCTGGCCGTCCTGCTGCCGTTTCCGGGCGGACAGGAGAGCGAACGATGAGCATGACACGACGAACCCAGGAGGCGCTTGCCAGCAATCTTCCCTATGAAGAACTGCTGCCGTCCGAACAACCTGCCTATGTGCACAGTTATGTCTATCTGTTCGGCGTGGCCACCATCGCCGGTTTCATCGTGCTGATCGCCACGGGGATCATCCTTGCCGCGTTCGGCCCGCAGTGGTGGCATTTCTCGGCGGTAGGTCACTTCTTCAACGGCCTGCACTTCTGGGCGGTGCAAGCGTTCTTCTTCTTCATGGTCGTGCATCTCTGGGCCACTTTCTTTCAGGGCGCGTGGCGTGACGGTCGCGGCACGACCTGGGCGGTCGGCGTCATCACCTTCCTGGTGTCGATCCTGACTGCCTTTACCGGGTATCTGTCGCAGCAGAACTTCGACGCGCAGTGGATCGCGGTGCAGGCCAAGGACGCGATGAACTCGGTCGGAGTCGGCGCGTTCTTCAACGTCCTGAACTTTGGACAGATGTACGGCTTCCACATCGTCATCCTGCCCATTGCCGTCGCCATTCTCATCGCTATCCACCTGACGATGGTGCGACTACGCGGTGTCGTGAAGCCGTACCCAATCGACGGCACGGAGGTACAACGATGATGTCGCGCAAGCACGCCTACTACCGGGGCGTTCGCATGGCGCCCTATGACCTGGTCAAGGAGTTTCTGGTCGCGCTTGGCGTCGTCACTCTGCTGGTCGTGATTCTCGCGGCGGTCCTCTCATCGCCCGACGTGCGCCCGCTCACCCTCCAGAGCATCGCGACGACGGACCCCCAGAGCTACGTTCAGACCGCTCTCAACGAACTCGACGGCAGTAGCGGCATCTCGGACTACGGGCCACCGTACAACAACGGCACCGGCGCCGTGCAGTATATCGGTCCGATCTCGATTCAGCAGTTGATCGGCGTCCACATCCCGGTGAGCACGGCTCAGGACTTTGTGCTCGGACCGCTTGCGCAGGTTGCTCCCACCAATCCGAGCTGGAAGGTAGCGCTCGACCGTTACAACGCGGCGCCGGCCAGACAGCAGACGGCATGGACAAACGCGTACAACACAGCGCTCGGTAAAGCCACCGAGTCCGGACCGCATCTCTCGGTTGCCCGCTGCGCCTGCGGTCCTGTGACCACGATGATGAAGGCCATGCTCGCCCTCGGACAGCGGGGCGCGATGGACGGTCTCCTGCTGACCAATCGGCAGTTCTACCAGACGGACTACACCCGTCCGCTTCTGTTCACGGCCGATCCCGACAACAACGTCGTCAACGCCAGGGCCACCTCGCTCCACCTGCTCGGCAGCCAATGGGGCGTGATGAATGAGACCGGTAATTACCCGGGCCAGGCGTGGCTCTGGCTGTACTCGCTCTTCTATCAGATCCCGCCGTACACGACGGCATGGGCGGCCAACACCGATGCCCTCGCCATCCTCAGCATCACGGTCCTGAGCTTGGTCTTGCTGTTCCTTCCCTGGATTCCAGGATTGAACCGGCTCCCACGCTATCTCGGGGTGCACCGCTTGATCTGGAGGGACTGGTATCGGGAGGAGAAACAGAAAGCCGCGCGGACGGCGAAACATAATGCCGAGGTGGAGGCGTGACGGTGAACTGGACTCACCTGCGAGCGCACCTCTTCACCCTCGCCGCGACCGTGATGGGGATCGCCGGCATGGGCTTGGTCTTCAGCGGCACCATGGCGGCCAGCTTCTCTGAGGCCAGTCGCGGCGTTCCCCTGCTCCTGATCGGCCTCTGGTGGGCCGGCCGGGAGCTGGGCCGCAGCATGGAAGCGAGCCGCCGTCGCAAGGTCGGTCCGGGACAGACATGAGCCGATGAGCCCATCTGAGTCCGGCAAGCGGTCGGTCGCGTGGCAGTGGATATATCTCGCCCTCCCCGTGACCGCGTGCGTCCTCGTCGTCGTCGTCGGTATCGGACTCGCCAGCTTCATCCGCGTCATCGATCCCTTGTTCGTTGAGGTGCTGGCGATTGGGATGCTCATCGCGCTCGGTCTCGCCTCCGCCTACGCGGTTTCCCGCGGCCTGTCCGCGCGGAAGTAACGACGGTCGCACGTGGGGCATCCAAACCGGATATACTTAAGGGATCAATATGTCAAGGGATGGGACGACCGAACGACGGTGAACGTAAAGAACCTGCGGCTCATCACGATCGTCCTCCCGATCGCGTACATCCTCGCCATTGAGCTCTTCAGCCTGTTTGTCTTGCTGCCGGTGACGGGCCGCAACGCGGTCTTGCGCCTGCTCATGATTTTCGGCCTACTCGTGGTGGGAAGCGTGCCCTTCTCGTTCTGGGTCTTCGCCGCCATCGATCGACGCATGACCGACCTGGCGGACGCCAACGCCGAGATCGAGCGCCGAAACCGGGAATTGCGAGCGACAAACACGGCCATCACCTCAATCTCGCACGCTCTCAACCTCTCAGAGGTGCTTCAGACGATCGCCGACGTCGCGCGCGAGCTGGCGAGCTCCCGATACGCAGCGCTGGGCGTGGCGGATGAGTCGGGCCGAATTCTGCAGTTCATCACGTCCGGTATCACGTCGGAACAGCGCGCCGCGATCGGCCCTCTGCCAGAGGGGCACGGGCTCCTGGCTGCCCTCATTCACGAGGCTCAACCGCTACGCATTCCCAACATCGCGAAGGATCCCCGGAGCCACGGATTCCCGCCCAACCATCCACCGATGACGAATCTCCTGGGTGTCCCTATCTTCCTGCATGGAAAGCCTGTCGGTGACCTCTACCTCACGGACAAAATCGGTGCGGCCGAGTTCACGCAGGAAGATCAGGATCTGATCATGCTGCTGGCCAATCACGCCGCGATCGCCATCGAAAACGCGCGTCTCTATGAGGAGGCCGAGGAGTCCCGCGAGCGGCTCCAGACATTGAACACGACCCTGGAGGAGAGGGTGGCGGAGCGCACGCGCGAGATCGAGAGGTACAGCAAGGACCTGACCACGCGCGTGTTGCGAGCGCAGGAGGAAGAACGAAAGCGCATCGCCCGGGAGCTGCATGACGACACCGCCCAGTCACTCTCCACGCTCCTTATCAACCTTGACGTGATTCAGCCCGAGATTCCGGAGACTGACGGGATCCTACGCTCGGGTTTCGACCGCGTTCGCGCCATCGCCCAGCGCACCCTGGACGCGACACGCGCTCTCTCGCATGACCTTCGCCCGACCATCCTGGACGACTTCGGCTTGATAGCCGCGCTCAGATGGTATGCCGAGGAGTACTCGCGAACCTTCGGCATCCCGGTGACCGTTCGGTCTGATTCCATTCCCCCCGGCACGCTCTCGCCGGAGGCGGAGCTGGCGCTCTTTCGGATCGCTCAGGAAGCCCTAACCAACACGGGAAAATACGCCCGCGCCACGCGGGCTGACGTGAAGATGACGATCGATGGTGAGATGGCCACGCTCACCGTCGAAGACGACGGTCAGGGCTTCGACGTCGATGGGCGGACCGGTCCGACGCGCCACGGCGGACTGGGGCTGTACGGGATGGTGGAACGCGCCCAACTCCTCGGCGGAACATTACACCTGGCCTCTCAGGTCGGGCAGGGAACCTGCGTGACGGCCGTGATACCGATCGTGGCGGTGGACTCGGCCGTCGGCGCGGCCGAGGCGTAACACCTTGAGGAGAAAGTAATGGATACAAAGGTCCTCCTGGTCGATGACCATGCGATCTTGCGAGACGGTTTGCGGATGGTCCTCGACGCCCAGCCCGATCTGAAAGTCGTTGGGGAAGCCGAGGACGGCCGACGGGCCCTTGAGATGGTGGAAGCTCTCCACCCGACAGTCGTCGTGATGGATATTGCGATGCCGAACATGAACGGTGCAGAGGCGACCCGTCAGATCAAGCGCCGGTTTCCCGGCGTCCGTGTGCTCATTCTCACCATGCACGAGAACCAGCAGTATCTCTCTCAGATTGTGAGCGCGGGCGCCATCGGCTGCGTCTTGAAGAGATCAGCGGGGAGCGAGTTGGTCACCGCGGTGCGGGCCGCGGCCCGTGGCGAGAGCTACTTCTCGCCGTCCCTCGCCACCATGCTCCTGGATAGCTATCGGATGCAGCTGTTGGGTGAGGGCGAGGATGAATCAAGTCTCCTCACCGAGCGCGAGCGGGAAGTCCTGCAACTGGTCGCGGAGGGCAAGAACAACCAGGAGATCGCTGACATACTGGTCGTCTCCATCAAGACGGTCCAGACCCACCGCATGCACCTCATGGAAAAGCTGAATGCGCATGACCGGACCGAGCTGGTGAAGCACGCGATCCGGCTGGGCATGGTGACGGCCGAGTGACATCAGCACCATGTCCGACGGGGGGCAGTCAGGCGATGTAGATATCGCCCTTGGCGTCGACTTTAAAGGCGATCTTGCTGAGGGGCGCGGGAGGTGGACCGGCGACGACCTGGGCGCCGTGCGCCGGGTCATACTCGCCGCCGTGGCACGGACAAATGATGAGCTTCTGCGACGGATCGTATTGCACCTCACAGCCGGCGTGGGTGCAAACCGCGTCGTACGCGTACACGTGGGTCTGATCGGTGCGGACCACGATCACTGGGTCGCCGGTCGCCGGGTCTTGCGTCATTCCGGCGCTGTTCGGCGGCAGCGCGCTGATATTCCCGACCTTCTTCATGCCGGCGGGCGCTCCGCCTGAACCGATTCCCCCCGATCCCGTTCCCTGCGACGGAGGTGCAGTGCCTTGCGATCCCTTCGTCCCCAGGGACTGACCGGCTCCACTCGCCGCACCTACCGGTCCGGCGTGGTCGGCGATGCCGAGGAGGACCAGCAGTCCGGTGAGGGCCGTCCCGATGATGGCCTCACGCCGGGTCATGCGTGGTTGATTGAAGACGGGGTGCGTTTCCGGCCCGAGCGCCAGCCGCCGGAGCCCCGGCTCGACGTCGGGCAGGACGCGATAGTCGACCAGACGCCCGAGCGAGTAAGGACCGGGGCCGGTGAGGGCCAGCGTCAGCCAGGCAATCACAAACACGATGTCGGACCCCATGAAGTAGGGATATGTGTGCCAGCTGGCGGACAGGAAGAAGGTCAAGTTCAGAATCAGGCCGACTACGGCTGCGAGGCGGGTCAAGATGCCGAGCAGCACACAGACTCCGATCGTGAACTCGGCCAGGATGGTGAGCCACCCGACGGCCACGGCATGCTCCATCGCATGTAGCAAGAACACCCGGATAGGCGACCCGCGGCTGAAGGCCAGCAATTGTGCGCCGATATAGGTGCTGGACCCCGGGTGGAAAAAACCTGGGTCGCTCAGCTTCTGGATGGCCGCATACAGGAAGGTGATTCCCAGGAAAGCGCGCAGCGGCAAGATGGTAACGGCAGGGATAGCATGGGCCCCCTCAGGAACCGGTTGCTGATCGACCAGCAGGTCGGGTTGTGATACGGAGTGCGGGCCGCGTGGCTGCTGCTGGCGTGAATGGGACATGAGCGACATGCAATCCTTGCTGGCGGCGTTACGGTATTATATCCACAATGGTTATAGCTATCATGCGGTGAGGAGGATGACGTGGCACGAGTGAGCGGTAGCTCGGCTCTGACTCCGGCGATGTTCGACATCCTGCTTGCCCTGACGGATGGTGAGCGACACGGCTACGCGATCATGCAAGAGATCGCCGGTCGTGTGGCCCAGAGCCGGCGTCTTGGCCCGGGGACTCTCTACCGTTCCATTCATCAGCTTCTCGAACTGGGTCTGATCGAGGAGTCGAGGAATCGACCCGACCCCAGCATTGAAGATGAGCGGCGCCGCTATTACCGCATCACCGCCGCGGGAGTCGCGGCCGCACGCAACGAAGCCCGGCGCCTGGACGAGATCGTCCGCACGGCGCGCGCCAAACATCTGTTGGATTCGAGTGGCGCGGCGTGACGCCGGAGAGCCGTTTCGTCGAACGCGTCTATTCCCGCCTTCTCTTCCTCTATTCGCGCCCTTTCCGGGATGCGTACGGCTCCGACATGCTCCAGACTTTCTCGACATCTCTTCGCGCGGCGCGTGCATCCGGCCAGAGTAGCCGTTTCCTGCGATCGCCGTTGAGCGATCTCGTCCATACCGCCCTCGCGGAGCGTGTCTTCTTCCGCTCTGTTGCCGGGAGCACCGGCGCTCGGCCGTAGCAGAGACCCTCCCGCCGCCACACCGGGCGGCAGAAGGCCTCTACTACGCGATTCAGCACCATGTGGGCGAACGGCTCGCCTGGCTACTGATTGGCCGGCATCTCTCCCAGCGTCACCCGGAGGGTGCGGTTCGTTCCGTTGCGATTGAGGGTGACGTTAACCGTCTGACCCGGGTGAGCACGGGCCAGCGCGGTGAGCAGGTCATCGGATGAGGAAATTGTCATGCCGTTGACCCCGGTGATGACGTCGCCGGACTGGATACCGGCGCGCGCGGCGGGAGTTCCCGAGCCGACCTGGTTCACAATCGCTCCCTGGACATTGGAACCGGAGGAACCGCCGCCGGAGAAGGGACCAGAGCCGTTACCCTGGCCCGACGACCCGTCGCCGGCGGACACTCCCAGGTAGGCACGTCCCGTGTGCTGGACCTTTCCTGCCGCAATGATCTGCCTGGCCACGGTCACGACCCGGCTGCTCGGGATGGCGAATCCCACGTCCTGGGCCGGCGTCCCGTCGCCGGCACTGGTCTGGACCATCGTCGGGATGCCCACGACGCGCCCGTCCAGGGCAACCAGTGCGCCTCCCGAGTTGCCGGGATTGATAGGTGCCGAGGTCTGGATAGCGTTGGGGAGGTAGGCGCCACTCGGCTCTTGCTCGACGCGGTTGAGCCCGCTGATGACCCCAAACGTGACACTGCTCTGGAGGCCGAGGGGGTTGCCGATAGCGAGGACCGCCTCGGCCGGGGCAGCCGATGCGGCAAAGGCTGCAGCCGGCAACCCCGTGGCATTGACATGAATGACGGCGAGATCATCGGCGGTGTCGGTCCCCTTGATGGTGGCGGCCAGGATCCGCCCGCTGTGGAGGGTGACGCGAATAGTTGACGCGCCCGAGACTACATGCGCGTTCGTCACGATATCGCCGTTGGCGTCGAAGATGACGCCTGAACCGGTACCGTTGCCCACATTGTTGACGTAGACCACCGATCGAACCGTGCGGTTGTAGGCGTTCTGGATGGCGGTATCGATCGAGTCCGCGGTGATCGCCGGCGCGGCGGCCCTGTCCGTCGCGGCGTGCGCCGCCCGGACCTTCGTCGACTTAGCCACAACGGGCGTGCTGGAGAACAACGGGCGGACGGCGATTCCAAGTGCCGTCCCGAGCGTGATCAACCCGGCGGCGGCGACGGGAAGTGCATACCTTGGCATGGGACTACTCTCCTGTGGACTATACGGTGGCCAGTTTGGTGTGCCGTGCCGCGCGGCCGGCCGCGGCCCGGATCCTTCCAGGGAGGTCATGGACCGTGTCTACCATGAACATTCCCGGCTCGTTCGCTTGCAAACGGTCGGTCCACCGGCGTGGCTCCGCCACCGGGACCTGTAAGCGACGTGTCATAGAGAAAACCTCCAGCAGCATGAATGCAGCTTTGCTTTGAGCATGCCGGTGCCACTTGAGAACTGCGTGGGACCAAGATGAGAAAACGCTTAGTGCGGCGCCGGGCGCGTCCAGCGCCGAGCCTGAGCTGATCGGCCCCGCGATTCCCATCTGACTCTCATCCGGCTTTCATACAGTGACCTTAGAAGACGGGAACGATACCGATGCACATCCTTGTTGTCGAAGACGAAAAGCGTCTGGCGATGCTGCTCCGACGCGTTCTGCTGGAAGAGCGCCACACGGTCGACATGGCCAACGATGGGAACAAAGGCTATGAGCTGGCGGCGAGCGGCACCTACGACCTCGTCATACTGGACATCATGTTGCCGGGCATGGACGGTATCGCCATCTGCCGTGAGATGCGTGATGACGGGGTCGAGACGCCTGTCCTTATGTTGACGGCGCGCAGCGCGATCGAAGATCGGGTCGCCGGCTTGAATGTCGGCGCCGACGATTACCTTGTCAAGCCGTTCGCCATGGAGGAGTTGCTGGCCCGTGTCAACGCGCTGCTCCGCCGGCGCGACCGCGGCCTCGAGGTGTCACCGGAACTCCACGTGGGAGATCTCGCCCTCGATCTCGTGCGGCATGAGGTCCGCCGCGGTGGGCGCATCATCGAGCTAACCGCGAAAGAGTTCGCCCTCCTCGAGTTCCTCATGCGCCATCCGGGACAGGTTCTCACCCGCACGCAGATCACCGACCACGTCTGGCGCTATGACCTGGAGTCGCTCTCGAACGTCGTGGACACCTACATTCACTACCTGCGAGACAAGGTGGATCGCGGCTTTCCGCGCCGGCTGATTCGCACCGTACGCGGGGTCGGATACAAGATCGAGGCGTAGCCATGCTGCGCGATGCGATTGACCGAGCCGTGGAACCAGCTCGTCGAGTGCGCTATCTACTGCCGCGGTCCACGGATCCGACCGGACGCATGTTCAGCACGATCCGGCGGCGCCTGACCCTCTGGTATATCGGCATACTGGCAGCGGCACTGGTGTTCTTCGGGGTGGTCCTGTACCTCACAGCGAATGCCGCGCTGCTGAATCCCATCCACAGGCAAGCGCAGGATGATATCGGCACCATGGCCCATAGCTGGCAGGTTTTGCCCGGAACGGCCTGCCTGGTCGATCCACATGAGATCAGCAGCCCCTTATGGGCCTGCTACAACTCGCACGGGCAGCTCGTCAACGCCGGCCGCCTGGACCAGTACGCACCGCCTTTCGTTGGCCCATCCGCCGCGGATCAGGCCCTCGCGGCCGGTTCGTCCTCTGACACGATCGGCGGTGGACCATTCGGCACCATCGAACGGACAGCGGTCCGGGTATCGGCCAACGGGCAGGTGCTGGGGATCGTTCAGGTAGGCGTTCCGGTTGGACCACAGCTGACCGTCCTGCACGAATTACTGACATACCTTCTCGCCATCGGCGGTGCTGCCCTGTTCCTGGCGGCCGTCGGCGGCCTGTTTCTGTCCGCCATCGCCCTCCATCCGGCGCGGCTCGCCTACCGGCGGCAGCGCGAGTTCGTTGCCGACGCCGCACACGAGTTGCGGACCCCGCTCTCTCTCTTGCACGCCGACGCCGACGTGCTGCTGCGAGGCCGGTCACGGCTGGATCCCGGCGATGTCGAGCTTGTCGAGGACATGGTGACCGAGACGAACCATCTCACCGCGCTTGCCAATCATCTGCTCGATCTGGCGCGCCTCGACGTCGGACAGATGCCGCTCGAGCAGGATGTCATCGACCTGGCTGCGCTGGCGATGGAATTGACCCGACGTGCCGGGCCGCTCGCGGCAGAGAAGGGCGTCAGCCTTCACGTCGACGCACCGCATCCGATCCTGGTCATCGGCGACCGCCTCTTGATTGAGGAAGCGGCGCTTGTTCTCCTGGACAACGCCATCAAGTACAACCATGAGGGCGGAGACGTGCACGTTCGCGCCCGGCGAGCCGACGATCGGGCCCACTTTGAGGTCCGTGATACCGGAATCGGAGTGAGTGCCGAGAATCTCCCGCACCTCGGTGAGCGGTTCTTCCGCGTGGACAAAGCCCGGTCACGTCAGGCGGGCGGAGCCGGGCTGGGCATCTCGATTGCCAGGACGATCGCCGAGCGCCATGGAGGGCGGCTGCGGCTGGCCAGTGCACTGGGTGAGGGTACAGAAGCCGCGCTGACTCTCCCCGCTGCCGGGGGAGGAGCCGTGCCGGCAACGGATGCTGTGGCGTCCGCCGGACCCGCGCCCACGCCATAGACGAGAGAGGCGTGTCGGCCTCACGGACGGATCTTGAGCACCTTATTGGCCATGGCGGTGACCGAGACGAGACTGAGGGTCACGTGGGACGTCAGGGTCCCGACCCGGTTCTTGCTCGTGAATCGGAGGTTCGCTTCCATCACCGGATTCCCCTGATACGTGCCATGCGTCAGCGTCACGGTCTTGATGACCTGCCCGTTCTCGCGGAGGCTGACCTTCCCCGTCACCCGATTGCTACCCCCCGCCAGGTACCGGACGATCAGCTGACCGGTCTCACCAAGCTTCAGGCTCGAGGTTGCGGCGAGCTTCCCGTTGACTTTGTGGAGCAGCAGCACTTTCCTGATGGTGACGGACGGAGTGGGAGCCGGCGTCGGCGTGGATGTCGACCCCCCGAGCGCTCTCACGCCGTTCACGAATCCCACGCCATCCATCGAGCCCCAACCGGTCGCAAAGTCCCAACCTGCCGTCGCCGGATAGTAGAGATTATCGCCGGTTGTCACGTCGTGGAACGGCGAGGGCGAGAGCGAGGACGCATGCTGTCCGAGGAGGTAGACCGTGGGATTGAGGAATCCGAGCCGGTGCCCGACAGCCTGGTTGACGATAGCGGCGAAGCCGGCCCAGAGCGGAGCCGAGATGCTGGTCCCTCCTCCCACCGTCCAACCGGTTCCATGACGGGACAGGACCGTGTAGAGCAGCAGACCCGTGTTGGGGTCGGCATCGGCCGAGACATCAGGCATCTGGCGCCGGCCGTTAGTGTATTGATTGTCCACGCCGGGCCCGGTCTGCCAGCTCGGTCGAGCGAACGCGCCGCTGAGTCCGCCGCCGCTGCCGGCCGGCCCTTGATTGGATGAGCTGATCGACCACGCCGACTCGCTCTGGTACGCCGTCCCATTGGCGTCAAGCGAGGTACCGCCCACACCCGTGACATACGGATCAGATGCGGGATAGTCGACGCTCAGCGCCGTGTTGTTGGAGTCAACCGAGGAGTCGTCGTAGGCCCCGGAATCTCCAGAGGCGGCAAACCACGCCTGTCCCTGGGCCGCGGCCTCCTGGAGGATTTGATGGAACGCGTACAGGTCCGAGTCGGGGATCTGATCCTCGGGCGAGCCCCAGCTTGTCGTGACGATCTGCGCCTTGTCGTCGGTGACGATCCGGTTGTACAGATCAATGGCGCTCTGGTTCGACTGCTCGTTGGGCGCCTCGTAGACGATGACTTTCGCGCCCGGAGCCATCCCCTCCGTGGTCTCGATGTCGGCCTCCGTCTCGTTCTGCCCGTTTGCCGCTCCGGTTCGGGCCGTGCCGTCTACCGACACCCTGGAGATCGCATTCGACAGGCCGTAGCGCTTATCGAAGGTCGAGACATCTCCCGGGGAATAGCCGGCAAACGTGGCAATGCCGATGGTCTGGCCGGCTCCCGTGTCTCCTGCGGCGCGCAGGGGCGCGACGTCGTAGATCGCCGCCAGATCGGCCGGCGAGTAGGACTGCAACGAGGCCTGAAGAAGTCCGGGTGCCGGCTCCTCAGGAGCGGAGTTTGTCAGCCCCGAGATCGACACAATGCTGGAAGCGATCCCGGCGGGAACGGCCGCGGCACCGGCATTCGCGAAGAAGGTGCGTGCGCCCAGGCGATAGGTGAAGAGCTGTGTGCCAAACGACCGCTGGATCCGCGTCACTGTGCCGCGGGCCCGAATCTGCATTCCATTGGCCGAGACTCCGACGACGCGGAGTCCTTGACTCTGCAGCCAGCTCGCGACCTCCCGGCGAGCTGCCGGACTCGGCGCGTACCGCGCCGCGAACTGTACCGGAGTCAAAAAGTGATGGTACAGGGACGAACCTGGATCGTAGACCGCAGCCAGGAATGTCTGCAACGCCGTGAGATTCCTCACGCGAAGCGTGACGGTAACGGTCATCTGTCGGGTCGGACTCAGTCGACCCAGCCGCCGCGCGCGGCCCAGGTCGGGAACACGAGTCCCGGCGAGCGGGATGCCCGCCACTGACGTGGGAGACGGCCGCGAGCCGGCCAGAGCGGTCACCGGAAGCAGACTGGCCGCGAGTAGCGCTGCAGTCCCCATCCGGGCGGCGGCACGGAAAATCCGAGGGGCACGCTGGATCATGACGCTGGGAACCTTCCAGGCGGCGCGGAGAAGTGGGGAAACACCGCCATGCTCTTAACGTACGAAAAAAGGATGACCGGACGGTGACAGGACGGTGTGAACTTTCTCATGAGAAGCGCATGTTCACGCGGACCGAAACGTGCACTGCGATCGGCGGAGTAAGTCCCGGACCCAATGGCGTTGCCGGAAAGACAGCCACCAGCGGATGGGCCACACGCGCGTCGTCAGGACGCGCCGGTCTGGCGATCGGCCGCTATTGCTGCCCTGGCGCTCGCTCTGGCCCTGGGATCTCTGGCAATCATCTGGTTCCTCGCGACCCCGCTCGCCATCTTCTTCGTGGCGATCGTCATCGCCGAGGCCCTCACGCCGGTTGTGCGGCGCGTTGAGCGGTGGATGCCGCGTCCGGTGGGCGTCGTGGCCATCTTCCTTCTGCTCGGGCTCATCCTGGCGGGCCTGTTTCTCCTCATCATTCCGCCCTTGGTGGTCCAGACCCAGCAGGCCATCAAAGATCTGCCGCAGCTCCTCACGAAGGTTGGCGACCTCGTCAACCGGCTGGCACCGGGTGAGGGGACGCGTCTCGTGCACTCCCTCGAAGCAAACGCGCCGACGTACCTCCATGCCGCCGCTGCGCCGCCCCTGTCAGCCCTCGCGGCGCTCGCCGTCTTCGTCCAGATCATGTTCCTGGCGGCGTACTGGCTGATCGCCACGCCCGGACTCTACCGCTTCGCCCTCTCGCTGTTTCCACCGCGGCAACAACAGTACGCGCGCGAGGTGTTCCGTGAGATGGGAGAAGCGATGGGAGGGTATGTGCGGGGGACGGTGCTGGATGCCGCCATCGTGGCGGCCATCACGTACGTGTTCCTCCTCCTGATGGGAGTCAGGTACCCGCTGGTCCTTGCCCTACTCGCTTTCCTTGGGGAATTTGTCCCGCTGATCGGGCCGACAGTTGCGGAGATTCCGGCAGCGGGATTGGCCCTCCTCCTCTCTCCGATCCACGCGATCATCGTCGTCGTGTTCTACACGGTCCTGCAGCAAGTGGACGGCAATGTGATCCTGCCGCTCATCCTGAGGAGTCAGGCGAAGATCTCACCGCTCCTGGTGACGGCTGCGGTGTTTACCGGGGCATGGGTCGCCGGCATCGTCGGCGCGTTAGTCGCTATCCCGCTGGCGGCCACGCTGAAAGTGATCGCCGTCCGGGTAGTCGCCCCGGCGATCCGCCACTGGTCGGGGGCCGCCGAGCCGGAACGGGGGTAGCGCCGGAGCCGGGCAAGACGTCCGGGACGCCCATCAGGAACTCATTCTGGACGACAAATCCTGATATGCTGTCA
Source organism: Pseudomonadota bacterium (assembly GCA_021324655.1). Taxonomy (GTDB): domain Bacteria; phylum Chloroflexota; class UBA5177; order UBA5177; family UBA5177; genus JAJPIP01. The sequence continues at coordinate 32,357 of JAJPIP010000039.1, forward strand.
CTGTCGTCGACTTTGGCATACAAAGGCCCGGGAGTCCGCCGCGCGACGGACCCGTGGCCCCGGAAGGGTCGGTGGTGCACGAGGCGGGACCACGCGAACTCGAGAGGCTATTTCACCAGGGCGTGTTATCACGCCGCCAGCTTCTGCAAGGCCTCGTCACCATCGGTCTGAGCGCGGCGAGCATCGAGATCCTTTTCGGCTCCGAGACGGGAACAGTCGAGGCACAAGTCCCACGTCCCCGCTATCTCGTCCTGATCGTGCTGGACGGCTTTCGCCCTGACTACTTGCAGCTCGCCGAGATGCCCGCGTATCGAGCGCTGGCGGCGGCCGGCACGGTGTACGAGCGGGCGTGGGTCGGTCAGCTGGAGAGTGAGACCCCGGTCGGGCATGCCACGCTCAGCACCGGCGCTCTCCCTCGCAATCATGGAATCATCGGGTTCGAGTGGCGTGACCCCGCAAGCCTTCTCGAGGTCAAGGACGGGTGGGAGCAGGGCGCGGCGCTGGGCCAGGTAGGTCGGGATCTCGCGGCACACCATGTCACCTCCATTCCGGAGGCCGTCAAACGTGCCAATCCCGGCGCTGTCGTGGTGAGCCTGTCGTCCGAAAAGGTCTACGCCGCCGACGCTATGTCCGCGCGCGCCGCCGACTACGTCCTGTACCACCAGTTCAGCGGTAACCGGTTGTCGCCGGCTGCCCTCCCGGGACAATCTCCCGACGTCGACTTCTTCGCAGGCAAGCACCTCACCCTGCCACTGCCACTGGCGCACTTCACCGACTGGGACTATCTCTCGTCGCAACTCGCCCTCGCCGCCCTCGCGCGCTATCGCCCCGAGGTCCTGATGGTCAATCTCCCCGGCAGTGACGTGTACGGTCACAAGTACGGCGGCCCAAACAGTCCCGGCATCATGACCCATGTCGTGGCAGGCCAGGATCGGGCGATCGGCCGCATCGTTCGGGCCTACCAGAGCGCCGGCATCTATGATCAGACGCTCTTCGTCGTCACGGCTGACCACGCGATGGTCCCCAACACGCATGCGGTCGGTCCTGACCAGATCGGAGCCGCCGTTCGGCAGGCCGGAGCACGCGTGCAGTTCCACACGGGTGGGAGCGGGAAGTACATCTACCTGCAGCCGCCCTTCCGGACGCGAGCGAAAGAGGTGGCGCAGGCAGTCGCAAAGATTCCGGGCGTCGTCGCCGGCTACTATCGCACTGCGTCCGGCGACTACGTCCTGGCCGCCGGGTCGATCCCGGCCGAATTGGACGCCGCCTACCGCGGCCTGATCGCCACGTTCACCGGCCCTACCGCGCCTGATGTGGTCGCGCCGTATCGAGAGAACACGATAGGCACTACCCTCCCGCAACTGTACGGAAATCACGGCGGGCTGAGCTGGGGCGTCCAACACGTCCCCTTGCTACTGACCGGCCCCGGCGTGCGCGCCGGGATCCGCTCGCATGCGCCGGCGCGGCTCGTGGATGTGGCGCCGACCGTGCTGCGCTTGCTCGGTCTCACCTGGCCAGGTCTGGACGGCCTCGTCCTCGCCGATGCTCTGGTCGATGCCAATGCGGCCGAGGTCGCGGCGCAGCGGCTGCTTACGAGATCGTTGGGTCTTCATCAGGAGGCGCTGATCGAGCGATCGCTGAGCGACGTCGCCGGTGATCGTCAAACGCACGCCGCGCCTCCGCCCCCGATCTCCGCCCAGCCTTGAATCGCCTCACCCTCTACGTTCGTTGGCGGAGGAGGACAGTCCTACGCGACAACAAACCCGGGGCCCGCTCTTGCGAGCGGGCCCCGGGGCGGAGACCAGGCGGTTATACGATGTAGCTCAGCACTCGCTGTGGCCGCAGAAGTGGCACTTCTTGCAGCCCTCTTCGTGCACGAAGGTAGCCCAGCCGCAGGATGGACAGAGATCTCCATTGGTCTGCGTGCCGAGCGGGAGTTCCGGCAATACGGTGAGCAGCCCCTGGTCGCGCACCTCGCCTTCCACTTGCTCGCGGTACTCGTCGAGCACCTGAGCCAGGGCGTCGGGCAGGGAGAGAACGCGCTGCGCGCCGAAGCCCACGGAGCGGCTGCCGCCGATGCCGCTGAGCTGGTCGACGATCTGTGCGATCTTCTCGCGCTGGGTGAGCGTCGACGGAACACGCAGGACCAGTGAGATCAACCGCCCCAACGCCTCCGCGAACGCCATGACGTCGCTACCGGAGCTGCCGATATTCACGAACGCCTCCAGCGGCTCGCCGCTCTCATCCATGTTGACGGTGACGTACGCAGTGCCCAGAGGCGTGTGCACGCGGTGGGTCTCGCCGTAGACCTTGCGCGGCCGCGGCTTGATCGTCGGCAGCCCGGGGAGAGACGCCTGCGCCGGGCGCTGCTCGGCCGACTCGTCCGCCTTCTTCTCGTCGATGCCGACATTCAGCACCTGTGCCCCCTTGGACCCGTCACGGAAAACGGTAATCCCAAGGCAGCCGAGATCCCAGGCGAGGTCATACGCGTGCTCGACGTCGGCGCGCGTCGCTTCGTTCGGCAGGTTGATGGTTTTGGACACGCCATTGTCGGTGTGACGCTGGAAGGCGGCCTGGTGCCGCACGTGCCAGGTCGGTGCAATTTCGTGCGCCGTCTTGAAGACCGCCTGCATATCGTCCGGCACGCCGTCCAGCCCGTGCACCATTCCCTGCGCACTCACCCGGTCCATCAGATCCTCGCTGTCGATGCCGCGGCGCTTCGCCGCCTCCACGAAGATCGGATTGACGAACGTCAGCTTGCGGTCATCCACCTTGTGCTGGAAGGCCAGCGCGAAGATCGGCTCGACCCCGCTGGAGGCGTCGGCGATGATCGAGATCGTCCCGGTCGGGGCGATCGTGGTGACCGTCGAGTTGCGGAGGGGTGGACCGTCGCGGTAGATGCTGCGATCCCAGTTGGGAAACGGGCCGCGCTCCCGCGCCAATTCCTGCGACGCCTCGTGCCCCACGCGCTCCACGAAGCTCCAGAGGCGATCGGCCAGCTGGGTGGCCTGGTCACTGTCGTAGGGGATACCCAGCTCGAAGAGGAGATCGGCCCATCCCATGATCCCGAGCCCGATGCGCCGGTTGGCCTTCACCATCTCGTCGATCTCGGGCAGCGGATACGGGTTGACCTCGATGACGTCGTCGAGGAAACGCACGCTCAGACGGACGGCGCGCTCCATCTCGTTCCAGTCAATCACCTTCCCGTCCGGCGTCTCGGTCACAAAGCGGGCCACGTTCAGGGAGCCGAGATTGCATGCCTCGTTTGGGAGAAGCGGCTGCTCGCCGCAGGGGTTTGTCGCCTCGATCAGGCCCACCTCCGGCGTCGGATTGGCGGGGCTCGCGTTGATCCGGTCGATGAAGACCAGACCGGGATCCCCCGTCCGCCACGCCGAGTCGATGATCTTGTCCCAGACGTCCCGAGCGCTCAGGCGGGTCACGACCTCCTTGCTGTGCGGATCAACGAGCTCGTAGTAGTCATCGCTCCGCAAGGCATCCATAAAGGCGTCGGTCATGGCGACGGAGATGTTGAAGTTCGTGATGCCCCCGTCGTTCTTGCACTCGATGAACTCGAGGATGTCCGGGTGGTCGACCCGCAGAATGCCCATGTTGGCCCCGCGGCGTGTCCCACCTTGCTTCACCGCTTCCGTGGCGGCGTTATAAACACGCAAAAAAGACACGGGGCCGCTCGCCCGGCCACCGCTTCGGGATACGAGGCTGTTCTTGCGCCGAATGCGGGAGAAGGCGAAGCCGGTGCCGCCACCACTCTGGTGAATGATGGCCGCGTTCTTGAGGGTGTCGAAGATTTCGGGGATCGAGTCGCCCACCGGCAGCACGTAGCAGGCGGAGTACTGCAGCCCGTTCCCGGTCCCGGCATTCATCAGCGTCGGCGAGTTGGGCATGAATTTCCGCTCGAGCAGGAGCCCATAGAACTCCTCGGCGACGGCCCGGGCGCGTGCCTCCCCGCTCCAGGGAATCTCGGCACAGGCGATGGCTGTCGACACGCGCCAGCACATCTCGTCCGGCGTTTCGACGACCTCGCCGTTCTCTTTGCGGAGATAGCGTTCCCTCAGAACCCGCTGCGCCGACTCGGACCACTGCCCCTCGCCGCGCGGGCGGGGCCAGGCCGGCTGCGGCCCCTGTTGACTATCGGCTGCCTGGATTGCTCGCTGCACATCAAGTTCCATCTGTTACTCCATCGCCGCCCCGTATGTAGGGCCCATAAGTCCATCCTAGACACAACATGCAGTGGTGTCAACGATGAAATCTAGATATTGTTGTGAGCGAGGCAACTCAGCCACTACATAGTGCGGCATACCGTATCACTCTCATACTAGTACGCGTGTTCTACAATGTCAAGCTCTATGATGAGGTGACGCTGCCGCGCGATCGGCGCCGGATGGGGAGGTCTGCGACGTGCTCGATGCCGATTTTGCCCTCTTCAACGTGGATCAGTTGGTCACCGTCGCGCCGGGATGTCACCCGGCCGCCCGGGGCGACCTCGGCGTTATCGAGCGCGGCGCTCTGGCCGCCCGTGACGGGACGATCGTGTGGGTCGGGCCGATGGAGGAGTTCGACCGGAACGTCGCCCTGGCCGCCGATGCTCTCGTCGTCAACACACACGGCCGAACCGTCCTGCCGGGGTTTGTGGACCCACACACACATCTGATCTTTGCGGGCGACCGCTCGGGTGATTTCTACGCACGCGCCCTCGGGGCGCGGTACGCCGAGCAGCTGGGGAGCGGAGGGCTCATGCAGACAGTGGATGCAACGCGTGCTGCGTCCGACGACGAGCTGCTCGACCTCGCGTACCTGCGCGCCGAAACGTTTCTGCGGTATGGGACGACCACCATCGAAGCGAAAACCGGCTATGGGCTGACCGAAGCCGACGAACTGCGCGGCCTGCGCGTGTTGACGCGGCTCCAGCACCTTTCACCCCTCAAGATCATTCCGGCGTTCCTGGGAGCCCATGTCGTCCCCGCCGAGTTCCACGGTGACGCCCGCGCGTACATCGAGGCCGTGGTCTCATGGCTGCCCGCCGTGCGGGACCACGCCCGCTTCGTCGATGCCTGGTTCGACGAGGGTGCATTCGACGTGGAGGACGGGCGCCGCGTCCTCTCCGCGGCACGCGAGCTGGGATTCGAGCTGACGGCGCATGCCAACGAATTGGGACCACACGGCGGGGCGCGGGCGGCGGCGGAACTGCAGGCGCGCTCCGTCGATCACGTGGTGTATCTCGACGACGCCGATATCGAGGCCCTCCGACGCAACGGCACGGTAGCAGTTCTGCTGCCCGGCACTACCTTCTTCCTGAACCACGACACCTACGCGCCCGCGCGCCGCTTGCTGGACGCCGGCGTGCGCGTCGCTCTCGGCACAGACTTCAACCCGGGCACGTCGTACACCCAGAACATGCAGTTCATCCTCACGCTGGCCGTGCTCAAACTGGGCATGACGCCGGAGGAAGCGATTCGGGCCGCCACCGTCGACGCCGCCGCTGCCGTGGATCTCGAGGACCGCGTGGGCTCTCTCGCTCCCGGAAAGTCCTGTAATCTTGCCGTCTTCCGCCTCAACCACTACCGCCATATCCCGTATCACTACGCCATGAACACGGTGGAGACCGTGGTGGCCGGCGGGCAGCTCGTCGTGGACAACGGCCAGATCATTACCCAGCCGCTCGTTACCGCGTGATCCGGCAGGCGCTGCGCCGCGTCTGGTCGCTTCCCTGGCCGGAACCGATGCGCCAGGCGGCTCCCCTCGTGCTCCGCCTCCCGCTGATCCGGCAGATCGCTCTCCCCCACTTCATGGTCGGCGTGGTCGGCGTTATCCGAAATGATGCCGGCGAGGTCCTGATGTTACATCACACCTACCGGGGGAATGAGCCGTGGGGACTGCCCACCGGTTTCATGGAGCACGGTGAGCAGCCGCGCGACGCGTTGGTGCGAGAGATCGCCGAGGAGACGGGGTACGATGTACGGCTCGACGCGACGGCGCATGTGTATGCCCTCACCGACCGACCCCTGCTCAACATCGTTTACACCGGCCGCTACGTCGCCGGCACTTTCCGCCCGTCGGATGAGATCTCCGAGGCGCGCTTCGTCGCGCCGGAAGCGCTCCCGGCGCTCGGGGCGGACCACGATATTCTCTCTGAGCTGCTCCGGCCGTGAGCCTCCTCGAGGCCGTCCCGAACTTCTCGGAGGGCCGACGATCGGAGGTCATCGGCCGGCTCACCGCCGCGGCCGATGTCCCCGGCGTGCGTCTGCTGGACGTTCACTCCGACCCCGATCACAACCGCACCGTCCTGACGTTGGCGGGCGAGGCGGAGCCGCTCAGCGACGCGCTGTTCCATACCATCGCCGTCGCGGTGGCCGAGATCGACCTACGGCATCACAACGGCGTCCACCCGCGCATCGGTGCCGCCGACGTCGTCCCTTTCGTTCCGGTCCTCGACACCCCGATGGGAGACGCGGTCGCCGCCGCGCACGCCCTGGCTAACCGGGTCGCTTCCGAGCTGCGCCTACCGGTCTATCTCTACGACGCCGCCGCCCGCCGGCCGGAATACATCCGTCTCGAGAACATTCGTCGCGGCGGCTTCGAGACGCTGCGCGACGCCATCGCCACCCGGCCGCCGGACCTCGGGCCGGCCCAGGTTCACCCATCGGCCGGCGCCGTCGTCATCGGTGCACGGCAGCCACTCATTGCCTATAACATCTACCTTGACACCGACGACCTCGCCGTAGGACGTGCCATAGCGCGCCGCGTTCGGGCCAGCTCGGGAGGGCTTCCGGCTGTCAAAGCGCTGGCCCTGCTCATCCCCCGCCGCGGCCAGGTTCAGATCTCCATGAACCTGACGAACTTTCACGAGACGTCCATTCCTACAGTATTCGAGGTGGTCCGGGAGGAAGCGGCCGCGCGCGGGACGCGGATCGTGGCATCGGAGTTCGTCGGGCTCGTCCCGCTTGACGCTCTACTCAACGTCGTCAATGCGGCGCTCGCCGGCGACTTGACCCTCCAGAGCGTGCTCGATCTTCGGCTTCTGGACGGGGGATAGAGTCTTGTCGCCGTTCCCTCTGGGTTGGTAGGATGCCATGTCGTGCGCCTGCCTCCGTCCCCACTCTTTCCCCTCCTGCTGATCGCCACCGTCGTGGCCGGCTGCGGATCGAAGGTGGGTGCGACCCACGGTCCCACGCACACGCCGCGGCCCACGGCGGGTGTTCAACTGGCGACCGCCGGTCCCGCGACGTCGACCGCTCCGTCGCCCACGCCGAAACCGAAGACGAAGGCCAGGGGAACGTCCACGCCCACGGCACAGCCGACGCCCGGCCTGACACCAACCGTCGTCGCGGCGGCTCCGGGCGTTGTGGCAGCGAGCGTCACGCCCGCCCGTGTAGTTCCCGGAGCGCCGATTACGCTCTCGGTCACGACGAGTGGGGCGATCTCTCGCGTCGAGATGTACATCGGGAGCGGTCTGCCCGGCGCCTCTCCACCCACGACCCTCGAGCTGCAGCGGCAGGGCTCCGGGCAATGGGGGACGCAGGGATCAGCGCCGCACGTCCCCGGCGTCTATCAGTACACGGTCGGCTTCTTCGCCGGTGGCAAGCGCACCATGATCGACAACAATGCCTGGAACATCACGGTCACGGGGTCGGTCCCGCAGCGACCCGACGACCTGCCGCTCGCGCCCGGGTTCGACTACGGGAATCCCATCGGCGCGATCTTCCAGGCGATGGGACACACCGTGGATGGGGCAGAGATTATCAGTACCACCCAGCCCAACGTCTCGCCGAGCTACGTCGCCAACTGGTACACGACGCGCTTACCGCGCGCGGGCTGGACCATTTCCGGCGCCCCCGCCGCCGGTGCGACCTCTTTCACCATTACCGCCGACACCGGTAGCACACCCGGCTCGCAGGTCTGTATCGTGCAGTATGCGGGCTACACCTTGCATCTTTACTACGGCACCCTCTAGGGGATGAGTGCTCCGTACGGAGACTTGCTCGCCCGCTTCCGTGACCGCCGTGTCCTGGTACTCGGCGATATCGTGGCCGATGAGTATCTCATCGGGCGACCCGAGCGGCTCTCGCGTGAGGCACCCGTCCTCATTCTCCAGTACACGTCCAGCTTTGTCCGGCCGGGTGGCGCCACCAACGTCGCCTACAACATCGCGGCGCTGGGAGCAGGCGCCTCTCTCGTCGGCGTGATCGGTGACGACGAGATGGGTCGGCGGCTGCGTGGCGTGCTCGAAAAGGCGGGTATCCGGACGGAGTGCCTCCTCACCGACACCAGCCGGCCGACGTCCACCGCCACGCGCGTCCTGGCGAAGGGCGCGCAGGAGGCGCAGCAGCAAGTGGTACGCATCGATCGCATCGACCGGCATCCGGTGGATGGTCCGGTCCTTGACCGCATGATCGACCAATTGCGCGCCGAGCTCGAGAGTTACCAGGCGCTGCTGATTTCCGACTACGAGAACGGGGTCATCTCTCAGGAGGTGATCGACGCGTGCCTGCCCCGAGCTCGCACGCTTGACCTGCCCGTCATCGTCGATTCTCACGGGGATCTCTTCCGCTTCAAAGGCGTCACCGCTGCGACGCCGAACCAACCGGAGGCGGAGAGTACGCTCGGCACACGGTTCCACGACGACGACGACCTGGAAGCGGGCGGGCGCCGGCTCGTGGACGGGATGGATGCGTGCGGTATTCTGATCACGCGCGGCAGCGAAGGCATCGTGCTCTTTGAGCGCGATGCGCCCACCTACCGGATTCCGGTCGCCCTACCCGACAACGCCGTGGTGGATGTGACCGGCGCCGGAGATACGGTCTCCGCTGTCTTCACGCTCGCGGTGTCGTCCGGAGCTACCATGCGCGACGCTGCCTTCCTCAGCAACATCGCGGGTCAGGCCGTCGTTCAGCGCCTGGGCGCTGCCACCCTCACACCTCGGGAACTGCTCGACGCGGCGGCCGCCTCGCCCCTGTCCCGCCCAACCTGACCCCCGTATAATGGGCGCGCATGAGCACGTCGCTGCGGCCGTCGTTTCGTATCGAGGTTCCCGAAGACGCTTACTCCGGTGATGTGCCGTTAGCCGCCACGCTGCGCGGTGATTATGTCAATGCGCTCTACCGTGGAGTGGCCGCAATGTGCACTCCCGATGGCGAGACGATCGTCGCGCTCGGCGACGCAGGGCAGCCGGCTTTTTTGCGCTCGGCCGCCAAGCCGTTTCAGGTCATGCCCGCCATCCTCAGTGGCGGCGTTGACCGCTTCGGCATCACAGAGCGCGAGCTGGCGGTGCTTTGCGCATCTCATATTGCCGAGCCGCGCCACATGGACGCGGTGCTGTCGGTTCTCGGGAAGATCGGACTGGGCGAAGAGCATCTGCGCTGCGGGATTCATCCGCCGATCCACGAGCCCACGGCCCGGGACCGCGCGCGGCGCGGCATCGAGCCGTCCCCCGTGTGCAACAACTGTAGCGGAGCTCATGCCGGCCAGCTGGTCGCGTGCCGCGCCGAGGGCTGGCCGGTTGACGACTACGGCAATCCCGGCCATCCACTGCAAGTCTGGATACGTCGTATCGTGGCGGCATTCGCTGGACTCGAGGACGTCCCATTTGCCGTCGACAACTGTGCGATTCCGACCTTCCGTGTGCCGGTGGATCGAGGTGCCGTCATGTTTGCCCGGCTCGCCACGGGAGAAGCAGTACCCTCCGACCTCTCCGCGGCCGCCGCGCGGGTCGTCGCCGCCATGACTCGTCATCCGGGCATGGTTGGCGGAGAAGGGCGGTTCGACACCGTTCTGATGTCGGCGGCGGGCGGATCTGTCGTCGCCAAAGGCGGGGCGGAAGCTTTTCAGGGGATCGGCATCAGCCCCGAGCGCCTGGGGCTGGCCGTGAAGATCAGCAGCGGAGCAGCCGCGGCCTCGGTCGTCGCCCTTCGCTTGCTGTCCGACCTGGGTCTGATGCCGGCGCAGCGTGATGGGTTGCAGCCGTTTATCGAGCCCGAGATTTACAACCACCAGGGGGCGCTCGTTGGTCGCATGGTGCCTCTGATCCATGTCGAGAGAGGCGCATGAAGCGCAAAGTTCGCGTCGGTCTCATCTTCGGCGGCCGCTCCGGCGAGCACACGGTTTCACTTGCATCCGCCAACTCCGTTCTGCGGGCGCTCGACCCCGAGCGGTATGAGGCGGTTCCCATCGGTATCACCCGCGAAGGTCAGTGGCTGATCGCGGAGAGTGGCCGCGATCTCCTCGCCAACCCGGAAGTGACCCTGGAGCTGCCCGACACCGCCGAGGCGATGCTTGACGTGACGCATCACGGCATCATCCCGGTCAATCATCGCGGCGGCATTGATCGTCATGATACGGCGGTCGACGTGTGCTTCCCGTTGCTCCACGGTCCCAACGGCGAGGACGGTACCCTCCAGGGGTTGCTCGAGCTGGCCGACCTCCCGTACGTCGGGTCCGGCGTCTTCGCTTCAGCGGCGTCGATGGACAAAGGGCAGATGAAGCGCCTCTTCCGTGACGCCGGCCTCCCCCAGGTTCCCTGGGTCACGCTCCGTGGCCGTGAGTGGGAGCGCGACGCAGACGGGGTGGTGGCGCGCATCGAGGCGGAACTGAGCTATCCCGTCTTTGTGAAGCCCTGCAATCTGGGGTCCAGCGTCGGGATTACGAAGGCGGTCGATGGCGAGGCCTTACGTGCCTCCATCGCGGTCGCTCTGGCGCACGATCGCCGGGTCATCGTGGAACAGGGGGTTGATGCGCGCGAAGTCGAGGTTGGCGTGCTGGGCAATGATGAGCCTCTGGTCTCCGTGCCGGGCGAAGTGATTCCGCATAACGAGTTCTATGACTATGAATCGAAGTATACCGACGGTCTGGCGGACCTGATCATCCCGGCGAGGATCAGCGACGAGCAGCGGGCGACGATCAATGAGATTGCTGTGCGGGCATTTGAAACAGTGGACGCGGCCGGTCTGGCACGCGTAGACTTCTTCATTCGGCGATCTGATGGAGCCATCCTGTTGAACGAGATCAACACGATCCCCGGTTTCACGCAGACGAGCATGTATCCCAAACTCTGGGAAGCCAGTGGGGTTCCGTATCCGGAACTCATCGGCCGGCTGATCCAGTTCGCGATCGACCGCCACCGGGACAAGCCGTCGCGGTGAGCCGGCCGTCTCGAGGCACTCTGCTCCTTCTCACCTCCGTCGCCGCCATCCTCTGTCTCATTCCGGCGGCCGTCGCCCACTCACAGCAGCCGATCGGCATTGTGATGTACAAGGGCATCTGCTTCCAGGTACCCGGCTACACGCACGTCGCCTGCCCGCCGACGCCGGTGCCGACGGCCCCGTCCATCTTTCCCGTCAAATCTCTCGCCGTCAACGGTAGCCTCACCAGCCCGTACGGAGTGAAGACGTACTCGGTCAGCATCACCTCGATGATCGCGTGTTTTCCGGAAGACGAGCCGATTGACGTCGGAACGCTGGGAAGCCCCGGCGAAGCGGTCCTCTCACCGGCCACGCCCGGTCCTCTGCAGAGCCCGAACATGTACGTCGTGACGCCGAACCCGCAGGGACAGGCGACGCTCAGCCTGGAGGTGTGGACGCAGCGCGTCGGACCGGAGGGAGTGGCGGTGCAGGCATACTGGCCCCGGGAAAACGTCCTGCAGATCGTACCGGTCATCGCGGCGACGCTTCCGACCGTGGGCCCAGGTACCGCGACACCCACCGCGACCGCAGTGCCGGGCGGTCCGCTACCGACCGCCACTGCCGTGCCCGTGCCGCTCTTCACACGGGTCTGTGTCAGTCCGCGCACGCTTCCGGTCGGAGGAACCGGCAACGCGTACGTCCAAACGGCACCCGGCGCGATCTGTACCTTCAACATCGCGTTTTCCGACGGCACGTCGCTCACAAGTCCGCCGGAACAGATCGGCAGCACCGGGGTTACCGGCATCAGCTTCTCCGTGCCGACGGACGCCACGGCCGGCACGGTGTCGGCGACCTGTACCCTCGGAACCGGCGCCAGCACGGCGGCGACTCCGGTCCCTATCGCTCCGACTCCGACTCCCGGCTCGTAAGCGAGAGCCGCCGCGTCGCGGCGATGACCTGGGATCGCCTGTGTACGCGCGTGTGATCCGATTTCTCTATCCACGCGTAGAGACACGATGGAGGCAATGCCGTGCATCGTGTCGTAGTGCTCGTAGCGATCTTCCTCGCCTGGCTGAGTCCAGCGACCGGTCCGCGTTCGGCGGCAGCCGGCGGTCCTGACCTCAGTCGTCTCGTCCGACAGGGGACGGCCCTCGCCGGCCACGATCGGACGGCCGCTCTCTCCTACTTTCGCCGGCACGGACTGCACCCGGAGCTCGGGCTCGATGGGCGGACGATCACAGTTCGGGTTGGCGGCCGCGAGATCGCGATCCTGCCGTCCTCGGTCACCACTCAGCCCCTACGACGGCACGGTCTCTCGTCACGGCTGCGGCGACAGGACACGCCGACCTCCCGTCGCGCCATCGTTCTCGAGCCCTTCGCGACCGAGTTAGATCTCGGATCCAACGCCGGCGTCCCCGAAGTACAGGCATTGCAGTCACTGGGCTATACGGTCACAGCGCTCCGCGACAGTGCGGTCTCGCTCGCCACCATGGCCACCCTCGCCCAGTACTCAGTGGTGTACATGGAGACCCATTCCGGCGTTCTGTCGAGCGGCGACGCGGTGGTGGCGACCGCACAGACCGACACGACCGGGCTGGACGCGCTCTTCCACGACGGCAGTGTCATACAGGTGACGGTGGCGGGCGATCCGACGAAGAAGCTCTACATCGGGATCACCGGCAAATACGTGACACAGCATCTCAACGCTTTCCCCACCCGCAGCCTTGTCTACCTCAACGGATGTGCGGTCCTGGCTGCCCCGCTGTTTTGGTCGGCGCTGCAGGCACGCGGCGTCTCGACTCTGGTGAGCTGGGACCACGACGCGATCGACTCGACGGAGGACGAAGCGGCGCGTCTCGTCTTTGAGGACCTCGCCGCCGGCAACACAGTCGTTACCGCCGTGAACGCGGCCCGGGCGAACGGACTCGGGACCAGTTTCGTGGACGGGACACAAGCACGCCTCGGCTTCCTCGGCGCCGGGTCCCTGACCCTGGCCGCGCCCGCCGTGCTGCCGGCCGATACCCCCACCGCGACTCCCACGGCGACGTCGGTCGCCAGGACAACCCACCGGCGGCATCGGCCGCCCTGTACACACCGCCGCAAAACTCGCTGCCGTCGTCACACGAAAAAACGACACAAGGGAGGATAAGCAACGAGACGATACGCCGCCTTCACCGACATATCACAGGTTTATGCAAAGGAGTCACAGATGAGCGAAGAAGACATGACTCGACAGCGGCAGGGCATGCAGACGTACCTGACGGCACGGGTCAGCCGGGCGAAGCTCCTGGCCACGCTTGGCGCGGGAACGATTGCGGCAGCCGGCCTTCCGAGCCTCGCGTCCGCGCAGTCGAGCACGGAAACCGTCCAGGACATCATTAACATCGCCGATACGGCCGAGCATCTGGCCATCACCCTGCTGACCGCCGCCGTCAACAATGCCTCGACCCTGGGCATCAGCGGGCTCGTGCTGGACGTCGTGCAGGCCGCCCTCGTGGAGGAGGTCTACCACGCCGAGTTCCTGGAATCGGCCGGGGCCAAGACGCTTACCGACACCTTTACCGTCCCTGATCCCAAGATCCTGACCGACTTCACGACCTTCTTCAACACGGTGCAGACGCTCGAGACCGCCTTCGTCGGCGCCTACCTGGCTGCGGTCGGCGAGTTCACGAGTCTCAATCAACCGACGCTCGCCAAGTATGCGTTCGAGATTGGCGCTGTCGAAGCCGAGCATCGGACGCTGGCGCGCGCGGCGCTCGCGCTGGCCAGCAGCAGCAACACGGCCGATGTGCCCCCGAACAACGTTGCCTTCGAGTCCCGGCCGTTCAACACCGTCGGCGACGCGGCCAAGGCCCTGCAGACTGCCGGGTTCATCGGCGGCAGCGGGACCCAGGTCACGTATCCCGGTACATCCGCTGCTCTCACGGCGGCGGGCGCGATGGCATCCGCCGTGATGAACCAGACCGTGACCAATGCCACGCCCACTCGGGCCTATCCGGCACCGTCACATCATCACGGCCGCCGGCACGCGGGCCGCAGTCACCACCACAGCGGCCCACGCCATGGCCGCCACTAAACAGAGGGAAGGAGCTGGACGTGACTGACGAGATGAATTCGAACTACGAAGCCGCCATGCGGCGCTACCTCGGCTCGCAGGTCAGCCGGGCGAAAGTCCTTGCTGGTGCCGGAGTCGGGCTTGCCCTCGCCGCCGTGCCCTCGATCGCCGGCGCTCAGACGCCCGCCGTCGAGCAGACGGCGGACATCATCAACATCGCCGATACGGCCGAGCATCTGGCCATCACCCTGCTGACCGCGGCGGTCAACAATGCCTCGACACTCAATCTGAATGGGCTCGTGCTCCAGATCGTGCAGGCCGCCCTCGCGGAGGAGGTCTACCACGCCGAGTTCCTGGAATCAGCGGGGGCCAAGACGCTTACCGATACCTTCACGGTGCCTGATCCCAAGATCCTGACCGACTTCACGACGTTCTTCAACACGGTTCAAACTCTGGAGACGGCGTTCGTGGCGGCGTACTTGCGGGCCTCGTACGAGTTCTCCGCGGCGGGCAACGCGCAGCTCGCGCAATACGCCATGGAAATCGGCGGTGTCGAGGCGGAGCATCGGGCCCTGGCTCGCGCTGCACTGGCGCTCGCCAGCAGCAGCAACACGGCCGATGTGCCGCCGAATAACGTCGCCTTCGAGTCCGACCTCTTCAATTCCGTCGCGGATGCCGCGAAGGCACTGCAAGCAGCCGGATTCATTGGCGGCAGCGGGACCCAGGTCACCTACCCCGGAACGGCCGCCGCTCTATCGGCTGCCGGCGCCATGGCGTCGGCCGTCACCAATCAGAAGCCGACGTAACCCCTTCCGGCCGGAGAAGACGAGGGAGCCCCGCCGGTTCGGCGGGGCTCCTTCCGCGTGTGAGCCCGCCTACGCCTCGCTGACCCGCTGGTCGTCGTCCGGCATGCTAGCCGAAACGGCCGTGCCGGCGGCACCGGGCAGGACCGATCGATCGGACGCGCGGCGCCGGTGAGCGTGCCCACCGTGAGGGCGCGCGGACCGGCGCTCAACACCGTCCCAGCCGAAGCCGGGCCGCGGGTCGCTGGCGATGCCGGGAGCCCGGCGATCGATGCGCGATTCGAACAGGATCGTCTTGAGCACGCGCAGGCCGTCGCTCCAGGCGCGTAGGTTACTCGAGCCGTGGACACGCTGCCCTTCATGACTCGGCACCTCGAAGATGACGAGACCGGCTTTCGCGGCACGGATCGAGATGAGCGTCTCGACCTCGAACCCGTCGCAATCCACATTGAGGTGCGGCAGGCAATCGCGCCAGAAGGCGACGTAGCCATAGCAGAGATCGGTATAGCGCGCGCCATAAAGGAGGTTCACGAGGCGGCAGAGACCATGATTGCCCATCGCACGGAGGTGGGTCAGATCGGTGCTGCCGCCACCCGACGCGAAGCGGCTCCCCTTGGCCAGGTCGGCGCCCGTCAGCAGGGCCGCGACGAAGCGCGGCACCTCGGCCGGGTCGGTCGATCCGTCGGCGTCGAGCATCGCCACGATCTCGCCGCGCGAGGCGGCAAATCCGCAGGCGAGGGCATTCCCTTTCCCCCGGCCCGTCTGGCGGACGATCTTGATGTCCGGGCGCAACTGCTGTGCAACCTCCACCGTCCCGTCGGTGGACCCCCCATCGACCAGGATGACTTCAAAGACATCCGCCGGCATGCGCGTCAGCACGTACGGAAGATTTCTTGCCTCGTTGAGCGCCGGTATGACGACGCTGACCGCCGGCTTCTCGCCGTGCAGGGCACGCCGCGCCGGTAGCAACTGGGCCGCCGGCCCTACCTTGAACACCATGGTCAACCCCCCAACGCGCAGTATGCGGGCGATTTCCTTGTGGGCCTATGGTCATTCGGCCCATCTGGAAAGGGGTGTTTAGTCCTGTTCACACGCCGGCGGGAGGCGCATTCCGCCCCGTACTTCCCGTGTGTATATTGCGGGTGCACGGATGCCGCGACAACGGACGGAGCAGGGAGGCAGCCATGACAACTATGGGACGCACCATTCACGTCAACCGCAACCAGCGACACCTGGCCTGGGATAAGTCCATCCAGCCCGTTGTGCGAATCGAATCGGGCGATGTCGTCGAGTTCGACATGCCGGAGTCCTCGGGCGGCCAGGTCGGCCCGGACAGCACCGTGCAGACCATTCGCGATCTGGACTTCACCCAGGTTGATCCCGTGAACGGCCCCGTGTACGTAGAAGGGGCCAAACCAGGCGATACCCTTCAGATCGACATTCTGGACCTTCAACCGGCGGACTGGGGTTGGACGGCCATCGTCCCGGGCTTCGGGCTCCTCGCGGACGAGTTTCCCGATCCTGCTATCAAGGTCTGGCACTTCGAGGACGGCTCGGCGGAGTTCGCGCCGGGGATTCGCATTCCCCTCGAACCGTTCTGCGGGGAGACCGGAGTCGCGCCCGGCGAGGAGGGCGCCCTGTCCACGATTCCGCCGTACAGCACCGGCGGCAACATGGATACCAAACACCTCACGAAAGGCGCCACCCTCTATCTACCGGTCCAGACCGACGGGGCCCTCTTCTCCATGGGGGACGGGCACGCCGCGCAGGGCGACGGTGAGGTGTGTGGCGTGGCCATTGAGACGCCGATGCGGGCGACGGTGCGTCTGACCGTTCGGACCGACCATCCAGTGGAGCAGCCGCAATTTCTGACTGCCGGTCCGCTCAACCGGCGCACCAATACGGCACCTTATTACGCGACGGACGGAGTTGATCCCGACCTGATGGAGGCGGCGCGGAAGGCGGTTCGCAGCATGATCAAGTATCTGCAGCGGACGTATGACCTGTCACGCGACGATGCCTACATGCTGTGCAGCGTGGCTGCCGACCTCAAGATTTGCGAGATTGTCGACGCGCCGCACTGGCTGGTGGGCGCCTTCCTGCCGCAAAGCATCTTCCAGCAGCGCTAATCTCGCTTCTCGTCTCATCGCGTACAGGAGTGTCCCATGACTCACGACGCGACGTCTGCGCCCGAGGTGTCACCCTACGTTTCCGCCGAGCGCGAATTGGAAGCCCTTGGATACAAGCAGGAGCTAAACCGGGGTCTTTCCGTCATCGGCACGATCGCTCTGTCCCTCTCCGACATCACGCCCACCGCATCTCTGTTGGTCATCGGACCTGTGGTGATCGCCACAGCCGGCACCGCATCGGTCTGGTCCTATCTGCTGGGCGGATTCATTGCTCTCAACGTCGCTCTCTGCATGGGTGAGTTGGGGTCGATGTTCCCCGTCGCAGGCGGACTGTACTCGATCGTGACACGCGTGCTGGGACGTCCCATCGGCTTCCTCGCTCTGCTCGACTACGTCGGACAGGCCGTGTTCTTACCGGCGAGTATCGCGCTCGGCATCGGTACCTATATCAGCTCGCTCTTTCCGACGATCAGTACCAACGTGGCCGCCACCGTCATCATGGTCGCCGTCACTCTCATCGCGCTGATTCGGATCAATCAGAACGCGATCATCACCGGGATCTTTCTGCTGCTGGAGTTGGCAGTCGTCTCGAGCATGGCGGTCGCCGGATTCACGCACTGGCGCCAGCCGTTTTCGATCCTCAGCCACCCCGTCATGACGAACGGACGCGGCGGGCTGACCGGCGTCGGCGTCAGTCTCGTCATCGCGGCCATCGCGACGGCGCTGTTCTCGGTCAACGGCTATGACAGCGCCATCAATTTCTCTGAAGAGACGGAAGGGGAGGCCTCGCACGTTGGACAGGCCGTGGTGATCGCGGCCTCGACCGGCATCTTTTTCGAGTTGGTTCCGTTCATTGCCATCGTCTTCGGCGCCGGCTCCCTGGCCGCCTTCCTGGCATCCGCGACACCGTTGACCGATGCCGTCGGCGGCGCCTTCGGCTCCGGCTTCAAGAACGTGGTGACCGTCGGCGCGATCATCGCCATCTTCAACGCCTCGCTGGCCATTACGCTTCAATTCGCCCGCGTGATGTTTGCCAGCGGACGCGACCGCGCGTGGCCGGGTCCGATCAGCGACGCGTTCGCTCAGGTCTGGGGCGCAACCAGGGCTCCCTGGGTCGCAACTCTCTTTGTGGGAGTCCTCGCTTCGGCCCTGTGTCTCCAGGGCAAACTTGCCACGGTCGTCACTTTCACCGCCGTGCTGATCATCGTCCTGTATGCTCTGATCGCGATTTCTGCCCTGGTCAGCCACCGGACGCAGAGGCAGTTGCCACGCCCCTGGCGTATGCCGCTCTTCCCTATTCCTCCGATCATCGCCCTCGCCGGAGTGGGTATCGCCCTGAGCCAGCAGAAAGTGAGCGACCTGCTCATCGTGCTCGGCATCTTCGTGGCGGGCGCAATCTACTATGGTCTGTTCATTTACCCGCGTCAGGATCGCTACTGGTACATGACAACCAACCCCGAGGCTGAGCTCGCGGCCCTGGACAACGAGTCGGTGTAAAAAACGCCGGGCTCGTTGTCCTCATGCGGGCATCGCAGGCCTGGAACGGCGCCGATAAGCGCGCGTTTTGGCTCGGTTGCCGCACTCCGCCATCGAACACCACGCTCCGGACCGGTTCTTCGAGCGATCGTAGAACACCCAGCGGCAGGTGTCATCGCGACACGCCTTGAGACGCTGCCATGTGCCGGCCTGCATCGCCTCATACACGTCGGCAAGAAGGCGCCCCATGGCTCCCGGCACTCCACCCAACGTCGTCACCAATTGCCCTCCATCAGGCGCAAGGCGGATGTGGACGCCGGCATCGGCCGCGGCGCGATTCAGAAAGTCCCAACTCTCCGGCGACGCGGTCCCGTGATTGTTGGCGAAAGCCAGGTCACGCAGGGCGGCGCGGACCCTGCGTGCCAGAGCGACGTCGTTCGCTCCGGTGGGTTCGGTCTCCGCCAGTACACCCCACTCGACCAGCCAGGATCGGAGCGCATCCGGCGTCCTGAGGTCGTCCGTTCGGTTCTCTAGATCCTCTGAATTAATGAAGGCCTGAATTCGACGCAGGGCGCCGGGCGCCTTCGAATCGCTCTCATCCACCATGATCTCTGAATCACTCGTCTTTTATTGTCCTCTCCGCACCCTGCGACCGCCAAGCGCGCCAGGTGGCGCCGCTCGGCCTCGCGGAGGAGCTCCTCGCGCCGCAGCCGAGCCATCTCCGCCGTCATTACTGCCCACCACATCGAGAGCTCCTTCCTGCTCACCCCGTCTCGACACCGCCAAAACTACTATGGAGGTGTTGCAACACCATCATAATTGGTATGATGGTGTTGAGCAAGCAGAATAGCAGGAGGTTCGATATGCATAGCCCGCTGCACGCCTTGGCCGCCGCGGTTCCGGGAGCGCACCGTGAACGCGCGACCCTCGCCGATTTGCAGAACGTCATCGACCGGTTGGACGCGACGTTGAGAACAGCCGGGGCGGGACGGAGGCCGCTACTCGACGTCGCCAACGAAGTAGGGCCGGCGACCCGTATCCTGTCGGCGCTCGCTGCCGATCATCGGCGGCTTCGGGGGCGATCCCCGGCCGTGCGGATTGCCGAGGCCGCTGTCTGCGACGCTTTGTCCCTTGAGTACCAAACTCGGCCGATGGGCAGATACCTGCCCGATCAGTACCTGCGACGCCGGCTATGGGACGTCGTCAGGAAGATGCAGCGTGCCTGCATTACCCTCCGCTGGGAACAAGTGCGACGTTCATCCAGCGTCACCGCTCCTTGGTAGTCGAGATTCCGATTCGCGGCAGCGGTGGCGCCTGATTAACTCCGAACCCGCCCCTCTCCGGCGGCGCACCAAACATAGGACGCGGGTCGCTGCCCATTAGATGTCGACCTGTGTTCCCAGGCTGACCGTACGATCGACGGGCAGACCGAAGTATTCCGCCGGGTTAGCTGCATTGTGAGCGAGCGCGATGAAGAGGCGTTTCCGCCAGATGTTCATGCCGGGTCGGCGCGTGACCCGCAACGTGATGCGTGAGAGGAAGTAGAGCGCCTCACTCGCGGCGACCGTGCCCTGCATGCCTTCGATCCCTTGCTCCGCCACACGGTCCAGAGCGGCCGGGAGATCCAGCTCGTCCTGGAAGCCAAATTCAACTGTAACGTGAACGACGCCGTCGCTCGGGTCGCCCAGATGGTCAACGGTCAGCCGCTTCTCCCAGGGGATGTGCGGGACCTGGGCCGTGCGCTCTGACATGATAACCACGTGCTGGTGGAGCACGCGGTTGTACTCGACGTTGGCACGCAGCGCGAGAGGAGCCGTGTCGCTGCCGGGGTGCGGGAAGACGGCGATGCCCGGTACGCGGTACAGCTCTTTGTGGCGTAGCGCGGCAAGGAACTCTGCCAGGGAACCCTCCTGCTCCGTGCGGCGCGCCGTCACTATTTCCCGCCCCTTCTGCCAGGTCGTCATCGTGGTGAAGACCAGCAACGCGATCAGCAGCGTCAACCAGCCGCCGTCCAGGACCTTGGTGAGATTGGCGGCGAAGAAAATGATCTCAACACCGCCGACCAGCGCCGCAAACAGCGCTACTTTCCAGACCTCCCAGTGCCACTGTACGCGCGCGACGGTCAAAAACAGGGCAGTGGTAATGAGAAACGTCCCGGTGACCGCGACGCCGTAGGCAGCGGCCAGGCGAACGGAGTGCCGGAAGGTGAGGGTCACCACCAGAACGGCGAGGAACAGGGCCCAGTTGACACTCGGTACATAGATCTGGCCGACGGTCTGCTCGGACGTATGCCGAATGTGCAGGTGCGGCAGGAATCCAAGGCGAAGCGCTTGCTGTGAAACGGAGTAAGCGCCCGAAATCACGGCCTGAGAAGCGATCACGGTCGCGGCCGTCGCCAACACCACCATCGGAATCTGCGCCCAGGGAGGGAGTAGCAGAAAAAACGGATTGCTGCGCATGGCGGGCGCGCGCAAGACCAGCGCCCCCTGCGCCAGATAGTTGACCACGAGCGCGGGGAACACGACGACAAACCACGCGGAGCGAATCGGACCGCGCCCAAAGTGGCCAAGGTCGGCATACAGAGCTTCGGCGCCGGTAATGGCCAGGACCACCGCTCCCATAGCGACGAAACCCGTCCAGGGCTGGGCGGCGAGGAAGGCGATGCCGTATGTCGGCGACAGGCCCAGCAGGATGCGCGGATTCCGAAACAGCTCCGGCAATCCGGTGACGGCCAGCGCGCCGAACCACAGCAGCATGACAGGGCCGAAGATGCTGCCGACGCGCTGCGTGCCCCAGCGTTGGACCATGAACAAAAGGGCGAGAATCACGGCGGCGATGGGCACTACGGCGTCGGCCAGGCGCGGTGCCGGCACCTCGAGCCCCTCGACGGCAGAGAGCACCGAGATCGATGGGGTAATGACGCTGTCGCCATAAAACAGTGCCGCCCCCAGCACGCCCAGTGTCAGAACAAACGTGACAGGCCCGACGCCGGCTCGCTCCAGCGCCCACCGGGCCATGGCCCCCAGAGCCATGACGCCGCCCTCGCCGTCGTTGTCGGCCCGCAGAACGAAGACGACGTACTTGAGCGACACGATCAGGATCAGTGACCAGACGACGAGCGAGATAATGCCATAGACGCCGGCCGCGGTGGGATGGACAGCGCCGTTGTCGATCGTAAAAATGGAGTGAATCGCGTAGAGCGGGCTGGTACCGATGTCCCCGAAGACCACTCCGAGAGCGCCCAGGGCCAGGGCAGCACGTCCTGCCTGATGCGCCGGTTGTTCGCCGACTTCCGGCCCCGGACTCACGGCGATCGCGGGATCGGGCGGGACTCCCGGTGTCGCCTCCGCCACGTGTACTCTGCCTTTCCGGCCGGCGTCAGTCAGCCGGTGCTTCCCTCCGGAACCGTCATCTCCGTCAGCTTGGACCATTCTGTACCCGGGACCTCGACATTAACGATGTCTGGAGTCTCGGCCAGAAGTGACGGCGTCTCACGTATCGCTTTCTTGAAGTGGTCGGAGTTGACATGGTCAAGGCCGGCCTGACCGTCACGGAACGCTTCGATGAGGACATACTCGTTCGGGTTCTCCACACTGCGTGACCACTCAAACCACAGGTTGCCCGGTTCCCGCCGCGTCGCTTCGGTGAAGTCGCGTACCACCTCCGCAAAGCTGTCGGCATACTGTGGCCGCACTTTGAACTTTGCCGTGATGAAGATCATGGCGTTGCCTCCTGTCAGCCGGCGGCGCAAGAAGCGAGCCAAAACCACGCTCCTGGCATACGCGGAGGCCGCGCCGACCGGGGGACGCGGCGAGTCATCCTCCGAATGGCAGGAGTAGCATAGGGAGGACGGCCCGTCATGATCGTCGAGCAAATTCGATACTACCTCGCCGAAGAGAACCTGGAAGACTTCCTCGCAGCACGGCGCGAGTTGAGCAGTTTGCGCGCTCGTCTTGATCTTCCCGAGGGACGATCTCTCATTGCGGACCCCGTTCCCGACGAAGGTCCCGCTGTCGTGTGGCAGTGCGGCTATGACGACGAGGGGCAGATGGGGCTGGCGGAAGCACGCCTGATGGGGAGTGAGGAATACGCGTCGGCCCGCGAACGCATCAACGCCCTGGTCGAGCGCGTCGTCCTCGAACTCTACAGCGCGGACGGCGACTAGCCCGCCGGCAGCCCCGCCTCACCGTCCCCGCTTCGACGGCGGCCGGCAAGCGTGTTCGCATCCCCTCCCCGCGTAAATCTGCTCGCACCCGAGGAGCCGGCATGCCGAACCACGCCGCCCCATGTGCAGCCCCAGCTCCCGGCCACGGCCGCTCCCCGGTTCTGAACGACGGCCGCCGACACGCCTCCGTCTCGTCTCCGGGTGACGTCGACGTTGTAGCGGTGGATCTGCTCGTCGCGATGGCAGAGCTCATCCGCATCTGCGTTGTCGTCATACAACATTTGACGTTTGCCAATGACCGAAACACAAAGTAGAGTGGCGGCAAAAGGAGACACGATGGCGACCGTGCTTATCGTGGAGGACGATGCGTCGCTGCGCGCCCTCCTGCACGACTTCCTCGCGGCGGCGTGTCTGGATTCCGTGGGAATCGAGTGCCTGGGGCAAATCGAGCGTACCCGACTGCCGCTGTATCCGGACCTCGTCATCGTCGACCTCTTGTTCCACGACGGCTCGGGCGTCGAGGCCACCGCCGGCCTCCGCCGGCTCGGCCTGGACGACATCCCGGCCATCGCCTTGACGTCGTCGCACTTCGCCTCCCGAGAGGTCCGAGACGCCGGATACTTCGCGGCAGTCCTGGAGAAGCCGTTCGATCTGGACGATTTTCTCGCAGTGGTGTCGAGGCTGGTGCCGGACCAACCGAATAGGTTCGAACGAGAAGATCATCCGGAACGTCTCGTGGCTCGGCAAAGGCGCTGAGCACCGCGTTTGATAACGGCCTGGCCTCGGCGTCGCATCGCTATCCGGCCAAGCTGACGCCGAGATATTCCTGGAGCCCGGTCGGCGTCGCCGGCCGCTCAGGTCCTGCAAAGTCAGCCCGGGGGCCCGCGCATACCCGGAGAGCGGCGTGTCGCTCTATCGTTTCCTGACGCCCGGCGGCCGCCGGGGCATGCCGAGACGAACCGACACGCCGAGCACGCCAAGGTCAAGGCCGATGTGGAACCGAGGACCAGGCGGTGATGTCTCGCTCACGACGACACGCCGGTCGTACTCCGTACGCTGCCCCCGATCGCGCAATACCTCGTAGGCACGCTGGACTGCCTGGAATCGACCGGTCGCCGCGGGATCGGGGTTGTGATCGGGATGATAGCGGCGGACCAGCCGGTGGTACGCCGTGGTGATCTCGTCCTCCGAGGCGTCCGGCTCAACCCCGAGGATGCCGTACAAGTCTTCATCCGAGTTCACGTTGCCTCCCGCAGACTCTGATGCAGCCTGTCTATACTCCCGACCATCGCATTTGTCGTGCCACGCGGGACTCGAACCGATCCTTTCCCGGCCGGTATGTCCCAAGCAGCTATGTGCGAGCGGCGGCGATCTCATAGACGCCTTCGGCGGTGTGCCGGCGAGGCATTGGCTTTGACTTGATACCGTCCGAGCGCTACGATGGCCGCATCTTGACGGACCGGGGCGGAGGCGGTGAGGACGATGGCGACAGAGGGGGGCAGTAGACCTAATGTGTCGACGGTGGGCCGGAGCGTCGCCATCCTGCTGGCTGTCATGCTCTCCTTCGCGGTCCAGTCACACCGTCTCGGCACGGCGACGCCGGTCGCCGCCCACGGCGTCAGGACGCTCGGGCATACAGCCCTCCTGATCGAACCCAATGTTGGACAGGCCAATCCGGCGATCAGGTTCATCGTTCATGGCCCCGGTTATGAGGCGTTTCTCGGCCGGACCGGCATCGCATTCGTGTCGACCCCTCTGTCACGCCGGCGCGCGCGCATGACGCCCCCCGGCCTCACGCGGCCCCTCAGCGCGCACCGGCCCATCCAACCGACAGTCCAGGCCATCGCCGTCCAGTTTTCCGGCGCCAATCCCGACGCGCGAGCGATTGCAACCAGGAGGCAAGCGGCCCATGTCAATTACTTCCTCGGATCGCGGCCGCGGCACTGGCACACCGACATCCCCACCTATGGTGCCGTGCTCTACCGTCATCTCTATCCCGGGATCGATCTCCAATATGTGGCAGGGCGAACCCTGGAATACCGCTGGATCATTCACCCCGGCGCGAATCCCGCCCGCATCGCCATGCGCCTCCACGACCCGCTCCGCGGCGACGGAAGGGCTGTCTTCACCATCGTGCGGGGCGCGCTCCGGGCGGGAAACATCCGTGGAGCCCTGGTCGCATCGCCGCCACGCGCGAACCAACCTGCCCTCCATTCCCCCGTCCACGTCTCTTTCCGAGTTGATGGGCCGATCGCTCGCCTTCACGTCGGGCGGTATGACCACAAGCGGACGCTCGTCGTGGATCCGCAGCTGGTTTACACCTATCTCATCGGCGGCATCGGACAGGTACAAACCTATAACTCCATAGCTGTCGATGCCTCGGGCGCCGCCTACGTGGTCGGAGACACCGATGCCCCCGACTTCCTGACGGTCAATCCCTTCCAGGGGAGCATCAGCGGGGCGGCATGCCAGGCGAACACCGAATCGGAGCCCTGCCCCGATGCCTTTGTCATGAAGATCGCGCCGAATGGCCGGGACGTGGTGTACAGCACGTACCTTGGCGGCAGCCAGATAGAGAGTGGGAATGCCGTTGCGGTGGATCCGGCAGGCGAGGCAACCGTCACGGGGGCGACGCTCTCCGCCGATTTCCCCACCGCCCATGCTCTGCTGCCCTCGTTCAGGGGAGGTGACATATTTGGTGATGCGTTTGTCACCCGGTTGAGCGCGCCGGGCGATGGCCTGGTCTTCAGCACCTACCTCGGCGGCAGCCAGGATGACAGCGGGCAAGCCGTCGCGGTCGATGGCTCCGGAGACACGTACGTCACCGGCAATACGCGATCCGACGACTTCCCGACCCGCCAACCTCTTCAGGGTCAGCGGGCGCCTGGAACCTGTACCTACGATCTGCAAACTAACACGCTCACTCTGCCCTGTGAAGACGCCTTCGTCACCGAACTGAGCCCGACTGACCAGCTACTCTTCAGCACGTACTTTGGCGGTGATAGCGACGATGAGAGCAGCGGCATTGCGGTCGACGGAACCGGGGACATCTACGTCTCGGGTGTCACCGGATCGGATGACCTGGGTGTCACGGCGAATCCGTTTCAAGGATTGACGGTCTCCGGCTCCAAGAACGATGGATTCGTCCTCAAGCTCGCTCCCTCGGGCAGACAGAGGTTGTACTCGCTGTACTTCCCTATCCAGGCATATGGCATCGCTTGTGCTCCGGGCGGTGATGTCATCGTCGTGGGAACCGCCGACGAGACAGACGACGTCACGGGAAGCAGCGGAGCATTCCAGCCCGCAGCGTTAGGCGGGCAGGACGCGTACGTCGCGCGGCTCAACGCAACAGGGAGTGCCGTGAGATACGCCACCTTCCTCGGCGGGTCCGATGATGACATAGGCCTGGCGGTGGCTAGTGACTCTGCCGGTGATGCATACGTGGTCGGAGGGACGGCCTCTACCGACTTTCCACAGAAAGGCTCCTTCGGGTCCCCGCCCGTGCCGGGTGATACGGGCGTATCGCCGGGGACGGCGTTCATATCCGAGATCAGCCCCGACGGCGCAAGTCTGGTATACAGCTCGTATCTCGGCGGAGGTGCCGGCGATCTCGCGTGGGCGGTTGCCGTGGACGACACCGGGTCCGCATACCTCACGGGCGACGTGGGCACTAACGGTTTCCCAAGCGTGGGAAGCGGAGGAGTCGACCCATCCGATGCCGATGGATTCATCGCCAAGGTATCTGCCGGCTCCGTCCTCCCCACGGTCACCCCATCGCCCACCGTGACCCCGTCACCAACCCCGAAGCCGGCGGCGACGCCGCGGCCAACCGCTCGGCCGGGAAAGCACAAGTCAAAGCCGTGCCGGAAGGGATACCGCCGCCGCCACGGCAAGTGCGTGCGCGTCAAGAAGTCGCACTGAGGAGCCGCGGCTCCGGGGATAGGCGGTCCACGCCGCAGGCGCAGACCGGCAACGGCATGAGCCGCCGGACCTTTCGGCCCCGCCTGGCCCCTCCGCCGGTCTTGATCACGGGACGCGATGCCAGCGGTAGCCGCTCTCCTGATTCCCGAGTATCCGGCCCCATGGCGGGAACGTCTCGTGGGTGAAGACGACCAGGGCATCGGTCCCGGCTGCGGCGTCAAGCAGCGAGCGTCGCGACGCTCGCATCTGCTCCGGGTCGGCCCAGGGCACATTCCAGTCAAGGTGCTCGACCTCGGCCGGGTAATGAAAGAGATCGCCGACCGCGTACAGGGAATCACCCCGGGAGGAAACCCGAATGATGGAATGCCCCGGCGATTCGCCCGGGGCCGGAATCATCGCCACACCCGGCACGATCTCACGCTCGCCCTCGACCAGATCGAGCAGTCCGGCATCCGCCACGGCACGGATGCGCGCCTCCGGCTCCGGTTCCAGATGCTCGGGGGCGGCGTTCTCCCAGTCGGCACGCCCCAGGAAGACACGGGCATTGGGATAGCGCGGGACAAGCGTCCCATCCCGCTCCACCGCGAGACCGAACACGTGGTCGAAGTGGGAGTGGGTGATAAGGATATGGGTGATGTCCTCCGGTGAGATGCCCAGTTCGGCCAGACCCCTCACCACTCCCGGAGTGCGCACTGAGCCCGGCCATTCCTCCTCCCAGTACTCATCACGGCGCGAGCCCGGTTCCCCCAGGCCGGTGTCGATCAAGATCGTGGCGTCGCCCGTCTGAACGACCAGGACGTTGACATCGCCCGGCACGCTGCCCTCGGCATCGGCGTCGATCACCTGGCGCCACACCTCTTCCGGCACGGTCAACTCGACCTTCCCCGGCATCATGGCATCGTTG
This sequence comes from Pseudomonadota bacterium, assembly GCA_021324655.1. GTDB lineage: Bacteria > Chloroflexota > UBA5177 > UBA5177 > UBA5177 > JAJPIP01. The sequence continues at coordinate 59,942 of JAJPIP010000039.1, forward strand.
ATCGCGGTGGCGGTCACATCACCCACGGAACGAGAGTGCACGTACTCATCCATTGCCTTCATCATCTCATCCCTATCCGCCGAGCCGCGTCTGAATAAGCCGGGCTGCGCTCAAATCCAGGCGAGCGGGCATTAGGGCTCGTGGATTATCTCGTGGTGGTCGCCCCGCGTGGCGACCAGCCCGGTGTGATCGACGCCGGCGTCAGGCTGGCCGGCACTCGGGCCGGCCACGACGACCCGGCGATGCCGATCATGCACGAGCCCTAGGAGCCGGGCATCACAAAACTGAAGAAGTTCGGAGAGAGCCGTTACAGTTGACGACTCGCCGATTTGGCGTAGCGCGTAGCGGGGCGCCAAATCGCGCGACACGCAGAACGGGGTCGCCCTACGCTGTGGAGATACAACCCAACCACAGCAAGGAGACCCCGTCGTGAGAGAGTGTACCCTGATCCGCAAGCGGGACGTGGAAGCGGGCGTTCCCTTTACCCTGAAGCATTCGGCGTCCTGGTCCTGGACGCATCAGCCGGCTCAGGAGCGTCACCTGGCACCCGGTGCCCGCGCTCGCCTCCGCATGCTCCAGTGGCACGAGCAGCACGGTCGCAACGTCAGCCACACCTGTCGCCACTTCGGCGTCGCGCGTCCCACCTTCTACCGCTGGCAGAGGCGCTACCGCTCCTCCGGTCTGGCCGGCTTACGGGATCGCTCCCACCGTCCCCATCAGGTCCGCTGCCCCTCCTGGACCGTCCAGCAGGTCCTCGCCGTCCACGCTCTGCGCGAACACTATCCGCGCTGGGGCAAGGCCAAGCTTCAACTGCTCCTGGCCCAGCAGGGGATCAATCTCTCGGTCTCGATGGTCGGACGGATCCTCCATCATCTGAAGATGAGCGGCCAGCTCCGGGAGGGGAAACGCAAAGGGGTGCGCACCGTCTCCCGTCCTCGTCCCTATGCCGTCCGCAAACCCCACGACTATGTCATCCGCTCCCCCGGTGACCTGGTCCAGGTCGATACCAAAGATGTCCGCTTCGGCAACGGCGTGACCTTCAAGCATCTCTCGCTCGTCGACGACCAGAGTCGCTACGCCGTTGCCGAGATCGGCTCCCGTGCCTCCGCCTCCCAGATCACTGCCCACCTTGACCGCATGTTGGCCCGCCTCCCCTTCGCCGTCCGTGCCATTCAGGTCGATGGCGGTTCCGAGTTCAAGGCGGACTTCGAGTCCTACTGCCACGACCATGACCTCCGGCTCTTCGTGCTGCCGCCCCGCTCCCCCAAGCTCAACGGCAAGGTCGAGCGTCTGCAGCGCACCTTTGACGAGGAGTGCTACCAATGCCTCGATGTTCCCGTCCACGTCCCCGAGCTTGCGGCCGGACTTCATGCCTACGAGCAGGTCTACAATCACGTCCGTCCGCACCGCGCCCTCGGGTATCGCACCCCGGCCCAGTACCTCGCCGACCTGGAGGCATCCGCATGAGCGGTGTAACACATCACCTGGACCCATACAAAAACCTGGACCGAAACGGGGAGGCCACGCATAATAGACTCTTTGCACCGAGGAGAGGTGGTAAGGGCGGTGATGAGCGAGTCCAGCAACGACGGGGTTCTGCAGCGTATGACACAGTTGATTGAGTCATGGGAAGGCCGCCATGATCGCCGCTGCATCTTTCTTCGCTGCTATGCCGACATGACGGCGGCGACCCTCGGGGCCATCCAGGACAGGCGGTTTCACGACAATCCCTGGACCGGACGGCTCCTGGGCGTGTTTGTGGGGTACTACTTTCGGGCACTGAACGCCTACGAGCAAGGGATCGCAGCGGTCCCCGCCCCCTGGAAGTGGGCGCATGACCTGACACAACTGCCCACCACGCTGCCGGTCGAAGCCCTGGTCCTCGGGATCAACGCCCACATCAACCACGATCTCGCTCTCGCCGTCTCCGATCTGCTTTGCTCCGAGTGGGCCGATCTCGACGAAGCGGAACGATCCAAGCGGCACGACGACTTCCTCCGGATCAACGACATCATCGCCGAGACCACGCGTCTCGTGCAGCACGATGTGCTCGAGCGCTATGACCACTTCTTGCGAGGTGCCGACCCCATCGTTTCCCCGGCGATTCACGGGGCGGAATGGGAGTGCGGACGCCTGATCAAGTGCTGGCGCGATGAGGCGTGGTCCCACGGCATTCAACTGGTCGAGGCCACATCCGCCGAAGAGCGCGAGAGGCTCCGCCACGCGATCGAACAGGGCGCCGTGCATCGTGTGCGCGTGGTGATCTCGACGATCGAGCTGCGCCACGAATTGCTGGCGCGCCCGATCGAGGAGTTGGCCCGCCTCCACCCTCACCCGCCGGTGGCAGCTCGATTTCGATCGGCACAGGTGACGGCGCAGAGTTAGGGAATCCCGCTCGCTTGCTTCATTCGGAGGCGGCGAGAATCTGGTGCGTCGCGTTCCGGAACAGACGGTCGTGGCGCACCGAGTCCCTGGGACTCCCTCTTGACGGTCGGCATCCCAGGCTTCCGCGGCCACGCCTGGGCCGCGGAGGCACGCGGGTCACTTGTCCGTCGCCGTTCCGGGCTGGCATGCTGTCAGTGCGCATGCGCTGTCTTCTCCTCCTCGTTCTGTTGTCGGTTCTGGCCGGCTGCGCCGCGCTCCCGTCGAGTGACGCGGCGCCCCTCGCTGCCGGCTCGCCGGCGATCCGCTATGCGGTCGTCCTCGTGCTCGACGGGCTGCCCGGGAGCGACCTCAGGCTGGTGCCCATGCCGCATCTGCGCCGATTAATGCAACGCGGCGCAACCTTTACCAACGCTTTCGTCGGTCAGGAGCTGGCGAACACGCCGCCCGGTCACGCCACCATCGGCACCGGGATGCTGCCGAAACATCATGGCGTCGAAGGGTTTCTCTGGGAGGACCCGCGGACGCATCAGGCGTACGATCCGACACAGAACGCCGACGTGATTGCGGACCGTCTCGAGGCGGTTATCTCTAACCACCACGTGCCGACGCTGGCCGGCCGCCTTCACCGGCGCTTTCCCCACGCCAAGGTCCTCAGCGTGGCGGCGCACAAGTGTTACGCGTCCGATGCCATGGGCACGGCAGACGCCGACTACATCCTGTGCGCGTTGATCTATCACGATCGCTGGGTCGCGCAGGCCATTCCCGATCATCGGCCCCCGCCCGGCGCCATCAATAATCCCCACTGGGATGTCCCGATTCCGGCCCCCACCGCCGGCTTCGGTCCGGCAGTGCAGCAGTGGTGGATGGGAACCGAAAACCGCTGGACCGTCCGCTATGCGCTGTGGGCGTTCCACCGGATCCACTATCCGCGTGTCCTCATGATGAATCTCTCGGAGACCGATGTCCTCGGCCACTTTGCTCCCAACCAGCACGTCATGCGCTACTTGCTGCGCGAAGCGGACAGTCTCATCGGCCGGATCATGAACGCCTATCGCCGGGCCGGCCTGCTGGGCCGCACCGACTTCGTCATCACGGCGGATCATGGGATGGACCACATCCGCCGATTTCTACCGTACTCGGTCATTACCCGCGCGCTCGCCGCGGCGCACGCGACGCCGGTGTATGTCGAGCACGATACGGCCGCGGCAATCGGCCTCACCCAGGACGCCAAAGCGCCGGCCGTGGCCCGTAACATCTTTCGCTTCGGTGGTCCGCTGATCGATGCCACCTACTACAAGGTTGAGACGGGCGGCCACTGGCGATATCGTGCGGCTGCTGTACAGCCCTGGATCTCCTCGGGCGTGCGCGCGGCGTACGTACGGTTAGCCGACACGATGGCGGCGGACAGCGGCCCCGACGTGTATGCGGTGTACGCTCCGGGCATCTCCTCGCGTTACTTTCTGGCTCACGGCTACCCCTGGCGGGCCGGCCATCTTGGTCCGCAGTGGGCAGACCAACACATTCCGCTGATTCTGTCCGGGCCCGGCGTTCGCGCCGGCGTCGTCTCGCATTACCCGGCCCGGCTGGTGGACATCGCTCCGACCGTCGAGTATCTCCTCGGCGTGCGTGCGACGGGCACTGACGGCGTCGTTCTCGCCGGTGTGCTTCGGCATCCACCACCGGCATTACGGGCGGCTCAGCGTCGGCGTGCGGATGTGCTTGTTCCCATCGTTCGCGCCCTCAAGGTCCGGTCGGGCCTGTAACCGGATCCGACAATGTGGTCCACGCTGGTCTGCAGCGAATTTCCCGCACCGAAGTCCCCGCTCCCCCGCCGCTATCGGTTCACCGATTCCATGGCCGCCGCCGGATAGCGCGCGCCGGCCGCGACTCCGATGGGAGCCACCTCGTCGAGACGGCGAAGATCTTCCGTCGTCAGGTGAACGTCCAGGGCGCCCAGATTCTCGCGCAGGTACCCTGGCCGCTTGGTTCCCGGGATAGGAACGATATCCTGCCCCTGGGCCAGGAGCCAGGCCAGGGCCAGCTGCGCCGGGGTGCAGCCCTTCTCCCGCGCGATCTCCTTCACCTTCTCGACAAGATCCAGGTTCCGCTGGAAATTCTCTCCCTGGAATCGAGGCGAGTGGCGGCGGAAGTCGTCCGGCGCGAAGTCGTCGGGACTGGTAATCGCCCCCGTCAGAAAGCCACGCCCAAGCGGACTGTACGCGACAAAGCCAATGCGCAGGTCCCGCAGCGTCGGAAGCACCTCTTCGGCCGGCTCCCTCGTCCACAGTGAGAATTCGGTCTGAAGAGCGCTGATGGGGTGCACGTTGTCGGCGCGGCGGATCGTGTCCGGCGCGGCTTCCGAGAGCCCCAGATACCGTACTTTTCCCTGCTCCACTAACCGGGCCATAGCCCCCACGGTCTCCTCGATGGGCGTCTTCGGGTCCACACGATGCTGATAGTAGAGGTCGATGTAGTCCGTTCCCAGGCGCTTCAGACTGGCCTCGCACGCCTGCATCACATACTCCGGCTTTCCATTGATGCCGAGGCGCTCGCCGTTGGGGCCGCGCACGTTCCCGAACTTTGTCGCCAGGATTACCTCGTGCCGGCGCCCCTTGATGGCCCGTCCCACCAGCTCCTCATTCTTGCCGACGCCGTACATATCGGCCGTATCGAGGAAATCCACTCCCAGGTCGAGGGCGAGGTGGATGGTCTCGATCGATTCCTGGTCGTTGGTCGCGCCGTAGAACTCCGACATACCCATGGTGCCGAGACCCAACTCGGACACTCGCAGGCCCTCGCGCCCGAGAGCTCGCTGCGGGAGCAGGGTCTTCTTATCCAAGGTCATTGCTGTCTCCTTCGAGGTGATCCGGCGCTCTCCCTTCATGATCCGTGCCCCGGCCCTCCCTCGTGCCTCAACCCCGCTCGGACGTCTCGACGTTCTGCGCCACGTCGTGCGCTGTGCTCAGGCAATCGCTGGGGCCGCAACTCGAGCAGTGCATCCCACCGAACCGGCCGGCTCACGACGAGATGACGGACCTGGTCCAGTAACACGCGGATCGCTTGGTCAGTGTCGCTGCCGCCGACGTTCTGGCCGCCCGGGCGCTTTCTGCCGGCCTGGTCTTGGCGGCACCTGTCTCTGCTTGAGTCTCAACGAGTCCGGATGAGTGTCACGGGTTGCGCAGCAGAATGTCCTGCACCGCGTGATCCCACCCTTTTTTCAGGATCAGCGAGGCGCGCGTGCGAGTAGGCAAGATGTTCTCACGCAGGTTCACCTGATTGATCTCTCGCCAGATTGACCGCGCCACCTCCGTGGCTTCCTCTTCGTCCAGATCGGCGTAGTGGTGGAAATAGGACGAGGGATCGCGAAACGCATTGTCGCGCAGTAGCAGGAACCGCTCGATGTACCACCGCTCGATATCCCGTTCCTCGGCGTCGACGTAGATAGAGAAGTCAAAAAAGTCGGAGACGAACGGGCCCTGCCCCGCGGCCTGCAGCACGTTGAGGCCCTCGAGAATAACGATATCCGGCCGCTGCACCACCACCGTCTGGTCCGGTATGACGTCGTAGAGAAGGTGGGAGTACACCGGAGCCCGGACCTCGGCACGGCCCGACTTGATATCGGAGACAAACTGGAGAAGCTTCCGGCGGTCGTAGCTGGCCGGGAATCCCTTCCGTCGCATCAGACCGCGGTTTTCCAGCGTCGCGTTCGGAAAGAGGAAGCCGTCCGTGGTAATGATGTCGACCTTTGGGTGGTTGGGCCAACGCGTGAGGAGAGCCCGCAGGATGCGGGCAGTCGTGCTCTTCCCAACGGCGACACTGCCGGCAAGACCGATCACGAAGGGGACCTGAGCGGGTAGATTGCCGAGGAATTCGTCGGTCGCGCGGTATCGCGCCTGACTCGCGGCGACGTAGAGATTGAGCAATCGAGAGAGCGGGAGGTAGATGTCGCTCACCTCGGTCAGGGCGACGGGCTCATTCAGACCGGAGATACGGACAATGTCGGCCTCGGTGAGCGGCAAGGGCGTCGCCGCACGACGAGCGGCCCACTCCTGCCGGGTGAAATGGAGATACGGAAAGAGCGCGTCACGCGACTCCAGGATCATGCCCACCGTTCAGTCTCTCACGGTCGGACGCTCACCATCTCGCTATTCCCGGTCAGATGCCGGAGGAGCGGTCTGTCATGACAGATGATCATGCATGGCAGACCGCTCGTGCCGGTGCCCGGTGACAGTGTCGGCTACAGAGTGCCGGGGGAGGAGACCCAGCCGCTGTACGTGAGTGTGGCGACACCGGACGGCGGAGTGAACGAGAGGAAGGTCCTCACCCCGCTCTCCGTCCCCGACCCGGACGCCCCGGCGAACCGCCCTGTCCCGCCCACAATCCACCACTGGTCGTTCGAGGTGCTATTTGGGCAGGTCTCTCCGCTCCCCTGGATGTACAACTGATCGCCGTTCGCGGCGGTCAACGTGGTCGTTCTCGATTCAGGGGAACACCCATCACTCAGAAGCTGCGTCGTGCTCACAGTCACGGTACTGAGCTCAGTTGTGGCGCCCAGGTGAAGAAACTCCCCGGACCCCGCGATGCTCACGATGCGGTACCCGGGGATCAGCGAAACGTGACACTGCCCGCTCACCGTCCCCCCGAATGGCACCGCGGAAAATAACGAAGTCAACCGGGGCATCCTCAGGAGAGAAGGGCATATGCGGGTGGATGCCTGCTCGGACTTGAACTGCTTCATGGAATTTCCCCCATGTGGGCTGATCCGCGGCGGACAATCCGGCCCCCACATCGGCGGTAACTCCGGTGCTGGAGAGAGCGGCTACCACTTCTCGCATGACGCGCTCTGACTGCGAGCCGAAGAGACCAAACTTTACATTGGCCACAGACCGCCTCTACCAGTTGCTCACAGGACCCGTCGGCCTGTTCTGCAGCCTCTGAGGGAGATCACGCACTCGTTGTTGACACACTGCTGCTACGATTCTAAGATAGTGCCACTGGCGTTTTCAGGTCCATGACTTTATGGGGGACGTGGTGGCAGGGTCTGGGCGGTCGGTCGGCATTGAGAATCGCGTTCTCGACGCCGCGTGTGAGGAACCGCGCGGCGCCCCGGGGTGTACTCGTGCGACTCTCGCAAGGGCGCATCCCTCTGGATGGGTGAGCAGAGAGATCGGGTGACCGGCCACCATGGTACGGGCGACGGGCGGCCGCCCGATCCTGCTATCCTGCGTGCTGCAATCCTTAGGTCTCTGGAGGACCAAGGGTTCACCCGAGTTGGCGATAAAATATTGCCGCCCTCGACCGCCGACAAGGAGGCAATTCGACGCCTTCACCTGACCGCTGTTCGCCATGCGCAGAGCGTGTCGAGATCCGGCCTGATTTCTCACCAGAATGCTCTCTTGGACCGGATTGCCGACGGGACCGACGTAGACCCAGAACACGTTCACCCGACATTGGTCGAGGTGGAATCAAACACCGAGGACGAACTCCTATTCCGGTTCGCTCGGCTTCACTGGGCGATTCCCGTGTCGTTCGGCTACGGACGCAGGCTTCGCTTTCTCGTGGTCGACAGGCACAACCAGAAACTGATGGGCATACTGGGTCTCGGCGACCCAGTCGTAAACCTTCCACCGAGGGATAAGTGGATCGGCTGGGACGCGGCAACTCGCGATGAGCGGTTGCACTGCGTCATGGATGCTTTTGTACTCGGCGCGGTACCTCCATATTCACAATTGCTCGTTGGCAAGTTGATCGCCCTACTCGCAACAAGTAGGGAGGTCAGGGGGTCTTTCGAAGCGAAGTACGAAGACCATACCACTCGTATCCGGCGGCGGAAGTTGGCCAGCAAGCTGGTATTGATCACCACCACGTCCGCACTCGGAAGAAGCTCTGTGTACAACAGACTGCGCCATCAGGGTCGCACCTTCCTTGAGCCGGTCGGCTACACCCGGGGTACTGGCGAGTTTCATTTTTCGAACGGCCTCTACAGTGACATCCGCGCTTACGCGGCGGCGCACTGCCGAGCTACCGAGCGGCGCTCGGGGTGGGGCAGGGGGTTCCGTAATCGACGGGAGGTCGTGAGAAAGGTGCTGTCGGATCTTGGCTTATCTAAGAGCCTTCTCTCCCACGGAGTTCCACGACAGGTATTTGTTGCGCCACTGGCGATAAACACCAAGGAGGTTCTGTCGGGAAGCGAGGAAGCGCCAACCTACTTCGACGATACCGCCGATGATCTCTTTCAGCACTTTCGCGCTCGGTGGCTCCTCCCAAGAGCAAAGCGGGATCACGAATACACCAAATTTAGGGCCGAGGACTACGCTCTATGGGAATAGACCAGTCGAATCACGGCGAAGGAGAGTTTTTCGGCGATCTCCCTGCCGCTCTCGTCAATCAGATGCTTGAGGAAAGCACGGAGGTCGGCAGAACCCTGGCCGCCGAGTTCAATCGGCTCTCCAACCACCGGGGAGAGAGGCGTCGAGACCTCGAAAATGAGGGTCTCCTTCTCAGTGAGGGTACTCTCCCCTACGAGCCGCTGCCAACCGTCTGCGCTGCTGACGGGGCTTACGGGGTCGATCGCCTTCTCGCTATCGACTTAGTGGTGGCAGCTGCCGTGGCCGTGGAGGGCCTCACTCCCCCGTCCGAGACCAGGTACTGGGATGAAACGCGGCACGAACTTTACATGCATACCGAAGTACATCTCATGGACACGTCGACCGTTCTGCGCGCCCTGATGCTCGGGATGGAACTGCTCTTAGCAGCGCACGCGCCCCACGACCTCGTGCTCATGGACGGGACCCTGACGCTCCCTGTGATCTACTTCAACCAGGCATTGAGTCTTGCCCCCAGACGACCCGAGCTGCAGTGCGCTCAACGATTTCTGGAGCGATGTCCGGATTTTCTGAATGCGTACGCCGAGGTTCTTCTATCTCCTCGCAACGACAGGAGCTACTGTGGTCTGGCCAAGTACTCCACGAGACGCGAGATAGGCCATCGGTTGGGGTGGCCCGGGGAGTACGACGATAGAGGCATGCTTTCCATGGTGCTTCGGCCAGGCGAGCTTACGCAGCCCGTGGTGCTGGAACCGCCAGAGTCGGCCTGGCACTTGACCATCTCGGGTCTGTCCCGAGACGTGACTCCGTCGGTCGAACCCACGGTTTCAAGGATCCTAACCGCTCTGAGTCGGGTCCACGTTGTCTACTACAGGCCCTTCGACTGGATGCCAGCATTACGCCTAGAACTGGCCGAAGAGGTAGCGCGAAACCGTAACAGGCTGGCCGTAGTCATTCAAGGAATCAAACACCAGTGTGCCGCGCCCGGGATGTTAGAACCATACCCCCAATACATGGCTGACCGGATGGCTAAGAGCGTGGGCAAGGCAATGAGGGCCTTCCGGCAAATTGCGACGCACGAGGTGGCAGAGGCATACGCTGGGGACCTGGGAGACGTCTTCATGGCGTTGCATGGTTACCGAAGTGAATCCGGAAGAGAGTGAATCATGCACGACAGATCGATCGAAGTCGAAACACTGCTGGCGCACACAGAGCGTATCGGCATCATTGGTTCTCCGTCTACTACGATCGAATTGACCCTAGACATTCTTGGTACCGCGGTGACACGAAAGCTCGTAGGCGAGCTGGCGATGTTTCAGTTCATGCAGGATGGCCGCCGACATTACGCGCTAGGGCAAATCACTGAACTGGAGCTTAGAAATACCTGGTTGGAGGAACCCACTGCGAGAACATTGGTGCGGCTACGGGGCGCTATCGACTCGGTTAGCGGCAGGCAAGATACTCATACTGGGAAGATGACTCCCAGCGCGGTGTTTTCAAGCGGAGACGGCGACCGTTACTCGGCGAGTATCATGGGTACCATTCCCCCCACCGGCACCGTCGTGTCGCTGGCAACCGACGGGGTATTGAATACCCTTCTCAACCCTTACCGCGACCAGATTTTCTACTTCGGTCGAGTCTACGGCTCGCAGCCCAGACTGCCTCTTTGGTTCAAGCATTTTGGGCATGGAGAGCGCGGTATAGGGGAGGCTTACCATATTGGGATCTTTGGAAAGACCGGATCCGGCAAAACCGCTCTGGGGAAGATGGTTATGGTTGCCTACGCGCGGCATCCTGAGATGGCCATCGTGGTGATCGACCCGCAGGGTGAGTTTGCCGCGGACTTCCGGCGTGGGGAGACGGCCACGGGACTACCAATTGGACGACTCATGCAAACGGAAGATAAGCAGGTAACGGTTCTGTCCGTCAGGGATCTGGTGCTGGACCGGTGGGAGCTGTTCCAGGAGTTGCTCTTTGAGGGTCAGTTTCTTCGACGGCTCACTATCAATGCAAGTCCGAACCGCGAGACGGCGGCTTCCATAGTACGCGAACACCTTCAGGGCACTTTCAATCTCAACCAATTGCATGAGCGAACCACCTTTAACGACGTCTGGACACAACTTCAGGATCAGAATTTCCAACGCCAGATATTTGTCAGTCCCGGGCCGCAGGCCAGGTTGAACGGCCAGTTGCAAAATCTGTCTGCTGATACCATGTACACGACCCATTGGCTTCCGTTGGCAAGACTGTTTCAACGGCGCCAGGGTGCGCAGACAGTAGACAGTGTCCTCCAGAACGTTCTGAATCTTCGATCTGCCGGAGCGGGTCGTGGGAACCGCAACATGCTGGTTCTGGACGTGTCTCGCGAGGGCGCGCGGCTGGCTGCGCCGGGCGGTGGCGTGGGACAGATAGGTCCAGACCTGTGGAACGAGCACATCCAGGCCCTAGTGATTAGAAGACTGCTGGATGGACTGACCCAGGTCGCGGAGCGCGCGTATCAAAACGATGAGAGCCTGAACACGCTCGTAGTAATTGACGAGGCCCAACGACTGGCACCGCGCGGACACATCGAAGATCCGGTGGTGGCCCGGGTGAGGGACGCGCTGAGTGACGCCGCCCGCACGACCCGGAAATACGGGCTGGGGTGGCTTTTCATCAGTCAGTCACTTTCCAGTATCGACTCCGCCATAGTTAGCCAACTCCGGGTCAATTTCTTTGGTTTTGGTCTCGGTATGGGCCAGGAGTACGAAGAACTCCGGAGACTCGCGGGATCCTCGTCCAGCGCGCTCCGGCTGTACCAGACATTCAGGGATCCGCAGTCGTCGTTCGATCTCCAGAGCAGAGAATATCCCTTCATGACCGTCGGTCCGGTCAGTCCGCTGTCATTCTCGGACACGCCGCTCTTCTTCACTGCCTACAACACGCCCGGTGCATTCCTCGAGGCAAACGGATACGCGGCAGACGGTCGGCGACCCGCTGCCGCTCTGACCACTTGAACTCGGCACCACCGTTCGCCCGGGCGGACAATCAGGGGCTGAGTGAGCGGCAGCACGCTCGCCTCTACGTCCTCGGGACGAATTGCAGCTCATAGGTGCTGGAGCAGGAAGAGCAGCCGGACCATCCGGCAACCCGAGTAGCGCCGGTCGTGCTTCCAGGCACCACTCCTCTCTCCGCGTGGCCAGATTGGCACCGTTGCGGCACGAAAGGTTCTCCGACCGTGCGTTGCACGCTAGAATGCCGGGGGTTTTCGCAGTCCCGAGGCCAAAGATAGATGGTGCGCCTAGAGGGACTCGAACCCCCGACACGCGGTTTAGGAAACCGCTGCTCTGTCCACCTGAGCTATAGGCGCATGACCGTTTCAGTATACGGAGAGCGTGCCGGGCCATAGGCACGGCCCGCATTGCGGGAGAGAGTGGGCGGGAGTGTAAGTGATGTGCGGCGTCCCGGACGAGCTCACCTACCCGTGTGATTCAGTCGGCCGCTGCCCCATCGTTTAGCGCGGATCCGGGTGGGACATATCGCACACGGTCGACCGTTGGAACGCTCTGGACGTCGCTGTCCAACCCTAGCGCCGCTTGGAGTTGCGTGCCAGGTACGACATGATGACGATGAGGGGGATACTGGCCAGCCAGCGGAGCGCCCACAAGAGAACACCCCCGAGGACGATGCCGGCGGCGATCTCCACGACCAGGGTCATTGGCTGTACTCCCTTTGCATGACCATGGTAGCGCTCATGTGTCACTGGCCATGACGTGCTCATCCCGGCTCACAGGACTAGCGGCTGAACAGCGCCTCCAGCCCCGGATCCATCGAAGGCGGGAAGGCATCGGCCTCTCCTGCTGACGGGAACCAGCCCTTCAATCGCAGCAGGGCATCGCCCACCGGCACGACGCGCGGGACGCCGCGGTCGAGAGCGAGTGCGCCGTTCTGGAAAAACTGGACCCGGACGCCGTGCACATCCAACGGGCCCGTCACGGGATTCCCGAGCACCTTGCCATCCCCCAGGAAGTGAGCGTACGCTCGCAACCGGCGGCCGATGCCGTGTGTGCCGAGCCGCGACCCGATCGCTTGCGCCAGTTGCGCCCCGGCAGCAACCGACACGACCCGGCCGTGAACCTGCTCCAGCACGCCGCCCTCGAAGTACTGTACCGTCGTGCCCTCCACGGCCATCGCCTCGGTCCGCGGATACCCCAGCGTCCGGAGGCCGCCATGAGACTGGAAGTACGTCAGAAAGGGGCCCCGGATGTAGTGACCGGCGCCTTCGTAGTACAGCCAGGCGTGATTTCCTCGCCCCCCGGAGAGCGCGTTCGACGGCGCATCGGTCCAGATCGGAGCCTGGACCCAGGCAAAGTCATCCGTCCCCATGTTCAGCAGGTTCCTGATGTCGGTGTACAGGTCCGGCGTATTGAGCAGGACAGCGAGCACGCTGTGGCCGTTCCGCGTGTCGGAGACGACCTGGCAGAGGCCGGCGTTGTCGGTGTCACCCGGTTTCACGCCGTTCACGCCCGGATACCAGTACATGACGCGGTTGATGTTCCCCAACCAATGCTCGTGGTTATGTCGAGTCGCCGGGATGTGATAGTTCTCGGTCGACACGATCTGCCGGAACGTCGGGTTCTTCATGGCGTAGAGGGCCATCGTGGCCAGATCGCGGGCTGAGGTGTAATGGCCGGGCGTATCCAGCCCATGCGGCGTCTCGTAATGGGTGTTGCGCATGTGGAGGCGGCGTGCCAGGTCGTTCATCATCGCGACGAAGTGCCGCTGTGTGCCGCCCACGTACTCAGCCAGAGCCACCGCGGCATCGTTGCCGGAATTGAGCAGCAGGCCGTACAGCAGATCGTGCACCGAGAGGACCTCGCCCTGCTGCAGTTCCATCGTCGACTCGCCGATCGCCGCCGCCGCTCGTGAGGCACGCACCAGAGCGCCCAGCTTCGCATGATCCAGCACCACCGCGGCGGTGGTGATCTTGGTCGTGCTGGCCATCGGCAGACGCGCGTCGGCGTTCATGGCGTACAGCACTTTTCCCGTCCGCTCGTCGACCAGGATGGCGGCGCGGGCGCGCAGCGGTGGCGGAGGATAGTTCAGGACGGTCGTCGCCGCGTCCAGGACCACCGGGGTCGGGCGTGGCGTCGGCACCGGCGTTGACAAAGGTGTGGCGGTGGGACCCGCGGCAGCCAGCACGCCGATGCCGTCAGGCAATAACCGGTGGGCAGGACCGACCGCGAGGGCGAGTGCGCCGACGAGGACCGCGAGGCCCAGAACCCATCTCATCTTTCGGCTGTCAGAGCGGAGGACATCTGGAGCACGGCGGATAGTACCATGTCTGTCGCTACCATGTCCCTACGCGACGTATCCCCTCGGCTCCACGTTGCGCCGCGAGATCGGCGATGGTCCGGCCGGCTCGCGGATGGACCACCTCCGGGGCGATTTCGGCGAGCGGAACCAGAACGAATGCGCGTTCCAGCATGTCGGCATGCGGGATGATGAGGTCCGGTTCATCCACGATCCGGTCGCCGAAGAGCAGAATGTCCACGTCCACCACGCGCGGTCCCCAGCGGTACGTCGGCGTGCGGCCCACGTGGCGCTCCACGCGCTTGGCCAGGAGGAGCAGGTCGTGCGGCGCCAGCCGTGTCCGTGCCGACAGCGCCAGGTTGAAGAAAGGGGGCTGATCGGTTACCCCGTACGGCGCCGTCTCGTAGAGTGAGGAGACCGTATCGATGGCGACCCCCTCTCGGAGTGACGCCACCGCGGCGCGCAGATTCTCCTCTCGATCCCCCACATTGCTCCCCAAGGCGAGGTACACACGTGTTCCGTCCATGCTTAGCCGCCCTGGTGCTCCTGCTGGCGGGATGCGGCACGAAGGCCGTCTCCCTGCCGTCCGCTCCGCTCGTTGCCGGTCAGAACCCTTTGGTGCATCTGCCGCGGGACCAGGGGAATCATCCACACGATGCCAATGAATGGTGGTACGTCGTCGGTCACCTCCGGGCCGGCACTCACTCCTTCGGCTACGAGGTGACGATCTTCCGCCTGTCTCACCTCAATCTTCCGAGCGAATCGGGGCCGGGCATCACGTTGTACCGCACCGACCTCGCCATAACCGATGAAACCGCGCATCGCTTCTATCACACCATCCAGTACCACTTCCCCGGTAGTGGCACGTTCACCACGGGCCGGCTGGGCGTCCACGTCGGGCCGGCCGGCCTGTCCGGTTCTCTCGGCGCCATGACGGTCACGGCTGCTCTTCCTTCCGGCGCCCTGCATCTGACGCTCGCGAGCCGGAGGCCGGCGATGGCCGTGGGCGGGCGCGGCTACCTGAGCTTCGGCAACGGCTTCACGTACTACTACTCTCTCACCGATCTCGCCACTGGCGGGATTCTCCGGCTGAAGGGTCACGTCTATCATGTCACCGGCATCTCCTGGCTGGATCATCAGTGGGGCAACTGGTCGTGGCGCGCGATCCGGGGTTGGACCTGGATGGCCCTCCAGCTCAGCGATGGGACCCAGCTGAGCGTGTTCGACTTCCGCGGCCAGGTTCATGTGCTGGCGGCCAGCGTCCTCCAGGGCACGCATGTCCGCACGGTGCACGATGTACGATTCACATCGCTCGGCAGCTGGCGCAGCCCCACCGATGGCGCCGTCTATCCGATCGACCAGCGGGTGCAGATACCGTCACTGCGGGCCGATCTGCGCGTCATCCCCACCGTGGCGGATCAAGAAATGGCGCTCCCCTCCCAGCCGGTTGGAAGCTACTGGGAGGGGAGCGGCCGGGTTTCCGGGACTTTCCGCGGCCGTGCAGTCACCGGGTACAGCTATACCGAACTCACCGGCTACACGCACGGCACGCCGGCGCCCTGAGCCCTAGCTCGTCGTGTAGGTCGCCTTTCGTGTCTTGCTCTGCGCTCCAAATGTCACCTGCACGGTCACCGTCACCTTCGCGTTCTTGTGATGGTTGGCGACAGACGGCTGTACGAAGCCGTAGGCGAGGGCGCCATCCGCGCCGGCCGCGGCCTTGACTCCGTCGGAGTGGTGATTGGGGTAGGCGATCTGGAGGAAGACGGAAGCACCCGGCAACGTGGTGACTTTGATTCCCTGCGAGCTGCCCGCATTGACGTGCTTGTGGGCAACGGCAAGCGACACCGTCAGCGGAATGGGTGTGGCCGTCGGCGCGGGCGTGGCGGTAGGATTGTTTCCGGGCAGTCCGGGCGGCGGCGGCGGCGTTTGCCCATGCACTTGACTCACCAGGACAAAACACGACAGGGCAAGAGCGGCGATCGAGACAGCGAGCTTCTTCAAGGGAACTCCTCTTCACAGTGATGTGCCGGCGTTTGCCGACGACATACATAACGCCGAGGAACGCCCCGCTGTAACTCCTCCCTACAATGAAGAGGCACGAAACCCGTCCCATCCTGCCCCGGAGGAGTCCCCATGATCACTGTCCTCGCCCGGCTGCGCGCGGAAAGCTGGCAGCGCTTCAAAGCGATCCACGACCGTCCTGCCTCCATCCAGCGCCGCCTCGACCACGGCAACCTGAACCACCACGTGCTCAACCAGCTCGACGACGAAACCGACATCGTCTATCTGGACACCTGGAGCTCCCCGCAGGACGCGGACGACTTCTACCACACCGACGCCTTTGAGGAAGAGCTGCGCGAGATGGAGGCCCAGCTGATGGAGCTCATCAAGCTGGAAGAGACCGACGCGCGGTCCATAGAAGCCGGACCGGCCCCGGTGTAGATAACGGCCCGAGCCGCCGGCGGAGCCGCGGGGCCCCTCCGGAAACCGCGCAGATGCGCAACGGCGGCCGCCGTTCGTCACCTCGCCGCCTACCTGATATACAGACCGTGTTCGCGGATATAGCGCTCGACCGGGGGAACGACGTAATAACGAATCGGGCGCCCCTCCTTCACCCTGCGGCGAATATCCTGGCTGCTGATCTCCAGATCGGCCAGATTCAGCACGTCCACTTTTTCACGCAACCCCGGTAGGCGCTCTTCGGCGGCCTCCCAGTTCACCGGGGCTCCCGTGGGACGCTCCATCACCACCAGGTTGAACTCGCTCAGAAGCTGCTCCGGTTCGTGCCAGGTATGCAGCTGGGGTACCGCGTCACAGCCGACCAGGAAGAAGAGCTCGGTGTCTTCGCCCATGAGGGCACGCATGTCCCGGAGCGTGTCGAGCGTGTAGGACGGGCCCGGCCTCTCCAGCTCGATTCGCGACATGCTGAAGATAGTGTTGTCGGCGATCGCCAGCTCCACCATAGCGACACGGTCGGAGACGGGCGTGACGGCGTGTCCCGTCTTGTGCGGCGGGACACGGTTCGGCACGAACAGGACACGGTCCAGACGCAGCTCGGCGGCGGCATCTTCTGCGGCCGCGAGATGACCGAGGTGGATCGGGTCGAAGGTGCCTCCCAGCACGCCCACCCTCACGAAGTGACTCCCTCAGCGCTCAATGTCGCATCGGGATACGCTGAAGCCACCGACCACATGGCATCCGACGTGGCGTCCGGCCCCGCGACCCACAGCAGCAGCGTTCCCGTCCAGGTGTCCTTCTCCACCTGGCAGACACGGAACTCCGGCGCCGGCTCGGTCAGCACCCCTTTGACATCCCGCACCGACCTCACGATCTGGTCGCGCACCTGTTCAGGGGCCAGGGACCGCGGCAGCGTGACGCTAAGCGAGGTGACGAATCCGCCAATGGCCGACCGATTGGTCACGACGCCGGCAAAGAGCGACGAGTTCGGCACGAGTATCAGCTCATCCCGGAGATTGCGCAGCAATGTCGTCCGCATCTGAATGTCCTGGACGCGCCCTTCGTGGTTGGCCCCGGCCGGCCCGATGACCTGAATGAGGTCGCCGATATGAAAGGGACGCTCTGCGAGGAGGTAGATGCCGGCCACGAGGTTCTGCAACAGCTGCTGCAGCGCGAGGCTCGCCGCCAGGCCGAGGACGCCCACAAAGGCGGCCAGCGGCGTGAGCCCGACCCCGATGATGGAGAGGAAGGCGACGATGCCGAGCCCCCACACGCCGAACCACATGACACGCGACAGCAGGACGGCCACATTGACCTGAAAGCCGCCGCGCACCAGGCCGTCCCGCAGCCGGCCGCGTGCCAGCCGCGCCAGCAGGTAGGTAACGGCGATGACCAGGATCGCCAGACCGGCCTCGACGCCGAGAGCGATAAGCAGTTCCGAGAACTGCGAGACAGAGACGGGGACGAGGGTCGCAAACACCCTACGAGTCTAATATGACGCCCGCACCGTCACCGTCCCGATGAGTACCGTGCGGCTGTCGAGCCGGCGCGGTGCTCCGCTGAGGGAATGCGTCCCTCTCACCTGGATCGCCACCTCGACGTTGCCGGCCTGGTACGTGTCCGGCAACAACGGCAGGGACGCCACCAGGATGCGCCGTCCGGACGGCCAGCGCCCCATCGGCAACCAGTCGAGAGTCGGGCTGTCGGTCGAGACGGTCCAGCGCGACACGGGCGGCGGGAATCCCGTGAAGACCGGACTCAGCAGAAACCGGATCGAGCCGTGCGCCGGACCGCTGAGGCGCCAGTACGATTCAACCTCAATGGCCGGCCGCGATCGGTCCACGTCTCCGTTCGCCGGATGCACCGTCACTCCGACGAGGTGAAGGGAGCCCCAGCGAGCGCTCAGCGCGTGGCGGGGCGTGCCGGTGAAGATAAAGCTGTAGAAGGACGCGGGCAGCCGGCGCGACGGCACGCCGCGCCGCAGGATCAGGATGCCGTCCCGCGCCGCCTCGATCCCGTCGCCGCTCGCCTCCGCTCGCAGTATGGTGTCGTGCAGGATGCGGGGCGTCACGGGTAGCGAGGGAACAGAGGCGTCGAGCACGACGTACTCGGCCACCGGACCGTTTGTCGGGTGCAGCGCCGGCAGCAGGTAGATCGTCCGGCGATCGGCGAGGTGCGGCTCGATCTCGTCGGCGGCGCTCACCACCGCAGCCGGCGGGATGGTCCGAAGCAGCGAGGTCTCGACCGACTGGTGACGGCCCACGCCCGGGATGGTGTATCCGGCCGCGAGAGGTGTGAAGCCGTAGAGGCGGGTGGATACCAGGGAGGCCGCCACCACGAGCAATGCCAGGACCGGCGCCAGGGACTCGGCTGCCACCGCCCGCCGACCGGCCCGGGCACAGGCGGCGACTCCAACAACGGCGGCCGCCACCACAAAGGGGACGATCTCGGCAGCGTACTGGTAATAGCCGCTGTACATCGTCGGATCCGCGCTCAGCATGTCGATGAGCGCGCCCGGCAGCGCCGGCAACAAGACGGGCAGCCCCAGGAGGGAGACAAAAGCCGGCGGGTCCAGCAGCACGTCGACGTAGTCACGGCGCGTCGCCGAGGTCAGCACCGAGATGACCGTACCGGGATGCCGGATGACTCCCTTCATGACACCGGTCAAGCCGTGTCCGAGATAGGCGTACCGCGCGAGATAGGGCGAGTGACCACCGGGGTTGAAGTGCGGGATGATGACCGCCACGCACAGAAGAAACCAGATGAGGCCGCCCACGGCCACGGCCAGTCCGGCACGCCGTCCCCGCACGAGCAGCATCAGACCCAGCCCTCCCACGAGGAGGCTCACCTCTTCTTTGCAGGCGGACGCGAGCACGCCAAAGACGAGAAACCAGCCCATCCGGTCGGTCCAGGCAAAGTAGAAGGCCCACAGCAACAACGCCGCGCTCATGGTGACCGCATGGAAGTCGTCGAGCAGCGCGTTTTGAAGGCTGGGATGGGCCAGATAGGCGACGGGGAAAGCGAGTGCCACGATCGGGCCCAGCGAGAGGCGGCGAGCGAGGAGGTAGGCGGGCACGGCCCCCGTCGCGGTGACACACGCTTGCAAGACGAGCAGACTGGCTGGACCGGAATGCAGCAGATAGAGGAGGGAGATGGGGATCAGGATCGGCTCGACATGGATGGCGAGCCGCGTGGTCAGCACGTGGTCGCCCACCTCCATGTCGGTAAAGCGCAACACCTGCCCGTGCAGCGTATTCCACACCGCCTGGTCCATGTTCCCCAGGTCGAAGGCGTGGGACTGAAACGCGAGATGGCGCAACACGCTCAGCCAGCTGAACCCGGCCGCGAAGAGCACGGTCAGCAGCAGGAGACAGGCGAGGGCGGCCCGCTCCCTCACAATTGACGGAGGTGGAGTTGTCGCCTGGTCGCCGGACGGGACGTGGCGCGTCACCGGCATCACGATGGGGCGCATCCCGTGGGCCTCACGCCGGGCACCCTCGCGTCACGTCCCGTCGGGGGCCGGGCGGGCGATGGGAACGGCGGGTAGCAGCAGGGATCCGATAATCCCCGGCAGCGCGGTATTGATCGCAAACATCAGAAAGGCCGCCAGAGCGGCATCCGCCACCGGAATCCCATAGTGCGCCAGCAAGACCGCCGCCACGCCTTCACGGATGCCGAGCCCTCCGATCGTCAAAGGAAGAATGTTGGTGAGAATCACGAGAGGGAAGGTAAAGAGCACGATCTGCGGGGACCAGGAGTGCCAGCCCAATAAGATGATGCCGAACTGAAGCAGTACGACGGCGAACGAGGCCGCCGTGACCGCGATGAACAGCGTGCTGGACGCGGGAGAGAGTGACTCAAGGCTCTCCCAGGCCGGCAGCAGCTTTTGTCCCAAAGGGAGCCGCCCGGTGGAAAGCAGGGCACGGTGCAGGGGGCGTGGCTCGTAGACGACGAAGAGCCCGATGACCGTCGCCACGAGCAGAGCGACACCGGCCGCCGCTCCCAGGAGGTGCCAGGCTCCGGGGATCGAGAGGGCGGCCAATACCAGCACGTCGAAGCCCTTGTCCACCATCACCAGCGCCCCGATCTTCAGCTTGTGCGGGTCCCGCAGATACGCCACCCGGACCAGCTCGCCCAGGCGTGCCGGCGTGAGGAGCGCCAGTCCCATCCCCCCCACCAGAGAGAGCGCCGCTTCCGGCAGCGTGACGGAGATGCCGGCGGCGCGCAGGATGAGATACCAGCGGACCGTCTTGAGATAGAGAAACGGAACGGTCAGGACCAGGGCAATCAGAAGATACGCGGCATTGATCGAGGAGGCAGCACCGGCCAGGCGCTCCGGCTGCACCTTCCACAGGACCAGCCCCAGCAGCAGGGCGGTGACGAGCAGGCGAACCCAGGGATTGGAGAACAGGCGGCGAACGGTCGGCACGTCACAGGATAGCGAGCCGGCCTGTTGCCGGGCATGTACGCGCAGAGTACACTTTAATGTGTTCGGGCTTCGACACGAGTCGGAGCCTTTATTGTACCCAGGAGCCCAGATGGCAGCCGTGCTCGCCCCGAGCGAACTTCCCAGGGAGACGTCGCCGACCCTCGACGTCCTCCTCGACCAGGCGGAAAGTTATCTTCCTGCCGGGGCGGCCGGTGCCATTCGTGCCGCCCACGATTTTGCCGCGGCCGCCCACGAGGGACAGATGCGCAGGTCGGGCGAGCCGTACCTCGTCCATCTCATTGCCACCGCGTACTATCTCGCTCGTCTGCGTCTCGACGTGACATCGGTCGTCGCCGGCCTCCTGCACGACACGATCGAGGATACCGAGGTCACGTACGAGGATCTGGAGCGCGAGTTCGGACACTCCGTGGCGCGGATCGTGGAGGGGGTGTCCAAGTTCGGCGAGATCGGTCACCGTCACCGCCGCTGGGCGGCTGATCAGGCGGCGGACGACCGGCGGCAGCGCGTCGACCGGGCCAAGCAGCAGGCGGAGAACCTGCGCAAGATGTTCCTCGCCATGGCAGAGGATCCGCGCGTCGTCATCGTCAAGCTCGCCGACCGGCTGCACAACATGCTGACCCTCGATTTCCAGCCGCCGCACAAACAGCGGCGGATCGCGCTCGACACCCGAGAGATCTATGCTCCCCTGGCGGGACGGCTCGGTATCTACCAGATCAAGTCTCCCCTGGAAGATCTGGCGTTCAAGTATCTGGAATCCGAAGGGTATCGGTGGCTCGTGGCGCAGATCGCCGAGGAGCGGGCCAGTCGCGAGGAGTTCATCGAGGCCATGGCCGAGGAGCTTCGCGTGCAGCTACGGCAGCACGACATCGAGGCGGAGGTCAGCGGACGGGCCAAGCATCTCTACAGCATCTACAAGAAGCTGACACGTCCCGACGTCAACATGGACCTGAGCCGGGTCTACGATCTGTTCGCCTTACGCGTCATTGTGGATACCGTCCCGGAGTGCTATCAGGTGCTTGGACTCGTGCATGCCCTCTGGTTACCTGTGCCGGGCCGCATCAAGGATTATGTCGCCGTCCCCAAGCCCAACGGGTACCAGTCGCTTCATACCTCCGTCTACACGCGGTACTCTCGTCCTGCCGAGGTCCAGATCCGAACCCAAGAGATGCACGAGATCGCCGAGTTCGGCGTCGCCACGCACTGGTACTACAAGGAGCGAGGGAAGTCGGCCACGTTACCCCAGCCGCTCTCGGATTGGATCCAATCGCTGGTCGCCTGGCAGCAGGAGCTCGATCCGGATGCCGCCGAGTTCGTGGACACCCTCAAGTCCGACATGTTCACGGGCCAGGTCTTCGTCTTTACTCCCCGCGGCGACATCATCGATCTGCCCTCCGGGTCCACGCCCGTGGATTTTGCCTACCGCATCCACACCGAGCTCGGTCACCGAACGATCGGCGCCAAGGTCAATGGGATGATGGTGCCGCTGGATCACGCGCTGCAAACGGGTGATCGTGTTGAGGTTCTGACAACCAAGGTCGCGCACGGTCCGGGACGCGATTGGCTCTCGTTCGTGCGCAGCTCGAACGCGCGCCAGAAGATCCGGCAGTGGTTCAAGCGTCAGAACCGGGAGGAGAACGTGGCGCGTGGGCGCGAGCTGCTGGACGTGGAGTTCCAGAAGCTCGGCCATGGTTCTCTCAGCGACCTGAGTAGCGATCTCACGGCCGACGCGGCGGCGCAATTGAGTCTGAAAACGTGGGACGACGTCCTGGCGCAACTGGGATACGGCGCTCTCACCGTCCACGCCGTCCTGAACCGGCTGGGGCTGACCGTCGAAGAAGAGGACATCATACCGGCCACCGCGCCACCCGCCGCTCCGCTGACCGGCGAGGTCCGTGTGATGGGGGTCGGCGACCTGCTGACCCGGCTGGCCAGCGACTGTCATCCGGCGCCGGGCGACGGCATCGTCGGCTACATCACGCGCAATCGGGGCGTCACCGTCCACCGCACCGACTGCCCGCGCATTCAATCGGAGCGGGAGACGGAGCGCCTGGTCCAGGTGGAGTGGGGCCCGCAAGGCGAGCAACAGCTCTATCCGGTCTCGATCGTCATCGAGGCATGGGATCGCGCCGGCTTGCTGCGCGATATCGCGATTGCGGTATCGGAGGAGCGTGTGAGCATGGCATCCGCCACCGCCGAAGCCCACGCCGACGGACGGGCGATCGTGACGTCAACGCTTCGTATCGCCGGAATCGATCAGCTGTCGCGTGTCTTCGCCCGCATCGAGCGGGTGAAGGGCGTCCTGGATGTCAGGCGCCGCGGCCGCACATCCAGCCACACTGCCTGACTGCTACCATTCGGCAGGTACCCCAGGCAGGAGGTCCCGAGACGACCCAGCCGGCAGCTGAAGCGGCCAATCCCTATCTGGCGCGTCCCTGGCTCAAAGAGTACCCTCCCGACGTCCCGGCGGACATCGCGTTCCCGCACCAGACGCTCTGGCAGGCTCTCGAGGAGATCTGCGCCCAGTACGGGGAGCGTGACGCCTTTATGTTTCAGAACGTCAGCATGACGTTCAACCAACTGCGCACGCTGGCCGGACAGGCCGCCGTGGCACTGGCCGGCGCCGGCGTCCGCCCGGGAGATGCCGTCCTCTTCATCCTGCCCAATACTCCCCACTTTCCCTTGTCGTACTTCGGGACCGTAAGACTGGGTGCGGCGGTCGCCGCCGTCCCGCCCACGTCGACACCACGTGAGATGGACTTTTACATCCGCGATTCGGGCGCCCGCGTGATCATTACGCTCGATCTGCTCTACGAGAAGATCGCCGACGTGTGGGAGGCGGCCGGCGTGGAGAAGGTGATCGTCGGGACCGTCGCGGACTTCCTGCCCTTCCACCTGCGGTTGCTTGGGCGCCTCACGCACAAAATCCCTGCCCCCGCCGCGCCCATCCGCTTCGGCGAGCGCGTCATCCCCATGCCGCGCTTCCTGTCATCCGGAAAGGGGAAAGAGATACCGGAGGCGGCAACGCCCGACGCCGTGGCCGTCCTGCAGTACACCGGGGGCACGACGGGGAGCCCGAAGGCCGCCATGCTCACGCATGCCTCCCTGCTGGCCAACGCGCGCCAGATGATTGTCTGGTTCCCCGTCGTCAAGGTGGCGAAGGAGACCATTCTGGCCGTGCTTCCCCTCTTCCACGTGTACGGCATGACGCTGGTGATGAACGCCGGCCTGCTGCTGGCGGCACGGACAATCCTGATGCCGACCTGGAACCCGGCGGACGTCTTCGACACGATCCGCCGCCATCGGCCAAGCATATTCCCCGGCGTCCCCACCCTCTACGTTGCGTTCATCAACGACGAGCGGTCCAGGACATACGACGTGTCCTCCATTGACGTCTGTGTCTGCGGTGGCGCGCCGCTCCCGGCCGAGGTCAAGCAGGGCTTCGAGCGGCTCACGCACGGCCACCTCTATGAAGGCTACGGCCTCTCGGAGGCATCACCGGTCGTGGCCGCGCACGCCCACGACGAGCGTGGTGAGCCCGGCAGCATCGGCCTCCCCCTACCGAACACGGTGATTCAGCTGGTGGACGAGGCGGCTCAACCGGTGCCCGTCGGAGAGCCGGGCGAGGTCCTGGTGCGAGGACCGCAGGTCATGGTCGGCTACTGGCGGCGGCCGGAGGAAACGGCCGAGGTGCTGCGCGGCGGCTGGCTGCATACCGGCGACATCGCCCGCATGCACGAGAAGGGGTTCTTCTTCATCGTCGATCGCAAGAAAGACTTGATCATCACGGGCGGCGAGAATATCTATCCCCGGGAGATCGAGGAGGTGCTCTACGAGCACCCCAAGGTGAAGGAAGCGGCCGTCGTGGGTGTGCCGCACCCGTTCGGCGGTGAGGTAGCGAAAGCCTTTATCGTCCTGAAAGAGGGCGAACACGCCACAAAGCCGGAAATGAAGTCCTTCGCGATGGAGCGCCTCGCCAAGCACAAGGTGCCGCGCGCCTTTGAGTTTCGACAGGAACTGCCGAAGTCCTCAACGGGCAAGATCCTGAAGCGCGTGCTCGCCGATGAAGAGCGTGCGAAAGCCGCGAGCCGCCGCCGGTTAGGGGAAGCCGGCACCGACTGAAGGGATTCACGACCCTCGCGGGCCACCGACATGTGTAGGCGCAGGGCTTGTCCCTGCGCGAAGCTCGGTCCCGGCCCTATTCGCCGGTCAGGTCTGTCTCCAGGTCCTGCTGCGTCATCTCCGCACGAAGTTGCTTCGCGGCTTCAACCGCGACCCCGTAGGGAAAGCCCCGCCGTTGCAGGAACCCCAGCAGCTTCCGCAGAAATTCCCTTTCGTCCTCGTTCCGCAACGATCGCGCCTTCTTTTCCCCGGCGCGGTATGCCGTCTCCACTTCGTCCGGCAGAGTTTCGAGCACGTCCTCGATAACCTCGCCATCGAGACCCTTTTGCCGCATTTCCGCCTTCAGGGCACGTGCGCCGCGCGGCCGGAACGTCTGACGATTTTCCACCCAGAAGCGGGCAAACTCACGGTCATCAATCAGGCCGAGCCTCTCCAGCCGCGCCATCACTTCCGCCGCCACCGGCGGCTCGACCCCTTTCCGGCGCAGGTACTGCTCGATCTCGCGGCGGCTCCGCGGACGGAAGGAGAGAAAGTTGAGCGCCGCGCCGGCGGTGCGGTCGATCACATCGTCGTGGCGAAGCTCGTCGACCTCGGACGGCGACAGCTCCTTCCCCGTCACCAGATGGTGTGAGACCGCGAGCAGCAGCGAGGTACCGAAGGCAAATTTGCCGTCCAGATAGACGTTCACACGCTCGGCGTCGTGCTGTTGCGGTTCGATAGCCGTGACCGTTGGCATAGCTGGGCCATTGTCCCACGCCCGGATTGCGGCGCTATACTTCTGAAAGTACTGTCGGTCTCGTCCCGACCGGAAAGACTCCGGTGTCCGACCTTTTCTCCCAGATCGTCCAGGCGCTCTCGCGCTTTACCCTGTCGAGCGCTCTCGACATCCTCATCGTGACCATCCTGTTCTACGGGACGCTCATGTTGGTGCGAGGTACCCGTGCCGATCAGGTGTTGCGGGGCGTCATCTTGCTGTTTATCTTCTTCTCGATCATGGCCGCCCTCTTCCACCTCACCATGGTGGACTGGCTGTTGCGCAACTCGCCGATCGTCTTGCTGGTTGCGATTCCCATCATCTTTCAGCCGGAGATTCGGCGCGCGCTCGAGCACGTCGGGCGCACCAGCGCCCTCATCAACCACCCGCTCGGCACGCTGTCGTCCCCGTTACAGCCGTCAACAGTCGAAGAAATCGTCGATGCCGTGCAGCGCCTCGCCGAACGCCGCTACGGTGGGCTGCTTGTCCTGGAAGGCACCACCGGCCTGGAGGACTTCGTCCGTAGCGGGGTCCGCGTGGACGGCGAGGTAACGAGCGACCTCCTCGTCACCATCTTCTTCGTGCACTCTCCCCTCCACGACGGCGCGGTCATCATTCGGAACGACCGCATCCTCGCCGCGGGCTGTGTTCTGCCGCTCTCCGACAATCCCGCCGCGCTGGGCCGCGGCACCCGCCACCGCGCGGCGGTGGGCATCACGGAGCAAACCGATGCCGCCTGCATCGTCGTCTCCGAGGAATCCGGGCAGATCTCGCTGGCGCGGGCGGGGCACCTCTCGTCCGACATCAGCATCGAGCGTCTCACTCGGTTCCTCGAGGCGTTCTATCACGCACACGCCTACAGCAGCCACAACGAACTGGTTGCGTCGGGGGGCGGGTAGGCGGTGTCGGAACGAGGTCATCACCGGCCGCTGGCGCTCCTGCCACGCTCGCGCACCTTCGGCACCGCCGCCGCCGGTACCCAGCTGTCCTGGCTGTGGTCGCGCGAGTCGATTCTCCGGCTCCTGCTGTCGCTGGTTCTGGCACTCGCCCTCTGGCTCTACATCACCAACAAGCAGGATCCGAACGTCGTCCAGGATTACGGCCAGCCTCTGCCGGTCACCGTCGCCAACGTACCGGACGGCATGACCGTCTCGAACGTGAATCCTGGCTTTGTCTACGTGCGCATCCGCCGTCAGGACCCAGCCGCTCCTATCTCGCAGGCCAACTTTCACGCGTTCGTCGATCTCATCGGGCTCAAGCCCGGGTTGCACCACGCCCACGTGCAGGTCATCGCCGATCCCGGCATCCAGGTGGTGAGCTGGCAGCCGCAGACGGTTCCTATTCTGTTGGAGCGCACGCAAACGCGCACCGTCCCGGTGCAACCGACCATCTACTCCCAGCCGCCGACGGGCTTCGGCACCACGATCATCACGACGCCGAAGCAAGTCGAGGTCTCCGGTCCCAATCCGTTGGTTTCGGAGGTCGCGCGCGCCACCTTCGACGTCGATCTCAGCGGACTGGCCTCGACCGTCTCCGGCACCTACCGCTTGACGCCGGAAAATGCCGGCGGCGGGGTCGTCACCGGCCACCTCAATCTCACCCCGTCAAGCGTCCACGTGACCATTCAGGTCAACCCCGAGTCGAGCTACAAGACGGTTCCCATTTTGCCCGACATCGCGGGAAATCCGGCCACCGGTAACGGTGTGGTCTCGGTGACGGTCAACCCGCCGGACCTGACGGCAAGCGGGGCGCCCAAGGCCCTGGCCGGCCTGTCGGCGGTCCACACCAAGCCGATCTCCGTGTCGAATCACAGGGCGGGCACCTTCACACGCCACGTGCCCGTCATCCTGCCTCGCTCCATCCACAGCCGTACCCGCACCGTCACCGTCACCACGACCCTCGCGCCGGTTGAAGCGAGCAGTTCGGTCCAGATCGCCGTTACGCCGATCAATGTTGCCCAGGGGCTCATCGTTCACATGCGTCCGGCCCGCGTCCTCGTCACGATCGCCGGACCGGCCAACAAACTGCGCAGAGCGGCGGCCGGCATGCGCGCGACGATCAATCTCGCCGGTTACGGCAGCGGAACCTTTACTCTGACGCCGATCATCAGCACGCCGCCCGGTATCTCTCTCGAGGGAACGGCGTACCCGTCCTTCGTCGTGGTCACCCTCACGACCCTGTAGCCCCCGCGCCGCGTGGCGGGCCGCTTTCCCGGGCTATCTACCCCGCCAGAGCCGCTCTATCCTCGAGACCAAGAACCGGGCGCAAGAACTGACCCGTGTAGGATCGGTCACAGGCGGCGACCTCTTCCGGCGTCCCTTCCACCACCAGTGTCCCCCCGGCATCGCCACCCTCCGGACCAAGGTCGACCAGCCAGTCCGCCGTCTTGATGACATCGAGGTTGTGCTCGATCACGACGACGGTGTTCCCGGCCTCGACCAATCGGTTCAGAACCAGCAAGAGCTTCTCGACGTCGGCGAAGTGCAGTCCGGTCGTGGGCTCATCCAGGATGTACAGGGTGTTGCCGGTCGCCCGCTTGCTCAGCTCGGTCGCCAGCTTGATGCGCTGTGCCTCGCCGCCGGAGAGGGTTGTAGCCGGCTGTCCAAGCCGGATGTAGCCGAGGCCGACATCCCGCAGCGTCCGCAGCTTGTTGGCGATGGACGGCATGTTCTCGAACGTCTCCAACGCCTCGTCCACGGTCATGTCCAGCACGTCGGCGATCGTCTTCCCCTTGAACTTGATCTCCAGCGCCTCACGGTTGTAACGCTTGCCCTTGCACACTTCGCACGGAACATAGACATCCGGCAGAAAATGCATCTCGATGGTGATGATGCCTTCGCCGCGGCAGGCCTCACAGCGTCCACCCTTGACGTTGAAGGAGAACCGCCCCGGCTTGTATCCCCGGATGCGTGCCTCGGGAACCTGAGAAAAGAGCTCCCGGATCGGCGTGAAGGCGCCGGTGTAGGTTGCCGGATTGGAGCGCGGAGTGCGGCCAATCGGCGATTGATCGATGTCGATGACCTTGTCGAGATTCTCCAGGCCCGTCACCGTGTCGTGCGCCCCGGCTCGTTCCCGATGCCGCTGTAATTGCTGGGCGACAGCCTTGTAGAGGATCTCGTTCACCAGGGTGCTCTTACCCGACCCGGAGACTCCCGTGACGCAGACGAACTTGCCGAGAGGGAAGGCGACATCGAGATCCTTGAGGTTGTTCGCCCTCGCTCCGCGTACCCAGAGATCCTTCCCGCTTCCCGGCCGGCGCCGCTGCGGCACGCGAATCTGGCGCTTGCCGCTGAGATACTGACCGGTGACGGACTCCGGGACGCGCAGGATGTCGTCCAGCACGCCCTGGGCGACGACGTGCCCCCCATGCTCGCCGGCACCCGGCCCGATGTCCACGATGTGATCCGCCACCCGGATCGTGTCCTCGTCATGCTCGACGACGAGGAGGGTGTTGCCCAGATTCCGCAGATGGAGAAGGGTCCGGATGAGGCGGGCGTTGTCGCGCTGGTGGAGACCGATGCTGGGCTCGTCGAGAATGTAGAGCACGCCCATCAAACCGGAACCGATCTGCGTGGCCAGGCGGATACGCTGTGCCTCGCCGCCGGCCAGGGTGGCGGCGGTGCGGTCGAGCGTCAGGTAGTCGAGCCCCACATCAAGCAGGAACTGCAGCCGGGCCCGGATCTCCTTGATGATCTGCCGCCCGATGATCAGCTCACGCTCGCTCAGGGCCGCTTCCCCGGCTTCCAGCGGCGCTTCGCCGGCGAGCGCCGCGAAGTACCGCGCCGCCCGTCGAATGGAGAAATGCGTCAGCTCGACAATGGAGCGGCCACCAACGGTGACGGCCAGAACCTCGGGCCGCAAACGAGCGCCCTGGCACGTCGGGCATGGGACCGAGGTCATGTACTGCTCGATCTCGGCCCGCATGAACTCGCTCTCCGTCTCGCGGTGACGGCGCGCCAGATTGGGCAGGATACCTTCGTAATGGATGTGCATGGTGTGGCGGCCGCGGCGAACCGAGATGACCTCGTCACTCCCCTCGAGGAGGATGCGCAGATGCTCCGGCTGCAAGGTCTCGACAGGCACCGACGTCGAGAATCCATAGTGGTCGGCCACGCCCTGCAGCAGCGAATAGTAATAGGGCGAGGAGGTGCCCGAGCGCGCCCATGGCTGCACCGCGCCCTGCGCCAGACTGAGATGCTTGTTGGGAATGACGAGATCGGGATCGAGCTCCATCCGCGTCCCGAGTCCCGTGCAATCGGGACAGGCGCCGTGCGGGCTGTTGAAAGAGAAGGTGCGCGGCTCGATCTCCGGCATGGAGATGCCGCAGGTCGGGCAGGCGAAGTGCTCGGAGAAGAGCCTTTCCTCTCCGGCGAGGTCCTGCACGACGACCATGCCTTCACCCAGCTTCAGCGCGGTCTCGACGGAATCGGCGAGCCGCGCCCGATCGCTCTGGCGGGTCTCTTCGTCGGCATCGGCGGCCGGCAGCACCAGACGATCGACCACGATCTCGATGTCGTGCTTGCGTTTCTTATCGACCGTGATCTCCTCTGCCAGATCGCGGACCTGACCGTCCACGCGGACGCGGACAAACCCCGACCGCCGCGCCTCATCGAAAATGTGCCGGTACTCACCTTTGCGGCCGCGAACAACGGGTCCCAGGATCATCACGCGTGAGCCGGGCGGCATGGCCAGCACCTCATCCACGATCTGCTCGACCGTTTGCCGCTCGATGGGCCGGCCGCAATTGGGACAGTGCGGATGTCCGACGCGGGCATACAGCAGGCGAAGATAGTCGTAGATCTCCGTGACGGTGCCCACCGTCGACCGCGGATTATGGCTGGCGCTCTTCTGATCGATGCTGATGGCCGGCGAGAGGCCGTCGATGTGATCCACATCCGGCTTGTCCATCTGGCCAAGGAACTGACGAGCGTACGACGACAGAGACTCGACGTAGCGGCGCTGTCCTTCGGCAAAGATCGTGTCGAAAGCGAGGCTGGACTTGCCGGACCCGGAGAGGCCGGTCAGCACGACGAGTTGATTGCGCGGCAACTCAAGATCGATGTTCTTGAGATTGTGCTCCCGCGCGCCACGAATTTGAATGGTATCGCGTGTCACAAAAGGCCCCCGCGAGGAAGCTGAAGCAGATGGGGAAGTCCGGAGGGGGGACGAAGTGGATTGTACCAGATTGACGGACGTTTGTACTACTATGCCGCCTGACGCACCCGCGAGATGGCGGCGATTTGCCATCCCCGGCCAACACGCGTCAATAACAAGCGAACGATGGAGGAACCGCCGTCGTACGTGTAGCGCGCGGTGACCACGTCCTGCCCCGCGAACGGCCGGTGGGCGCTGAGACGATAGGAGCGAGGAGGGCCCTCGATGCCCAGGTCCACGGCAAGCGGCGTCACGGCGACCCGCGCCCGCAGACCCGGCGTGAGGTACCCTTCGGCCACGCGCACCCGGCCGCTCACGAAGGCGGCGCTAAAGGCGCGCGCCGCGGCCCTCGGGGTTGCCGCCGCGCGGGGGATGGGTGTCGGAGCGACCGGGATCGTCGCCGTGACGGCAACCGGAGCCAGGCGTGCCCGGGGAGTGCACGCGCCCATCAGCGGCACAAGTAGCAACAGGGCAGCCCACGCAGCCCGACTGATCACGTCTTTCGGCGTTTTGCCCGCCGGACGATGCTATTCGTCATGGCGTGGAGGTATGCCCTCGTGCCGTGGACGTGCCGCCGGCGGCGCCGGCGCGCTTCAATCTTGCGGTCCCGGTTGGATCGTGGTTCGTCATCCATCATGTCTCGCATCGTAGCGGACAGGCGGTGAGTCCGTCACGAATCGCGCGATCCCCCCGCGAAGAGACCGCTCTTCCCCATCGGCACGCGCTCCACGTGCCAGAAGGGATAGCCGCAGTGCTGGCACTGATATCCCGTCACGAGGACCAGATCGTCACCCTCCCAGCGGATGACACCTTCGTCCAGGGGAGCCGCGTAGCGCGACGCGCAGCCAGGACAACACGGCTCGTGCGCCTTCTGCTTGCGGCCCGCCCAATAGCGGCGAATATCGTCGCGGAAGACCATAAAGAGGAGCGGTCCGGCGATAAAGATCTTCACCACGAAGAAGGTGAGGATCAAGATCAGGAAGAACTGGCCGTCGCTCACGGGTGAGAGTCTCCTCACCCCACAGTACACCCTGCGGTGAGATCAAAGCCCTTCGTCTTCGGGTCGAACGGGAGGTTCAGACGGTACTCCGAGACCGGTAGGCGGCTCCATAGTCAGCAGCACGCGCCCGTCTGCGCTTCGAATGGTCGGCATGCTCATCTGGCCTTCGCCCCAGACGACGGTCGCATCCAGTTTGTCCTGCGGCCACTGCTTGAGGATTTGATCCGATGTCCACAAGGTTCCGGCGTCATCGGTCCACGAGGCAGCCGGCTCGCCGGCGACAGCCTCGGCAAGGGTCGTCTGGCCCTGATGCGTCATTGCTTTCCCTCCGCGCGCTATCGGACATTGGTCCTGCACGGGGCGTGCCAGGAGGGGTCATGTACCATGAATTGACGGCTCCGCGCGGGAGGGACGGCGATGGTCACGGCATGCCCAACAGTTGAGATCCTCAAGGAAGGCGCGTTCAGTCGCGTCTCGTCCGACTGGGACTCACTGCTCGCCGCGAGCTACGATACTCGCTTCTTCCTGACCTCGACCTGGCACCGGCTCTGGTGGGACCACTTCGGCGGCGGCGACGGCTACTTTGTCACGGCGCGCGACGGCGACGCGCTGATCGGCCTGCTGCCCCTCCAGATCCTGGAGGGCGGTATCGTGACCCTCACCGGGGATTGGAACGTGTCGGACTACATGGACGGTCTGGCGTGCCGGGACGATGCGCAGGCGATTCTGCGCGCCCTCTGGGAAACCGCCCTCAGCGATCTCCCCTGGAGGTCGCTCGACTTGCACCATGTCCCATCCGGCTCGCCGACCATTGCCGTGCTCGGCGACCTGCTGGGAGATCGGGTGCAGATCGAGGAGGAACAGGTCTGCCCCGTCGCCCTGCTCTGCAACAGCTGGGACGGGTATCTGCAGATGCTGAGCAAGAAGCAGCGTCACGAGATCCGCCGGAAGCTGCGGCGCGCCACCGACGGCGCGGAGTGGTCATACCGTACGGCCGCCACGGAGGACGACATCGATCGTGACATGCCGGTGTTTTTCCGCTTGCACGAATTGAGCGCCCGCGAAAAGGCGCGCTTCATGACACCCGACATGCGGCAGTACTTCGTGGCCGTGGCGCGAACCTTTCTGCGGGCGGGGAACCTGCGGCTCTCCGTCTTCCGGCGCGCGGGCGTGGACATCGCCGCCACGATGTCATTCCTCTATCGGGACCGTTATCTCCTCTACAACTCAGGCTACGATCCGTCGTTTGCCGCGCACAGCCCGGGTATTGCCGCCGTGGCGCTGGCGATGCAGCAAGCCATTGAGGAAAAGGCCGTCGCCTTCGATTTTCTCTCCGGCGACGAGCCCTACAAGTATCAGTTCGGCGCGACCAACACCTACACCTGCCGGATCAGAGCAAGCCGGTAGAGGGCCTACACGCCCACCGACTCGGGCACGTGGCGTAGGGACGGTCCGATGTACTGCGCGGTTGGGCGGATCATCCGGCCGTCCAGTTGCTCCATGGCGTGAGCCGTCCAGCCGGTAATTCGGCTGATGGCGAAGACCGCGCTGTAGAAGGCGGGCTGCACCCCGAGTTCGTGGTTGACGAGCGCGGCGTAGAGATCCACGTTTGGATAGAGATTCTTCTCGCGCTGCATGACCTCGGCCACGACATCGAGGATGGCGATCCACGGCTGGTGCGGCGTGCCCTGCAGCAAGCGCTCGGCCATGGCACGCAGCTGGCGGGAGCGGGGATCGACGGTGCGGTACACGCGGTGGCCGAAGCCCATGATGCGCTGTTTCTGGGTGAGCCGGGATATCGTCCACGACTCCGCGTTGTCCGGCGTCCCGATCTCCTCCAGCATCGCGACGACGCGTTCGCTGGCCCCACCGTGGCGGGGGCCGGAGAGGGTCCCGAGGGCAGAGGCAATCGCCGCGTGGAGGTTGGATTGCGTGGCGATCGTGACGCGCGCCGCGAAGGTCGAAGCGTTCAACTCGTGATCGGCGTGCAGGATGAGCGAGGTGTCCAGCGTCCGAACCTGCTGCGGCGACGGGTCGTGGCCGTACAGCATGGTGAGGAAAGCCGCCGCCGTGTCGAGACCGGGCGTGGGCAAGAGCGGTTCCTGCCCGGCGGCGAGCCGGTGCTGGGCCGCCACCACCGTCGGGAACCACGCCGTGAACTCGATGGCTTTGCGGCGGTTGGCGTCCGTGGTGTTATCCCAGGTCAGAGGATTCGTAGTGGCATCCGACGACACGACGACGCGCAGCACGTCGAGGGGGTGCGCGGTAGCAGGCACCTGTCGGACCTGATTGATGACATCGGCGCGCGCGACGCGCACCTCGTCCAGCTCGTGCCGCAGCCGGTCCAGCTCCTCGCGCCCCGGCAATTCGCCGTTCCAGAGGAGGTAGGCAACGGCCTCAAAACTCAGATTTTCGGCCAGCTCCTCGATCGGGTAGCCGCGGTAGCGCAGCTCACCGTGCGTTCCGTCGATCCAGGTAATCGCTGAGTCGGCCGCGACAATGTCTTCCATGCCACTGGTCATGATCGCCTCCTGGCATCTTCTCTCACGTCCATCATCCCACCGTCGCGGATGAAAGTCAATACATCTTGATGATTCTCTATGGTGCTTGATGCTCGTTGACGTTTTTCACAGACCCGGGTAGGATGAGGGGAATCATGATCGAGGTCCAGGGCGAGCAGTACTACACGGCGGACGAGGCGTGCGACGTGCTCGGCGTCAAGCCGGCCACTCTCTACTCATACGTCAATCGCGGCCTGCTCACCAGCTACCGCCAGGGCATTCGCCGCCAGCGTCTCTATCTGCGCCGGCAGGTCGATGGTCTCCTGGAGGTGACCCCGTCGCGAGAGGGACCGGAGATCCCGCCCGCCGAGCTGTGGACCGGAGAGCACTGACCGCGGGGCCCGGCGACAGGGGACACGGGGGTAGCGTCGCCCCGCGTCAAGACTGTATAGTTTGTCGGCCTCGTGGGCCTGGCGACGCGTGGCATGCCACGCGTCGTTTGTATTCAGCGGCAGCAGGAGTGGATCTCTATGGGACGGGAAACCCGTCAGGCGCGGCGCGCGCGGCAACGTAAGCAGAAGCAAGTTCAGACCCAGAGAGTGTCTCCGTGGGCAATTGTCGCGGGCGGCGCCATCGTCGCGATCGTCATCGCGGTCCTGGCCATCTCCCTCTTCAACCACAGTTCAAGCAACGCGCAGACGTCCCAGACAAGCTCCATCCAGTCGCATGCCGCACCGATCGACGGCATCAAGTGCGAGGCGGCCATGACGCCCGGCTACCACATCCACACCGCTCTCGAGATGTACGTGGACGGGAAGCACGTGACGCTGCCGCCGTATGTCGGATTCAACATCCAGCAGAACTGCCTGTACTGGCTGCACGTCCACGAGCCGTCCTATGACATCATCCACCTCGAGTCGCCCGGCAAGATCACCCCAACCCTCGGCACCTTCTTCAACATCTGGCACGAGCCGCTCTCCTGGAGCGGGTTCTGGAAGTACACCACCGCGGGGGGCAAGCAGATGAAGGTGTATGTGGACGGGAAGCCGTACCTCGGTAACCCCCGCAGCATCACCATCACCCAGCACAAGGTGATCACCCTCGAGATCGGACCGCCGTTCGTGGCGCCGAAGCCTGTCGACTTTACCGCCCTCGGCCTGTAGGTGCGGGTCCGCATCACCCGCCTCGACCGGTCGCTTCCTCTGCCGCGCTACGCGACGGACGGAGCGGCCGGTTTCGATTTGTACGCGCGGCATGACGTGACGGTGGCGCCGGGGGCCATCGCCCTGATCCCCACCAACGTCATCATCGCCGTCCCGGACGGCTACACGCTGCTGGTCGCCCTTCGCAGCAGCACGCCGCGCCGCAAGGGGCTGATCAAGCCGAACGGCGTGGGGATCATCGACGCCGACTACGCGGGGCCCGCGGACGAAATCCAGCTGCAGGTGCTGAACATCACCGACACGCCGGTCCACATCGCGCGCGGTGAGCGCATCGGCCAGGGCCTCATCATCCCGCTGCTCCGCGCCGACTGGGAGGAAGCCGGTCCCGCCGGCCGGTCTCGCGGCGGCTTCGGCAGCACGGGATCCGCCCTAGATGATCCAGCCACCGTTCACGAACTGGACGGTAAAGACGGCCAGCATCCCGACCGAGAGGACGAGATACGTGTCGTTGACGGCTCGGTCCTCCCCGGCGCGCGCCATGATCATGAAGAGCGGGAATAGCGCCAGGATATAGCGCGAGAGCGAGATCAGCGGCACCGGATAGCCGCCGGCCAGCGCCGGACTGGTGAGCGTGACCACCCAGAACGCCGCGATGTACAGGATGTACGACGCCGGGAGACGGCGCACGGCGACCACGCTGAGAATAAGGAAGAGGCCACCCAGCACGATGTTGATGATGTTGTGCGCCTGGTAGAACGAGGCGGGCGGCAGGGTGACGATCTGCACGACGCTCGCCGCGAAGCCGCGCCACAGCTCGAGCGTGAAGATCTTTTGCCAGGCGACCTGCGACTGTGTGAACGCCAGGGCATCCCCGACGGTCCATTTGAGGTAGGCCATGAAGGCGAGCAGGCCGAGCGGTGCGATCAGCAGCCCGAGCGCGCCGCGGTCGATGCGGCGGAGCGAAAAGTTATGATCACGCCCGTACTCATAGGCCAGCGGCAGGAGGAGTAAGATGCCGGTCACGCGGGTCGCGCCGGCCAGGGCCACGAAGACTCCCGCCAGAATCCAGTGGCGCCGCCGCAGGTAGTAGAACGCGGCCACCGTCGTCAGCAGAAAGAGCGACTCGGTGTAGCCGGCAAAGAAGAAGAGAGCGGTGGGAAAGACGGCGATGTACAGCACCGTGCGATCCGCCACCGCCCGGTCGAACTCCCAGCGGGCCAGCTTCCAGAGATAGACCAGCGCCGCCAGGAAGCAGAGATTGGAGACGAGCAGCGCCACGGTGAGCGCGGACCGGTGGATGAGATCAATCCCGCCGCGAATCAGGAGCGGGTAGAGCGGGAAAAAGGCGGTGGGCGAGGTGCCGACCGCCTTGCGCCAGGCGTAACCACGCTCGGCGATCTGGATGTACCACAGCGTGTCCCACTGCCCCCAGCGCGGCAACAACTGGTGAAGGAAGGACGGGTGCGGACCGTGGAGGACACTCCCGAAGAGCACCACCCCGAAGTACGTCAGTAACAGGAAGAGGATGCGGGTGAGCACAAAGACGCGGAGCGAGGTGGCCAGGGCATCGCTGCGCAGGGCGAGGCGGACCGTGCTCGCGGTCCGCACACGGCCGGTGGTCCGGACGGTCATGAGGCGGGGACCGCGACTACCGGCAGATCGCTGTGCACGATGACGCCGGACGGACCGCTACCGGCGACGCGAACGGCGACGCGCGACAACCGGGAGGGACCGACGACCACCGCCTTCTGCACGGTACGGCTCGCCGTCACGACCGAGTAGTTGACGTGGGCAGGCTGATCCGACGGGTTGAAGAGCGTCACCGCGTTGATCGGTCCGTCGGCGGCAACGGACGTCTCCGTCCGGGCCGCGGCCACGGCGGGTGAGGCCGCGAGCGGGACGCCGGACTGGATGACGACGGCGCGAGCTCCGTGCGGCTCCAGGCGAAACACCCGGCCCGGCCGGAGCCGCAGTTGCTGGCCCACCACCGTCGGAGCGCCGACGAAGCGCACATTCACGCTGGCGCTGTGGGGGCTCGGATTGAAGAGGGACAGGCCGCCGTGGCCCGGCTGCAGCTGATACCAGGACGCGCTCAGATGCGGCACGGCCCCCCGCACGACGACCGGCTCCGAGGATCGAATAACGGCGGCCGGAAGACCGGAGAGGGTGCGATTGGCGAGGGGAGGAATCGTCATCGAGAGCGACGAGGGGTGGCCGGAGCGATACGTGGTGAGCGAGAGGCGCACCGGCCGGCGCGCCGGATTAAGGATCGCCAGGGGGACACCGCCCGCCGAGTACCACTCCGTGGCCGGCGGCGCCGACAAGGACGGTTGCACGGTGATCGGGCGCGTTGCCGACACCAGATACCCGCCGTGATACCCGGGACCGCCCAGCAGAGGCAGCAGAACGACCCGCAGCGTCGCGGGCGGGACCTCCACGACATCGTGCACTGCCGGGTTGGCGGGCAGTGACACAGCGACGGCGGCGGGCTCAGATCCGGCATTGAGGAGCGCGAGCGTCCCGCTACCGGTCACGTACGCCTGGCCGGCGAGGGAAGACGGCAGGCTGTTGGGCTCGGTGAGCAGAACCGGCGGACCGCCCACGACGGAACCGGAGGGATCGACGCCGGCGTTGTACGTCGCGCCCGGCACCGTCAGCTGATAGGAGCCCGCCGCGCCATCAATCACGGACCCTTCGCCCTGCCAATCCATGAGCGACGCCTGAGGACCGGCGGCCGGCAGGGTCACGTGCTGGTCCGCGATCCCGTGCGACCAGAGCACCGTGACACGCCGGCCCGGCTCGTAAAACGTGAAGCGCTCGACGTGCGAGTCGGGAGCGTAGACGATGGGTCCGGAGTCATCCAGGGAATCGGCGGCGACTTCGAAGGCGAGATACGAAGGGCGCTGCGTTCCCTGGCTGTCCAGCAGTCCCCAGCCTTTCCCGGTCGCATCATCGCTGGCACGGTAGACCAGCACGCGCTGGGCGCCAGCCGCCAGCGCGTAGGTGATGGACTGGAGCACGTACGCCGCCTGGCGTGGCGTGCCGTTGGGATTGGCAGACGGAAACCCTGCTTCCGTGACCCAGATGGGAGTGCGGCCGAAGCCGGTGGCATCGAGCACGGCACGGACCCGGCGGATATTCGTGTACAGCAGATGCGCCGGCCCGTACGCGTGCCACGACACGGCGTCGAAGATCGGACCGTGGCCGCCGGCCTCCTTTGCCGCATCATGGAGGACGCGCGTGAGGAAGCCCAGATCCGGCACCACCATGCCGCCCATCAGAACCCGCGCCGCCGGATCGGCGTCCTTGACGGCGCGGTAAGTAACCTGCAGCAGGCGCGCGTACTGGTCCGGAGTGCCGCGCCAGAAGAACCGCATGTCCGGCTCGTTCCACACTTCCCAATCGCTCACCTGACCTCGATAGTGGGCGACGGTCGTGAGGACGTACTGGGCCCACAGGTTCTGGGGATCGTGCAGAGGACGGTCGAGGCCACGCGGGACCCCGTTGCCGGCGTGTCCCGCCCAAGCGGGCGTCCCGATCAGGATGCCGACCACCTGGAGGCCGGCCGCAATCGACTGCTGGACAGCCGCGTCATCGGCCGTGAAGTTGAAGACCCCGGGAGCCGGCTCGACACTATCCCAGCGAATCTCCCAGCGATTGAGGCGTGCCCCCGCCGCGAAGGCCAGGGCGTTCCAGGACTGACCGCTGGGCGCGACGCCGGGCAGCACATCGCAGAGACCTAGCCGTCCCGTTGAAACGGGCGCGCCGGCGGAGCCGGCCCTGGCCACGAGCGGGAGCAGGACAACCATGAGCGCGCCGGCGATCGCGGTGACTCGAGGCAGGCAGCGCAAGAGATGGACAATCACGACGTCCAATCACGCTACCAGAGCCGCAAGCGGCGGGACAACCTGCGTCAACGACGGAAAGGTGAAAGCTCGCTCTCCGTAGCCGGTGACTCCGGAGATGCGAGGCCGCCTTTGATTGCCACGGCGGCGCTAGGAGAGAAGGGCCACGATCTCCTCGAACCCTTTACTGCGCGCCAGGTCCTGGGCCGTCTCACCGGCACTGGTCCGGAGACTTTGATCGGCGCCGCGCCGGACGAGCATCTCCGCCAACCCCGGATCCCCGATGACGGCGGCTTCGTGCAACGGCGTGTAGCCGTGCGACTGCTG
Source organism: Pseudomonadota bacterium (assembly GCA_021324655.1). Classification (GTDB taxonomy): domain Bacteria; phylum Chloroflexota; class UBA5177; order UBA5177; family UBA5177; genus JAJPIP01. The sequence continues at coordinate 99,715 of JAJPIP010000039.1, forward strand.
GGCGTTGAGATCGGCGCCCCGCGCGAGCAGCATCTCGGCGATCGCGCGGTGTGTTCCCGGCAGGGAGGCGTGCAGGGGGGTGTTGGCCTGGTCGTTGCGGGACACGGCATGGACGTCGGCACCGGCATCCAGCAGCAGGTCGACGATCGCCGTATGACCGAAGAAGGCGGCGAGGTGCAGCGGCGTCCATCCGTCGGCGCTGTAAGCAGAGATCGACTGCGGCGACTCTCCTATCAGCCGGCACGCCACCCTCTCATCACCGACCGTCGCCGCCGTCCAGAGATCCTTTCCGGCACTCGCCGCCCAGAGACGTCTCGCGATCTCCGGATGTCCGTAGTACATCGCCAGGGCGGCCGGGCTGACGCCTTCCACCGTCTCGTCCGCCAGCGACGGATTCTCACTCAGTGCCTCCGCGAGAGCCGTCCCGTCCCCTCGCTTGATCGCGTCCACCAGCGCATCGACCTGCATCGACGTCCTCCCTAGTTAGCTTGGCTAAGCAAACTATAATTCGGGCGTGACGCAGGATACAAGCGACTCGGTGCGCATTGCCGATCTTCTCCACTCCGCGGCGATTCACCTTTTGCGGCGTGTCTCCCGCCATGACGCGGCCAGCGGGCTGAGCGCGGCGCGCCTCTCCGCGCTCTCTGTCATCGTCTACGCTGACAGGGTGACGATGTCTGAATTGGCCCAGGCGGAAGGGGTGCGGCTGCCGACCATCAGCCGACTGGTGGACGGCCTGGAACGGGACGGCCTGGTGCTGCGACAAACGGACCCGTCGGACCGGCGTGTGGTCCATCTGACGGCGACGGAGAGCGGGCGCCACCTCCTCGAAGAGGCACGGCAGCGCCGTATCGGAGACCTGGCGGCGCGAATCGAATGCCTGCCGGCGGAGGAGCAAGCAACGCTGGCCGCCGCCGCGGAGATCCTGGACGGATTGGGCAAGTGAGACAGGCTCTTCTCCTGGCCCTTCTGTTGCTCGCCGGTTGCGGCAACACGACCACCACACGCATCGTCGTCGTCACGGCCACGCCGCGTCCCAACACCAACCCCGCGGCCTTCGCCCTGCGCCTGAGCGACGTGCCCTCGGAGTTCATCGAGGTCGCGGCCCGCTTCCATTCCAGCTCCGAGGTTGCAAGCTCCGAGCATGTCAGCCTGTCCGCCCTGCGGCAGCACGGACGAATCACGTCGTACGAGACGCAGTTCGTCCAGCATTCGGTCAATGACGGCATGCTGGCGATTGACGACGTGGTGTCGTCCTGGCGCACGGTCTCCGGAGCGGACTGGGACTATCACCGGGTCGTGGGCAGCGTGCTGCATGCGCCCGTCCGCAAAGTCGACGTCTCGTACCTGCTGGCGCCCTCCCTGGGCGAGGAGCGCACGGCTCTCTCCTTTCGCAACTCGAATCAAGCGTCGAATCTTACCGACTACGCGGTCATTTTCCGTCGCGGGACGTATCGCGTGTATCTGCAGGTCGTGGCCGTCGCCGGAACCGTGGGCGGCGAGGACGTGCTGCATCTGGCCCGCGTGATCGACCGCCGCCTCCAGGAAGGTCGCTCGTAGGTCGTTATGTCGCGCGTCCTCACCGCCCCCGTCGTCCAGGAACCGGGTAGTCCGGCACGTCAGGCCTCATCCCTCCCCGCGCTCACGGCGGCCGCGCTTGCCGTCGCCTACGCCCTGCTCTTCGGCTGGCTGAGTCTGCGCGCCTATTGGGGCTTCGAGATGCACGCCCTCGACATGGGAAACATGGGCCAGGCCGCCTGGAACACCATCCACGGGCATCCATTCGCCTTCACCAACATGTATCCGCTGTACGCCATCGAGGCATGGGGAACAACCACCCGCCTGTCCTTTCATGTGGAGTATCTCTATCCGCTCATCGCCCTCGTCTATCTGATCTATCCTCACCCGGAGAGCCTGCTCATCCTGCAGACCATCGCGATCGCCGCCGGCGCGCTCCCGATCTATCTGTTGGCGCGCGATCTCGTGGGCCGCTGGACGGCCGTCATCCTGGTCGCAGCCTATCTGCTGTTCCCGGCGACCGAAGCGCTCAATTTGTATGAATTCCATCCCGTCGCGCTGGCCACTCCCCTGCTGCTCTTCGCCTTTCTCTTCGCCTACCGCCGGCAGTATCTGCTCTTCGCCCTTGCGGCGCTGGCGGCGATGGGCACCAAGGAGCAGATCGGGCTCATCGTGGCCATGCTCGGCCTATATATCGCCGCCGTCAACCGCGACCGCATCGTCGGACTGGCGTCGGCGGCCATCGCGGCAGGCTGGTCACTGATCGCCCTGCTGGTGGTGGAGCACCACTTCCGCACGCCGGGCAGCAAGAGCTACCTGCACACGCGCTACGGCTACCTGCTGGGTCACAACGGGCATGGCCTTCATGCCGTCCTGCACACCCTCTCCCACAACCCGCTGATCATCTGGCAGAACCTCGCCGGCTGGCCCAAGGCCGATTTTCTCGTCCACCTCCTGGCGCCACTCGGCTTCCTCTCCATCTTCGGCGCCCCGTTCCTGTTGCTCGGGGCGCCCAGCTTCGCCATAGACCTCCTGAGCGACGACCCGCACATGTACTCGGCGCTCGGCGACAACTCCGCCGAGCTGATCTCTGTCGCCGTGGTCGCCGCCGTCTTCGGCGCCTACGTCCTGGTGAAGATGCTCCGGCCCTACCGCCTCGAGTGGGTTCCCGGGGTGCTCCTGCTGGCCGGGATGATCTGGCAGCAGCACGTGGACGGCTTCACCCCCCTGGGGCCACGCTTCCAGACGGCCCCCATCGGTCCGCACCAGATGCTGCAGCGGCGGTTCGTCGCCCTCGTTCCCGCCGGGGCGGCCGTGTCCACCTCCGACACCCTCGATCCCCACCTCAGCAGCCGGCGCTGGCTGTACCTCTATCCCTTGCTGGGTACCGGAGCGACGCCCGGTGAGGGCCGCCTGGCCCCGGCCCGCGACATCCTGCTCGATGTCACGAGCCCGGTCTATCCCATCCCGCCCGACCAGCAGTACAGCGCCGCCGTTCAGCAGATCCACCACTCCGGCTGGGGAATCGTGGCCGCCCGCGACGGCCTCATCCTCATCGCCCGCGGCGCCCATGCCAAACACATCCCGCGCGCCTTCTATAGTTTTCTCCATGCCGGCGGCCGTCCGCCGCACGCGGTGAGCGGCGCGGCCCACGGTCTCGCCGTCACCGGCTACAGCCGCGCCGCGACCGACCTCGCCAACCACCGCATCCCGTCCTACGCCTACACCATCGACCTGCGGCCCTCCCGGCACGTCAGCAATCTGCAGCCGGTGCTCTACGAGATGATTGACGGCCGGCTGCACGGCTGCGATCCTTTTCCGCTCGGCCTCTCCTGGCTCCCCACAAGCCGCTGGACGCCGGGGCACACCTACGCCGTGCGCATGCAGCCCTTCGAGACGCAGTGGAACGGGCCGCCGCGAACGATCGACATGGTGCTCTCTCTCCAGCCGGTGCGACGCGAAACCGACCCATGCACAACCTTCTGGTCGCATCGGAGCCGGCTCTGGCCGGTCGGGACGGTCTGGACCGGGGACTGAGCAGAGAATAGGATCGATGGGAGAGCACCGCGGTTACCGCCCCCGGGCACTGTCACGATTGAGTTGAGCACAAAAGTGCCCTCAGACGACATCCCCCACAATCCGGATGCCGTTGAGCGACATGTGATACAGGAACAACCGATGCATCAGGTCGCCTGGATGCGGCATGCCCTCACCGGCCGCGGCCACGGGCAGATCGAAAGTCTGCACCGCCGACGCGGGCACGATCACCTGGCGTCCGTGGCGGTTAGTGGCGTCGGCCCACATCCGGATATGCATCGCCAGCTGGTAGACGCAGAGGTCGGTACAGTCCCCACCGACGAGGTACGTCGTGACGTCCTCGTTATCCTCGAGCCAGGCCGGCAGCCGCGTGGCCACTCCCGCGCTCAATGCGTTCTTCTCCACCACGTCGAACTCGTTGCTGTACGACAGCGACGACAGCTCGCGCACTGTCTCCGACTCGCGCGTCCCGCGGACGCAGTGCGGCGGCCACGCCTGGAATTCCGGCGCGTCCTGGTCATGCGTGTCCTGGAGCAGCACAACGCGCTTGACGCCGAGGGCGCGAGCGCGCTCGATAAGAGAGACATTCGCCGGCACGATCGATCCCACGCGCTCGCTGGCCAGCGTGCCTTCATGACAGAAGCCGACAATGAGATCCGCAGTGAGAATAGCGGTCCTCGCCGGATCGGTCACCAGGTCCGTGAGCGGCACATCCGGCAACGTTTGATACCAACCGTTCAGCCAGGCGAGAAACTCGGCGGTTTCTCCCTCAGTCGGCGCTAGCGTCTGCATGTGCGATCTCCCGTCTCTGGCACATGATATCGGACATAACGCGCGACGCCGCCGGTGCGCCGGCGGCGTCGCGCGCTCTCAGGGGGAGATCAACCACTCTCGATCTCATGGTAGCGACGCAGGATTTCAGAAGTTTTAGTGCAGTGTTGGATTCCGATTAGAGTGACCGGCGACAGGTCGACGCGCCGGCCACGCGAGGCGCCGCCGGCCGACCTATATTCGCCTGCAAGCATCCAGCAGTTCGTGGCCCACTCGAACGCAGCGATTGGCCCACTCAGGGGATCGGTGCACCATCGCACCGCTCGCAAATGAGACCGCCATATCCGCGCAGTACAACGAGCGGGACTCGCCGCTCGTGAGTTGGCACAGCCTCTCCCAGATGAAACCGCGAACGGTCGTTTTCTCCCAGGCACAGAACAGAATCTCGGTCACGTCCCACGCGCGATCGCCGGTCGTCGTGTTCTCCCAGTCAATGATCGCTGAAATGTGTCCGTGCTCGGCCAGGATGTTGCTCGGATTCATGTCCTGGTGAACGATGTCCGATGTCCGGCATGCAATCGACCTGCCGCGGCGGGCGATGTCACGGGCGCGCTGCTGCAAGTGCCGCGCCTCGGGTGACCAATCCCCCATCACTCCAGGGTAGCTGTAATTCCCGTCACCGACCGTGATCCGATCAACGAGCTGTGCCGGCCACTCCGACGCTCCGAAACCCTGATCTTTCTGCAATTCCACGAGTGACAGGAGTTCACGGATCTGCCGTGGAGATCCGGGATTCATGGTGCTGCCGGGCATGAGGTCCATCACCGCATAGGCTCCGCCGGACACAGTCCCGACCGACCGGTACCGGGGGACGGGTGCACCCAGGCGCGAAAGAAGCTCGCACGTCCGGGCGGCGGCTCTTTGGGGCTCTGGACTCGACTCTCCCGGGACCCATTTCAGCACCGCCGGGCCCTCGGGGCCATCCACGAGCCAGGCTCCGGAATTGCGCGTGCCGCCGGAGAGCCGCTCTCCGAGGCGATACGCGCTCCCCGTCTGCGCATTTATGGCGCTCAACACCGCCGTCGCCGATGCCGGGTGTGGTCGCATGGCCTACACGTCACGCGTTGATCCGAGGTCCACCGCCCCAATCTATCTCAGCCACGGGGACGTCCGCGTCAAGCTCGAGCACCTGCGAAGGTGGTGCGTGAAGAATCGCTCGTGGCCGTCCGGAAAGGTTTCAGGAGCGGGCTGACCCAGCCCGACAGAGCGAGTCAGTGAGCACGATAATAGGGAGCAGATAGCTACCGCAAGGAGGGGACAGTGCCGGTCACGTACGTGATGGAATTTGAGAACCTCGATGAGCAGCAGTATCGTGCCGTCCTCCAGCGGCTCGGAGTCGCGGAGCAGGCGGGTGAGGGCATCCTCCACCACTCGGCAGGACCAACGCAAGATGGGCGCTGGATGGTCGTTGACGTCTGGGAGACGGAGGCAGCATCCGAGGCGCCCTCCTTTTATGATCAGATTCTCCCCAACGTCATGGCCGAGATGGGCCTTCCCGCGCCACGCCGGATCGACGCATTCGACGCGCGTGAGGTCCGCAACGTCCGCGCGACGTAGACAACTGGCCGTCGGGCCGCGGGAGACCTACCGTACCACCTGCCCGGACACGCCGAATCGTCCCGGCAACGGGGTCGTGTCCAGAGACTACGCGCTCTCCGGCGGAGGACCCGGGAGGACACCGAGCTGGGTGAGGAAATCCAGCCTATCCTTCCCTGACCAATGCTCCACGATCTTCCCGCCCTCGATGCGGTGAATAGCGACGGCCTTCATCTCCAACTGGTTGCCTGTCGCCGGTGCAATGGGCAGGTCGCCGGCATGCGTTCCCCGCGCGGTGAGTCGCGTTACGACCTTGTCGCCCTCGGCAAGCATGTCGTCGATCTCGTGATAGCCGGGTGTGGCATCCCAGAAAAGCTTGAACGCTTGTTTGAGGCCTTCTCGGCCCGGCAGAAGGCCGGGGAACGGGGGGTCGTGGTTGATGTAATCCTCCGCGACCAGCTCATCAATCACGTCCAGGTTGCCCGCATCAATCTCCTGGTAGAACCGACGCATGAGGCGCTTATTCTCGTCCGAATCCATGGTCGGTGACCCTCCTTATGCGCTCGATACCTCACTCTACTCAACCGACACCGCACGTCGTGATCTCCGTGCTTGTGTACGAGTGGCGTGTCCAGAAAGGGTCGATGGAGGAGATCGGCTACTCGCCGGTCACTCCGTCGATCCGCTCACGGAGAAGATCCGCGTGGCCGATGTGGCGCGAATACTCCCTGATCATGTGCACGGTAATCCAGCGCAAGGTAACCGGCTCGTTGTCCCAGGGGTAGGCAGCGGTAGCGTCGAGATCGGGGAGAGACGCAGCATGGCGTTTCGATGCGTCGCACGCTTCCTTCCAGTTCCGCATCACCGTGTCCACAGAGTGGCTATCCAGGTCCGTCCAGGCCCCGTCGCCATCCACCGGGTTTGCCTGGCCTGAATACAGGCCGAGATGGCTGCCCTGGCCCAGGAGGATCCCCTCCAGCCAGAAGTACTCGACTTCGGTCAGATGCCGCAGGAGACCGAGCAGCGTCAGCGGCGAAGGCGGGGACGTCGCGTCCTTCAGCTGCTCCGCCGTCAGGCCGGAGCACTTCCACTCGAGCGTGTCACGCTGTGCATCGAGAAAGGCGTTCAGCATGGCACGCTCATCGCCATTGAGAGGAACCTCGGTCCGCCTCGCCTCAGTCACGCGTTACCTCCGTGCCGGTAATTCCTCGCTCGGGCACGGCGAGACGTCGCGTGGAGGATCACACGTCCCTCGGGCCCGGCATGGTCAAACGCTACCACGTCCGGCTCGCGCCCGACGAGCACAAATACCCGGTGCGCGTTACCTCGCGGGGCAAGAGCGCCGCCCGCATGATCACGCGAGCCCGGATCGTCTAGACGGGGCGTCCTTCGGATTCTGCTATGATACTTGCCTTGCAAGGTACCATGTGTTACCCTATCTCTGCATGCCGGCCGATGGACTTGTCACTCAGATGAGAAAGGGCGCACTCGCGTACTGCGTTCTCGCCTTGCTCTCGGGCGAGCCACGTTATGGCTTCGAGCTCGTCCAGGTGCTTGGCCAGGTCGACGGCATGCTGACCACGGAAGGCACCATTTACCCGTTACTGTCTCGTCTCCGGCGAGAAGGCCTGGTGGAGACGGAGTGGCGGGAATCACCGTCCGGCCCCCCTCGGCGCTACTACGCGCTGACGGCGCAGGGAAAGGACGCGCTGGCGACCTTTCGGAGCGAGTGGATGACCTTTCGCCAGGCGGTAGACACGCTCTTACAAGGAGGAGCATCATGACCGCGCCGCACGCCTCACAGATCATCAATGGGTACCTGGCCCGCCTGTCTGACGAGACGAAGGATCTGCCTTCTCGGGAGCGTGGCGAGTTGATCGACGGTGTCCGCGAGCACATCACCGAGGCGCGTGCCGTCACTCCTGAGGAAACAGATGCTGACCTTCTCAATTTGCTCGACCGCCTGGGAGATCCGGCAGACCTGGCCGAAGAGGAACGTCAGCGGCTGGGGATGGCGACTCCCCGACAGGTGAAGCTCGGTGTCCTCGAAATCGGCGCGCTCGTCCTCACACCGCTGGTCTGGCCGGTGGGCGTCATCCTCCTCTGGGCTTCCGACGCGTGGAGCATCCGCGACAAGCTGATCGGGACGTTGCTGCCGCCGGGTGGCTTGTTTACTTCCGCCACAGCGTTTTTCATTCTGGGCTTGTCGCCTGCTCAGAGTTGCGTGGTCGTCTCGCGCAACGGCAGCCCGGTCGCGACGCACTGCAGCGGCGGTTTGCCGCCTCTCGCGGGCATAAGCCTGCTCGTCGGGCTGTTCCTTCTACTGGCCTTGCCGATCCTCACCGGCATCTACATGAGCATCCAATTGCGCCGGCATTCCCGCCGGAAGCAGACGGCGATGGGGAGTATGGCCGCGCCGGCGTGAGAACCGATCATGCCGCGCCACAGACGCGCCGATATGAGGTAGATCTGGACCGCGAAGAGGGGAAGAAAGACGGGACCGGCGAGACCGCCGGCCGCTGCCTGAAGCGAGGAGGGACCTTCCCCATAGGCGGGCAAGGGCGGAGAGGACAAACACCGGCACGCAGCGGCCCAGGTGATCCCGGTCCAGCGCGGGGCGAACCGCCCAGCAGGCGAGCGAGACGGCGAGAGTGCGAGCGGCGAGGATATCTGCCGCCGACGGAATCGCCACCTGCACCTGCTGCCGACCCGTCTTCTCACTGAGGGGCGGCGGGCGCCGCCATCCCCTCCGGGGCGGGCCGGCGATTGGCCCATGGGAGATACTGGCGACTCCGAACGGCGAGCATGATCGCGAGGCCGGTGACGACAAGCGCGTTCACAGCGTGAAGGGCAGCCACCGGTCGCGTCGCGGCGGAGTCATTGAAAAAAGGCAGAAAGAACTGGATCACCATGAAGACCAGCAACAGCGCGCTTAGGCCAAGGAGGGGCTGGGGGACGCGCCCCGCCAGCGCGACGAGGACGATCAGGATCGCGAGCAGCCCCATGAGGGTCCCCAGTGCCGCGTGCGGATCCCAGGCCATCGGCATGACCTTGATGCTCTTGTCAGCGGCGTGAGCGCCTTCCATGGCGCCGTGGCCCGCCAGGTAAAACTGGACCGGAATCGCCAAAACGAACAGCCAGATCAGAAGCGCCCACATAGCCCGCAATGCCCGTGTCATAGCAGAATCTCCTTCAGTCTCGGTGGGTATCGTCAGCGTAGCGCCGTCACGTTACGATGACGTTACGGTCTCGTTAAGGAGTGACCGCGGAGGCAGTCGCACGATCCCGTCATGACGGACAACGTGGCGAGGCCCGGCTCTCCGCCCGAGCGGCAACCGGATACTGTCGCTGAACCACCTCATCGGGCCCCTGCGGCCAGGATATCGAGATCGCGATTGGCATAGCGGCTGTGTTCCCACTCCTCGTCGAGGATCACGTGCAGGCACTCCACCACAGAGTGGGGCTCGGTCGGATGCTCTGCAGCGTCCGGGGGAACACAGACCCTTGCCAGCTCCTCCCTCGTGAGCGCCGCGATGGTCTCCTTTACCGCATCCATCCGCTCGCGCCGCACGGCAAGCACCTCGTCCAGAGATGGGGTCGCGTCGTACGTGAGCCCGAGACGGGCAGGATCGGTGAGGAAGGACCCGGCCAATCCCCAGGGATGGTACGGACGTGGCATGCCACGAATCATGCGGAAGAGCCAGATGTCGGTGGCCAGGACAAGATGTCGCAGTGTCTCGACGAAGCTCCAATCGTCGTCGACCCGCTCGAAGAGCAGGACCTCGGGCAACGTCCGAGCGTGGGCGACCGTCGTCCGCCACACCTCTTCGATCAGCGTCCAGGCGTCGGCCAAGCCTTGCGGGTCGTCGGCCCGTAATTTCACCCGGATAGGGAAGCGGCGATCGAGCTCGGCCTCAACCAGGGGAGCCACCTCAACGCCGTTTACCCGGAGCCCGTCAATATATCCGGAGATGTCGGCGTTGTGGAGCCATCCATCGGTGATCCTGGCATCCTCGAAATTCGGGGAGTGCAGCCGCGCCCGGGAGAAGTCGGCGTCATCGAGCCGCTCCCCCCGGAAATCCTGCCCTGTCGTCGGCGCCAATCGAGACGCTCCTTATCGAAGGAAAGGTCGAACCTCCCAGAACTATAGGTCGGTCTCCACCTGCCGATCAATGTCCCCAGTGACAGTACTGATGACCGTCCGTGTGGCCGCGTATGAATGGGTCACCTCGCTGGTGCATGACGATAGGGACCGCGACCCTGTCGGGATCCTGGTTTGGGCGCTAGCGCCCGGGGGCAGGATAGTGCACTCCACCTGCCTTCTTCAGCGCGTCAGTCATCTCCTGCATGGTGAACAACTCGGTGGTCCTGGTCGCCTTCAGATGACCCGGCGTCACGGCAGCAAGCACGATCGACAGCGCTGTCTTGGAGTCGGGCGCCTCAAAAATCACCACGCCGTCGTAGTCCCCGAAGCAGTAGTCAAGGGAGATAAAGGTCGCTCCCATCTGCTCGGCGAGGCCACGGAAGGCGGCTTCGCGGTCTGTTGGGTTCTTGACCATTGCCTGCCAGGCCTCAGGTGTGTACGCAAACTGGATCAGAAAGCGGGACATGGTTGTGGCTCCTTTCCAGCACCGTCTGCCTCGTACCATACTCCCGAGCCTGGGAGGCGTCAAATCTTGTCGCTAGAGTCGAGAGATCGCGCCATCGCAGACGCAACGACCCGGAAAGGACTCCGCGCGTCCATAGTCGCCGGAGGTCCGGCAGATGGGACGCGACCGGGAGGAGATCAGGGCCGATCGGTATTCAGTGTGGCGCGCTCTTCGTCCTGGATCTCTTCACAGAGGATGAGGCACTCCGTGCAGATGCGGGCGCCCGGCCCTGCGATCATCCGAGTGCCTTCTGCCTGCCGCTTCCCACAAAAGCTGCATGTGACCGCCTGATCCTGGTCGGCAACCGAAAGTGACGCGTGCGCGGAGCCGGGCGTCTCGCCCGCTGCGAGGCGACCCGCCTGATCGACGCAGCGCTCACAGATATCGACGTTTGGTCCAGCAATCAGGTGCACGGAATCGAGACCACTGCGACCACAGAAGGAGCAGGCTAATGCCGCTCGTTCGACGCGACGTCGCACGTGGTCATACCCGACGCCGAGCTCAGCCAGCATGCGGGCCGCCAGTCCTCCGCCCTCACCGGCGAGACCGAGGAGGAGGTGCTCGCTGCGAACATGCGTGCTGTGCAGCCGTTTCGCCTCGTGCCGGGCAAGCTGCAGCACCTTCTTCAGACGCGGGGTGACCGGGAGGGGCGGAGCCGGCGCGTTCTCTCCTCTGCCCATACGCACCTCGATGGAGTGACGCATGTGCTCGAGATCGGCCCCGAGGGCAGTGAGGGCCCGGGCGGCCAAACCGTGCTCGGCGCGGAGCAAGCCCAGCAGGAGATGTTCCGTGCCGATGTAGGAGTGATTCAGGGTGGCCGCTTCCTCCTGGGCATAGGACAGTGCTTCCCGCGCGTCGGGGTCGAACCGGTCAAGGAGCGATCGGCCGGGGTCCTCCGGCTTCCCGCCCGGCGTGCGCTCCTTCGCCGTCCGGCGGATGAGGCTCTGGACCAGATTGCGCGGCGTCGATGCCGGCATGTGTCCTCCTCCCGTGACGATCTGATGAACCCGTTGGTGGCTCAGGTCAAGCGCATCCGCGATGTCCCGCATGGAGATGCCGAACGAATGGAGCCGCCTGATGGCCTGGTAATACTCCACGCGCGTGCGCTCTGCATCGGCTTCCAGGCCGGCGAGCCGCTTCCGAATGGCTTGTGCTTCGTGGAGAAGCGTCTCGTCGGTACCCACACCGTCTAGTGTACTAGACAGACTATGAGCCGCCTATGATCGTAGAGAGCCCCTGGCAGACGTCACGACTGACCCACCAGTTCACGACCACAGGGAAGGTGATGCGCTGAGTCAGAGCGCCCTGGTCAACACCATGCCCGGCTCGCCGTCCTGCACAGACTCGCCACCACGCTCCCATCCGCACGCCTCGTAGCATGCCACGGCGTGCTCTGTGAACACCCACAGCCTCTCGACAGCCTGTGCGTGCGCGAACGACTCGGTTGTCCAGTTAGTTCGACCTGTCGCGGACGAGGGTGACCAGGGGCCTCACGTGGGCACTCCCCTGGACCTGTCGGTCGCCCCCAGGTTCATGTCGCTTGCGCCCCGGCTAGGAGGGAAACAGCTTCCAGTGCCCCTCTGAGATGACCTCGACGGTGCCGTCGGCCACTTTGATCGCGGTCTCGTCGTCGATTGCATAGGCCGGACCGCCGAGTCCAGCCGCCCATCGTTCCGCGTCGGCCAGGGTGTTCTCCGGCAGCATCTCGTGATCCAGGTGCGGGAAGATCGAGAAATCAACCAGCCCCAGCGTCGCATCGCCTCCGTTGGGTGACTTCCACTGGACGAAGTCCTCCCCGATGCGGGGCGTCAGCACCATGCTCCCGGCGCTGAATCCGACGTAGACCGCGCGCAGCGACGGCAGGAGGTCCGCCAGCCCGGACTGCCGCATCCAGTGGCACAGGTACGTCGCCTCGCCGCCATTCACCAGCAGCACGTCGGTCTCCTGGACCCAGGGAACCCACCGCGCTTTGTCGATGCTGGGCAGCGCGGTGAGCTCCAGCACGCCCAGGGACTTCCACCCCAACTCGCACATCGGTTGGGCAGACTGGCCGCTGATGAACCGCCATACCCCGCCGGGACTGGACATGGGTTGCCCGTATGCCGCGGTGGGGATGCAAAGGGCGTTGGCCTCGGCAATCGGCTTGCCCAGCAGGTCAACCAGAGCGTCCTGGATGCTCGTGTTCTTGATGCCCGCGGACGTGAGAAGTAACTTCATGATGCCTCTCCTGGTCGTTGCAATCGGGGCCGACGGTCTCCCTCATCCGCGCTCGCCCCGTCCCGGGCAGCATATCAAAGAGTGTTCGTCTGGCAGATCCCGGACGCTGCGTCAGAGCCACGGGGAGTTGCGCGCGCTACCAAGGGTCTGCGCGGCGGCCGGCCGCGTAGACCCGCGAGACCCAAACGCACCGCGTCGAGGCCCAGCGCCGGGACGGCGACCCCAGCCAGCACGCCAAACAGGAGCAAAGCACTCCGACTGCTCCCTCCAGACCCTCCGTGGTGGCCCGTGCCGGAAAGTCGCTAACTGCCGAGCGCTTTGAGGGCGTCCCAGGACCCCTTCGCCGTCTTCACATCGGTCTCCGAGACCAGCAGATAGCGCCACACGGCACCCACCCGGGGATCGGCGCTGACGTGATTGGCCCAGCGCCGGGCGGCGTGACGACCAGCCCGGTTTGGTCTACGCCGGCGTCAGGCTGGCCGGCACTCGGGCCGGCCACGACCACCCGGCGATGCCCATAATGCACGAGTCCTGGCAGCTATCGCGACGGGGATACCCACTACAGAGCGAAACCGGGTATACTTCTCATAGTATGTACAGTCTTGCGCCCGCTGGTTTTACTGATTGCACTTGGGTAGTCTTCCAGCTCGTTCAGACCGTGACTTACAGAACAGTTGGAAGGTATGACCATGACCGATAGAACCTTGACCTGCGCCCAGTGCGGCCAGGATTTCACTTTTAGCTCGGAGGATCAGCAGTACCACGCCGAGCGTGGCTACCAGGATCCGAAGCGCTGTCCGACGTGCCGGGCCGAGAGGCGAGCCAGCCGGGGCGACTCCGGTGGCTCCTACGGCGGGAGTTCGTACTCCAGCGGGTATGACCGCCCGCAGCGGCAGATGTTCTCGGCGACGTGCTCTCGCTGCGGAAAAGAAGCCCTGGTGCCGTTTGAGCCCCGTGGGGACAAGCCGGTGTACTGCTCCGATTGCTACCAGCCGCGTCAATCGCGCTGGTAGGCGTCCGCTCCGCAAGGACATCCAGCCCGCTTCCTCTGGTGAGGAAGCGGGCTTTGTCCATCCGCGCCGCGTGTCGTCTCGCGGCGTTTATACTTGACGAGAGCCTGGCAGATGTCGGTCTGCAGGCCGCCTGGGATGGGCCGCGGCACGCGGTGATGTGCCCGTCGCAGGCGATTCCGCCACTGTGCCTTCTGTTGTCCGCACAGAAGCTCCACTGGACAGCAGGAGACAGAGACCATGAGCTTTTCGACCGGCCGGCCGGCATCTCGGCGCGTTCCCGAGAACTTCGCTGACGACCCAAGACCGGGCGCCAGCGGGTATGTGTACTGTAAGGGCTGCGGCACGCCGCTCGAGAGCCGTGCCCGCTTCACCCGCTCCCGCCCGACCGTCACCGTCATGATGTGTGACTCGTGCCGCGAGCGGCATGGACACGACCTCATCCCGGTAGCGGGTTCGGCGACTTTCTGCTACCGCTGCGGCGGGCCGGACGAGATATTCGTCACCACAGGTATCTGGCCGGAAACGCATCACGTCTGTCCTCGCTGCCTTCCGGACCGCGCGGCACGCTATCGCAGCGGGAACTTTGCCCCGCCGGAACCCGACGCCCCGTAGCCGGTGGCCGGCTCGGCGGCACGTGCCCTAATCGGAGACCCAATCTCTCGCGCCGCCCGACATCGTCAGCCGGATGACTTCTACATCCGCGCGCAGTAGCTTCTCGCGGCAGAAAGGCGGCGGCAGCCAACCGATCGTCGTCTTGATGCGCCCCTCCCGGGCAAACCGGCGCAGCGCGTCCTCCGTGTATCCCACGCGTTGTGACGCTTCTTTGTATGTCATCCATCGGCTCTGCTTGCGTGACATCCAGTGACCTCCTGCGTGACGGAGTCGCCTACGAGGGAACGCGCCGGGACGCGAGCAGGAGGCGCAGCTCGGCGACATTCAGCCGCACGCCGTGCCGCTGGGCGATGCCCCGAATAATCTCCTCGGGCGTCTCGCCTCGCCGCACTCCCGCCTGCGCCGCCTGGAGCACGGTATCTCCGACGCGCGCGTAGACATCATTCGATGGTCTGCCAACCGGACGCTGCGCCGCCGGATCGTCCCCTTGCTCCTTCGCCGCGTCCTGCGCTTGTCGTCTGCGCTCGTCCAGATCAATTGGTTCAGTCACGATGCCTCCCTCGGCACGATGGTGAAGAGCAAGTCCGGCTTCCCGGGATGCTCGGTTTCTCTCGCGTGCAGGATTCGCGTGTCCATTTCGACCACGACCGGCAGGTCGGGATCAAACGCCTCATTCCGCCGGACGCCCGCTCTGTCATCGGACCGATGTGGCCGCCATCCGTCCATAATCTCGACCATCCGATGCGCGTCGCGCGTGACACCGTCGGTGTCCAGAAAGCAGCGGTCCGCGAAATCATGGACGACGGCTCGCAGCGGCCGCGTCGTTTCCTCCGCTTGACCGCCCATATCCAGCCGGGACGCGGACCTTTGATTCTCGCTACGCCCTACAGCAACAGTTCGCGGCATTGCATGCACTCCATGAGAGCCACCGCCTCAGAGCCGTCGACGTAGAGGCGCTTCGGCGGCACCACGGACATAGATGGCTCGGTACAGCCGCGATGCTGCCCCTCAATCAGGGACGTCTACATCAGTATAGGTCCGCCGGCTGCCACGGAAATAACGGCGCGGCCAATCCCGGCCGGGGCGCGCGTATAGACTGGGCAGGACAGGTGGACTCAAGACGACATTGCCGGCGTCCGGCAGGACAGACCTGACCGCGCCATGCCATGGTTAGCGAGAGTGCGGGAAGGACCTGACAATGCACGGCGCGCGAGACGAAGAGAAGGAATAGATATGCGCAAGAAACGACCGTTTCGTCCCGGGATCAAGAAGAGCGACGCCGGCAAGAGGCGCCGCACCCTCGCAGAGCCCGCGCCGTCCGACAACCTCGCCATGCCGGCGATGGTGAAGGAAGTGCTCGGCAACGGACAGTTTCGCGTCGAGCTGGACAACGGGCATAGCGTGCTGGGCCATATTTCAGGGAAGATGCGCAAGAACTACATCCGCATCACGCAGGGCGATCGGGTCACGGTCGAGCTGTCTCCGTACGACCTCGAGCGGGGCCGTATCACGTTTCGAGAGCGTTAGGGCGCGCGTCCGGGATCATCGCGGGCCCCGTGAGCTGAAACGCGGCCGGCCATCCCGGCCGGCTATCCTGGGCCGGGAACGCCGCCGGCTTCCGGTGGCGTCTCGCCCCCACGGCAGCGCCTGCTTGCGACAGCCACGCCGGCCCGCGCACCGGTCGGTGGCCGGCCCGCGCACCGGTCGGTGGCCGGCCCGAGCCGGCGTGACGATCATTCACGCCGGATCGCGAACGCAGTAGAGCGGGAAGCTGTCTTCGCCGCGCTGCGCCTCGCCGGCGAGCTCGACGCCCCGGACGCGCCGGTGAGACACGGCGCCGTCCATGTCGGCTACCTCAAACGCGACATGCCAGATCGCCGGCCGTCCCTTTCGTTGCCTGGGCAGGACGGCCTGCCGGCGATGATCAGTTCGCGCCGTCCCACAATGAGGCGACCAAGAGATAGCGTAGCATTGGAACACAGCAACCTTCGGAGCGAGGGGAAGGATCTCGATGAGTCTTCCGGCAACGGCGGAGGCGCTCACCCGCTTCGCCGATAACGGACAGCGCCTCCTGGACACGATCGGTTCGGTCGTTCTGGGGCAGGATGAGGTGGTGCGGCAGGTCGTGCTCACCCTCCTGGCCGGCGGCCACGTGCTGCTGGAAGGAGTCCCGGGCGTGGGCAAGACGCTCCTGGTCCGAACCCTGGCCGCGTCGCTCGACGCCGACTACGCCCGTATCCAGTTCACGCCCGACCTCATGCCGGCCGATATCACGGGGACGATGATGCTGCGCGACGATGAAGGTGGCCGCAGCTTCGTGTTCCAGCCGGGACCCCTCTTTGGCAATGTGATCCTGGCCGACGAGATCAACCGCGCCACCCCGAAGACGCAGAGCGCTCTGCTCGAGGCGATGCAGGAGCAAACCGTGACGGTGGGCGACAGGACGCGGCTGCTGCCGCAACCGTTCTTCGTGCTCGCCACGCAGAATCCCCTGGAGATGGAAGGGACGTATCCCCTCCCCGAAGCCCAGCTCGACCGCTTCTTGCTCAAGGTCGTCGTCCCGTTCCCGTCGCCGGAGAGTCTGCGTGCCATCGGCCTGCAGACCGTCGGTCCGGAACCACAGGTCGTCCCGGTGCTGGATCGCGACACCATCCTGGAGATGATCGACGCGGCACGGACGGTCCCTATCGCCGGGCCGGTGATGGATCACGCCATCGCCCTCCTGCTCGCGACACGCCCCGAAAGCAGCCGGATCGACCTGATCCGGAAGTACGTCCACGCCGGCGCCGGCCCCCGCGGGCTCCAGGCGATGCTGCGCGCCTCCCAGGTGCGGGCCCTGCTGGACGGCCGGTACCACGTCTCCACCGAGGACGTGCGCGCCCTCGCCGTTCCGGCGCTGCGTCACCGCCTCTTGTTGACCTTCGAAGCCCAGGCCGACGGCATCGTCCCGGAGACTCTTCTGGAGTACGTGCTGGACGCCACCGCGCCGTGACCTTTCCTCTCTGCGGCCTGGACCCGGCAACGCTGGTACGGCTCGACCGGGTCGGATTGGTGGCGCAGCGTTCCTCGCCTCTCACGGCCCCCGGCCGACGCGTCTCGGCCCAGCGTGGCGCCTCACCCGAATTCGCCGACTACCGCGACTATGCTCCGGGTGACGATCTGCGCCGTGTTGACTGGAATGTTTATGCCCGGCTCGACCGGCTCTACCTGCGCCTGTACCGCGCGGAAGTCGCCACCACGGCCGCGGTGTACCTCGATTGCTCGGCGTCAATGGGGTTCGCGGGCAAGGCGGCAACGATGGGGCGCGTCGCGGCCATCGTCACCTATGCGGCGCTGCAGTCACAGGATCGAGTCTCCATCGGCGTCCTGGGCGGGCCGATGCTCTCCGCTCAGTCCGGCCTGCCGGCCGTGCCCCGCGCCTTTCGGTTTATCGCCAATCACATCCGAACGCCCTCCGGCGACGCCGTCGGGCCAATCAGGCCGAACGCTCGCCGGCCCGGGGTCGCGCTGCTGGTCTCCGACCTCCTCACCGACGCCGACTGGCGCTCCGACCTGCTGAGGCTGCGCGCCCAGGGGTGGTCGATCGGCATCATTCAGCTGCTGGCACGGGAGGAGCTGTCTCCCGACCTTCGGGGGAATACCGGCTGCGCGACGTCGAATCGGGCGAGCACATCGAAATCTCAGGGTCAGGGCGTCTCGACCAGCTCTATCGCCAGGCGCTGGACCAACATCTGACGGCCATTGGTGAGTTTTGCCGGCGTCACGAGATGGCGTACGCCATGATCGCGGACGACATGAGTGATGCCGGCGTCCTGAATCAACTCCAGGCCGCCGGCATCATCGCCTAGCGCCGTCTGATGGGCGGTTATCTACTGCGAGGCCGGAGCGCCGGACTCCCGACTGTTGATGTTGAGAATGCTCAGCAGGAAGGAGGAGAACATCAGCTGCACGCCGATCACCATCAGGGTCAACGCCAGCAGGGCCGGACGGACCTCAAAGAGATCCCGGTAGTGGTGCTGGGCCCAGGTCACCGCAATTGCCACGTCAATCGCCAGACCCGCCACGAAGATCAGAAAGCCGGCCAGCAGCCACTCTTCCAGATTGAAGTAGCGGTAGAAGGCCTGGATCATCCGATCATCCGGCGCGAAGCGATGGGTGAAGGCGTACGCCTTGGCATAGAACCCGGTCAGCAGCACCTGGAAGCCGACGATCGTGAGCAGGCTGGCCACGAACATGAAGTGATAGTCGAACATGTGGCCGTTGATAATCTGCGGCCCCGGCAGCAAGAAGAGCATGCCGGCGATACCGAGCAGGAACAGCACGACGCCGGGAATGACGAACAGATGATCCGGACTATAGAGGAGCATGAACCGGATGTGCCGCCAGGCATCTCGCACGCGGTGCAGCTTTGACTCACCGCCGCGTGGGTAATAGGTGATCGGCACCTCGGCCACCTTGAGCTTGGCGCGCGCCGCGTTGATGACCAGCTCGCTGGCGAACTCCATGCCGGTCGTCTGCAGACGCATCCGCCTGTACGCCTCCTCGGTGAAGGCGCGGAAGCCGGAGTGCGCGTCGGAGCTCTTGAGCCCGAACATGAAGTTCAGCATGCCGGTCAGAATGGGGTTTCCGATGTAGCGATTGGCCCAGGGCATGGCGCCCGGCAGAATGGTGCCGGCGAAACGCGATCCCAGGACGTACTCGTTTCCCTCACGGAGCTTGTCGACCAACTGGCCCAGCTCACTGAAATCGTAGGTGTCGTCGGAATCGCCCATGATGATGTACTTGCCCCGGGCGGCATCGAAACCCGCCTTGTAGGCGTTGCCGTAGCCCCGCTGCGGCTGATGAATCACTCGAGCCCCCAGCTCAGTCGCGATTTCCACCGAGCGGTCGGTCGAGCCGTTGTCCGACACAATCACCTCACCCGGCAAACCGGTCCTGGCGATGCCCTCGAGTGCCTTACGGACACAGGCGCCAATCGTCTCTTCTTCGTTCAGACACGGCATCACGACGGAGATGACAATGTCCTGCCCCTCCGGCCCCTGCGCCTTTTGACTTACCTCTCGCACCACTCCCTGCCGGGACGCGAGCGGCAAGCTGATGTCATGTTCCATGGGTTCCCGCCACACATAAAATGCGCCGGTCGAACGGTGACCCGTTCTCGCGGCGTTACACGAAAGCACATTGGCCAACAAAATGGAAGCCGGTCTATTGTAGCCAGCCGCCGGCATGTGGACAAGCCCGGCGGGCCCTGGCATATATCATGCCTTGGGAGCCGTGCTGGCAACGGAGGAACCCTTACTGGCTACCGAGATCGTCGTCGAAGAGCCCCGGCACATCCATCGCGAGGTTGGTGTCCTCGGCTACCTGGACGCTCTCACCTATGAATTTGAGCGGGATGGCGCGGCGATCAGCTGCGTTCTCACCTATGCTCAGCCCGATCCCGATCATCGGGGAAAGTACCAGATGGTCGTGGCCGCCGACACCGGCTACGAAGGAATCGCCTGCCTCGACGACACGGCGCGCGCGGCCCTTCTCGCACTCCAGGTCTACGAGCGCACCGGGAGTCGCAAGGCGCTGTCTCTGGCCCGCAAGTGGCTGACCTTCGTCAACTACATGCAATACGAGGACGGGACGTTCGCCAATTTCATCCGGAACGAGGCGGGTGTCCGCAACGCCAGCGGTCTCACGTCGGTCCGCGGCGGTCACGCCTGGACGTCTCGGGCCCTCTGGGCACTGGCGACGGCGTACCGCATCACGGGCGACGAGAGCTACCGTGACGCCTACGAGCGATGCCGCCTCCCCGTCACCGCCGACAACAAGATCAACGCGGTGGTGGCGCTGGCGGCGATGGAAATGTGGCAGGCCGATCCCACGGACGCCACGCGCGCGCCGATCATGGACCGCATCGAGAGAATCGTCGGAGACGGCGATGAGCCGTACTTCCCCGACCTGCCGGGCCAGGAGCATGTCGAGCTGTGGGGTTACCACCAACTGCACGCGGTGGCCAGAGCCGCGCATCTTCTGGAGGATCGAGCCCTGCTGGCGCCGTGCCGCGCCACCGTCAACAACCTCGTCCAGCCCGACGTCCGGGCCATGTTCTGGTACGACTACCCGGAACGGCGGAAGACGGGCCTCTGCGCCTACAACGTGGCCCCAATCGTTCAGGGACTGGCGGCAATGTATCGCGCCACCGGGGCCGAACGGTACCGTGACCTGGCGCTGAAGGGCGCGGCCTGGTTTTATGGCCGGAACGATGGCGGCGCCACCATGTACGACCCGGCGACCGGCATGTGCCGGGACGGCATGACCGACGGTATCCCGTCCGA
>JAJPIP010000103.1 GCA_021324655.1 Pseudomonadota bacterium
CAGGATGGGGAGATACTCCGAGCATGCGCCTTCCTCCCGACATTCGCCAGCAGTATCCCGAGTGCCGGCCAGCCTGACTTAGACCACACCGAGTTGGTCCCCACGCGCGGCGACCACCACGGGATAATGCACGAGCCCTACGGGGCGGCTCTTCCCTCTTGACAAACCGGCGCCTCGATGGCAAGATGTCAATGGAGATGGTAGTAATTACCATCATATTGGCACTATTTGCCAGAGAGGAGAGAATAACGATGGATGAGACACGGCGGATTCTCGACATGGTGGCGGAAGGGACCGTCACTCCGGAGCAGGCGACGGAATTGCTGGACGCGCTCGATGATGGGCGGTCCCGAAGCGAGCCTGCGCCGGACCCGGCCGGGCGGCCGGCCGAGCGGTCTGCGGTGCGCCCCGATGTGGAGGCGTATGCCAAGGCAGCGAGCTACGGCGTAACCTCGCAGTTCATTCGGGACATGCGTGAGCTGGTGCGGCCGGACCTGTCACTGGAGGAGTTGAGCGAGATGGCGATGTACGGCGTGACGCGTGAGTTCATCGAGGGGCTGCGTGAGGCCGGGCTGGAGGGGCTCAGCGCCCGGGATCTGTCCAAGCTCGCCATGTACGGCGCTGATGCCGACGTCATCCGCATGCTGCGCGAAGCCGGTCTGCAAGCGTCCGAACGGTGAGGAGGACGGTTCAGCCCCTCCTGACCCGTGACCCCGTGACGGGGGGCGAGCTTCTCGTGACGCGGCTGGAGTCACCTGACACGGGCATTGTCATTGAAGGGGCATTCAGCCTGGGCTGGATCGGCCGGCTCACGCCGGAGCAGGTGCGCTTCGTGGGAGTGCTGCTCCGCAACCGGGGCAACCTGCAGCGTGCCGCCGCCGAGTTGGGAGTTGCCTACAACACGGCGCGCAACCGCATGGACGAGATAGTGGCGGCGCTGGGCGGGACACGTGAGGCGCCGGAGGTCAACCGTGCCGAGATTCTGGAGCGTGTCCAGTCGGGCGAGTTGACCCCGGAAGAGGGCGCGGCACTGTTACGCGGGTAAGGCGCGAGAGGTGAGGGGACAGGCGTACGATCACCGCCGCCGGGGCCACCCGCGGGTCGCAGCGGAGCCGGGTCCGGCCGCCCTCACCTATCGTCACCCGGCGGAGATCGCCCAGCGCGACATGAAAGCGGGGGCACTGCCGTGAAGGAGGCCGCGGCGGACGGCAAGGCTCGATCGAGCCCGACCGCTACGACAATCTGACCCGGTATGTCGCGATGCCGTACGGCCGGACGGGGATGGTGAGAGTCGTTCCCTCGAACTCGGCAGGGCCGATTGGCTCCTCGAGCAGATTGGTCTCTTCGGCGCTCACGATCGCGTGCGCGAATTCAAGGACGCCGGTTCCACGCGTGTTGTACGCGTCGTACACACGCACGACGATGCCGTCTCCGTTCTCGGCGGGCTTCACGGTCTCGATCACCAGCCCCGGGCGATCCGTCCGCACGAACGACGCCTGTGCCGGCATCGGTCCGGAACGCGGAGCGGCGGCACGTCCCGTGGCCCGCATGTTAAAGAGGTAGGCCTGGCGCACGGTCTCGCCGGCGCGCCAATCGCCGGTGTGAGGGAATAGCGCGTAGGCAAAACGGTGTAGCCCCTGATCCGCCTCCGGATCGGGGGAGACGGCGCTTTTCAGTAACGTGAGCCGCAGGACGTTACCCTTGACGTCGTATCCGTACTTCGAATCGTTGAGGAGGGATACCCCGTAGTCCCCCTCCGAGATGTCGGCCCACTTGTGCGCCGGTACCTCGAAGCGCGCCCAGTCCCAGCTTGTGTTCCAGTGGGCCGGTCTCTCGACGTTTCCGAACTGGATGTCGTATGTGGCGCGCTGCGCATTGATGGCCACGGGGAAGGAGGCCTTGAGAAGAGTCTGGTGCTCATGCCAGTCGATCTCGGTCGGGAAGTCGATGCGCGCGACATCGCGGTACAGCACAACGCGCTGCCGAATCGTGCTCTCTCCGTATCTCCTGACCAGCTCCACGGCGCCTCGCAGTGGTCCCTCCTCGACGACGCGCCGGCTGTCAAGGTCCGTGATCGGGTAGGGTTTGGCCTGATAGTCAATCTGAATGTCCCAGGCGTCGAAGGCGAGCGGCCGGTCTTCGAAGGCGATGAGGACATTCGCCGCGGCGCCGGGTGCAATCAACTCGCGACCGACACGCTTGTCCACCAGAGAGCGAATGGTCCCATCCTCCGCCAGCTCGATACGGAAGAAACGGTTCTCCAGATGGTCGTGTGCGACGGTCAGGTCACTGCCGCCGGCCACAATCGCCGATAGCGGCAGTGTCGTATAGCCGTGTGCCGGGATTCGAGCGGGAATAAGATAGCGGTTGTCCCCTGCCGCCTGCGTTCGGGGTAGCGGAACCGCGGAGCACACCTCCACGGGTTCTTCTCGGTCGAACGGCGCCGGATTCCAGAGAATGACGCTGTCGGCGTCTCGCGCGATTCCTTCCTCGAGGGACGCCAGCGACGCGTCCCGTATCTGCTCGCCGCGGGCCATGATCTCGGGGTAGGCACGGCGCGCGTCCGCGTATACCTGGCCGATCGACGAACCCGGCAGGATGTCGTGGAATTGATGGAAGAGGAGCGCTTCCCAGCCGATGTTCATGGCGGTCTGGCGGGTGGCACGATCGCCTCCGGCCCACGACGACCACAACTCGGCCTCGCGATAGAGGATCTCTGCCTGGCGATTGGCGCGCTTGATCCAGGCCTGACTGGTATATGTCCCTCGGTGGTATTCGAGGTAGAGCTCGCCGATCCATCTCGGCAAGTCCTCGCTTCCCTCAAGCCGATCGTTCAACCCGCGGAAGAATTGCTCGGCGGAGGATTGCTCAACGCGCGGGAAGCCGGCCAGGTGCTTCAGACGCCTGGCCGTTTCGAGCATGGTGGCGGTTGGTCCGCCTCCTCCGTCGCCGTAGCCGAAGAGGTAGAGCAATTCATGGTTCAAGCGCTTCTCTCGATACGCCGCCCATTCGCCCGCCAGATCGGCCGGCGTGAACATGGCGTTGTACGTATAGGCGTGGGTTAGATGACTGTCATCTTCCTCTGACGGAACCATCGGTGCGGTGACCATATGGGCCAGCACCGGCGTCCCGTCCAGTCCATGCCAATGAAAGGTGTCGTACGGGAGCCGGTTGTACTCGTTCCAGGAGATCTTGGTTGTCATGAAGCTGTCGACACCGGCACCGCGCATGATCTGGGGCAGGGCCGTGGAGTAACCGAACGTATCGGGAAGCCATGCTACCCGTGGATCGACGCCCAGCTCCTGCCGAAAGAAACGCTTACCGAAGAGAAATTGGCGGACTAGCGCCTCCGCCCCCGCGAGATTGGTGTCCATCTCCACCCAGGTCGCGCCGATCGGTTCCCAGCGGCCTTCCCGGATGCGATCGAGTACCTGTGCATAGAGCTTCGGTTCGTCTTCCTTCAACATCCGGTACAGAGCGGGCTGGCTGGCGACGAACCGGAAGTCGGGATAGCGTTCCATCAACCGCAGCACCGTACTGAAGGTGCGTGCCGCCTTCCGCCGGGTCTGCGAGACCGGCCAGAGCCAGGCCAGGTCGATGTGGGCGTGGCCGACCGCGACGATCGAGGGTTCAGGACCCTGCGGCCGCTCGAAGGCTCGACGCAGGATCGCTCGCGCGCTGCGGACGGATGCCAGATACGCGTCTGAACCCGGGCGGCGCAGGTCGATCGCCCGATAGGCGTCGACGAGATCGTTCGTCAGCTGGGCTCGATCCAGCGAGATCGCCGGCAGCGTCGGCACCACCTCCAGCAGAACCCGGACGTCATGATAGAGAGCGTCCGCTTCGGGCTGGATGTGCTGCAAGGTAAGAGCCGTGAGGATCGGCGGCTCCGGAAGCAGTGAGCTGTATGCCTCCAGCATGACCTCGTGCTCCGATCCCGGCGCCACGTGACCCGTCAGGAGGAGATCGTGGTGGTAGCGATCCAGTCCCTGGAACGGCACGCCGTCGAGATAGGCCAGAGCTTCCGGTCCGGTGAGATCGCCTTCGATGCCGAGGACAGCATGGAGCACGATGTCTCCGTCCCACCCATCGGGGACTCGGAGCGGAATGCGAATGCGAACGGTCCGGCCGGGCGCCCCCCACCGCTCGCCCGGTACCAGTGGACGCCAGGAACCGCCCTCCTCGATGAATGCATTCAGAGGAATGCTCGTCCGCGCGGCCGCCTGGAGTATGGGGAGACTCGCGGCGATCGTGTCGAGCTCGAAGCGAACGGGAATCTCGGCCATACCCTCCGAGCATAGCCGGAGGGGGACGGCAGGACCTATCGTTCGGGCAGCAAGCCGATGGCCAGCAGAGACACGATCAGGAGTGCCACGATGCTGCGGTGATCCCCCTCAACCCGAAAGTCATGGAAAATCTCATCGGCCAGGATGAAGGCCGCAAAGAGAGCCATGAGGACGCCGTGTGCGGTATACGCGGCCCGCAGCCGGCGACCCGTCCCGCGCCACGCGTGGCGAAAGGCCCGCCAGAAGAGAACGGCACTCAAGGACTCCCACAGGAGAATCCCGATGAAGAGGATCTGATCGATCCACCAGGGTAGGGAGTAGGCGGACGTCTCCTTCAGGATGTAGCGGAAGTTGCCCGAGGCGAGCGGCGCTAACCACGACGCAAGATGCAGCGCCCGGAGCTCGCCGGCAACATTGGTGATGACGACAAGCGTGATCCAGATGGACCAGAAGAGCAGCAGGCCGCGCTTGATGAAAACCGCTCCCGCGGCGGGGCTTTCCGCCTCCTGCCGCCGATTGCCCCACATGGTCAAGCTCTACCACATTTCAATTACGCGGACGCATCCTAACAGTCTCTCGGAAGGCGTGGACCTGCCGGGCGAGACCATGACGTCACAAACTGCTCCCTGGGACGTTCTCTACAGTGGGACCTATCGCCAACAGGCGATGATTCACTCTTGCTGCCTCGAGACCGCTGATGCGCCGCATCATCTTGCTGCTGATCCTTCTTGCGATGCAGGCTGTCCCAACTGCGGCCAATGCCGCTGTGCTCGGCAGCCCGGTGTCGGTCTCGGTAACCGGAGATGGAATGCGCCTCACCCTCACGGTCCCGCGCCGTGTGTACCCGCGTGGCGCGCTCATTGGAGTCCGCGTGGCTCTGACGAACCTCAGCACGCATGTCATTACCTACGTGCCAAGAGTCTATGGCTTGTGCAACCGGCTTGCTCTCCCCGTCGATGTGGTCGATTCCCATGGCGACGCGGTTTCTCCTCTGCCGCCGATTCCTGTTCCCCCGCCGTGTCCCGCGCCGCTACCCCGGGCGGTGCCGCCCGGACAGACAATCTCGCACTGGGTGCGGGTCGCCGTGCTGGCGAATGGGTTACGCGCCGGCGCCACCGTCAACATGCTTGCGGGGACGGGCAACTTCTCCGGTGCAGACCTTGCGACGCCTGTCGTCCGGGTCCGACTCCTCCCTGCGTCGGCACCCGCGGTGAGGGTCGAGGCAGGAACAGCAACTGTGACGAAACCTGCCGGCGCGGTTGGCCCTCTCTACTACCAGGGTTGGGCGACCTGCGCTGGGCAGGTTGTTGGCGTGCTCTCCTGGACTAGGGCACACGGGAATACAGTGAGTGCCGGGTGTGCCGATCCGCAGCGATGGCATTTTGTCGCCGGATGGGCCGGGTACCCGGTGGCTGTCATGTCTGTTAGTCCCTCGACCGGGTCACCGATTCTGATCACTCCGCCTTTTGCCCCCACTCCCTACACCGTGCACGTCGGCCAGACCGTCGAGGTGAAGACACTGCTTCTCGGGCCGGGGGCTGATGACGTCCGCTATAACCACGCATACCTGCGTCTGCTCTCTGCCTCGGCTGTTGGTGCCGAACCCGTGCGGTACGACTGGCGCTGGCAGGCACTTGCGCCGGGCGATACTGCGATCACGATCGTCCGTATGGGACCGCCCGGTACCGTCGGCACCATCCACCTGCACATAGTGTCGTAGCCGGATTGTCGGATGTCGGACGGAAGCAGTTGCCAACGTCAACACGATGCCCCCGACGACGGTTCCATCGGGAGCCAGGTAGTGACCCGACCCATCAGGCCCTAAACCCGGGCCCGGTGCCGCGAGTCCGGCCTGCCGCCCAGGCGTCCCTTGCCCTCCACACTGCCTTGCCGTAGATAGAATGACGGCAGAAAGGAGCTGCCGATGGTGTGCGGGTGCCAGTCCCTCGACAATGCGACACCCGCGTACCAGGAGGATCGCTCCGCCCTGCGGATGCAGTGGGCCACCGTTCCGCCGCTCTGCCGTCTCTAACCGAGACAAGCCGGCGGGACGCATCGCCCCGTCACTCGGACCCATGTCACGTGATGCCGACACGCGACGGCATGAATGACGCGGCGCCGGGCAGCGGCGCCTGGCGGAAGCGTTTCCCAGAGAGCGACAGATCATGATTAACGGAAAGACATTGAAAGCGCGTGGCTGGCCGGAGGGCCGGGTCATGGGCCGCGCCAAGGCGGCCGCGTCCCGGCTCGAAGCCGACGGTCTCGACCGCGAGGCTATTCTCAGCCGGCTGGATGAGGTCCGCAGCGCCCCGGATACGTTTCTGGCAGACGCCATCGTTGGCGATGTCGCCGCGGAGCTGGTCCGGATTCGTGAGAAGGAACGGGCGCGGACGGAAATCCCGGTCTTGCACGACGCCCCACTTCCGTACGGCGTCTGGGGGCCCTCCCAGATCGATGCGGCGGCGATCGCCCAGATGGACGATGCCATGCGCCTTCCGGTCTCGGCGGCGGGTGCACTCATGCCCGATGCACACGTGGGTTACGGGCTCCCGATCGGCGGCGTGCTCGCGACCGAGGACGCCGTCATCCCGTACGCCGTCGGGGTGGATATTGCCTGCCGCATGCGCCTCTCGGTCTACCCGGAGTCTCCAACACTTCCGGAGACCATGCCGGAGCGGTTCGAGAGATCCCTCCTCGACCGGACCTACTTTGGCGCCGGCGTCGCCAACCCCCAGCATCCGGAGCATGAGGTGCTCGATGACAGGGCGTGGCGCGAGACCCGTTTGCTGAGCGGGTTGCAGGGGACGGCTGCTAGGCAGATCGGGACGAGCGGGACCGGGAACCACTTCGTCGAGTGGGGAGTACTGACGATCACCGCGCACGATCCCGGACTTGGCCTGGAACCCGGCGACTATCTGGCTTTGCTCTCCCACAGCGGCTCGCGCGGCGTCGGCTTCAAGATCGCGAACGCATACTCGGAGCTGGCTATGCGCTTGCATCCCAATCTCGACAAGCGTGTCCGGCACCTTGCATGGCTCCCGCTCGATTCGGAGGCTGGTCAGGAGTACTGGCATGCCATGGAGCTCGCCGGCCGGTTCGCCTCCGCCAATCACCAGATCATCCATCACAACGTGGCGCGGGCGGCCTCCCTGTCCGAGGTGGCGGTGGTGGAGAACCACCACAACTTCGCCTGGAAGGAGACGGTCACGGATGCGTCGGGCCGGACACGTGAGCTTGTCGTGCACCGGAAAGGCGCGACTCCGGCCGGGCCCGGCGTGCTCGGCATCATTCCCGGCTCCATGGGTGATCCCGGGTACGTCGTGCGCGGACGCGGGCAGCCCGGTGCCCTCGCTTCTGCCTCGCACGGCGCCGGACGGGCCATGAGCCGGCGGCAGGCACTGGAGCGCATCCCGAAAGCGGAGCGTGACCGCTATCTCGAGGAGCGGGGTGTGCGCCTTCTCGGCGGCGGGATTGACGAGTCCCCGCAGGCGTACAAGTCGATCGATGACGTTGTCGCGGCGCAAGAGGATCTGGTCGACGTCATCGGCCGCTTCACGCCACGCATCGTTCGCATGGCCTCGGAACCCGGCGACATCTGATCAAGGAGGATAATCGGGGATGACGCGCCGGATTGTCGCCCTGGGTGGAGGTGGCATGGGCGGTGAGGCCAACGAGCGGATGCATCGCTACCTGCTTGATCTCACCGGCCGCGACCACCCGCGCGTGCTCTATATCCCGACGGCGACCGGCGACGATCCCGACATGATCGTCGCGTTTTATCGCTGGTTTCCCGCGGACCGCACGCGGCGCCGCCACCTGACGCTCTTTCACCGCGACATCCAGGATCTCGCTGACTTCGTGCTGGATCATGACCTGATCTACGTGGCCGGGGGAAATACCGCGAATATGCTCGCCGTGTGGCGGGTTCAGGGGATGGACACCATCCTGCGCGAGGCGTGGGAGCGCGGCATCGTCCTGGCCGGAGGCAGCGCCGGCGCCATCTGCTGGTTCGAAGCGGGGATCACCGACTCTTTCGGACCGACTCTGGCTCCGCTGCACGACGGACTTGGTTTCCTGGAGGGAAGCAACTGCCCGCACTTCGACAGCGAGCCTCAACGGCGGCCTACCTATCTGCGTTGTGTTTCCGATGGCTTTCCCCCTGGGCTGGCCGCCGACGATTTGGCCGGCCTCCACTTCGAGGGCACGGAGTTGTCGGAGGTCGTGACCGCACGCGAGGGCGCTCAGGCCTACCGCGTGGAGCGTGCGGGTGGTGAGGCAATTGAGGTTCCGCTGGAAGCGCGCTTTCTTGGTTAGCTTTGGGGCGCGCCCGTGCTGAGGTCATCCGGGCTGGTCTGCGTCGCGGCGGTGCAGCCGATCGGTCGTGTTACAGCAAGGGTATGTATCTTGCACGACGCGGAGCGGAGAGCACATGGGAGAGAGTGAATCGGCGACGTGGGAGTTCTACCGGCACATGCCGGTGTACCTGAGCAACGGCAAACGGCTCGGCTACGCCGTCGAAATCGGGCACGCCGTCGACTACATTCACGTTCGCCAGGGCCGGATCCTGACCTACGACTGGTACCTACCGATCAGCGTCGTGCGTGACGTCACCGGTGATGGTGTCTTTCTCGACGTTGATTCTGCGGCTCTCCGCCACAATCACTGGAATGTCCCGGCCGAGGAGTTTTTGAACCGGCAGGGAGCGACTCCCGGCTACGAGTACACGAGCGCGGCCGATATCCCGAGTTATGGGGACCGTGATGCCGTTGCGGACGCGCAGAGAGGATGACATGGAACGCGAAGTTGGAGAAGATCAGGCCACCGGAGCAACCTCGAGCGACGACTACGAGGCGCGCGAAAACCTCTGGGATGAAGCGTGGCCGGGAAGCGACAGCCAGGAGCGCGTGCATCCCGACGAGGAGACAGACAATCTCGACGAGGAGTTGCCGTTCCCCGATGTCGTGGGGACGCGTGATCCGATCGAAGCGACTCGTGACGCAGAGCCATATATGCCGCCCACCGATTCACCGGTGCTACCGGGTGGTACCGAGAGCGTCCATACGGGAGTCGGGTTCGGAACCTCGGCGCTCGAGGAAACGGAGCGCGGGGGGCCTTTCCATGATGATGCCGACCTGCAAGATGAAGCTCTCTTGCTGCTGCGCCAGGATTCCCTCACATCCCGTCACAACCTCATCCCCCACGCTGTCCGTGGCGTGATCACGCTCCGCGGGATCGTTTCCGATATTGATGATGCCGAGCACGCGATGTCGATCGTCGGAGAAATCGAGGGAGTCGTGGATGTGGTGGACGAGATGACGATCGACCCGAACGTCGAGTTTCGGTCTACCTAGTCACGCGTGCTCGAGCAGATCGGGCGACTCACCTACCGGTATCGCTGGCCCGTCATTCTCTTCTGGCTTGTCATGCTGGGTGCGGGTGCCCTCTTCGCGCCGCGGATCACCAGCGTGTTGCGAGGCGGCGGTTACTCCATCAACAGCAGCCAGTCGGTCAGCGCCTATAACGTCCTCGACCGATCGTATAAATACCG
>JAJPIP010000036.1 GCA_021324655.1 Pseudomonadota bacterium
CCCAGCACCTTCTTCCGCTACTTCCCCACCAAAGAAGATGTCGTGCTGTACGACAATCTCGATCCGCTGATGATGGCCGCCTTCGAGGCCCAACCGGCGGAGCTGACCGCGGCCCAGGCGCTCCGTGCCGCCATGCGCGACGTTTTTGCCGCACTACCGGACGACGAGCTGCAGGACGTGCGAGACCGTATCGGGCTGGTGGCGGCGGTTCCTGAGCTACGCGCGCGGGCGCTGGATGAGATCGTGCGAACGATCCGGATGTTCAGCGAGGTCGTGGCCAGACGCGTTGGACGGCCCTCGGACGACTTTGCCGTGCTGACATTCACCGGAGCGCTCATCGGTATCGCGATGGCGGTGATGCTCGCAGTGATGGACGATCCCCAACGGGACTTCGTTGCCCTTTTTGATGCGGGCCTGACTCAGCTGGAGTCGGGCCTTACCCTCTAGTTCTGGTCCTCGGTTTCGAGCCATTCTCACAGCTCGAGCCCCGGTGACAGGCGTTTAGCCTCGTGATTCGTGGTGATCGGACACATGCTCGTAGCGTGTCCGGCCAATGGTGAGGAGAAAGACGCCGTCCTCGACGGCTTCGACATCGTGCGGCACACCCGGCTCCAGCATGAGCAGTTCGCCCGCACCCACGTCGATGCTGGTGGCGGGAAGACGGAGACGCAGCCTTCCCTCAATACCCTGGATCGAGATGGGGCCCGACGCCCGATGTTCCTCCAATCTCCCGCCGGCTTTGAGCGCCATCAGCACGATGCGGAGGTCCGGTTCCTTGACGAGTGTCTTGCCGGCGGGTTTCGCGCTTGCATAGCTCTCCTGAGTGCGAAGCTCGTCCAGTTCTCGCCGCAAATCGAAGCGCAGTACCGGTCCCGCCAGCACGTGGCCGGAGGTCGCGGCGCGCTCGGCCCCGCTGGGCGATTGATCCGGCGTTCCACTACCCTGTTCCGTCGGCATGTCTTCGCCTTCCCTGGCTGATGGCTTATGCTACCGCGCGGATCTTCTCGTCTTACGTCCCCTGGCGCCCCGGCCGGTTCCACAACCTGATCTGCCGCGGCCGCCTAATCATCGGCCGTGGTGACTCCCCGGCCTCGGCCCGCTGCAGCTCGCGCCAGGCCTGGACGATGGCGAGGACCGCTCCTGCCAGGAGCGCTATGCGGGAGAGAAGCCGCCACCGCGGCGATCGCCGGCCGGCCCGCATCTGCGACTCACGCGGAAACCAGAGCGCCTGGATGACCGTCAGGAGTTGCCGCGCGAGGATGAGGCCGAAGCGGAATCGAGGGGTCATGTACGCCTAGAGTACTGTGTCGTGGCGTCTCCGCCGAAATCGGAGTTGCCTCTATAGTAAAGGCGATGAGGATCCGGCCCCACGCGGATCCCTCACTTGTCCGTCTCGCGCTGGTTCTCCACTTCCCCCCGCCGTTGGAGGTTACGTGCCATGCCGACAGACGCCAGCGTCCCCGCCGGCGCGACCATGCCGTCTCGTCTCGCATCAGGGGCAGTCGGGTTGCCGGCCGTCCTGTTTCAGTCGATCACCCACATGGCCCCGGCCGCGGCCGTGGCTTTCTCCATCACCGTCGGTGTGCCGTATGCCGGTGGCAGTATTCCGCTGGCGGTCTTGCTGGCGCTGATCGCCTGCCTCTTCGTGGCCAGTAGCATCGGTCAACTCGCCCAGCACCTGCCCTCGGCGGGCGGACTGTATACCTACAACGCCAACGGTTTGGGACCGATTGCCGGGTTCCTGGTTGCCTGGGGCTTCATGATGTCGGAGCCGATCGTGGCGCCCCTGCTCTATCTGATCTTCGGCAATTTGGTCGGAGGCACACTTACCACCTATTTCCACACGCCCTCGTGGCTGTGGGCGGTTTTCGTGGTCCTGGCCGGTCTGTTGGTCTGGTATCTGACGTACGCCGGCATCAAGATCTCGGCCGACACCGGCGTGCTGCTCGGCC
The DNA here is from genome assembly GCA_021324655.1 of Pseudomonadota bacterium. Lineage (GTDB taxonomy): Bacteria > Chloroflexota > UBA5177 > UBA5177 > UBA5177 > JAJPIP01. Next base: position 1,953 of record JAJPIP010000036.1, read on the forward strand.
TCTTCGAGATCATTGTCTTCCTGGCCCTTGCCATCACTCTGGTCGCCGAAGCCGGCAGCCGAAACACGCTCTCCGTCTTCACCCCGCACCTTGGTAACTCCCACGGCTACGGCTCGGTGTTTGCCGGAATGATCTACGCCATCCTCGCTTTTATCGGGTTTGAAGCCTCGGCGCCGTTAGGAGAGGAGGCGAAGGACCCAAAGAAGACCATTCCCCGCGCCGTGGTGCTCTCCGCCGTGCTGATCGGCCTGTTCTACCTGTTCTCGTACTACGCGGCGTCGGTGTATTTCGGGCCCCATCGCATGGCGGCGAATTTCGTGAGCTTCAACAATGGCGATCCGTGGACCGGTATGGCCAAGAAGGTATGGGGCATCGGCTGGATTCTGGTGTTTCTGGCCGTCGCCAACAGCGCGATCGCCAACTCGAACGCCGGTGTCAATGCCGCGACACGCGTTGGCTACGCGATGGGCCGTATTGGTCTCCTGCCGCGTCAGTTGGCGCGTGTGCATCCCACGCACCGTACGCCGTACGTCGCCATCAACGTCCAGGCCATCGTGGGCATCGCTCTGGCCCTCTTCCTCGGCTTCGCCACCGGCAGTCCGCTCAATGGCTTTGCCCTCCTCGGGACGGTGGCGACGATCATCGTCATCGGCATTTATATCCTGACCAATCTCAGCTGCGTGGTGTATTACTGGCGCGATCAGCGGGCGCACTTTAACATCCTGCTGCACTTCCTGATCCCGGTGCTGGGTGTGATCCTCTTCGTGCCGGCGCTGATTGCATCCTTCGGCATCAACTTTGCGGGCCTCGGCATCTCCCCGCTCACCTCGCCGTCCAACCTGGCGCCCATCATCATCGGCATCTGGATGCTGATCGGCATCGGGTTGCTGGTGTACTTCATGGCCACCAACCCGGCACGCGTGCGGGAGACGTCGGAGGTGTATCTGGAGGAACCGGATGTCGTCGCCCCGCCCGCGCAGGCGTGACTAAGACCTGGTGCCGGTCATGAGACAGCAAGCCGCCCGGCCGGTTCGGCCGGGCGGCGAAATGCGGAAATGGCTTTGTGCTAGGAGCAGTTCGCCGTGAAGTTGTCCACGTACGCGGTGAGGTTGCCGTTCGCGTCGACGGTGACGTGCAGCAGGTAGCTGCTGGTCCAGTTCGGCAGCGAGCCCTGCCCGATGGCTTTGAAAGATCCGTTCTCGGTAATCGTGCCGCCGGCCGCCGTGTTGATGGTGAAATGGTCGTTCTGGGTGCCGATGTACTGAGCTCCCGTTGTCTCACCAATGGCTTTAATGCCCGCGGCATTGTCGTGGAAGTCGAGGTGGAAGGTTCCTGACGCGGTGGTGGTCACCGTTCCTGACATGTGGATTGATCCCGTGAAGTCCATGGGTTCGCCGGTGCAAGGATTGGGAAGGACGCCGGCGACGGGGACTTGCATGTTGTAGATGGGTGCCGCGGTTGCGGTGCCGGAGCGTGCGATGCCGAGAATGAGCAAGGCGCACGCTGCTACCAGGAGAATGGCGCGACGTTTCATCTGGTTCTACCTCTCCTCCATGTGGTGAGTCGGGGCGCTCGCGATTCGTCCATGCCGCGCGTCCCTCAACAACGCGGTGCAGAATCTGCAGCCCCAGACCCGGTCGCCTGCTGGGCGGAATGCCGTCCAGACTCGCTGTGAGATCCCGCCAGGTCCACCCATGCCCGGCGGTTCACCTCGTATCCCCTCCTTTCCACCCGCCCCACTACGGGTAGCAACAGTATTCAGTTGGCCATCATACGGCCGACACGGCGATGCGTCAATGGGCCGGAGTGCTACTTTGCAGGGCTCGTGCATGATCGGCATCGCCGGGTGGTCGTGGCCGGCCCGAGTGCCGGCCGGCCTGACGCCGGCGTAGACCACACCCGGCTGGTCACCACGCGGGGCGACCACGACGGGATAAGTCACCAGCCCTCGTGCTACTTTGCGGATTCTCTTGCAGCCGGAGTGATGATCCACGATAGTGGCGGTATCCGACGAGTGCGAGGTGCTCATGAACGCGCTTGGAGCCGGAAAGGATGCGCGAGCCAGGATTGCCGACGAGGCGGTGGTCGTCCGCGATCTGATTAAGTCCTATGGGCCGATCCGCGCCGTCGACGGACTGACCTTCACGGTGCGGCGCGGCGAAATCTTCGCTCTGCTTGGTCCGAATGGCGCGGGCAAGACGACAACGGTCGAGATCCTGGAAGGGTACCGGCGGGCAGACAGCGGTGAGGCGCGCGTCCTGGGGCTTGATCCCATCGCGCAGGGCCGCGAGCTCAAGGAGCGCATGGGATTGATGCTGCAACAGACGGCTCTCTACGAGCGGATCCGCGTGCGAGAAGCCATCGAGCTTTTTTGCAGCTACTACCGTCACCCACGCCACCCTGACGATCTGACCCATCTGGTGGGCTTGCAGGATCATCGGTCCGCGTGGTTCGGCGAATTGTCGGGCGGTCAGAAGCAACGGCTGTCACTCGCCCTGGCTCTGGCCGGCTCCCCGGACATCGTCTTTCTCGACGAGCCGACAGCCGCTATGGATCCGCAGATGCGCCTCCAGACGTGGGATATCATCACCGACCTCCGCGCGGCCGGCGTGACCCTGCTCTTGACCACGCACTACATGGAGGAGGCGCAGCGTCTGGCCGATCGGGTGGCCATTATTGATCACGGCAAAGTGGTCGCGTATGGAACGCCGTCCGAACTGACGGCGGTATCGGCCCACGACATCGTCTCTTTTCAGGGACCCAAACAGATGCTGGAGGAGGTTCGTGCCATGCCGGCCGTCAAGCAGGCGAGTGAAGACCGCGCCGGCATGTACACCGTCGCGACTGACGACCCCCTCACCTTCGCTGCCGCGCTGGCGGCGTGGCGTGACCGAACCGGCTCCCGGATCGAGGGGATACGCGTGAGCGGGGCGACCCTGGAGGATGTCTTCCTGCAGATCACCGGCGAGGAGGTCCGCGACTGATGCGCGTTCTGTACCTGCAATCTCTCACCGAAACTCGCCTCTGGCTGCGGCGTCGTGAGACAGTCTTCTTCTCTCTCCTGCTGCCCATCATGTTTTTGCTGTTCTTCGGCGCTCTCTACGGCCACTCCGTTGAGAGATCGGGCATCAAGTACATCAATTACATCGTCCCCGGATATGCCATCTTTGCGGTCATGGCGATCTCGCTGGGGACCATGACATCCAATCTGGCAGCGGAACGGGAGTACGGAATCTTGAAGCGCCTGGGCGGAACACCACTGCCGCGCACGGCACTGCTCGCGGCTAAGGTGATCGCCGGCGCCCTCCTGGCGGCAGCCGTCATCGTCGTCCTGATCGTCGCGGGTGTGCTCTTCTACGGTGCTCACATCCGGGGCAACCCGGTGTCCGCGGTGGTGATCCTGGTGATATCGGTGCTCTCCTTTGCCGCCATCGGTATCGCTCTGGGGGGTATGATCAAGCCCGACTCGGCGGTGGCGGCCGGCAATCTCGTCTATCTGGCGCTGTCCTTTCTGGGTGGCGTCTTCATCCCACTGAGTCAGTTCCCGAGCGGACTGCTCAACGTGGCGAAGGTCCTGCCCTCCGAGCATGCCGTCAAGGCGATCCAGGCCGTCTGGACGCAGGGGGAGGGGCTCCACAGCGTGGCCGGAGATCTGTGGGTCGTGGCGGCCTGGGGAGCGGCGGCCGTTATCATCGGAGCGCGCTGGTTTCGCTGGCAGTGACCGCCGGCTGCTCCGCTGCCGGTTCACTTCTCGTGTGGCGCTTGCGGACGATTCGTTAACGCCGGTGGGCGGGGCCTCGGGTTCGCTGTATGGCGCCTGCCGGTACTTGCTGCTCTGCTACGCTCTCGGTGTGGAGACGGTCGAGGAGAAAACGGCCCCGTCGGCGTCTCAGCGCAGCGCCGAGAGGTTGCCCATGTCGATCGGGGATGCGGCGCGGCTGCTCGGCGTCAAGAAACGAGCGGTGCGGAAGAGAATTGCAGCCGGCCGTCTCGACGCGGTCCGCGTTGGCCGGCGCTGGCTGGTCTATCTCCCCGCGCGTCCCGCGTCTGATGAGCCGTCGCTTGCGGTTGAAACGCCGGTTACAGTCAGCGCCCCGGGGGGCGCGCCGCCGGACGGGGCCGAGCTGTCCTCTTTATTGGAAGAGATGCGCCGCCTGCAGCAGCGTAACGAAGAGTTGGCCGGTCAGCTGGGGTATCTGCAGCGCGTCGTTCAGGAGAAGGATGAGCAACTGCGATTGTTGATGGATAGCCGTCAATCTGAGCCGCCCGTTCCCGAGGAGCCCCCGCTGGACGTTCCCGTGGCGCCGGCGCCGACCCGGCGGCGCTGGTGGCTCCGGCGACGGTGAGCGGCTCAGGCCGCGGCGGGAAGCGTGACGGTAAAGCGGGCGCCGGTGACTCGACAAGAGGTTCACCGCCGGACGTAGAAGCGGGCCGCGCGCGCGAGATGCCGTCCCTGCACGGTGAGCGCGACGCTCACGGTGTACGTGCCGGTCGCCGCATGCCACGAAAGCCGATCCTCCTGGACCATGCGAAAGAGGTGCCCGCGGGAGGGGCCGTTGAAGCCGCCGGTAACCGACCAGTCGCGCACCGTGTGTCCCTCCGACGTGATGCGCCAGTGAGTGCGCACGCCCGATAGGGTCCGTGCGACGGAATAGACCTCGAGGCGTGCCTTGACCATGCCGCCGGGGTGAAAGGCGGTGCGCGGCTTTCCCTGGCTATTGAGAATTAGGAGGTATTCGATCTGCGGCGGATTGACGGCGTGGCTGGCATAGGGACCGATAGATCCGCCGTGACCGGATACCGAACCACAGGCAGCCAGTGTCAACAAACCTGCGCTTGCGGCTGCGATCCGTCCCGTGTGCGGCATGGCTGCGATTCCCTGTCCCGGGTCGGCGTGATTGTCCCCCCGACGTCTAAGGACGTCCGTCCCTGCCGGCTCAGGACTTCCGCCCCTCGCCGGTTCCCCGACGGTGTGATTCTATATCCGTAGGTTCCCGTTCTCCTCCCAGACCCCGGTGCTGTTCCCTCAAAGAGCATCGGGGTCGTCCCCTTTTCCGGGCACCGCACCTACAGCGTAAAGCTCTCGATGGCCTCACGATAACGTGGCTCATCGTATCGGAAGTTATCTGGATTGGTGCCGCGTCGCTCGGCTGCGAATGCGGCCAGCAGTTGCAGTGGAACGGTCGCCGGGATAGGACTCAGGGTCTCCGGCACGGCGCGGTAGGTGAAGATGCCAGCCTCGTCCGGCAGCGCGCCCGCAACACGCTCGTCGGCGATCAGCAGCAAGTCGGCGCCGATGGTAAGCAGCGCCCCCGCTGCATCGCGCACACGTCCGACCGCCGGGCCGTCAGCCGCGATCAGGACGGCGAGATCCCCCTCGTTCACCGCCTGCAGACCCCCGTGCAGAAGCGTCTCCAGTTCGAAGCCCTCTGCCGTCAGATAGCTGGACTCTTTGACTTTGAGAGCGCCTTCGCGTGCCGTCACCGCGTTGGGTCCGGCACCGGCCAGCACCATCCGGCCGCGCGCGTTCAGCCTGTCCGCGGCCGGGCGCAATGCATCCTCTCGTGCCAGGATGTCGCTCACGATCTCCGGCACCCGCGGCAGTGCTGCCTCCAGCGCGCTCATGTCCTGTCCCAGCCGCTGTCCGGTGGCCGCTGCCAGCATGGCCAGTGCCAGCAGGGTCGCCGTGTAACTGCCGGTGTATGTATCGGAGCGCTCGGCCGGCGCCACCTCCAGCCGCATCCCGCGGTGGGGGAGGGGAGACCCTTCTCCCGTCACGGCAATCGTTAGCACGCCGGCACCGTCGGCACGCTCCAGGGCGGCACGCCCAAAGCGGGTCGTGCCGGTATGCGTCAGGATGATGACCGCATCGTCCGGCCGCAGGCGGCGCGGGTAGGTCACGAAGTCGAAGTTGGTGGTGGCGTAGGCATCAAGGCCGGCCGAGCGCAGCAGATGCTCTCCGACCACCGCGGCGTGACTGTTCGTGCCGGTTCCCGAGAGGAACACGCGCTGGGCCGGTGCGAGGGCGTCCGCGACCGAGGAGATCGTGTCGTCCGATCGCTCCAGAACGGATGAGAGTAGAGCCGGTTGCTGGTGAATTGTCTCGTCAAGTGCAGGACGCGCTGCCCTCATACTCACCTCACGACAGTCGCTGCTGGATGCCGCCCAGAAAGCCTGCTGTTTCCCATTCCTGCCAGAGCGTCTCAAACTGAGCGTAGTGCATTCGTCGCTCGTCCGCCTTGGCGGCGATGATGAGTAAGAGCCCGAGGCGTGCCGACGCATCACGGCCGGACACGATGTCAGTGAGTAATCGCCGGCGGCTCTCATCGTCGGCGGGAGTCCTCGCCACCTCCAGGGCCGGCCGGCGGCTCTCATCATCCATCAGGGCGAGTCGGTCGACCAACAGTCCGTCCAGCACATCCAGGTCGTGAATGCGGCCGAGGATATCCTGCAAGGCACGCACCCGATCCGCCGCGATCAACGCGTCGTTCCCGGGAAAGCACACGTCGAATGTCTCCAGGCTGTAGCGTAAGCGTTTCGCGGCGATGCGGAGAGCGTGCAGAGCCTCCGGGTTGGTGGGGCCGGTGATAGCGGCTCGCCGATCCTCCACGTCCTCGATTCGCGCGCCCAGGATGGTGCGAGCCGTCTCCAGAAGCGGCGCGCGACAGCGCAGGGCAATTTTGCGGGCAGGTGCCATCAGGAGTTCTGGGCCAGGTAGCTGAGAAAGGTACGATCGTAGCCGGATGCCTCCAGCTGGGATAGGAGGGAGTGCAGCGCCGTTCGATCGACGCCACGTTCCATGTCGAGGCTCTCGATCAGTCCTGCCACGCCCCCTTGCTCGCCGGCAGGCAGCTGGTCCATGTCGGCCCGCAGTTCGTTGATCAGCACGTCTCGATCACGCACCGCTCCCAACGTATCGGCGATCATCCGGATGCAGTCGTACTGCTCCCGGAAAGTGCGGCGTGGAAAACACGAGCGAAACGTCTGCATTGCGGTGCGGAGCCGGCGTGAAGCGACCCGCATGTCGTGGATGGCGTCGACGTCAGTCCCTTTCAGCACGGCATTTCGAAGCGTCCACATCTCCTCGAAACGCGTCCAGAGTATCTTGACCGCCGCATCACGCGTTGCATCGTCGGCCGCCAGACCCGGGACGGCTGCAGCCTTTGCCACCACTCATCCTACCGTGTCCTATTTCCGGAATCCGCCGACCTTGACTACTCCCCGGGCGGGGCATAAGATGACGGCACGGTTGACGGACAATCAGGAGGTGAGTAATGGCCAGACAGGGCGGCTCCTACGCGTTCTTGAACGATCAGCTCTCCACGGTCGACAAGGCGGGCCTGCTGCGCACCGTCCCTCTGCTGTCGGACATCAGCGATGACTACCTGCTGGCCATCGCTCGGCACGGCAAGGACGTCCGGGTCAATCCGGGCGACGTGCTGGTCCGCGAGGGCGACGCCGGTAACGATCTCATGCTGCTCCTGGAAGGCACCGCGGAGGTCCGCAAGGGCGGTCAGTCGCTCAATCGCATGGGAGCCGGCGACTACTTCGGTGAGATTTCGCTGCTGGATGGACAGCCCCGTTCGGCCGATGTGGTTGCCACGTCTCCGGCGCGGGTATTGATCCTTGACCATGCGTCGTTCGATCAGGTGATGGCGAGCGAGCCGACATTGGCCCGCAAGCTGGTCTTGAACCTGTGCCGGATGATCCGGGGCGGCGCGGCGCCCGAGGTTGCCGAGGCCTAGGACCGGCGTCCCGCCTCATAGCGGCTGATGGCGCCGGCATAGGCGCCTGCCAGCAGATTCCGTCCCAACGCACTGTCGGCCAGCGTGGCTTCCGGACCGTCAGCCAGGAAGAGGGGTTCAGAAAGGGCGCCCGGCATCGTCGTGGGATGGCTGAGCCATCCGGGTGCCGCCGGTCCCAGCAACAGGATATGACCGTAGGCCGCCGCCTGGGCCGTGATGGTCGGCGAGCCGAGGCTGGAATCCGCTGTCACGCCGCGATCGGGAATGGTGATGCCGGCACGTGCCCAGGCGCTCATGACAGAGGACTGGACAATATCGGCAAGCCGCAGGTTCTGGGACGTGAACGGCCGCGCGTCGTCGTAGATGGTTGCGGTCCCACCCACCGACGGATCGCTGTACCCGTTGAAGTGGATGGAAAGCAGCAGCGAGGCGCGAACGGCGTTTGCGCAGTCAATGCGCGCTTCGATGTCGGCGTGCTCACCCGCGACGGAGTACAGAGAGCCGGAGAGATAGGCCGGCGTTACCCGCACCACCGAGGTATCGCGCACGCGCGACAGAACCACCCGGAAGCCGTCGTGGGCGAGGCGGCGCTCCAGAAGAAGGGCGACCGCCAGCGTCTCTGTCTTCTCCTCGACCGTCTTGCCGGCGCTGGTCGCGCCGATGACGCCGGGATCGGGACCACCGTGGCCTGGATCGATGAAGACAAGCGGACCGCGGTTACCGGCGGCCGGCCCATATTCCATGCATGCTCCGTCCGACATCTCGGCGCGCGGCCCGACCGGTATATAGAGCGGCGCGGGGAGAAAGGCGTGCACGATCATGGCGCAAACCGCCGCCAGTCCCAGAATGATCGCCACCGTTATGAGTCGTCGCGCGCCGCTTCGCCGCCGTGCCATATCCTTCCGACAGTAGCGCCTCGTTCCTTATAAGGTGGTGAGAGGTACACTGGGGCGGCGAGGGGAGCGCGTGGGCGCTGAGAGTGTGGCAGAGCCACAGACCCTTTGAACCTGATCCGGGTCATGCCGGCGAAGGGACCGCGAGGCGGCGTTTCTCTCCATCGCCACGATGAGGCGAGTCATGAGAGAGATCGGCAAAATCGCGGGGAGCACGTTCCAGGACGTCATTCAACCACGTCTGGGCGCCGCTCGTCCCGACGTGCGGGTGGGGCCGACGGCCGGCGTGGATGCCGGGATCGTCGATGTCGGAGGCGGCCGGGTGATGGCAGTCACGACGGACCCGCTTTTCGTCATGCCGGCCCTCGGGTGGGAACGCGCGGCGTGGTTCGCAGTCCAGATTGTGGCTTCCGATCTTGCCACCTCCGGTTTCCCACCGGCGTATCTCTCGATCGATCTCAATCTGCCACCCGAGATGCCCGATGCCGATCTGGCGTCGCTGTGGGAGGCGGTTCACGAGACGTGCCATGATCTCGGGATCGCCATCGTCACGGGCCATACCGGCCGCTACGATGGATGTTCCTTTCCCATGCTCGGAGGAGTCACGGTCTGGGCGTTTGGCGAGACAGGTGCGTATGTCACGCCGGCCTTTGCCGCACCGGGGGATGATGTGATCGCGACCAAAGGACCGGCCATCGAGGCCACGGCGTTTTTCGGGATTCTGGCGCCCGATCTACTGCGTGACTCACTCGGGGCCGACATCGCCGCCGAGGCAGCATCCCTCTTCGGCAGCCTTACCGTGGTGCCGGATGCCATGGCGGCCGTGTCGGCCGGCGTGCGCGCACGCGGTGTCACGTCGCTGCACGATGCCACGGAGCGCGGTGTCCTGGGAGGCCTCGCCGAAATTGTGCATGCTACCAGTGCGGGCATGGTCGTGCATCAAGATGCGCTGCCGGTGCCGCCGGCCGTGCGGGCGGTCTGCGATCTGACCGGCATGGATCCTTTTTCGGCCAGCAGCGAGGGAACGCTCCTGCTGACCTGTCGGCCCGGAACGGCCGGCGCCATCATCGCGCGGCTGGACGATGCCGGCATACCGGCGTTTCGGATCGGCGAATTGCTGCCACCGGAGTCCGGCGCCACGCTCATCACCGCGGGCGGGGAGATGCCGCTGGAAGAGCCGGCCCATGATCCCTTCTGGCCGGCCCTGGTGGAGGCCATACGATGAAAGGGATCGAGGCGCGCGAGATCTCCCGCACCTTCCGGGTCGATGGGCACGCCCTCCCGGTGCTCTGTGGGGTGTCGGTTGCCGCTCCGCCCGGTGGGTTCGTCGCTGTTCTCGGGCCGTCCGGGTCGGGCAAAAGCACGTTGCTCTCCATCATGGCGGGGCTCGACCGACCCGATGCCGGCCGGGTCGTGGTGGATGGCCGCGATGTGACCGGGCGTCTCGGGCTTGCCGGCTATATGCCGCAGCGCGACCTTCTGCTTCCCTGGCGCCGCACGCTCGACAACGTGGCCCTGGGACCGGAGTTGAGCGGGATGTCACGCGCCGACGCGCGCCGCCTGGCCGCGTCGCATTTTCCGCGCTTCGGGCTGGCCGGGTTCGAGCGCGCCTATCCGCGCACTCTGTCCGGCGGGATGCGCCAGCGCGCCGCACTGCTGCGCACTTTTTTGTCTGAGCGCGAGATTCTTCTCCTCGACGAGCCTCTCGGCGCCCTCGATGCCATGACCCGCATGGATCTTCAGAGCTGGCTGCTCGATGTCTGGGAGGAGATGCGCAAGACGATCGTCCTGGTGACGCACGACGTGGATGAAGCGATCTACCTCGCCGACCGCATCTATCTGCTCAGCTCTCGCCCCGCCCGGGTCAGCGCCGTGCTGGACGTTGACCTCAGGCGCCCTCGTCCCTACGACGAGATCGTGACAAGCACCCGGTTCCTCTCCCTCAAGCGAGAAATCCTCGGACTGCTCGGACACCGACCGGTGGTGACGACGTGAAGCCCTGGACGCGCTACCTCCCCTCAGCCGCCTTGCTGGTGATCGCCGGTCTGGCCTGGCAGTGGATCGTCACGGCGCGGCACATCCCCAGCTTTATCTTGCCCGGTCCGGTCGATATCGCTCAGACGGCGTGGCGGCTGCGCTCTCTGCTCCTCACGAATGCGCTGCCGACGACCGAGATCGCCGTGCTGGGTTTCCTGGTCGCGCTCGCCGCCGGTGTGTTGCTGGCCATCGCCATCCATCTTTCGCGCGTCGTCGAGCTGGCGCTGTACCCCTTGATCATCGCGTCCCAGGCCATTCCGGTGCTGGCCCTCGCCCCCATCATGCTCCTCGTACTCGGCTTTACCATCGGTCCGAAGCTCATCATCGTCGCTCTCATCTGCTTTTTCCCTATCACGGTCAACACCGTCGATGGCCTGCGGGCGGTAGATCCGGACCTGATTCGCATGATGCGCAGCCTCGGCGCGCACCGCCTGACGATCTTGCGTGAGGCGGAGCTTCCCGGTGCCCTGCCGTACCTGTTTTCCGGGGCGAAAGTTGCCGTGACATTCAGCGTGATCGGCGCGCTCTACAGCGAGTATGTGGGCTCGACCGAGGGACTTGGTTACCTCATGACGCAGCTGCAAAACCAGTTCGAGACCGGGGCGCTCTTTGGCGCCATGGCCCTGCTGACGGCCATCGGAGTGGCTCTCTTTGCCGCGGTCACCCTCGCCGAACGCCTCCTCATTCCCTGGCACCGTGATGAGCGAGCCGCTCTCTACACGAACCGGAAAGGATACCGATGAACCGCCCCCTCCTGCTGATCCTCGTATTGCTTGCCGGCTGCGGGAAAGCGGCCAGCAACGGCAAGGCAGTTGCCCCGGAAACTGCTCCCCCCAGGCCCGCGACCATCATGCTGGACTGGACCATCAACTCCGATCATGGTGGTCTGTATACGGCGATCCAGCGTGGCTACTTCGCCCGCAACCACATCGCCGCCGCGCCCAAGGTGCCGTCGTCGAGTACCTCCCAGATCCAGCTCGTGGCGGCCGGACAGGCGAACTTTGGAATCTCGTACGAGACCGATCTCCTGGCCGCTCGTGCCCAGCACATCCCGGTGCGGTCGGTGATGTGCATCATGCAGCATCCGCTCAACACAGTGATGGCTCTCAAGAGCTCCGGAATCACCCGGCCGCGCCAGCTCGCGGGCAAGACCATTGGGATGGCCGGCTCGCCCAGCGACATCCCGATCGTGTCCGCTGTCATGCGGCACGATGGCGCCTCTATTAAAGAAGCGCGGATGGTGAACGTCGGATACAACCTCCTGCCCGCCCTCCTCTCGCGGCGCGTCGATGCCGTGGTCGGTGTCTATTGGACGTGGGAGGCGATCCAGGCTCGCATGAAGGGCTATCCGGTGAACGTCATGCGCGTGGAGCGCTGGGGTGTTCCCAATTACTGTGAGCTGGTGCTGGTGGCGTCGGAACGGACAATTCGCGCTCAGCCCATCTTCGTACGCGAGGTGGTTCAGTCCCTCCAGCAGGGGTACGCCGACGCCGCGGCTCACCCGCTTGCCGCCTGGACTGCACTGCACCGGGCCGACGCGGCCTTGAGCCGGCCGCTCGTCCTGCGGAGCCTGGAGTTATTGGGTCCGGTGGAAACCGACGCGACGACCGTCGGCTATCAGGATCCGCGGCAGTGGGAGGCATACGCCGCGTGGCTCTGGGCCAATCACATGATCAGCCGTCCGGTCGCGGCCGATGTGGCGTATACGAATCAGTTCTTGCAGCCGCACGTGAGATGACCGAATCCTAACGCCGCTCACTTGCGTGTCAAGCTCTATACGTCTTATTCTCTGGTTGTCTAGAGAATTCACGGAGGGTGGGCGTGAGTCAGCGGGGGCTTAAGCTGCGACGAGTCGATCCCGACGACATTATCCGTCGGTATGTGGAAGTACGGAACCTGGAGAAGACGGGACGGGAGTTCGGGATCACGCGGGAGCGGGTCCGGCAGATCGTGAACCGGGCCGGGATCTCGACGGCGCGGCAGATCAAGCCCAAGCCGGAGAAGCCGGAGCGGTTGTGCAAGGAGTGCGGGGCGCAGGTGAACAGCAGTCACGCCCTGTACTGTGA
>JAJPIP010000047.1 GCA_021324655.1 Pseudomonadota bacterium
ACTAGTCCGCGACGGAATCGTCGTGCCGATGGGTAGGGCTCGCCGGATGCACGACGATGTCGAGATCGTCGGGATTGTCCCGGATATCCAGGAGGATGTCTTTTCCCTGGCGTACCAACCGAAGACTCACGTAGGAACCCAGGATGTTGATATCGTCCGCCCGCAACTCGGTGATCGAGTTGGGCAGCGCCGGTGTAATGTGAATGCGGCGGCTAAATGCCTGCGGAGCGACGCCCAGCAGGGTTTGCAAGATGAGGAAGATGGCGCCGGCCGACCAGGCTTGCGGCGAACACGCGTCGGGCTGACGCGCCAGCACCCCCGCTCGCTCGCGGCTGACTCCGGTGTACACCTCGGGCCAGCGGCGATTCTCAAAGTAGAGAGAGGCGTCGAGCATCGCGTCGAGCAGCGTGGCGGCTTCGTTCAGGCGGCCGTATTTCTTGAGTCCGGACAGAATGATCGAGTTTTCGAAGGGCCACACAGATCCGTTGTGGTAGCTGAAAGGGTTGTACGCCTTTTCCGTGTTCGCCATGGTTCGGATACCCCAGGAGCTGAACATGGCGGGCGATACCACCATCTTGGCGACGGCCTCGGCGTGCTCGTCGTCAATTAGCCGGCTCCACAGACACTCAGCTGGATTCGATGTGATGGAATCAACCCAGTGATGATCACCGTCGAGGGCCATCGCGTAATACTGCTTGTCCGGCATCCAGAACTCAGCATTGAAGCTTTCCTTGAGAGCGGCGGCTCGTTTGCGGCACGTGTCCGCGCACGCCGGGTTCCCGTGCGGCGCCGGCATCGTGTCGTAGAGCTCCGCCCATAAATGCAGCGCGCGGAAGAGATCGCCCTGGACCTCGGCCAGCGCGATCGGCTGCTTGGTGACGATCTCGCCCGTGGAGTAGACGACGGCGTTCGCGCTGTCTTTCCATCCCTGGTTGTACAGTCCGACGGTCAAAGCGGCCGAGCTCATCCGCGGCGGCGTGTGAGCTTTGTACTGGACATATCCGGAATGGTCGAGATCACCGTAGTCGTCAATCCATTGCCACGCCGCATCGAAATTGGCTTTCAGGTCCTGGTAGAGCTTCAAGTCTTTCGTCCACCGAATGTACTCGGCGGCCAGAACGAGGAAGAGCGGGGTCGAATCGACGGACCCGTAGAACAGGCCGAAGGGAATCTCTTTGAGTCGGGCCAGTTCTCCCGTGTGCATCTCGTGCATGATCTTGCCGGGCTGCTCGTAGTTCCACGGGTTGTCGGTCTTACCCTGCGTCTCAGCGAGGAAGTAGAGGACATTCCGAGCCAGATGAGGATTCCAGACCAGGGTTTGCATACCCGTGATGATCGAGTCGCGGCCGAAGGGGACCGCGAACCGCGGAAGGCCGGCGTCCGGAACGTAATGCCCGAGATACTCCGTCAGTAGGACCTGAAGGTCATCTATGCTGCGATGGAGGATCGTCTCCGCCAGAGAGTTGTCGGTCGTCAGCGTCGTCGACTCCTGGAACCATTCGGGAGCACTTACGGATTCGACGGACGGTTCGGCGCCGAGATCGACATCCGGCGCGGCCTCTTCGTGCGGCGTCACCGTCAAAGCGACCAACTCCTCGGCGCCTCCGCCAAGATCGAGCGCGAAGTGCATCGTGTGCTCTTCCCACCGGGAGATCGGCGTTTCCGAGGCAATCTTCGTGGTGCGTGTCACGCGGTCCAGCCCCTGGTACCGCAACTCGACGCAGTGGTCATCAGCTTTGGGCGGAAAAAGCTCACCCCGCTTCAAGCGGACGACGCCCCGGGCCTCGAACGAGTCGTAGAAGTCCGAGTCGACCTCAATGGACAGATCGAGCTTCACCTTGTGGAGGGACCAATTGACGACGCGGATGTCGATGTGCACCACTCCCGAGACGATTTTGTTATGCCACAAGATGCCGACGGCGCGCGCCGGAATGCCGGACAGGTCGGGGTTGGTGAGCAAGTAGGCAGCCTCGAAGAGGATCTCCTCGCTCGATCCCATGAAGACTGGCGGTAAGTCGTTCAGTTTGACCCGCAGCCGGCTCAAATACCGTGTGTCGGCGAGAAACAGACCCTGGGTTGAGGGGCCGGCCGGATCAATCGACCCATCTTCCTGGGTGGCCAGAACGACAGGGCCGTGCTTGATGATCCGACGTTGTTCCACGCGGAAGTCCGTCCTTTCCTCGCGAGGCTAAGGGTAGAGCGGCTTGCCGCCCGCCGACAGGTAGATTGCTTGAGTTGGACATTCTTCGGCTGCCGCCAACAGGTTCGCCTCGGCCTCCGCCTCCGGGTCGACGACCGCGGCCTTCATGTCGGCGTCGAGAGTGAACGCACACGGGGCGATCGCCACGCACACCCCATTCCCGATGCACAGCGCCCGATCGACCGCGACCTCGATGCCGTGACCTTCGCTCACCAATCCACCAACTCCCAATAGTACTGTTTGTTATGATCGAGCGATTCTAGAAGGCGAGTATTTTCGTGGCCCGCAACGCCGTGTTGGGCGGGGGCGCCCTCGGCCTGACCGCCGCCTATCGGCTGGCACAGCGGGGCGAGTCCGTCGTTCTATTTGAGCGCGAGTCGATGCCCGGTGGCCTGGCTGCCGGGTTCCCTCTCGGTGCTTCCTATCTCGAGAAGTTCTACCACCATCTGTTCAGGTCAGACACGGAAGCGCGCGACCTGATCGAGGAACTTGGACTGGGGGAAAGACTCGTGTGGCCGCGGCCGAAGACCGCAATTCTGGTCGGCGGGGCGATCCACCAACTCGACTCTCCGCTCAGCGTGCTTCGGTTCCCGCTCCTCCCCCTGGCCGACCGTTTTCGCCTGGGCGCGGCCACGGCGTATCTCAAGCTCGAACCGAACTACCAGCGTCTGGAGCGCACCACGGCCGACGCGTGGCTATCACGGTGGATGGGATGTCAAGCGCACGAGATGATCTGGAAACCGCAATTGCGGGCCAAGTTCGGCGACCGATACCGGGACATTGTCATGGCATGGTTCTGGGCGCGGGTGCATATGCGCAGCACCTCCCTGGGGTACCTACGGGGCGGGTTTCAGCAACTATACGACCGCCTCGTTGAGGAAATCCGCCGGTTGGGCGGCGACGTCCACTTCGGCACCGCCGTCGAGCGTGTTGAGCCGGCCCGTCAGGACGAACTAGACGTGACGGTTGCCGGGCGGACGGAGCGCTTCGACCGGGTCATCTCCACGCTGCCGACGCGCCTCACCCTGCAGCTCACGCCGGCCCTGGGGGAGGATTACGCCGCTCGCTTCGGCAGCGTCGAATCGTTTGGAGCCCAGTGCGTCATTCTCACGCTGGATCGAGCACTGACCGAGGATGTCTACTGGCTCAGCATCAACGAGCCGGACTTTCCGTTCATGGCCCTGGTTGAGCACACGAACTACATGCCGCCGTCGGACTACGGTGGGCGGCACCTGCTGTACCTCGGCAATTACCTTCCCATGGGCCATCCGCTCTTCAAGCTCGATGAGGACGCGCTTGTGGCAAAGTTCTTGCCGTTTCTCAAACGCATCAATCCGGCATTCGAGGAGTCGTGGGTGAAGGAGCATCGGCTGTATCGGGCGCCCTTCGCCCAGCCGATCGTCACGCTCGGCTACGCCGATCGGTTGCCTCCCCACGAGACACCGGTACCCAATTTGTATCTCGCTAATATGTCGCAGGTCTATCCGCAAGACCGCGGCCAGAATTACAGTATTTCCATGGCCAATCGGCTCGTCTCACGACTTCCGACCCACCCCTCGGCATGACGGCACAGACCCCGCTCGTTTATCGTCCGGAGGCGTTCACGCGCATCTACGTGGAAGATGACGCCGAGTTGCGCCGTGTGGCCACGGCACTGGAGGGCGCGGCGACGCTCGGCGTCGACGTCGAGATGGGACAGCGCGTGCTCAGGAAACCGGGGGGCGTGCAGGAGTGGCGCCATATCCTTGCCCTGGTGCAGATCGCCGCGGACGACCTCAGCGTGATCGTCGATCCTCTGCGGTGCTCGACCCTGGCGCCTCTTGCGCCTGTGATGTCCGGCCCGTCGCGCAAAGTGTTGCTTGGAGGGGGACAGGACGCGACCATGCTCGGGTCCGCAGGGATTCCGGTGCGCAACATTGCCGACGTCGGTGAGGTAGCCTACGCGATCTTCGGGCGCCGGGAGGACGGCATGGCCGCGCTGGCACGCCGCATCTTCGGCCTCGAGCTCGACAAGACCGTACGCCGGACGGATTGGCTGGTTCGTCCTCTGCCGCGTCACCTCATCGCTTATGCATTTCAGGACGCAGAGCTGACGCTCCTGATTTACCGCTGGTTTCAGGAAAACTATGCCAATATCCTGGCGCTGCACGAGCGGCTGGAGCTGGAGCCGGAGATTCCCCAATCGCTTCCCGTTTGGCTGCGCGATGCCTTGCTGCGCGGCGCGGGCGACCCGGCCTACCTCCTGGCCGAACACGATCTCAGCGTGGAGCGAGACGGCGCCGCCATGGAAGCGGCGATCCGCGCTGCGCTTCTGCTATATGCCAACGCCCCTCGACGCCTCAACCGGTTGTTGCGCATCAGCGGCGATCTCGGTCTCGTGTCCCTGCTGCCCAGCATTACGCCCTACACGCACTCTCCCTCCTCTCTCCTCCGCGCGTCGGCCGCCAGGTCCATCGGCAAACTTGCCGAGAAGGGGCCGGGCAAAGAAGCCTTACAGCCGCTGCTGCAAGATCCAATCGAGGACGTCCGCAAGGCGGCTCAGGCGGCGATAAAGGATCTCAACGCGCCGAAACGCGCCGAACCGGAGCCGGAAACACTTCCGACGCTCGACGACGAGACGATGTCTCAGTTGCGGGAGTTGATGGAGCGGCTCTCAGCGGACGAGTAGAAGGAGCGCGGCCTACACCGCTGCCTCCTGCTCCTGGTACTGCAGCTGGTACAGCCGGTGGTAGTAGCCGCGCCGATTCAGAAGCTCCTCGTGAGTTCCTTCTTCGACCAGGCGGCCCTTGTGCAGGACGAGAATTCGGTCGACGTGCCTGATCGTGAAGAGCCGGTGGGCAATGATAATGCTCGTCCGATTCTGCATCAGCCGTTCCAGCGCCTCCTGGATCAAGGCTTCCGTTTCCGTGTCCACGCTTGATGTCGCCTCGTCGAGGACGAGCAGAACTTCGGGATCGAACGCAATGGCCCGTGCAAATGAAATGAGCTGTCGCTGGCCCGCCGAGAAGTTCGCGCCGCGCTCGCGGACCACGTGGTCGTAGCCGTCCGGGAGCTGCTCGATGAACTTGTCGGCATTGACGAACACCGCGGCTCGCCGGACGTCGGCGTCGGAAATGTCGGTGTTGTGCAACCGGATATTGCCGGTAATGGTGCCGGAGAACAGAACCGCATCTTGCAGGACCGCCCCGATGTGCTTCCGGACGTCGGCGCGCCGCATCTCCCGGATGTCAACCCCATCCAGCAGGATCTGACCTTCCTGGATGTCGTAGAAGCGCGACAAGATACTGATGAGAGACGTTTTGCCGGCACCGGTCGCTCCAACGATCGCCACGCTCTCGCCCGGCTGTATGGTGAACGACACATCCCGCAGGACGGGGTGCTCCGGCTTGTACCCGAATTTGACGTTGCGGAACTCGATCTTTCCCGCGACCTTGTCGAGGACAACGGGGTTCGCGCTGTCCGGTGGCTCCTGTACCTGGTCCAGCAGGCCGAAGAGACGCTCGGACGAGGCCATGGCGGCCTGCAGGGTATTGAAGGTGTCGGCCAGATCACGGATCGGCTGGAAGGCGCGGTCCGTGTACTGGCTCGCGGCAATGAGTGCTCCCAGGGTGAACGCCGGGCCCCAGTGGGAGATGATGCCGTGACCACCCACCCAGATGAGGAGAGCGGTGGACACCGCTCCAAGGAAGCTGACGATGGGCATGAAGACCGAATAGGCGAACACCGACCGCAGATTCGCCCCCAGGTAATCGGAGTTGAGTCGGTCGAACTGCTCGAACATCGTGCTCTCGCGATTGAACAGCTGGACGGTCACCATGCCCGTGATGTTCTCGTTCAAGAAGGCGTTAACGCGGGAGAGCCGCACGCGGATGCTGCGATAGATCACACGCATTGCGCGCTGGAACACGCGCGAGACGTACCCGACCACCGGGAGCACGGCGAGGGCGACCAGGGCCAGTTGCCAGTTCATCAGCAGCATGATGATGATGACTCCGGCCAGCGTCGCGAAGTCGCCGATCATTGACACCAGACCCTCGGTCAGCAGGTCATTGAGGGCGTCAATGTCGTTCGTCATCCGTGTGATCAAACTGCCGACCGGATGGGTGTCGAAGAACTGGAGCGGCAGGCGCTGCAGATGCGAAAAGATGCGGTTCCGCAGGTCGAACATGACATGCTGGCCGATGTGCTGGATGTGCCAGTTCTGGAAATAGCGCAGCACGAATCCTCCGGCCAGCGTCAGGAGGTAGAGAACGAGGATGAGACCGAGACCGCCCGGATTCGGTTTATGGTGCACCGGATAGATGTCCTGGTCAATCGCCAGCTTTGTCAGCCACGGCCCGGCGAGGTCGAAAGCGGGGCTCAGGAGCAGGAGAACGGTTGCTAGCAGGAGACGGCGCTTGTAGGGCGTGATGAACGGGACGAGGCGTCGGACCAGGCGCCCGTCGTACGCCTTGCCCAGGACTTCATCCTGGTCGTTGTCGAAATGCGGCCTCACGCTTCCACTTCCTCTCCCTCTTCGACCTCCAGCTCCTGCTGGAGCAACTCACGCCGGTACATCTTCGCGTAGAGGCCGTCCGCGTTGAGCAGCTCCTGGTGTGAGCCGATCTCGGCAACCCCACCGTCGTGCAGGACGACGATCTGATCGGCGTTTTTGATCGTCGAAATGCGCATCGCGGTGATCAGAGTGGTGCGATGAGCCATGACGCCCTGCAGACCACGGAGGATTTCCGCCTGCGTGTGGGTGTCGACGCTGGACATTGCATCGTCCAGGATCAGGATGCTGGGATTGCGCATGATGGCGCGGGCGAGCGCCGTCCGCTGCTTCTGGCCGCCCGACAGCGACACGCCGCGCTCTCCGACGACGGTGTCGAGCCCGTTCGAGAACTGTTCGAGATCCCGTCCCAACTGCGAGATCTCGACTGCCTGCCAGAGCGCCTCGTCACTGGGATGATCCACGCCGAACGAGACATTCTCTCGGAGCGTGGCGGAGAAGAGAAAATTGTCCTGGGGAACGTGCCCCACCGCCCGACGCAGGGTGTCCAGCGGAATCCGGCGCACGTCGACGCCATCGACCAGAACCTGCCCCTCGTCCGCCTCGAGAATGCGCGGCACGAGGCTCATGAGAGTCGTCTTACCGGCGCCCGTCATGCCGATGATGGCCGTCGTGCTGCCGGGCTCCACGGTGAAGGACACGTTGCGAAACACCCAGCGGTCGTCATAGCGCACGCCGACGTTTCGGAACTCGATCTTGCCTGTGACCTCCTCCAGAGGGAGCGTGCGGCCACTGTCCGCGATGGCCGGGTTGCGGTGCAGGACCTCGATAATGCGGCCCATCGACGCTGCACCCTGCTGATATTGGTTGATGGTGTAGCCCAGTGAGACCATCGGCCAGGTCAACATTCCCAGGTAGAGGGTGAACTGGACCAGCCCGCCGAGCGACAGCGAGCCATTGATCACCTGCAGCCCTCCGACGAAGAGCACGAGAGCGAGCGCCAGGCCCACAACCAGGCGCATGATCGGCCACATGAGACCCGACAGGCGGACGTACGAGAGATTGAGCCGAACGTATTCGGAGTTTGCCTTGGAGAACGCCGCAATCTCGCGATCCTCCTGCGCGAACGCCTTGATCACCCGAATGCCCGAGAAGTTCTCCTGCGCCTGCGTCGAAATACGCCCGAATTGATCCTGAACGAGACGGAAGCGACGCTGCATGACGCGGCCGAGTACGACGACGGAGACCGTCGTGAACGGCAACACGATAAACGCGATCAGCGCCAGCTTCCAGCTCAGGGTGACCATGAGCACCGAAACGACGACCAGCATCATGAAGGTCATGCACATGTTCGTGAGTCCCATTCCGATGAACTGGCGGACCGCGCTCAGATCGTTGGTGAGACGCGCCATCAGGTCGCCGGTATGCATCTCCTGATAGAAGCGCTGCTCGAGGGACTGAAGATGGGTAAAGCAGTCGTTCCGGAGCTCGTACTCGATGAGACGCGAGACGCGGTTGAGGGCGCTGCGCTGCAAGAAACTGAACAGGGCCTGGAGAATGGCGGCAGCCAGAATGAGACCCACGTAGAACGTGAGGTGCCCGAGTGACGGATGGCGGAGAGAGTTGATCGCGTCACCTACAAACCTCGGTTGAATCACACTGAGGCCGGTGGACACCGCCATCAAGATAAGTCCGGCGACAATACGCGACGCGTGCTGCTTCAGATAGGGACCCAGGTACTTTAGATTCTGCATTCGCCGGCGGTCAGCCTTTCTTCAGATGGACGCCATAGGTGTCAAAGTCGAAATCGAGAATGGCGGTCTCCGTCCGCAACGCGCGGCGGAGGCCGGCCTCGTGACCCTCTCGCGCGAGGAAGATCGCGCATGAGCCACGGCCGCACGCCGTGCCGCCTATCGCACCGTTCCGTTCCGCGATTCGCATTAGCTGCTCCAGTCGTTCGTGCTTGCCGGTCTCCAGCAAAGTCCTTTGTATATTCCAGGCTTCCGTTAGCCGTGCCCCAAAGGTGTCGAGATCACCGTCGATGAGAGAGGACTTCATGGCGGCGGCGACGTCTGAGAGTCTTGTGACTGCCTCCGGCGTCAATCGCTCGCGCATAGCGGAGTCGTGTTCTGCCCGGGTGCCCGCCGCATCCGGAGCCACTATTCCACTTCGCACGAGGATGAGCCGTCTCTGCAACTCCCAGGTGAGGGAGCCCAGATCGAGGCGCTCCACCTCGACACGCCGGCCAAGGCGCACAAAATTAAGCCCTCCGAGAGCGGAGGCATATGCGTCCTGGCGTCCTTCAATCATACCGGCGAAAAGTTGTACCTGGCAAGCAATCGCCGCGATGTCGGCGCGGCTCAAGGTGTTGGCAACCGGCGTGCGGACCAGAGTGACCCAGAGCACGGCCTCCGCGGCGAACTCTCCCAGGCCGCTACCCGGCGGCACGCCGCACCGGTACTCCAGCCGGCTTCCCTCACGCGGGGACGTTGGGACGTCGTGGTAGCCGGCCACGTAGCGCGTGATGGCAGCCGTCACGGTGGCCCCGGATCCGTCCCACTCAATGAGAGTCGGATCCGTCCACCCGCCGCAGAAGTCAAGCCGAAGCGGAGCACGCGCCTCGAGTCTCATCTCAGCCGCCGCCGTGATGAGGTTCAGGGAAAGTGCGCAGAAGGTCGTTACTGTCCACGAGAAGCGTGACTGGACCGTCGTTTTCGAGGGTTACGAGCATGTGCGCTCCAAACTCCCCATGCTCGACCGCATACCCACTCTCGCGAAGGCGGCTAATGACGCGGCGGTAAAGGTCGATGCTCTCCTCAGGAGAGGCGGCAGCGCTGAAGCTTGGGCGCCGACCTCGCCGGATGTCCCCGTACAGGGTGAACTGCGAGACGACCAGCATCGCGCCTCCCACTTGCGACGTATCCAGATTCATCTTGCCCATCGAGTCCTCCCAGAGCCGGAGACGGGCGATCTTGTCGGCCACCGCGTCCACGCCAGGAGTCGAGTCACCATCGCGGATTCCCAGCAAGATCAGCAGTCCTCGGTCGATGCCGGCGACCTGCCGCTCACCCACCCACACCTGGGCTCTCCGAACCCGTTGCACGACTGCCCGCACCATGGCGGATTGTATGCGGCACAATGACTCCAGGTCGTGCTGGGACTGGACGACAGGAGGTCGCCGTGTTCGTTCCCCTTTCCCCCATCGAGTTTCTTCGACGTGCTGAGCGACTCTACCCGGAGCAGGTGGCGGTGGTTGACGGAGCGCGACGGTTTACCTATCGTGAGTACGCCGAGCGTGCGCATCGCCTCGCGAACGCCCTGCTGGACCTCGGGCTGGGCCCGGGCGATCGCGTCGCGTATCTGTCGTACAATTCCTATCCGCTGCTGGAAGGGTACTTCGGAGTTCTCGAAGCAGGTGGGATCCTCCTACCAATCAACATCCGTCTGAGCGC
Organism: Pseudomonadota bacterium; assembly: GCA_021324655.1. GTDB lineage: Bacteria > Chloroflexota > UBA5177 > UBA5177 > UBA5177 > JAJPIP01. Next base: position 10,145 of record JAJPIP010000047.1, read on the forward strand.
CGGCGATATCGCGTACATCCTGAACGACGCGGCGGCAACGTTTCTGCTGGCCGATCACGATTTTGCGCCCGTCGTCGACACGATTTGGCCATCACTTCAATACAAGCCGGCCGTGGTCTGGTTGTCCGGTGTTCCGCACGGGTACCGCGGTGCTGACTATGACGCGCTGCTGAGGCAGGCGTCGCCCGCCGGTCCGGAACCCAGTCTCGACGAGAACAGCGTCGCCGAGTTGTTTTACACGAGCGGCACGACAGGGCGGCCGAAAGGGGTGATGCTCTCACATCGTGCGCTCTACCTCCACGCCCTCAATTTCCTGACGCTGCTCCCGACTGACGAGCAGGACGTCCAGCTGCACACGATTCCCTTGTTTCACGTCAACGGATGGGGCACGCCGCAGATTCTGCCGGTCGTGGGCGCTCGTCACGTCATGCTGCGCCGTTTCGATCCGGGGGAAGCGCTGCGGTTGATCGAGGAGGAGCGAATTACGCGCCTCTACGCGGTTCCGACCATGCTGACCATGATGATCAACCACCCGGACGTGGACCAAAGGAATCTCGAGAGTCTGAAGGTGGTCCTGGTAGGCGGAGGGCCGATCGCCCCTGAGCTGCTACGGCAAGCAGAGGAGACATTGGGGTGTCGCGTGATCGCCGGGTACGGCCTCTCCGAGACCTCGCCCGTTATTGCGCTCGTCGCGGGGAAGGCCGGGCTGGAAGATCTGCCGGCGGATGAACGCATCCGCCGGCAGGCGAGTACCGGCCTTCCTCTGACCGGAGTCGACCTGCGTGTCGTCGACGACTCCGGAAGGGAGGTTGCGGCCGACGGCCAGGCGATCGGCGAGATCGTCGTCCGCAGCAACGTGGTTATGACGGGATATTGGCGCGACGACGAGGCGACGCGGGATGCGATGCGCGGCGGCTGGTTTCACACGGGAGACATGGCCGTCGTCGACGGTGAAGGATATGTCCAGATCGTGGACCGAAAAAAGGACATCATCATTAGCGGCGGCGAGAACATTTCAAGCGTCGAGATCGAGAACGCTCTGTATGCTCATCCCGCAGTCCTCGAATGCGCCGTGATCGGAGTGCCGGATGAGCAGTGGGGCGAAGTTCCCCTGGCCCTGGTCGCACTCAAACCCGGGAAGTCAGCCGGGGAATCTGATCTCATAGCGCACTGCCGCCTTACCCTGGCTGGCTTCAAGGTACCGAGGAGCGTGCGGTTTCGCGAGGGATTGCCGAAGGGAGGAACCGGCAAAATCCTGAAGCGGGAATTACGAGAGCCCTTCTGGTCGGGTCAAGAGAGACGAGTGCATTGATCATCGGGCCCGAGAGACGGCCGCGTCATGGGCGCGGCGTTCCAGGGTGTCGTCGAGGGGCTGCAGGGTTGCGCCCGCATAGCGACGTGCCAGTGCCAGTGACAACAGAAGGTCGGCGAATGCCGGGTTTTTGGGAAGCAGCGAGCCGTGAATGTAGGTTCCAAACAGGTTGTGGACCCGCGCCCCCTCTGTCCCGTCGTCCCCGTTGTTGCCGAAGCCGGAGGCAACGGTACCGAGAGGTTGAACGCCGGCATCCAGAAAGGTGCGGCCGCCATGGTTTTCAAAGCCGACGACCGTGCCGAGTGGCCACCGTATCACGATGTTTCCAACGCACCGGGGCACCCCCGGCCCTGGGTGCACGGTGTGTGCCGGGATGATTCCGAGGCCGTGCAACTCGCGACCGGCGGCAGGCTTGTAATACTCCTGGAGCAGCTGGTAGCTGCCGCACACGGCCAGCACAGGCGTGCCGTTCTGGATACTGTGGCGGAGACGATCGCCGTGCCGGCGCCGTAAGTCGTCGATAACGATTTCTTGCTCCCGGTCTTGATCTCCTCCCATGAACACAAGATCCGGCTCGCTCACCGGGAAGTCTTGACCGAGACCGATCTCGATGACATCGAGCTCGATGCCCCTCCATGCGCAGCGCTGTTTGAGCGTAATGATGTTGCCGCGATCGCCGTATAAATTGAGAAGCGCCGGATAGAGGTGCACCAGAGAGAGACGCATGTCACTCCTCCCAATAGGGCCGGGCCAGGCCACATCGGGTCAATACTCCGCGCATTTGCAGGAGAGCCGTGTATGTCGGCAACACAAACAAGCGTTCCCCGCGCGGAGTAGCACTGAGTGCGGAGCGCAAGGCGTGCTCCGGGTCTGGCTCGATGGACCATAAGGCCGAACCGGCGGGAGCCGTCACGCCCGCATACTTGAAACGAAGCGCCATGTCGGCGGCTCGCGTCCCCGAAAATGTGGCTGAGGCGACCCGGCCCCGGAGCATTTCCACATCAGCGTCCCAGATCCAGGACACGTCACGGCCGTCGGCTATGTTGTCGTTGAGCATCGGCAGGAGGAACAGCGGCTGTTCGACACTTTCTATGGTGCGTAGCACTTCATTGAGACCTGTCGGGTTTTTCGCCAGCGCGAGGTACACATGACGCCCGTCGATTTCCAGGCGCTCCATGCGCCCGAAAGCCGGGGTCACGTTCTCGAGGCCGGCGCGCACCTCACAAAGCCTGATACCGAGTGCACACGCCGCGGCGGCCGCTGCCGTCGCGTTGTAGACGTTGTAGAGCCCGGGAAGCGGCAAGGCGACGGAGATACGCTCATCGGAGTCCGTGATGGCAAAGAGGCTGCCGTCGACACCATTCAGGCGCACGTCTTCTGCAGCTACCTGGGGTGCAGGGCGAGAAAAGCCGCAGGTCCGGCATATGTAATGCCCCAGGTGACCCACGAATGTGACGCTGAAGTCGATGGGGGCGCCACAATTCGGGCAGGCCTTGACATCAGCAGCATGCGGTAAGCCGGACAGCGACTCGGGTGCCGACTGGATCCCGAAGAAGATGTGTGGGGCCTCAGTGGTTTGCACCAGGTGCGCCACAAGAGGATCGTCGGCGTTCGCGACGATTGTGGCCCCGGTTAGCTCTTGCAAGGCCCCTTTCCAGAGGCCAGCGATGGTCGCTACTTCTCCGTAACGATCGAGCTGATCGCGGAAAAGGTTGAGCAAGACCAGAATACGTGGGCGCACCGAGCGGATGACGGCGGGCAGAGCCGCTTCATCCGTTTCGAAGAGGCCGACGGCACGATCGGCGCGCGCCAGGTTGCCGGTGGGCCCCGCGCGGCGTACCAGTGACGCGGCAAGTCCGCGCGCGAGATTTGACCCTGACTCATTGCGCACGGGTTTCATCCCGGCCGATGTGACAATCGCGGCGAGCATGCGGGACGTCGTGGTCTTCCCGTTGGTGCCGGCCACGATGACTGAACCGACCGGTAACTGAGAGGCCAGCGCCGCGATGATATCCGGGTCCATCGCGGTCGCAACCAGGCCGGGCAACGCGGTCCCGCCACGCCCGGACGCGCGGCTGACCGCGGCCGCCAGGCGTGCGGCGTTGACGGCGGCGGCACGCCGCAATCGCATCACGCCTCGCTCCTACCCGGCGCGCGCGCTGCTGAGAAGTGCAAGCAGGTTGTCGCCGTAGATGCCTTCCTTGATGGTTTCCGGTACCGGCAGGTCATCTATTTTGTCGAGTTCCACGATCGGGTCGCCGTACGGGTAGGCAGAACCATACAGGAGGCGCGACGGTCCGACGCGGGAAAGCGTCGCTTCGTCGAGACGCGCCAGGCTCGTGTCGAAATACACGTTCGGGTTGTCCCATAGGGTTCGAAGGACTCGCGCCTCTCCACCGCTACGTGCTCCCAGGTGCGGGATGATGATGTCGAGCCCGGGGAAGCGGTCGATGAACTCGAGCGTCACGGCGAAGCTCTCCTCAAACAGGATCGGCATTCCGTAGTGGGTGGCGGCCGCCGTCAGGGCCCCGAACTCTGGAGACTCCATCAGATTGATGGCCCAGTCGAGTTCGTCCTGGTCCAGATCCCCCGTCCGGTCGATGCCCTCTCCAACCCACCGATGCCAGCAGATCCCAGCATACTCATCGAGGTTGTCCGGTACGTCCAGTGTGTCGGGCCGGGTGTCCGTGAACGGGTTTCCGCCCAGATAGTAAAACGGATGTAGCCCGTATTGACGGGCGGACTCCAGCACGTAGCGGTTTTGTGCAACGGGATCGACACCATGGGCATCGGCGAAGATGACCGCAGAACGCACCTTGGCTCCCTCTAAAGTCTCCATGGCCCGCTCGATTGGGTAGCGTGCCACATCGACGCTGACGTGGGCATCGACGATCATCAGCCCCTCCCGCCAATGGTAGAATGACGCCCGACCGACCATGCCAGCAACCCTCGACCCTGCCGACCATCGACGCCCGTTGAGCGATCTGAACCGGCAGCAGCTCCAGGAATGGGCGGCCGGAATTGGTTTGCCGCGCTTTCGGGCGGCACAGATCTACGCTGCCCTCTCACGGCGCGGTATCCAGGAATTCGCGGGAATGACCGAACTGCCGGCGTCGCTCCGCCGACGGCTCGAGGAGGAGTATAGGCTTCGCGCGCTCTCGGTTCGGGTCCATCTCCATTCAGCTGCCGATCTATCCGAGAAGGTGTTGTTCGGTTTGCGGGACGGCTCGGCGGTGGAAACCGTTCTGATCCGAGGTGAAAACGCGGGAGGGAGAGCCCGTCACACGGTCTGTGTGTCCTCTCAGGTCGGGTGTCCGGCCGGTTGCACGTTCTGCGCCACCGGCCTGAGCGGGTTCACCAGGAATCTCACAGCCGGAGAGATCGTGGACCAGGTGATGTTTTTCAGTCACCGGCTGCAACAAGAGGGGGCGCGTGTAAGCAACGTCGTCTTCATGGGCATGGGAGAACCGTTGCTGAACGTACGCGCGGTACGCGAGGCTGTCGCCCGTCTCACCGACCCCGTGGGATTAGGTCTCGGGGCGCGCTCCATCACCGTCTCGACGGTCGGCATCGTGCCGCAGGTCAAGTCATTTGCCGACTGGTCGGGCCAGACCAACCTCGCCATCTCGCTTCACGCGCCCAATGATGACCTACGCAACCAGCTGGTGCCGTACAACAGACATTTTCCGATCAAAGACCTGTTGCACGCCGTGAGCGTGTACCTGGAGCGGACGCGCCGGCGGGTGAGCTTCGAATATGTGCTGTTACGCGGGACCAATGATCGTCCCGCCGAGGCGCAACAGTTGGCCGGGCTGCTCCGCCCTTACGGCGGCCTGGCTCACGTGAATCTCATCCCCTGGAATCCCTTCCGCGAGGGTCGCTTCATCCGGGGTGAAGGGCCGGACGCCAATGCGTTCGCGGAGATTCTCCGCGTCGCCGGGATCAACGCCACGATCCGTCACTCGAAAGGACTGGACATCAGCGCCGCGTGCGGCCAGCTCCGCAAGACGGTGGCGGATGAGTAATCCGCGCCCACGCCCTGCGGCCGCGCGCTTTCCAGGCCGGGCCTGGACAACGGCGCCTGTCGTCGCGCCCCACCTGGCCGGCGGAGCGTGCCGGCGACCGCTCCGCGCCCAGGACATTCGGGCGAGGGTCGGTCCGAGCGCGGTGCTTAGACTTTCTGCAACGTCCGCAGACAGCGGGTGCAGATGTGGACGGAACGCATGGCGCCGTCCAGCATCAGCTTGGTCTTCTGGACGTTGGGCTTGAACTGCCGGTTCTTGCGCGGAGCGCGTCGCTCCCACGCGATCGAATGCTGGTTACGGATATACCGCCCAAACTGGGGCGTTTTATCACAGAATTCGCAACGAGCCACCGAGGTGCTCCTTCTAGGCGGAATCAGGCAAAATACCGACTAACCGTAGCATGTTTTGGGCGCGTCCGTCAACGATAAGGCGCCCAGGTTCAGACGGGCTTTCACTCCCGGGGAGATGTCATACCGGGACCAGAAGCCCGCGTTGGCCTCGATCGCAAACTGGTACGGGTTCTTCGGCGTGTAAAGCGGGATAGGCTCGGCGTTCGGAGAATCGAGCACCGGCATGTGGATGATCTCGTTGACGGTGCCGTCAGGAGCCAGGAATGCAATGTCGAGCGGGATATCCGTGTCTTTCATCCAGAAGGAGCACAGCACCTGGTCCGACCAGACGAAGATCATGCCGGTGTCGGGATCGAGGGACCGCACGTTCATCAAACCCCGATTCTGATCCGCGATCGTCGCGGCGATTTCCAGTCGCAATAAAATCACGCTGCCGTTGGCGAGCGCGAACGTGGCATTCGGAACGGGCGCGGCGCCCGGGGCATAGTCCGGACGCAACTCAGGGTTGCCCTGGCAGAGAAGCCGACCGCAGACCAGATAGGGAATCAGAGTGCGGTACTTAACGCTGCCGGCATGGGCTCGATCCCTGCGAAGGACGACGAATCCGCCTCTCACGACTCGCACCCCTTCGTCACCGGTGGCGGCGCCTGTGGGGTTCCCGGTTATCCCGGACCCGACGTGTGATCCGGCTAGGCTCATAGCCAGGACGCCCGCGCCGCGGGACCGCCTGAAGACAACGGCGAACAGCCCGCGAGGGCCTGGCTGCACAAGACGGAGTGGGAGACCGGAGATCCGTTCTTCCCACAGGATCCTTCCGTTCCGCGCGACGGCCACCTCAATTACCCTGGAGCGGAAGACAATCACCGACGCTCCGCGCTCCGCCCGCAGTGGAGCGTGGGCGAGTATGTGCGCCCCGCGGGGCACGGGATAGGTCTGTGCCGAGACGGCGCGCGGTAACAGAACCAGAGCGGTGAGGAGAGAAAGCAGATACCTCATGTCGCGGGCACTCCCATGAGACGGTGGCGCACGTTTCCGACAAGATACAGGGACCCGGTGACAAGGAGCGTCCCGTCCCCGGCGAGCGCGAGAGCACGTGACAGCGCCCGCTCCGGATCATCGTCGATGGCCGCGATCGGAGCTAACCCGTCGAACGCTGCTGCGACGTGCTCCGGGCGCGCTCCACGCGAGGAGTCGGGCACGGATGTAATGACAATATGGCGGACGACGGGCGCCAGAGCTCGCGCCATCCCGCCCAGATCCTTGTCAGCCATCGCGGCAAAGAGGACCGTCACGGGCTCGTGACCCGCCAGGGTGTCGGCCAACGCGCGTGCTCCCGCCGCATTGTGTGCTCCATCAACGATCACGGCGGGGCGGCCCGGGATGAATTCAAACCGCCCAGGTACGACGCCATGTCTCAGGCCGCTGCGGATATCCTCGGTCGATAGAGGAACCCCGGAGCGCCGCAGCCCGACGGCAGCACCGTAGGCGGTCGCCGCATTGACAACCTGAAACCTCCCTCGTGCTCCCAGTGTCGCTCGGACTCGTTCCTGCCCGAATGCCAGACGAACCTCGGGCTCGATGAGCGTGCCCATTGACTGCACCTCAATGTCACGCCCGACGCGAAGTAACTCCGCGCCTGCTCCCGCCGCGGCTGCCTCGATCTCGGCCAGCGCGGCTGCATCGTCCGCCGCCGTCACCGCCGTGCTCCCGGGCTTGATGATCGCCGCCTTTTCTCGGGCGATCTGCGACGTCGTCCCGCCGAGCACCTGCGTGTGCTCCAGACTGACATTCGTGATGACGGAGATATCCGACGTGAGCAGATTGGTCGCATCGAGCCTGCCACCCAGCCCGACCTCCGCGACAACCCACGGGATGGCCGCCTCCGCGAAGTAGAGTGAGGCCAGTGCAAAGAGTAGCTCGAAAAGGGAGGGGCGCCCCCATGACGTGCTCTCGCGCATGTGCTCGGCCACTGGAATGAGCTCGGCGACGTGATGAGCCCAATCGACTTGAGTGATATCCGTGCCGCCGATAGATATGCGCTCCGTGTAATCGACGAGGTGGGGAGACCGAAAGAGACCGGTCTCTAGACCCGATGCCTCCATGATCCGGGCGATCATGGTGGACGTCGAACCTTTGCCGGTACTTCCTGTCACGTGGACCGACCGATACGCCCGATGGGGGTTTCCAACTGCCCTGAGGAGGTACGCGGCGCGCTCCAGGCCGACGTCCGACGCAGGGCGCACCGGAAGACGGTAAAGGCTCTCGAGGTAGGCGACGGAGTCGTCGTAGGTGATGGTCATGGGGCGTCGCCCCGCATGCGGCGGACCCGAGCGCCGATTTGATCCTCAGCGCCCTCGGAGGTGGGACTGTAGTAACGCCGGCCGGCCAGGGCATCCGGCAGGTACTGCTGCTCGACATGGTGGCCGTCGAAGTCGTGCGCGTATCGGTATCCCTTTCCGTACCCCATCGTTCGGTTGAGTCCCGTCACCGCATTTCTCAGGTGCAACGGCACGGGCTGGTTGAGAGTCGCGGCGACATCCTTTTGGGCGCGGCCATATGCCACGAGCGCGCTGTTGCTCTTGGGAGCGGCCGCGAGGTACAGGGTGCATTCCGTCAACGGCAGATAGCCCTCCGGCATGCCGATGCTGTGTACCGCATCCTGGCACGCGACGGCCAGGGAGAGCGCCGCAGGGTCGGCGAGACCCACGTCCTCCGCCGCCAGAATGATCATGCGGCGCGTGATGAACAGCGGATCCTCCCCTGCCTCGAGCATCCTGGCGAGCCAGTACACAGCGGCGTCGGGGTCGGAGCCGCGGACGCTCTTGATATAGGCCGAGATCAGGTGGTAGTGCATGTCGCCCGTTTTGTCGTAGAGGAGCGCGGGACGTTGCATGGCATCCTCAACCAACTCAGTCGTTACAGTGCGGCGTCCGTTGATCTCAGGCGCCGCGTCCGCCGCCATTTCCAGTGCTGTCAGCGCGATGCGGGCATCGCCTCCCGCGAGGCGGACCAGATGATCGAGCGCGTCGTCGTCCGCATCCAGCTCCCGGCCGCCAAGCCCTCGCTCGTCGTCCTCCAGCGCTCGACGAACGAGGATCCCCACGTCGGAGTCCGAGAGGGGATCGAGCCGAAACACGCGGCAGCGGGACAAAAGCGCCGAGTTAACTTCGAACGACGGGTTCTCTGTCGTCGCGCCGATGAGGGTAATTTCCCCGCTCTCCACATACGGCAGAATCGCGTCCTGTTGGGCCTTGTTGAAGCGGTGAATCTCATCGACGAACAAGACGGTGCGCTGGCCGCTGAACGATCGGAGCTTCTGGGCCGCTTCGACCGCCTTCCGGAGATCGGCGACTCCCGCCGACACGGCGCTGAGCGGAATAAAGCGAGCGTTCGTACGGGAGGCGATGATCTCGGCGAGCGTTGTCTTCCCGGTTCCCGGTGGTCCCCAGAGGATGATGGAGGTCAGGGTATCGCGGTCGATCGTCCGTCGGAGCACGCGATCCTTACCGAGAATATGTTCCTGGCCCACAAATTCGTCGAAGTCTCGGGGACGCATGCGGGCCGCGAGCGGCCTGTGATCGCCGCGGCCCTCATCCACGATCAGACCTCGCGCAACGGAATCTTTTTCTCGAGTCCCAGGGCGATGATGTGCTCATTGACGACGGTCGGCGGCGCGAAGTTGATGAATTGCTCCAATATGACGACGGACAGGGTGAAATCCCAGAACTGGCCTACCAGCGGAATGTCTCCGGGCAGGTCCAGCGGCGAGAAAATAAGGGCGAGCAGTGCGAGCGTTCCGACGCGAAGGTAAATCGGCACACGTTCGTCGCGAAACAGAGCATATCCCAGACGCAGCAAGAAAGGCAGCCGCATGACTGCCTGGACCTTCCCGGGCTGCTGGAGCTTCCCTCGCGAAACCCGCTTCAAAAGTTGATTGGTGACCATTCGTCCGATGCCCACGATGACCTCCTAAGTTTCGCCACGCGGCTGTGCACTAATGCAGAATACGGCGGATGGCGTGATGAACAACAACGATGTCGCTGCCGCGCTGAACGAAATTGCCGAACTTCTCGAACTGCAAGGAGCCACCACGTTCCGCGTGCGCGCCTATCAGAACGCGGGGCGGACTATCTCCAATCTCCCCGAAGACGTCCGCGTCCTTTCCGCGGAAAACAGACTGAAGGATCTGAAGGGAATCGGCGGAAGCATTGCCGACAAGATTCAGGAGCTACTGGATACCGGCACAATCACTCAGCTCGAAAAGCTGCGGCAGGAGTTTCCGCCGGGAGTACGGTCCATCATGTCCGTCCCAGGAGTTGGACCCTCGCTGGCGCGCCGCGCCTACCGGGAGCTGGGGGTCGACAGCCTGGAAGCTCTGCGAGAAGCCGCGGAGGACGGGCGTCTAGCGGAGCTGCCCGGGTTCGGGCAGAAGTCGGCGGAAAATGTCCTGCGCGCGCTGACGCGCGTCAACAAGAAGGAATCGCGGATCTCGATCGGGACGGCCGTCCCACTCGTTGAAGAACTCATCGCCGCTCTCAGACCGCATGAAATCTTCCACCACCTCATGCCGGGCGGGAGCATGCGGCGATGGAGTCCGACCATCGGCGACATCGACCTCCTGGCGACAAGCGACAAGCCCGAACGGGCGATGGAGATCTTCGCGACACTGCCGCAGGTACGAGACATCCTGGGCGAGGGCACAACCAAGACGAGCGTTATTACCGACAACGGCTTGCAGGTCGACTTGCGCATCGTCCCCGACGACGCCTTCGGGTCACTCTTGCAGCACTTTACGGGCAGCAAGCAGCACAACATCGAATTGCGTGACTACGCGTTGGCCCGCGGCCTCAGCCTCAATGAATACGGCATCACGGACGTGAAGTCGGGGACAGTGACGAGATACGCCGACGAAGAGTCCTTTTATGCGGCGCTTGGTCTGCAGTGGATTCCTCCCGAGTTGCGTGAAGGGCATGGAGAGCTTGCCGCGGCTCGAGCAGGCGCCCTCCCGGTCCTGGTGACAGTCGGCGACGTACGCGGGGATCTCCACGCGCATACAGACTGGAGTGACGGCACGGTCACCATCGAGGAGATGGTTCTCGCGGCCCGGGAGCGCGGCTATGAGTATGTGGCCATCACCGATCATTCAGGCGGGATTGGTGTCGCGCACGGTTTGAGCGCCGAGCGCCTCGAAGAGCAGATAGGCGTCATTCGCCGGCTGGACCGGGAGATTGAGGGCATCACGATCCTGACCGGGACGGAGGTGGACATCCGCCGCGACGGCACGCTCGACTTCTCTGATGAGATTCTCGAGCAGCTCGACTGGGTCATCGCGAGCGTACACTCGGGCTTTAATCAGCCGGAAGACCAGATGACGGCTCGCATCGTTCGCGCCATCGAAAATCCGCACGTGGATGCCATCGCGCATCCCACGGGAAGACTGATAGGCCGCCGTGAGCCCTACGCTGTGGATCTGGAGGCTGTGTACCGAGCGGCCGCTCGAACCGGAACGGCACTTGAGATCAACTCGTTTCCGGAGCGCCTGGATCTCACCGACACGCAGGCGCAGCGCGCCCTGGAACTCGGAGTGATCCTGGTCGTCGATACCGATGCCCACGCACCGGTGCACTTCGACAATATTCGATACGGAATAGAGGTCGCGCGCCGGGCGTGGGCCGAGGCGGCCAACGTCCTCAATACCCGGCCGCTCGCCGAGCTTCCCCGCGCGACTACGCGCGGCGTGCCATCGCCCTGAGAACGGCCACGAGCACCCGGCGCGAGGCGTCGTTCTCGATCACGGTAATCAATCCCATCAGGCCCAGGCGGCGCAACGCGCTGCGCCCCGAGGACGCGATACCGCTTCCGGATGGAGCACTTGCCTCGCTTCCGTTCAGCATCAGGTAGGCGGCCGTCGAAGCGGCGGCGATGACGATTGCCCCGACCGCGGCGCCCAGTGGCAGAGTGATCGAGAATCCGTCTTCATTGTTCTCAGAACTCATTGGTCTCCTCCGCCCCACGGAATCAATTTCTGCTAATCCTGGCGTATTGTACTGTAGGCCAGGGGACGTCCATGCGCTTAGCCATCTTCTCAAATGTGCAGGGCAACATCGTCGCACTTGACGCAGTGCTCGCCGCGTTGGAGCCGCGTGACCCGGCCAAGATCCTCGCGGTCGGCGACATCGTGGGGTTGGGTCCCAGTCCGAACGCGGTGGTTGATCGGCTCCGGGATCACGAGATCGAGGCCGTGGCGGGGAATTACGACGATGCCGTGGCCTTTGATCGACTGTCGCCCGGTATGGATTACGCCAACGAGGGCACCGAACGGGCCGAGCGGCAGCTCCTGGCATGGACCCGGCGAACTCTGAGCGAAGAAAATCTGGCTTATCTGCGCGACCTTCCGCGTGACCTGCGTGTCTTCGAGTTTGGACCGCGCGGCCAGGTGCGCCGCAATATGCGCGATCCCGACGAACCGTCGGCGGGTGGGATGCTCATGAGGGCGCTGTTTGGCGGCTTGATTCGCGACCGCCGCCCGTCCCGGCGCAAGCAGGCACTCGTGGCGCACGGCACTCCCCGGGCTCTCAACGAATACGTGAGAGCCGATACTGCCGTGTCAATTCTCGAAACCATCGCCACTGTGACCCGCGCCGATGTGCTGATCAGCGGACATGGCGGCGAGGGGTTCCAGCGAGAGGCAGCCGGGATGACCTTTGTCGGCGCTCCCTCGGTAGCGGGCCCTCAGATGCCGCTCGGCGAAGCGGGATACGGAATCGTCGATCTTGGGCCGGAGATTACCACCGAGTTTTTTACCGTGGAGTACGACATCGGCGAGTATCAGCGACACGTGGCCGAGCGAGGATTGCCGATCGGGTGATCCTCAGGTCCGGCGGGCGACGCGCCACGCCACACGCAATTCCGGTGATCGCAGCGCGGCGGCTGCCGCGACATAAATGGCTGACCCGGCCACGACGGGAAGTAGAACCAGAGTGGCGCGCGTAATCAGGGTGGCATCGCCAAGCGCAGCGGATAGAAAACCGGCGAGGCCCGCCGTCGCTGCTCCCATGGCGAGTCCGGCGCCCAGAGATCGCGCGACAGACGCGGTGATGCCGCGTCTCTGCAGTGGGCCAATCGCCAGAACCATGAGCACCAGAAGGACGATCGCGTGCGTGGAATTCTGGATCGTGTTGGCGGCCGCGAGGCCAAGCACGTAATAGCGCGCCTTCAAGATGATGCCGGTGGTGACATACACCAGAACGCCAAGCACGCCTACCAGCATCGGCGTCAACGTGTCTTTTCGGGCATAAAAGCTGAATATCATCATTTGGTCGAGCCCCACCATCGGGATTTGGGGGGCGTAGCCGAGCAACGCCTGAACGGTCTGGTGGGTGTTTCCGGGTGTGAAATGGTGATGCTGGAACAGCAACGTGACGATCGGCGTTCCGAGTGCCAGGTATCCAATAGCGGCAGGAATCGTGAGGAATAGGACAAATCGTATGCCCAGGGCCAGCGTGTCCTTGAACCGCTCGATTTCCCCCGATGCAGCGTCACTTGAGATCGACGGCATGACGGCGAAGGTGAGGGCCGCCACCGCGATCCCGATAGGAAACTGAGTCAGCGTGGTCGCCACCGCCATCGTCGTGAGCGCTGAGTGGCCGAGCGTCGACTTCAGACCCGTGTCGACGGTCTGGCCGGCCACGCTGACGACGAGCCCGGCAGCGACCGGTGCGTAGAGGCGAATGATACGGCGCAGCTCGGGGGTCAACTCGAGCCGAATGCGGAGAGGGGGCCGCGACCGGAGATAGGTGAGAGCGAGCCACAGCGCTTGCGATGCGGCGCCGATCAGCGCGCCAACCGGTAGTGCCATGATGCCCAGCGGACGCGCCAGCATGATGGCGCCGAGGATGATCCCGATGTGGTAGAGGCTCGGGGCAAACGCGGGGACGGTAAACCGGCGCTGCGAGTACAGCCCTGCCAGGAGCACTGCCGACGTTCCCAAAAAGAGCAGCGTCGGGATTAGCACATGTGCGATGGAGACGGCGAGCGTCATTTCGGGTCCGCGGGGAGGCTGACTCCAGAGCAGGATCGACATGACAGGCCGCGCGAAGATCACGAGGAGGCCGACCAGGACCGCCAGTATGGTCCAGCAGAGCCCGAGCACCGGGCCGACGATGCCGGCCAGGCCCCCTTCGCCGCGACGCTCAAATATCTCCGTGAAGCTGGGAATGAGTGCCGCTCCGACCGCCGCACCGATGACCAGGTCGTAGAACATCTGGGGAACGACGGAGGCCGCGATGAAGGCGCTCGTCCGGTAGTTCGCGCCGAAGACATCGGTCATAACACTCAGGCGCACGAAGCCGAAGAGGCTTCCGGCAAGGTTGCCGGCCATGAGAATGATGGCGGCGGTGCCGATGGCGCGAGTTCGGCCGGCAGGCGGAGCCCCGTCCGCCTCGGCGGCCGGCTCGTTCACGCAGCATCCCCGATGTACAGTCGCGGCACCCTGGGCATGAGACGCGTCAGTATCTCGTAGCTGATGGTCCCGGCACGGGACGCCAGGTCGTCCGCCGTCTGGACAACGTCTCCCTGACTGCCGATCAGTGTCACGGCGTCGCCGACAGTTGCGCCCGCCACATCCGTCACGTCGATCGTGATCTGGTCCATGGAAACACGGCCAATAATGGGAACGCGCGCGCGGCGGATCAACACGCTGCCGTGCCCACATCCCAGGCCGCGAGGCAGCCCATCACCGTACCCTACGGGAACAAGTCCAACCACCGTGTCCCGTGCCGCCACGAACTCGTGCCCGTACCCAACGCCGTCTCCAGGGTGGATCGTGTGGAGGCGCGTCAGGGTTGATTCCAGCGAGAGAGCCGGGGCCAGCGGGACCGGCGGTGGTTCAACCGGGGATGGATAGTAGCCGTACATGCCGATGCCGATTCGTACCATGTCCAACCAGGCGGCCGGAAAGGCAAGCGTGGCGGCCGTGTTCGCGGCGTGGAGCATGGGGGGCCGGAGGCCACGCGCGGTCAGCTCATCGGCGACTCTCAAGAACGTATCGAGCTGGCGCACCGTCGGACCTGGGTCCGGTTCTTCCGCTCGGGCAAAGTGCGTGTACAGCCCCTCGATGGTCAGGTGGTGAAACGACCGCGCCGTCTCGAGTAAGCCGGCTACTTTCTTCGGTTCTACTCCGGCGCGAGAAAGACCCGTGTCGACTTTCACGTGGGCCGTCACGGAGGCACCCGTCTCCTGTAGCGCGCGGGCGGACTCGATATTGTGAACCGTGGCCGTGAGCTGGAAGTTCGCGATCTGAGCAGCGTCGGCCGGCCGAAACGGACCGAACACCAGGATAGGGGCCGTAACGCCCGCGGCGCGGAGGGCAAGGCCCTCGGAAACCGTGTACACGCCCAAGCGGGACGCCCCGGCAGACAACGCCGCCCGCGCCACCGGAAAAGCCCCATGGCCGTACGCGTTCGCTTTGACGACGCTCAGCACCTGCGCGTCCTGAACAAGCTCCTTGAATCCCGCCACGTTGTGCCGGATCCGCGTCAGGTCGACAACTGCCCTGGTCAGACCGGGCTCGCCCTCACATCGGCCGCTCATCGGACACCGCCAACAGCTTGATGATGTCTCGCCGGCTGACGACCCCAACGACACGGCCATCCTGAACGACCGGAATCGGGTTCGCATGTTTCTCGATCATGCGCTCCGCCACGTCCTCTACCGCTTCGTCCGGCGATACCGTGACAGGACGGTGCTCCATGATTTGCTCCGCATTGGTGGCGAGCGCTCGTTCGATCTCGTCGTCGGTACCTGGCGCCTCCAGCGTCACCACGCCGCCGAGGAGTCCGAAATAGACGGGGAAGTGCACACGCGCCTGCTTTGTCACCAGATCTTCCTCGGTGACCAAACCAAGGAGGCGGCCTTCGCCGTCGACAACCGGCAGTCCAGCCAACTGTTGGTCCAGCATGGTTCGCGCGAGTGTCCCGACGTCGGTCTCGGGACGCGCCGTCACCACATCCGCCGTCATAATTTCCGATACATTCAACCTGTCGTCCTCTCTCTCTCCTGCAGATTGCGGCGCACGACTGGAATCTCTGGAAGCAGATCTCCGGCTAGAGTGCCGGCACTACCCAGGGCGCCGGCCACACGGTCACCTGCCGCTCCGTGAATATACGTACCGGCAACAGCTGCGTCCCATGGATCCATGCCCTGGGCGAGCAGGCCTCCTATGATGCCCGACAGAACGTCTCCCGTGCCTGCCGTCGCGAGATTGGGACCGCCCGTTGTGATCACCGCGGCCCGTCCGTCGGAAGCGGCCACGATGCTGCCGGCCCCTTTAAGAACCACGACCGATCCCCACTCCGCTGCAAACTTTGTCGCCACGCCCAGGCGGTCGCTTTGAATCGCTTCAATGGACAATCCGGTCAAACGGGACATCTCGCCGGGGTGCGGAGTCAGAACGGGCAGGCGCATCTGGCGCCACCACCCCTCAATACGCGCCAGGGCATTGAGCCCATCGGCATCGACGAGAGCGGGTCGGACCGAGAGGTGAGGAAGCAGGTCACGAACCAAGGACACGGTGGCCGAGGTGAGACTGAGGCCCGGTCCGACGGCGACAGCGCCGGCACCGGCGAGCGCGTCCACCAGGGCCGGCAGGCCGTCCGTCGTCAGCGCGCCGTCTTCGCCGGGCAGCGGAAGAAATGTTACCTCCATCGCGTGAGACGCGACCGACGGGACGATGGACGCGGGCACGGCAGCCTGCACCAGTCCTGTCCCAATGCGAAGGGCTCCGAGTGAGGTGAGGGCCGGCGCGCCCGGAAAACGCTCCGAACCGCCGATCACCAGAGTACGTCCGAACGTCCCCTTGTTCGAGTTCCGCGGCCGGCCAGGCAGTAGGCGAGCGATATCGGCCGGTTCCGGTGCGAGCAGGGCAACGTGATCGGGCGCGGGTAGTTGCAGGTCGGCGACAATCACTCGTCCTGCGTAACCGGCTCCCGGCCAGACCATGTCGCCCACTTTGGCATAGCCCATGGCCACCGTGATGTCGGCGCGAAACGCGGCGCCGGAAATCGCGCCGGTGTCGGCGTTGACGCCTGTCGGCACATCGGCGGCCACTCGAGCGCGCGTCGCCGAGGGCGCGTTGGCAGCCTCGACGATACCGCCAAGCAAGCCCTCCACGGGGCGAGATTGACCGGTGCCGAGTAGCGCGTCCACGATGACGGCCGCGGAGTCAAGGATGCGGGCGAGCATCGCCAGCTCGGGGTCATTCTCGGCCTGCACGGTCCGTACTTGCGCTGCGGGTTGACGCCGGAACGTGTAGAGAGTGACATCTCGGCCGGACTCAGCCAGGAGGCGCGCGGCTGTTTCACCATCGGCTCCATTGTTACCGGGGCCGGCCAGGATGAGAACCGGCCCTTCCGACTTGGCGACCACATCCGACAGCGCCCGGCCGGCTCGTTCGATCAGAGTCCCCAGCGGGACCCCGGAAGCTATCGCGCGCTGTTCGATGGAAAGCATTTCTTCGCTGGTAACGACCTTCACGGCGTGCCTCCCCACGACACCACGACCGCGACTGCGTCTGTTCTGGTGTGCGAAATGCTGACGTCAAAGTGGGTCAGGCCTGCCCGCTGTGCAATCTCCTCTGCATTGCCGTGCAGGTACAGCACCGGCTTCCCGCGCGGGCCGCGCAAGATCTCAATCTCCCGCCACCGCAGGCCTCGGATGCCGACCCCCAATGCCTTCGACGTTGCCTCCTTCGCGGCGAAACGGCCGGCCAGGCTCTGCGTCCGTCCGCGACAGTGCAGGATTTCGTCAGGCGTGTAAATGCGATTCAGGAAGCGCTCGCCCCACCGCTCGACCGCCGCCCCTATGCGCTCGATCTCGATGGCGTCGATTCCCGTCGTCATTCGCCAGGTCAACCCAGGTCTCCCATTACTGCCGCGATGATCAGACGGAGCACGACCGCGGCCACAAACACGATCGCCGTATACAGCACTGTCAGGAGCAGGGCACTGGCTGTCGAACTGGTACGCGTGGTGCGGTGACCGGACCGCCATCCCCAGAAGACTCGGCGTTGAGCGATGTACGAGGCGACTGCCGTGCCGAGACTTATGGCGAGCGATGTGCTGGGACGCTCGGAAGGGGGGCGGTTCAGATGGGGCTGCGCGAGAACGAGAAGTAGGGTCAACCCCGCGGCGAAGATAGAGGCGATCGCCGTCATAGTACGGGTTTTCGACTCCGCCGCCAGGCCGCCCATGCGACTCAGGTTGTCGACCGTCAACATGGCTCCGCCCGGCGGAGCGAGGAACGCGAGGAACGCAACCAGGGCCGGAGACCAGGGGCCCCTCGTCCCGGGGCTAAGCGTCGTGGTACCTTGCTGCTGCATGAAGTCTGCCCGAACGTGAATGCCCCATTGTGCGATAGGCGCGGCGGACAAAGAAGAGGACTGTGAAGACGGCGTATTTCATTACCGGCGGACCCGGGAGCGGCAAGACCACCCTTATCCGGCAGGTCGTGAGTACGATGCGGATGCGAGCGGGAGGCTTTTACACCGAAGACTTGCAGACCAGCGGAACCCGCGAGGGGTTTC
This sequence comes from Pseudomonadota bacterium, assembly GCA_021324655.1. Classification (GTDB taxonomy): domain Bacteria; phylum Chloroflexota; class UBA5177; order UBA5177; family UBA5177; genus JAJPIP01. Next base: position 28,412 of record JAJPIP010000047.1, read on the forward strand.
GTATTGTGACACTCGATGGCCAGCCGGCGCTGCTGGCCCGAGCACACCATCCCGGCTCGGTGCAGGTATCGAAGTACGGTGTCGATCTCCCGGAATTGGAGCGTGTCGGGGTTCGTGCGCTACGCGAAGCGATGGAGCGAGGACACGTCATGGTGGTGGACGAGATCGGTCGGATGCAGCTTTTCTCGTGCGCGTTCCGCCAGGTGATACAGCAGGCGCTTGATGGAGGTCATCCCGTCCTCGGCACCCTTATTCAGGGGCGGCACCCTCATGCGGACAAGATTCGTCGCCACCCGCGAGCGGAGGTCTTGACATTGACGCCGGACAACCGTCAGGAGATCCTGGCGTTCCTGAGGACGAAATTTGTCTAGGCGCGGCCGGGCATCTGACCGGACGCACCCTGCACCGACAGGGGCATCGAGTGGACGAGACGTCCCTCGACAAAAAGCTGAATTTGGTAGATCCCGGGACGCGGCAGCGGAAGGCCATTGAACTGAAACAGAAGCTCGGTGTCCATACCGGGAGCCTCGACCTCGACATCGAAGGCCGGCTGTTCCGGTAACACCTGCTGCCCCAGCGGGTCCACGATGCCCAGGCTCACCGGGTGCGTCCCGCGGTCGAGCCCCACGCTGATGACGACGAAAAAAGGTGGCGACGGCCCCGGTATCTCCGCCATTCCGACGCTGCTGAAGATGCCGATCGCGCTCAACTTTCCGTCTTGCGACCGCAGAGCATAGTCGCACAAGAGGGCGAGACGTACCGTGGGCTCCATGACCCATGATAGATGGGCACGCGCAAAAGGAAAGCGCGCGGCGGTCCGCCGCGCGCTCCCGGGGAAGTCTCTCTATCTCTTGCGTGCTGAGCCCGAGCCTTCCCTATTCAGTTGTCTCCCGTCGTTAGTGATAACGCCGGAGGTACTCAGATTGTAACGCTGTTTGACATAAAACGCAATCCGGAAAATACGACCCTAGGCAACACGCTGTATGTCCGCGCCGAGTGCCTGCAGTCGTTCGTCGATGCGTTCATAACCACGGTCGATGAGCTCCGCGTGCTCGATTTCGCTCACTCCTTCCGCGATCAGGGCGGCCATGACCAGCGCGATGCCGGCCCGTATGTCGGGCGTCGGCATCTCTCGCCCTCGCAGCGGTGATGGGCCTGAGATGACCGCGCGATGAGGATCAGCAAGCACAATGCGCGCCCCCATCTGGACCAGTCGGTCGATGAAGAACATGCGCCCCTCGTACATCCAATCGTGGACGAGCGTCATGCCGCGAGCCTGGGTGGCGAGGACGATGTAGATCGATGCCAGGTCGGTGGGGAAGGCCGGCCAGATCCCGGTCTGGATCTTGGAAACAGCGCGAAGCTCGGACGGCCGCACTTCCATCACCCCCTCGCCGAGGGAGAAGTCAACTCCCATGCGGTCAAGGATGAGGAGGACCATATCGAGATGCTCGGGGATGATGTTGCGGATGGTCACGGTGCCGCGCCCGGCCGCCGCCAGGGCGGCAAAAGTCCCGCTTTCGGCATGGTCGGGCCAGACGGTCGCCGAGGTCCCGGAGAGAGTCGCCCCCCGGATGTGCAACACGTTGCTCCCGGCTCCCTCAATTTGCGCACCCATGCCATTAAGCATGAGCGCCAGGTTCTCGACGTGAGGCTCGGAGGCGGCATTGCGGACGGTGGTGACGCCGGGACGAGCGGCGGCGTACAGCATGATGTTCTCCGTCGCCGTCACCGACGCCTCATCGAGAAAGATCGTGCGATCAGACGGCCGGCCGCCGACACATGCCCTGTACAGATCCTTGTCGGGACGCACGTCCACCCCGAGGCGCTCGAAGGCGTGGACATGCGTGCCGATCGACCGGTAGCCGATTGCGTCCCCGCCCGGGTGGTGCATGTTGACGTGCCCGTGCCGCGCAAGCAGCGGCCCCATAAGGATGACGGAAGCCCGCATCCTCTCTACCAGTGACTCGGGAGGATGGTCCGAGTTGACTCCCGCGCAATTGAGACGCAGGCGGCGGCCCGGCAACTCCTCGACGATGGCGCCCAGATCCCGCATGATCTGGGACATGGTCGTGACGTCGGCAATCGCCGGGACGTTTTCCAGGACGCAATCCTGGTCGGTGAGAAGTGCCGCCGCCATCATCGGAAGCACGGCATTCTTGTTGGCAGCCACGTCAATCACGCCGCTAAGCGGCCGGCCGCCGTGGATGACGAATTTAGACATGTTCGACCCCTCGCGGTTCTCGCGGCATTGTACTCAGGCAACGCGGCTGCCGGCCGGTCAGTTACCGGGCTAGTGAGACGGCGACGAGGGCGCCGCCAACGGCGGCGCCCAGGTTCACGAGGTCGTTGTCGAACCCGGCAACGCCGCCGCAGACCGACGTCTCAGCGCCGCACGGTCGATGTACACGCTGCTCGGTGAGAATGCCGCAACTGGGGCAGGCGCGGACTTCCTGCACCGTCGCGCCGAGGATGGTGTCGATCGCGTTACCGGCGAGTCCCCCCATCAGGACCGGCAGCACGCGCCGGGCGTTGCCGGTTATGCGAGCGTCGGCGAGGGCGATGATCAGTGATCCCGCGATCCCGCCGAGTGTCCCGGCGGGCGTGACGCCTCCCGATGTGCCGGCCGGTACGGACCGTCGCGTTCTCACATGGAGTGCTCTCGACTGCGCTCGCCGCCCGATTTCGCTCGACCACGTGTCGGAGGTCACGGCGGCGAGAGAACCGGCGATAGCAGCGGCCGCAGGCGGCTGCAGGACGGGGATTGTCCCCAGAGCTGCCGCGAGGGCTGGGACACCTCCATTGGCCACGACCTGCCGGGCATCCCGGCGCTTGCCCTTGGCACTTATCATGTCCCGGGTTTCGGAGCCGGAGAGGAAAGACGAGGTGGCAAAGAAGAGAAGCAGCAGGGCCGCCGGCCCCGGCCCGCCGAGACCGATGATGATGCCGCCGACGGCGGTCGCCGCGGCTGCTCCACCCGGGGTGAGCGCTCGCGCCCGAACTGCCGCGGCAGAGACACCGGCCGCGGCGAGAAACCCGAGACACAGCCTAAGCATCGCCGGATGGTAGCAGGGATAGTGACGGAACCGGCGGCGCAGAGGACGGAGCGCCGGGTTTACAGACGTGGCCCGCGCGAGGGTATTGACCGCCGGCCTAGCAGTTTCGTACACTCTGGAGCCTCCGAGGGGAGACCGTCGCCGTGTCGTACGGGATTGACCGTAAGGCCGGAGAGTGGGTAGACTCGGAAGCGGCGGGACAGAGATGTTTCGCGGTGGCAGGCACCTTTCCAATCGAAGAGAGAGATTCCAAAGCGAGTTTTTGACAGTGATTGGACTCTTTGTGGACCCCAGCAGGGGTAGTGATGGAGAGTTTGA
>JAJPIP010000070.1 GCA_021324655.1 Pseudomonadota bacterium
ATGGGGCGGGGATGCAGGCACATCAGAGCCTCCAGGATGGGGAGATACTCCGAGCATGCGCCTTCCTCCCGACATTCGCCAGCAGTATCACTCGGGCCGGCCACTACGACCCGGCGATGCCGATAATGCACGAGCCCTTTACCGCTCGACCAGGATCCGCTCTTGCCACGCCGAGATTTCACAGTTACTCTCGATCTTGTCATAACGACGACCATCCTGTCATACTATTGATGACAAGGAGTACATTATGAGACGCATGCCGTCCGGTTCGTCGGTCGCCGTCAACCGGATGTTTCGAGACCACCCTCTGGCAACGCCCCTCGGGCTCGCGCTCGTCGGGATTGCTCTGGTCGGCCTCTACTTTTTCGTCATGGACGCCGCATCCACTCACGCCGGCATCCATGTCGGTGTGCTCAGCAGCAGCCTGATGCTGGGCCTGGGCATGGTCATGCTGCTCGTGGGGGCATTGACCCTCCCCATTGGGCTGGTAACGGTCGCCCGGCGCCGCGCCAATCCGGTGCGGCTACATTGTCCCGCATGCGGGTATCAGTCGGGCGCGTCATCGAGCCGGTTTCGTGTGCAGCGTCTCGGTGGATTGGAGTATTCGTCCGTAACCTGCCCGCAATGCACGTGGCAGTTCACGGTCGACAAGTACGCGCATCTGCACTAAGGCTCGGGGGCTCCTCCCGCGGCCGTTTCCTGCCCCAGGTTGATGGCGAGAATCAGTATCCAGAGCAGGGCGGATGCCAGGAACAGGCGCTCGGTGAGCCCGCTGATCCGATGCATGACGCTGCCCAGGACGAGAACGGCGAAGCCGGCGACCGTCAGGTACGCGAAAGGCATGACTCGCTGTCCGAGATCGGCCCAGCGAGCATCCATGGCCAGCGATCGTGAGAGCAGCACCGCTCCGATCGGCATGCTGACGAATGCCAGAGCGGCGACCGCCAGATGGATTCCCCCATGGACCGTCTGCAGCCGTCCTACATCGGCCGGGAAGAGGGCAAGCAACAGAGCGCCGGCCGTCCATGTGCCCAGGAACGCGAGGCCGAGCAATGTTCGCCAGGAGGGTAGGAGGACACCTTTCAGCGCGACGAGAATCGCTCCGGACAGGATGGCGCGAACGACAAAATTGATCGTCATGATCCAGCCGTAGGGCCCCACGGCCAGATCGCTCTCCGGTTGCCGGATTGGACTGTCGTGTGGAGGGAGCGCCTGCACGATAATGTCGAGCGCGACATAGGTCACGACGCCGCCGATGGCGATCCAGGACAGCAGCGGAGCGGACCTCGTGCGGCCGGGCACATGACTCCGGCGCGTATCCGCCGTCATCCGGCGGGCAAGATTTGCTGAATCGCCTCGTCGACGGCGGCACCGTCCGGTTCGCCGCCGGTCATGCGCCGCGTGGTGGGAGCGTCCGGGTGCAGGTGTCCCCACACGACGACGAGCGCAACGCAGACGGCTGTGATGCCGGTCGCCGTGCCGACGACAACCAATCCAGCGCCGCCCTGGTCGGGCCGCACGATGATGGAGGCGAGAACATTGCTGAGGAAATAGGCAGTCGTCGTGGTCATTCCAGAATGACGCAGGGAAACCCGATCCGATGGGATCGGGCTGGTGCATGTCTCCTCAGGATGGTGGTGGTCACGCGGGGCCGCGCGGTTAGGCGTTGGCCTCTGACTCCTTCGGTCCGGTAGTTACCCTACTGCATTTCCGCCGGACCGTCAAGACGTGACCGCGCCGGCCGTGCAGGGCTCGTGCATTCTCGGCATCGCCGGGTGGTCGTGGCCGGCCCGAGTGCCGGCCAGCCTGACGCCGGCGTAGACCACACCGGGCTGGTCGCCACGCGGGGCGACCACCACGGGATAAGGCACGAGCCCTGACACTGGCCGTGGCTACGCGCGGTGAGGCAGCCCGGCGTCTACAGCAGGTGAAAGATGAACCAGATGGCAAGCACGAGCAAGACGAGCAGCGCGATCCCTCCGGCCGCGGCGACGAACGCGACGGTGAGCTCTGACAGATCCCGCCGGACCGACGACTCGCCGGTCTGATTGATCACGGGTGTCTTGCGCTCCCCGAAGTTGAGACTCCGTTCGAGATTGGCTTCCACAAAGGCCTCGATGCGCTCACTCAGCCTGTCTTCAAACGCTCGCTCGTCGCGGATCGGGCTCTGCACCAGGGGAGCGGGCTGGTACGGCGTTTCGACGCGCAGGACCGGGACTGGCTCGTCCATCCCTTTGAGGCGGCGGCTGCCATGGTCGTGCAGCGTGATGCCGTCAACGATGCCGGCCAGATGGCGGACCGCGGGCGTCACCAGAATCTCACCAGGCCCGGCCTCGGCACAGAGCCGGGCGGCCATATTCAAGGCTGCTCCGCGGTATCCATCGCCGACCGGCACGGCCTCGCCGACGTCGATGCCGATTCCGACCGGCAACGGGTGGTCACTCTCACCTTCCACAAAGCGCCGCTGCAGGTCCAACGCCGACCGGAGCGCACTGCGCGTCGAGGCGAAGACGGCCAATGCCTCATCGCCCCGCATCTCGGCAAGATGTCCGCCGTGGGCCTGCACGCTCTCGGTGACCACGTCCGCGAAGTGAGTGGCGAGTTGAGCAGCCGCTTCGTCTCCATATTGTTGGGTGAACCGTGTGTAGCCCCGTATGTCGGCGATGAGAAAGGTGCGGACCGACGCGCCGTCCGAGATCATGGCGCATGGTACCCCATCCTCACTCCTGAGCCGGTTCGTCTTCCTGCGGGGCGATTTCGGGCGTCCGTGTGATGCGCACCTTCTTGATGCGCTTGCCTTCTACGTCGGTCACTTCGAGCCGGAGGTGGTCCCAGGAGACGATGTCGCCGATCTCGGCGACATCGCCCAACTGCTCAAAGACGAATCCTCCCAACGTCTCGATGCCGTTACTGGCCGGCAGATCGATCCCCATCTCTTCGTTGACGTCTTCGACGCGCAGCATGGCGTCGAAGATCATCTCGTCGGGATTGATGATCTCGACCGGCTCTTCCTCCGTGTCGTACTCATCCTGAATCTCACCCACGATCTCCTCAAGGAGATCCTCGATCGTCACCAGGCCGGCGGTGCCGCCGTACTCGTCAACGACGATCGCCATGTGTACCTTTTTGCGCTGGAACTCGCGCAGCAGGTCGTCGGCGCGTTTCGACTCGGGGACGAAGATGGCTTCGCGCGCTATATCGCGCAGCGACACGTTGATCTCGTTCTCGCGGATGTAGCGCAGCAGATCCTTGTCGTACAGAATGCCGACGATGCGGTCGATCGTCTCGTCATACACGGGGATGCGGGAGTGCCCCTCGCGAATCACGACATCCATGGCATCCAGGAGCGGCATGTCGACCGGCACCGCCGCAATGTCCACCCGCGGCTTCATCACCTCTCCGGCCACGATCTTGTCGAGGTTGATGATGCCCTCGATGCGTTCCGTTTCCTCCTCGGTCATGCTGCCGCTCTGCTCAGCGAGAGTTAGCGTGGCGACGAGTTCATCCTCAGTGACGTGGGGCGCCGGCGTGCTCCCACCCCCCTGACCGAGAAGCCGCATCATCGTGCCGACGATGCCGCCAATGACGGCAATGACCGGAGCCAGGACGACGGAGAGCCAACGCACCGGCCGCGCCAGGAAAATGGCGACCCGGGACGGCTGACGCACGGCGATGTTCTTGGGAGTAAGCTCGGCGAAGATGAGAACGATGATCGAGATGCCGATGGTGGCAGCCAGTTCGCCCCACGGGGGACGCCACAGCGACGTGAAGAGGAGGGTCGCCACGCTGGAAGCGACGATCAGCGAGGTGGAATTGACGATCAGAATCGTCGACAGGAAACGGTTTGGATCGCGCCGCAGATAGGCGATGGCGCGTCCCACACCGCCCCGTTCCTCCAGCTGGTGAACGGCAGCCGGTCCCAACGCTGTCAGCGCCGTCTCGGCTGCTGCCGCCATGGCCGCCAGCAAGATGCTCAGGATGAGGATAAGGGTCTCAACCCAGTGCGCGGACACCTAGATAAGCTGCTCCTGACGATAGCGCATCGCCTCGAACAGCGCGCTCACCGAGCTCCCCTCGTGAATGCGGCGGATTGCCTGGGCGATGAGCGCCGAGATGTCGAGGACCTGCACCTTCCCGTCACGAAACTCCGGCGGCACCTCGATGGTGTTGGTGACTACCACGCGATCGAGCATGCTGTGGTGGATGCGCTCCATGGCATCGCCGGCAAAGACAGGATGCACGGCGTAGGCCATGACCTGGCGGGCGCCGCGCTCGATGAGCATGTACGCTGCTTCGGCGAGGGTGCCGCCGGTGGAGATCATATCGTCCACGATCACGGCTGTCTTGCCCTCCACATCGCCGACCATCTCCAGGACTTCGTTGGTATCTGGCTCCGGGCGATGCTTGGCGATGAGGGCGAAACCGGCGCCCACGCGATTGCGAAAATCATAGGCGCGCGCCACACCGCCCGCATCCGGCGAAACGACCACGATATGGTCCTGCCCCTCGGTTTCCATGAGCTCATCGGCGAGGATCGGAATGGCGGTAAGATTGTCGACCGGGATGTCGAAGAACCCCTGGATGGCCGGCGCGTGCAGATCAAGAGCGACCACACGGTCCGCCCCGGCGGTCGTGATGAGATTCGCCACCAGCTTGGCGGAGATCGGTTCGCGGCCCGCTGTCTTCTTCTCTTGTTTGGCGTAGCCATAGTACGGAATGACCGCTGTGATGCGCGCGGCCGAGGCACGGCGCAGCGCATCGATCATGATCAGCAGTTCCATGATGTGGTGATCCGACGGGTTCGAGGTGGGCTGGATCACGAAGACGTCCATATTGCGGACGTTCTGCTCGATCTTGATGCGGGTCTCCCCGTTCTTGAAGCGCCCGACCAGCGCCTCGCCCAGCGGGATTTTGAGCCACTGGCAGATGCCCTGCGCGAGAGGGCGATTCGCGGAGCCGCTGAACACAATCAAGTCCGACATCATCCTTCCCCTCGTTCTCCACTTTCCGGCGACGTGAGCGGCCGCGCCGGGACGCCGGCCACCGTGGTGTTCGCCGGAACGTCGTGTGTGACGACCGACCCCGCGCCGGTGGCAGCATTGTCGCCAATGGTGATAGGCGCGCGCAGCATGGTATCGCTCCCTAGAAAGGCACCATTGCCCACGATCGTGCGATGCTTGGTCCGGCCGTCAAAGTTGCAGGTCACCACGCCGGCTCCGATGTTCACGTTCGCTCCAATCTCGGCGTCACCGACGTAGCCGAAGTGGTGCATCTTGGTCCCGGGACCGAGCCGTGACCCCTTGATCTCGGCGTGCGTCAGGATCTCGCAATGCGGCCCGATCACGGCGCCATCCCGCACGTGAGCATAGGGGCCGACGCGCACGTCATCGGCGAGAGAGGAATCGCGCACTGTGGATGACAGGACTTGGCAGCGGTCGCCCAGGCGCGACGACACGATATGGGCCGACGGACCGATGACACAGTCCTCCCCGATAACGGTGTTGCCCTCAATGATCGTGAACGGGGAGAGGATCGTGCCGGATCCGATACGGACATCGTCACCGACGAAGGTGCTGGCGGTGTCAAGAATGGTGACTCCCGCCGCCATGAGACGGCGCGCCGTGGCCCGATAGATGGCGCGCGTCGCGTGCTCCAGATGCGAGAGATCGTTGATTCCCATAATCTCTTCACCACCCGGCACCGTGATGGCCTCCACCGTCTCGCCTGCCGCGACTGCCTCGTGGATTACGTCGGTGAGATAGTACTCCCCTTTGGGCGGGTGGGGCCGTAGCCGCTCCAGTGCGCCGCGCAGGAATCCGGTGCAGATGACGTAGGCCCCGAGGTTGACCTCGGTGACGGTGCGTTGCTCCGCTGTCAGGTCTCCCTCCTGAACGAGGGCCTCAATGCGCCCGTCCCGGCCCCGAATCACGCGTCCGAAGCCGCGCAGGTCGCGGGCGTGGGTGGTGAGCAAGACGATCGGCGCTCCCGTTTCGTCCTGGCGCGCCAACATCTCCTGGTATGTCGCGGCCTCAATCAAGGGCTCGTCACCGTGCACGATGAGAACACGAGAGGTGGCAGGGGGAAGCGCAGCCAGGGCGGCCGCAGCTGCTCCACCCGTACCACGGCGCTCGCCCTGGTCCACGTAGTGAACCCGGTCCCCGATGACGTGCCGGACTCGGCTCTCTCCGGCGTCCACGACGACCAATGGACAGGCAAAGCCGGCCCGCGCCAGGGTGTCGAGAATGCGGACGAGCATGGGCTTCCCGGCCAGCTCGTGCAGAACCTTGGGAAGAGAGGATCGCATACGGGTTCCCTTCCCTGCCGCGAGGACGATGGCCTGTATGTCGCTCATGGCCGGGAAGGGCGACCTAGATGGACGGGATCGTCCGTCTCATCTCTTGTCCCGCCGCGTCGGCGGGTTCCATGATCTTCAAACAAAAAAGTGAAGCTCCTCCTTGTCGCTTCACCGGATCGCAGCCGCTACGTTATTCTCCCGTGCGAGTCAAAGCACTGGCTGGGGCGGCAGGATTCGAACCTACGATCGCGGATCCAAAGTCCGCTGCCTTACCGCTTGGCCACGCCCCACCGCTACATAGGATTGTAGGGCGTCCTCACAGAGAGGTTCAAAGCCATGACTAATGGACCGGGGATAATACTGCTGTAGGCGCAGGGCTCGTCCCTGCCTGTTTCGGGCCTCCCGTAGGCGCAGGGCTTGTCCCTGCGTGTTTCGGGCAGGGACAAGCCCTGCGCCTACACACCTATGAGACTATTTTCCCTCCTTTGCCTTCTCCTCCCTGTCCTGCTGCTGGCCGGTTGCGGGACCAATGCCGGCGCGTCGAATGAGCTCCGTATCTGGTACGCCACCGACGATCCGGCCGAGCGTGTCTGGGCCCAGACGCTGGCGCAGCGCTTCGAGGCCACGCATCCTCAGGTGCATGTGGCGCTGACTGCCTACAGCTTCGAGGATTTGAATACCAAGCTCCAGCTCAGCCTGGACGCCGGCAATCCGCCCGATCTCGCCTACGTCACGCCGCGCGGGCCCGGCATCCCGCTTTACGTCCAGCAGCATCGGCTGCGCGACCTCACCGACGTGGCGCGGCGGTACGGCTGGGCCTCCCGTCTGCGGCCCGGTGTCCTGGCACAGTACAACGCCCCATTCGACAAGTTGGGTCTCTCGCCGCATCACGTGGTCGCCGTACCGGACGCCCTGGCGGCGGTCGGCGTTCTCTATAATCGCCGGCTCCTCCAGCGGCTGCACCGCGGGGTTCCCCGGACACTGACGGCGTTTGAGCGCGATGTAGCGGCCGCCAGGCGGATGAGTGTCACGCCGATCGGCATCGGCAACGCCGACGGCTGGGTGGGCGACGATTGGTATCTGACGCTGGTCAATGCTCTCATTCCCCCGGCCGCGCTTCAGGCCGAGCAGCGGCTCGATCCCCGGTTCACGTTCCGGCATCCGCCTTTTGTTGAGGCGGCCCGCCTGCTCCGGACGTGGTCGCGAGCCGGTGACCTCACGCCGAACTTCGGCAGCCTCGACGCGCAGGAGGGAATCGACGTCTTCTTTCGTGGCCACACGCTCTTCCAGTTGATCTCCAGCTCGGAGAACCCGCAGATTCTGCAGGACGAGCGTGCCACCGGCCTTCCCATCGGTGTCTTCGCGTTCCCGCGCGCGCATGGCGGGAGCGTCATGCCGGTGAGTGGGTATCTCGGCTGGGTGATGCCCCGGGCAGCTGCTCATCCTCGGGAGGCGATGGCGTTCCTGAACAGCCTGCTCTCTCCTCCCACCGCCCGTTTCCTCGCGCGGCACGGCGATGTGCCGGCCATCCAGACGTCCAGTAACGGCGTGACGGCGACCTGGGAACGGCAGTACCTGGATGCGCTGCAGCGGTCGGTGCCCGGTGTCTATCTCGATGCCGCTCCCATCTCCAATATCAATGCCACGATGGAGGCCAACGTCGAGCTGTTGCTGGAGGGGTATGAGCGGCCGTCTTTCCTCCCGTTCAGCCTCGAGAAGGTCTACACCTCGCGCGGCAAGTCCGGCAGCGCCGCCCGCATCGACGGCGAGTTCTAGGAGAGGTTTCTGCTCGTCCTGCTGTTGCTCCCTGCCGGATGCCTGTACTGCCTGTTCGTCCTCTTTCCGCTGGCGCAGGTCGTCTGGCTCTCTCTTCACAGGGGAAATGCCTTCTCCCTGGACGCGTATCGGGCGCTCTGGGCGGACCCCACATTTCACATCAGCCTGGCCAACACGGTGGGGTGGGAAATCGCCGCTGTTCTCGTCCCCACGGCCCTCGCCCTTCCCATTGCGCTCGCCGTGGCGCGTGGCCGCCCGGGCCCGCTGATCCCCGCCGTTCTGATTCTCCCCCTCCTCCTCCCGCCGATCGTGGTGGCTGCCCTCTGGACGCTCCTCTATTCGCCGGCGGCGGGACCGCTCGCCGTGACCTCTCTCCCGTCACCGGACTTCCTTGGCGATCCGCGGCTCGCCCTGCCCTCCCTCTTCGTGGCCTGGCTATGGTCGGTGTTGGGAATCGGCGCGCTGCTCCTCTACGCGGGTCTGACGCGGATCGGCCGGGAGTGGGGTGAAGGAGCAGAGGTGGAAGGAGCTGGGCCGCTGTGGCGGCTCATCCACATCACCCTGCCGGCGCTTCGCCCCGTGATTGCTGTCACGGCGGCGGTCAACGCGGCGCTGGCTCTGCAAGTCTTCGATCTCATCTTCGCGGTCACGGGGGGTGGTCCGGGGAACGCCACCATGCTCCTCCCGCTGGAGGTGTACGGCCGTGTCTTCGGCGGCCGCCCGGCGCAGGGCGACGCGGCGGCCGCGCTGGAAGCGGCGCTGGGTGTGGCACTGGCCCTCGCTGCCGCCGGCGCCTGGGGGCGGTCGGAGAGCTTTGGTGGGGAGCCGCCCGAGCGCCGGAGCGCTCTCGGCGCCATCCTCGCCGCCGTGGCTGCCGTCATTGCCATGCTGCCGATCCTCTGGCTGGTTCCGATCTCCCTGGCGCCGGGACGCAGTGCCCTGCTCGGCGGGATCGATGTGAGCCGGCCGACGCTGTCCAATCTCTCCGGCGTTCTCACGCTGGGACTGGGCGGCGCCCTGGCCGAGAGCGCGGTGCTGGCGCTGATTGCCGTGGCCGGAGTCCTCGTTCTGTCCTACCCGGCTGCCTTTGCCCTGGCCGAGCGTACTTTCCCGCGTCAGCTGAGGCTCGCTGCCCTGGCGCTCCTGGTCATCGGGTTGTTTCAGGGCACCAGCGCCATCCTGCCGCCGCTCTTCTCGCTCCTGATCTCCCTCGGACTGCTCGATTCGGTCTGGGGTATCGTTCTCCCTGAGATCGCGCAGGCGTTACCTCTGGCCGTGCTGGTGATCTGGGGGATGCTCCGTCAGATGCCGCGGGAGATTGGAGAGAGCGCGGAGGTCGACGGCGCCGGACCGTGGCGCCGGCTGGTAGCGATCTCCCTACCGCAGGCACGCCCCGCTCTGATTGTCGCCGGCGTTTGGGCGTTTGCCACCTCGTGGAATGCCTATCTCCTGCCGTTAATCGTGTCACAGGGGGTCACAATTACCACGGTTCCGACGTTCCTGGCGGGTCTGATCGGCCGCTCGGACACGCAGTACGGGCTGCTTGCCGCCGGTTCGCTCATCGCCGTCCTGCCGGTGGTCGCGGCCGCCCTCCTGCTCCGTTCGGCGCGGGCCGTCGCGGGGGTGCTGCGATGAGATGGCCGGCCGTCCTGCTCGCTCTCCTCCTGATGCCGTCGTTCGCGGCCGCTGCATCCCCGCACTATGCGCCGCGGATCAGCGGTTCGGTTGCCGATTTTCGTCTAGCCGGTATCGAACCGGACGGTGACCCGCTCGATCAGGTCTTGCTGCAGACCACGCTGGCCCCCTCGGCCGGCATGCCGCGCCTCCACCTGATCGTGGATACCTACCTGGAAAATTTCCAGCCGGATACCACGCCGGTTCTGCCTGATCTACTGCATCCGAACCAGACAGCGCAGAATCTCGGCGGGTTTCTGCAGGGCAAAGCGTTGGTGGCGGACGACGCCGGCAAGGTGCTCTATCTGGGGACCTTCATCGCCGAAGCCTTCCTCAACAACAGCAATCATATGGTCTTGTCCGCTCCGGGCCAGGGGATGGCGCGCGGTGGAGAGATCGCGATCAAGGGGACGTTCACGCTCCGGAAAAACGCCTCGTTGCGCGGCGCGCTGACCGGGCGCGTGGTCCTGCCGGCCGGCGCGCGGCGTGCCATCGCCCGAGATCAGGGCGCAAAGTTCCCGCCGGTTCGCACGCTCCTCAGCGGCGTGACAGTTCATCCTCACGCCATGATGGGCCGGAACACGCAGAGCCACCAGGTTCCTCTACACACCGGCTATGGACCCAGGTCCCACCGTTCGATCTCGCCGGTGACGATCGTGACAGCGGCCGGTGCCGTCGTGTGCTTTCTGCTGGCTGTGGTCCTATGGCGGCGTCAGCGGGATCCGGTACCGAAGAGCGAGTAAATCGCCACGGGGACGGTATCATGGCGAATGATGTTTCGTGTATTGATCCGCTTGTTGTCGGGTCTCGCCATCGCCCTGGTCTTCCTGGGGCTCCCGAGGCGCTCGCACGCACAGTCCGCCCCGCCCATCCATCCTCGACAGCTCGCCCTACCGGTCCGTACGTTTCCGGCACGGCCACAGGGCCATACGCTGCCGGCCGGCGCCCAATCCCCTTTACGATTACAGCCCGGCTCCTCGGCCGGACAGCAGGCGGTCTACGAGCAAATAGTTCGCTGGCGTAGCCACTCGATCCCGCTGACGCTGCGCTACCGAGCGACGCTCTTTGCGTCCGCCGTGGCGGCAGACGCCGCCGCCGCTGATGCGACGGCCTCGCTCTGGGAGTTGGGGCACCCAGCGCCGAGCGGAGGATTGGCGATCTTCCGGCTGGAGGAAGGTCGGACGCAGGCGGAGATAGCGGTCGTCATCCGAGCGGGAGCGGCCGAGGCGGAGATCCGGTTGCACGGCCCGAGCAGAGATCTCTCACATGGCGTTCCCGTCCTCCACCGTGTGGCGCGGACGGCGCGATCTGTCCTGACGTCCCTGCCGCCGGCACCTCCCGCCGCGCCGCCTCCACTGCCTCTCTACGTTGCCCCACCCGGAACGGGTCCCATGGTCGAGAGTCCCTCGTTGCTCTCTCTCACCGGCCCAGCGGACTCCGGCGCTTTTCGCAGTGGATCTCCGGCCCTGGCCGCGCTCGCCCATCCGTCCGGCATGCTTCGTCCAGCGGGCAGTCTCTCTTCGTTTGTCCGGATCATCCCCGGTGATCTCGGCTGGTACGGCAATACGTCGCTCTACGCCGGCAGCAATGCGGCGGTCACCGCGTTCCAGACGCTGGTGCAGACAAACGACCGGCAATGGCACCGTGTCGCCGTGCCGGCCATATCGTCCCTTGCCGATGCCGTGGCCGGCTGGAAACGGCCGGACGAGACGGCCATCGCCGTACGCTCCGGCAACCTCATTCTGGTTTTGGCGTCGGGGACCGGACAGATCGCGGCCGAGTCGAGTGCGGCGGCCTCTATCATGGCGCAGATGCCCACCCGTTTACACGCGCAGGGAACCTCGATCGTCGACGCCACGGGCCGGCCGGCGCGGCTGACCGGTATCAATTGGTATGGGGCGGAGAGTCCGGATTTCGTCGTCGGCGGCCTGGACGCCCGGCCCTACGGCGACATCCTGCGCACCCTCCAGGGATTGGGATACAACACCCTCCGGCTCCCCTTCTCGAACCAACTGGTTGAGCAGAACCCCATCGTCACCCAGCACCTCGCCGCCAATCCCGATCTGGCCGGGCTGCATGCTCTCGACATCCTGGATCGGATCATTGCTTATGCGGGGGCGTTGGGCATGCGGGTGATTCTCGACAACCACCGCTCCGATGCCGGCTGGAGCTCGGAGCCCCTGTGGTACACCGACCAATACCCGGAGTCCGCCTTTATCCACGACTGGCAGGTGATGGCGGCGCGCTATGCCGCCTCGGATGCCGTGGTCGGGATGGATCTGCGCAACGAGCCGCACGGACCGGCGACCTGGGGTGGTGATCCGTCCACCGACTGGCACGGAGCGGCGGAGCGCGCCGGCAACGCCATTCTGGCCGTCAACCCGACCGTGCTGATCCTGGTCGAGGGCGTGCAGTTTTCGCCGGGCGATCCCAGTGGCTGGTGGGGCGGCAATCTGACAGGCGTCGCGGCCAACCCGATCGTCCTGACCTATCCGGACGGCTCCTCGGCGCGTGACAAGCTGGTGTACTCGCCGCACGAGTACGGTCCCCTGATGTGCGGTGGCGGCTGTCCCTGGTTCAATGCGACCACCACGCCTCAGTCGCTGACGGCGGTCTGGGATCACTACTGGGGCTACATCGCCGCTGATCCGGCTCAACCCTACGCCGCCCCGCTCTGGATCGGCGAGTTCGGGACGTGCAACAACGCCCCGACCTGTGTCGCCGACAGCACGCCCGGCTCGCAGGGACAGTGGTTCTCATCGCTGCTGACCTACATGCAGCAGCGCGGCATCGACGGCGCCTATTGGGCCGCCAACGGAACGCAGTCCAGCGGTGACACGCGGCAGTACGGCGCGCCGGAGGGATATGGGCTGCTGAATCCGGACTGGGCGACGCCGCACGCCGTGGTACAAGCGGCGATGACGCCGTTGCTGACGCAGTGAGGCGAATCCGTCCCTATATCCACCGCCTCCAGTGAAACAGGGAGAGCGCGACAACGGGAACCAGCACCACCGCGATCAGCATCAGGAGGAATCCCTCCGGCGTGTGAATCACCGGCACGCCCTGGAAGGCGGTGGCGAAGAAGCCGACTATCAGGCTCATCGGCAGGACGATTGCCGAGACGATTGTCAACACCTTGATGATCTTGTTGGTGCGATGGCTGACGTGGGAGACGTAGATCCCGAAGGCGTTGTTGACCGCCGCGCTGTCGGCGGTGAGGGCTTCGAGTAAATCACGCAGGCGCCCGTCGAGATCGCGGAAGTAGATTTCCACGCCAGCCGACTCGATCCACGAGAAGTCGGGACGGAGAAAGGCCCGCAAGATGGGGCGGTGCTGTCCGATGAGGGCCGACAATGCATAGAGATAACGCTTGAAGCGGAGAAGATCGTTGAGAAACGCCTCGGACAGGGTCCCCAGGGCCCGCTCCTCCATCCGCTCCACTTCAGCACTGATCTCATGCTGCAGATCCTCGTCATAGACCAGTAGCTCATCGAGGATGAGGTACAGCATAAAGGCGGAGTCGTACTGGATAAGGGCGGGATTGTGAGCGGCGCGCGCCATAATGCGCTCGGCGAACGGCAGGGGCGACTTGTGGGCGGTGACAAGGTAGTTGCGCCCGACAAAGAGGTCGAGCTGAGTCGCCTGGACCCGGAGTTCCTGAGGTAGAAGCTGGGGGACGGTGACACTCACGAAGAAGTGATCGGCGTACCGGTGGAGCTGAGGACGCTGCCACTCGGCGGCGGCACTCGTGACCGCCGCGTCGCCGAGTTGCAGGAGATCGTTGATGGTGGCCAGGTCCTCGCGCCGGAGGTCATCGAGATCGATCCAGACAAAGTTCTCGTCGTGGCGGATGAGAGAGGCAATCTGAGCGAGAGGAACCGGCTCGGCGGCGAGATCGGCGCGAAACAGCCAGGCGCGAATCCGGTGAGACGTCGTGCCGGCGGCGTTGCCCGCTTCTTCCTCGATCTCGACGACATCGTGGGCCGGATCGAGAAGATCGGCACGTCCCCGTGCCATCTCGTGAAGATTCGGGGGATTCTCGGTGGCCGAGATCCCCTCGCGTGCCTCCTGTGAGGGCATGCCCTCAGAGCCTATCGTGCTGTCGGTTGCGAGACCCGGGCGTGCTGCCCGTGGGATCCCGATCCACTCAAGGCACTCTCCCGCGTCGGCCGATCTGCAAATGTCCAACTATCCAGGGCCACGTGCCGGCAGCGAGAGCACATGGTCCAGTGCATCTCGACCTCACGCTCTCCCGCCGCCTGTCGGTCCGTCCGATAGTAGACGAGATGGTGACCGCAATTAGGGCACAGCATCTCGTTCATAAGTCCCTCCCGCACCCCCGGTGGGGGCCTCCTATGGCGTCTTTGAGGCGCAAGAAGTGTGCCCAGCGGCGCGCTTTTCGGAACGAGACACTAGCGGTGACGCATCAGGGATTGGGGGCGTTGAGGGGAGCATCGGCTGTCTCGGCCGGCTCGTGCTCTTGCGCCACGACCCGCGCAACCTGACGTCGGGCACGAGATTCGTCGATCGTCAGCAGAAAGGCGATGTCCGCGACCATCATGACGGCCAGAATGGGAAAGATGACTCGATAGCCGAAATGATTGCTGAGGAGGCCGGCGATGCCGACGCTGATGGGGGCGGCGACACTCGAGAACGCGGCCTGCAGCCCTGTGAAGACCCCGATGCGCGCCTCCGGCACCAGCTGGGCAAGATAGGGATAGGTCAGGGCCGTCGTGGCGGAGAAGCCGCAACCGGCCAGGATCGCGACCGGGAAGAGAGTGAGGTACGTGGGAGCCACGGTGCCGAGCAAGGCGGCCAGGATGAGGAGCACGGTCCCCAGAGCGATCATGCCGCGCATGCCGTAGCGCCGCGCCAGCAGACCGAAAGGGTAGGCGAAAATGCCGGCGGCCAGGATCACCGCCAGGTAAACCAGGAGTGCCTTGGCGTGCGAGACATGCATGACGGTGACGGTGAAGATGGTCAGGTATGGAATGATGGCGTTCAGGCCGGTCCAGAGGAAGAAGATGCTGACCAGCAGCTTGAAGGCCTCGGTGAAGGTGCGCATCTCGGCGAGGTAGGTGCGCAGAGGGATGCGCTCCTCCCGCTCCGCCAGGTCGTAGCCGCGTCGCGGCTCGTGGACGCCGAGGACGACGACGGCGAAGGTGACGAGGATGATCCCGATCACCGCGTAGACGACCGGCGCCGGAATGTTGTTCTTCTTGAGGGACGCAAACGCGGCGTAGAGGAGAATGGCGACCTGACCCAGCAGGGACACCACCGAGAGGATGGCGTTGAACACCGGCCGCTGGACGGGCGGCGTAATGTCGATCATCAGTGACTGGTACGGATCGTAGGCGGCGTTCCACATGATGGAGAAAAGGATGATGGCGCCGGCGATGAGGGGGAGGGCCGGCGAGCCGGTGCGAGCGAAGAGCGGAACGAGGGCCAGGAAGAAGAGCGAAATCGGGATACATGTGACCAGGAACGGGCGGCGCCGTCCCAGCGGGTTGGTCGTTCGGTCGCTCCAGCGTCCGATCAGAGGCTGGATGACGACTCCCTCGATCGTCCGCGTATTGGAGAGGTAGCCGATGATCAGAGCGTTGCTGGTGAACGCGTGGACATACAGAGGCAGGATGGCGTTGTTGAACCCGTTGTAGACGCCGACACCGATCTGGCCCGCGCTGTAGAGCATCTTCTGGCGCCGCGGGTTCATGGCCCCTCACTCCTCCTCTGTCAGAATGGCGAAGATGACGCGCTACGCTCTGAGTTTCAGCGGTGGTAAGGACTCAACTTTAGCCCTCCACCGCGCCGTTCGCCAGGGATTGGATGTGGCCTGTCTCTTCACGATCTACGAAGGGTCGTCGGAGCGGGTCCGCTTTCACGGCGTTCGTCCCTCCCTCATCCAGGCGCAAGCCGACGCGGTGGGGATCCCGCTCGTCCTGGACCATACCCATCCGGATGACTACGACGTGACGCTCGCCCGCGTGCTTGATCGGTTGCAGGCAGAGGGGATCGGCGGCATCGTGTTCGGCAATATCCACCTGGCCGATATCCGAGGATGGTACGAGGAGCGGACGCTGGCGCGCGGTCTGAAACATGTCGAGCCGCTCTGGGGCGAGGATCCTCTCACGCTGGCACGGGAGGTTGTCGCCGCCGGATATACTCCGCTCGTCGCCAGTATCGACCTGGCTCGTTTGCCCCGGGAGTGGGTTGGCCGGCAGCTGGACGATGCATTGCTGGACGAGATCGTGCTGCGCCCCGGGGTCGATCCGGCCGGAGAGCGGGGCGAGTATCACACCTTTGTGACTTCCGGTCCCCTGTTCCGCCGTCCTGTCTCCGCGCGAACCGGCGAGCGGGTGGAGATGGAAGGACACGCGCTGGTCGATCTCATCCTGGGAGAGGATGATGCGAATTGAGCGGGGCGACCGGTTCGATCCGGAGGCACAGGCGTTCGACGATGCCGCATGGGCCGAGTGGGACGCCGCGCAAGGTCATGTCTGGGAAGAGCAGCCAATCACGTTGACCGTCCGCCGCGAGGGCCGGGTGATGGGAACGGCGCGCGGCTGGATCGGGATGCGAATGGCGTATCTCTACAGCATCATCGTGCGCCCGGAGGATCGCAGCGCCGGAATCGGGGCTCAACTGCTGGCGGCATTTGAGCAGGCAGCGGAGGAAGCGGGTGTACGGCGTCTGGCGCTACGCACCAAGCAAGGGAACCCGGCGCAGCGCTTCTACGAGCGACACGGATGGCACGTCGAGGCCGAGTTTCCCGACTGGTATCACGGGGAGACGTACGTCCAGATGAGGAAGGATCTCTAGCAGGCCAGGACTCGCCGGACCAGCCTGTCCACCGGTCGCGAGGGGCCGCGAGGTACTGCGTGGGTATCACTTTGAGGTCGCATCGCGCGCTAGGACGGCATCGCTCCTCCTCGCAGGGAAAGCTTGAGTCGCAATGACTCTTCGCCTGGTCCTCCCCTGCACAAAGAGCATCGAATGTCCCCGGCCGCGGGGGGCGCATGTATTGACAACCCCATATCCATCGTAGGGGCCGGCTCCTGCCGCGCCCGCCCTGGCCACTCGTACCACAACATCTGCATCGGCAGACAGCCGGCAAACGGGTGGCAGGGTCATTCCCAACGCTTGGGTACGAGGGAGAAGGCGGGCGCGGCAGGAGCCGGCCCCTACGGTGGCTCTCTGGGAGCCACTCGCGCGCTACAACAGGGGTATGCTCCTATCTCTCCAGGGCTTGAGACCCCGCAGTAGCGGGTGGGACGCATCGTTACGGCGTCATCCCGCATGAGCAGTCCAGGACTGCGCACATCCATGGCAGGGGTGACCTGCGTTCACCCGCCGGAGCAGCACGGAAGTGCCGCGTCGTGTCGTATGGCGACCCTTTGTATGCAGTAGGACGCTCCAGCGCCGCGGATGACAGATGACCGTGACCTCGCGGACCACAAGAGAACGCCCCGCGTCCCTTCGCTGGAAAGGGAGGCGGGGCCGGCTGATGAGAACGGCGCGACGGCGCCGGGCGGACGTTGCGGTTACTCGACGTGCGCTCGACTGCGCTCGGCGGGCTGCTGCTGCAGCGTCTGCTGGATCCGTTGCAGTGCCTGCTCGATCTCCTCGTCGCTCTCTTTCGACATCGCGGATCCCTTGTAGAGCAGGTACGCGGAGCCGATAACGACGACGGCATTGCCGAGGATGTCCGACTGCCAGTTCTCGAGAGTGAGGGTTGCCCACTGCCAGATGTAGCCGGAGGCGCCGAAGACCGCAGCCGCCGCGCCGTGCTCCTGCTGCGTGGAGACGAAGTTCATCCAGCCCATCCAGGTCATCAGCGCCCAGGCAATGACGCCCGCGATGATCAAGGAGTAGGCAAGGCCGCGGTGGTGCCAGGCGTCACCGAGCACATGTCGGGAGGTCGATCCCTGCGCCGCACGGGCGCGCTCGTCGCCCCGGACCTGCCGTTCGACATCGTACGCAAGCTTCTCGATCCGTTCGTCGCCGTCCTTGGATTCGGCACTGCCCTGGAAGATGAGGTAGGCGCCCACGAGGACAAGCAGACCATCCCAGAGCAGATCGGATTGCCAGTTCGAGAACGTGTCCTCGCCCCAGAGCCAGATGTAGCCGGACGGTCCGAACAGGTCCGCCGCCGCGTGGTGCGCCGCCTGGTCACTGACGAAGTACATCCAGCCTCCCCAGGTCTGCAAGATCCAGCTCACCAGGAACAGCCCCAGGGAGAAGAGCGCAAGGCCGTATCTCTTGAAGAACCCAGCCGTTTGCTGAGCAGATGGCGCCGGCCGCGTCTCGACGTACACCGGCGTCCCATCCGGCAGCTGCTGCTCGGAGGGGCGTAGAGCTTGTCGCGTGCGCTGCACGGATGCCTTGATCTGATCCATGCTGCCGCGCGACTCTGACGATCCCTTGTAGAGCAGGTAGGCCGATCCGATGACGAGCACGGCGTGTCCGAGCGCGTCGGCCTGCCAGTTCATGAACGTTTGTCGGATCCAGTACCAGATATAGCCGGAGGATCCGAAAACCTGAGCGGACTGGCCGTGCTCCTGTTCGGTGGCCGCGAAGTGCATCCAGCCCATCCAGGTCATGAGCGCCCACGCCAGAACGAAGCCGCCGAGCAGGAAGTAGCCCAGCCCGTAGTTGCGTAGAGGACCGCCGCGCTCGACCGTCGCTTGCGTCCGCTGCTCCGCCTGTCGGGCGGCCTGGGGTCCACGGACCTCCCGCTCGATGTCCTGCACGATCTGCTGGACTTCCTCGGATGTGTCCCTGGATTGCTCGCTCCCTTTAAAGATCAGGTAGGCGCCCATGATCACGGCGATTCCCTGCCCCAGGAAGTCCGCCTGCCAGTTGGAGAAGGTATCAAGCCCCCATCGCCAGATGTAGCCGGAGGAGCCGAAGACATCGGCCGATTGATGGTGCAATATCTGCTGCGACCAGAAGTGGACCCAGTCGGCCCAGGACATGAGCACCCACGCCACCAGGAAGAGGATGACGAGAGTGATCCCGAGAGAATACTTCTTCCAGAACGTCATGGCTGCCTCCTCACGTGATCCTTCCCTTACGAGCCCCGTACCGGAGCGACCCCAAGCCCTGCGGCCTCGCCCCGTCATGAGCGGACACACATGACCGGAATCGAGGTACGTACAGCAACAGACGTGCCAGAGAAGTATGCAATAATTTGTATTTATCGCGGCGGCCACGTAGAGTTCAAGGGGGAGTTGCGTCCGAGCGTGACCGTGACGGCCGCCACCGGCGGGGATAGAATTTGCCATGATCACCGGCATTCGTTCCGCGACGGTCCCCGTTCGTGACCAGCAGCAAGCGCTGGACTTCTACACCTCGATCCTCGGTTTCGAGAAACGAGCGGACGCTCCCATGGACGGAGCCCGCTGGATCGAAGTCGCGCCGCCCGGCGCGGCGAGCGTCCTCATCCTCTTCACGCCGCCCGACTGGGAATCACGTATCGGGACCGGCACCGGGATCGTCTTGACCGCCGATGACATCGATGCAACCTATGAGGAACTGCAGAGCAAAGGGGTGACCTTTACCCAGCCGCCGGAGGAGCAGCCGTGGGGAGGCAAGCTGGCGCAATTCGAGGATATGGACGGGAACGGTTTCGTGCTGGTGCAAAACCGGTAGCGCGCTTGCCGCTGTCTACCCCGCTTCCAGGCGGCGCACCTCATCCGGCGTCAGGCTGACGTCGAGCGTCTCGAGACTGGAGTGCAGCTCGCCGACGGTGTGCGGTCCTATCACCGCGAATGTCGGAAAAGGCTGGGCCAGCACCCAGGCGAGGGCCACGCTGTTCGCGGAGACTCCCTTCGCCTGTGCCAGCTCAGTCGCGCGGCGGTAGCGCTCCCAGTTCTGGGGCGAGTACCAGAGCCGGACAGCACGCTCGTTGGAGAGATCGTCCGGCCGGTAGCGGCCGGTGAAGAATCCCTCGGCTTGCGACGACCAGGAGACGAGCGGCATCTGGCGGTCCTGATACCAGGCGCGGTCGGCGGGAGTCACGGAGAGGCAGCCTGTCCAGATCTCGTCCTGGGGAAAGGCCAGACTGAGATTGGGGCTGCTGGCGGCAAACGGGACCAGGCCGTGCGCCTGCGCGTACTCATTGGCGGCGTCAAGCCGCTCGGTCGTCCAGTTGGAGCCGCCGAAGGCGCGAATGCGCCCGGCGGCGTGATGCTCGTTGAGCCACTCGACGATCTCGCCGATGGGGATCTCCGGGTTGTCGCGGTGCAGGAAGAAGATGTCGATATAGTCGGTTCCCAGGCGCCGGAGACTCTCGGTGAGGTCTGCGGCAATATCCTCGCGCGTGATACGCGGACTGCCGTGCGGGTGGGCGCCCTTCCCGGCGATGACGATCTCCTCCCGATTCTGTCGGGCCAGCCAGGTGCCGATCACGTCCTCGGCGTCGCCGTAGTGGCGTGCCGTGTCGATCGCGGTGCCGCCCGCCGCCCGGAAGGCGTCGAGTAAGCCGTGCGCGGTGTCGGGATCACTGCTGCCGAAGAACACGGTTCCCAGGACCAGCCGGGAGATCGGCTTGCCGACTCCCGCCACCTCGCCGTAGTGCATGCTCATGCCGATATCTCCTGATGTTCCGCCAACGCCAGCTCATTCCCCCGCCCGGCGTTGCACGGCGGCGTGGACGGTAGATTGCTGAGGAAGGCGGCAATGATGCGGCCCAGATACTCGTCGAGCGGCTCGTGCCGGAAGCCAAGCTGGTCGGCGGCCCGCCTGGGGTCGAGCAGGGAGGCCCAGCGGCCGGTGAATGGAAATGCCTTCTCCGGCTCGACTCCCGCCTCCCGGAACGACGCGGCGGGAAGCGATCGGATCTCCGGAGTGGCGCCCATCAGCCGTGCCGCCCGTCTCACCAGCTCCGTCAGCGTGGGCACCTCCTCCTGCGCCAGGTTATAGGCCTGGCCGAAGGTCTCCTGCCGTCCCAGGATGTCGACGAGCGTGCGCGCGACGGCGCCGCTGTACACGTGACGGACGCGCCGTTCATCGCCGTCCGGAAGGAGGATGGGACCGCCGTCCAGGATGCGCCACAGGTAACTCTCCAGCCGGCCGGACCGATCCCGTTCGCCGTTGACGATGGGAATGCGAATGCGGGTCGCGGGAAAGCGCTCGCGCTCCCACGCCGTGCTCAGCACATCCTCAGCGGCACGCTTTCCCATGCCGTATTCCCAGTCCTCCGTATCCTCGGGGCGCGGCGGAGCGGGCAGCAGGGGGCCGGGATAGTCCGTCTCGCGGGCCGGGGCGGGCGGCTGCTGTTTGACCAGATATACCTGCCCGCTGCTGATCATGACGTAGTGCCCGAGTCGATTGCGCAGCGTGTCGACGACTCCCTGCGCGTCGGCGCCGGTGTACGCGGCAAAATCGATGGCGGCGTCGAACGCGCGGCCCGCCAGCACCTCCCCGAATCGCGGCGTCGTCCGATCCGCCACCAACCGCTCGACGCGCCCCCCGAACGGATCGGGCGTCGCGCCCCGGTTCAGCAGCGTGACCTCGTGCCCGGCCAGCAGCGCCCGCCACGTCGTCCAGTACCCCATGAACCGCGTGCCGCCGATGATGAGGACTCTCACGCGGACCGCGCCCCTCCAATCACATAGTGGAGGCGGCCTCGAATCCGCCCCATGACGGAGGCTACCATGCCGCGCAACCTGATCACGCGTCTAACCCATCTCGCATCGAGCCGGCCTGGAGGCCTGGTTCGCTGCATCGCGGTGGTAGCTGCGGTAGCCGCTGTAGTCGTCGTAACTGCCATCGTGCTTGGACGCCAAACTCCTGTGTCGGTTGACCGACTGTTGGCTCTTTGCCACACGCATCCGAAGTCCACTCTCCACGCCACGGTGACGGGGACCATCCTGTACGGAGACACCAAGCACTACTATGGATCTCCAGCGCAGGCTCCGCTGTGCGACGACGCCTTCCGTCAATGTGTGTCTATGGTGTTGCCGTTGCGGGGTGCTCGTCTCCACGCCATTCTCCGTTCACTTCCTCCCCCGGAGGGAGATTCAAAGGTTTCCATGGCTGGCTGGACGGACTGCGCAGCACCTCTGACAGGGGGCGACCACGGACCGCTGCGCGCCTTCAACGTGATTTCCGGTCACGCAGCGTCGTGACGTCCCGGGGCCGCGACTATGCAGTTCCGTGCGCGATGTCGTCCCGCTTGGGCCAGGGTAAAAGAGCGGTTCCCCGGTGGCGTGTCGCGCGGTTGCACCGCCGTCTGGCTGACTGCGATAGTACACATATGAACTGCCCCGCGATCGGACAGACCTGCGCGTGTTGTTGCTGCCGGCCCGCCGGTCCGGGGTGGTGCAGGTCTATGACCTGAACATACTGGGACCACGAACCGGCCGGCTGCATCAGCCGGCCGGTTTTTTCATTGAGAAGGAGGACAAGATGGCAATCGCGGAGACCGGCGAGAGGACAGCTCTCGTTTCGACCGATTGGGTGGCGCAGCACCGGAACACACCCAATCTGCAGCTGGCGGAGGTGGACGTGGATACCTCCGCCTACGACACGGGACACATCCCCGGTGCCGTGGGCTGGAACTGGAAGACCGACCTGCAGCGGCATCCGGTGCGGGATATCCCGACGAAGGAGGAGTGGGAAGCGCTGCTGGCCCGCTCCGGCATCGGCAACGACACGACCGTCATTCTGTACGGCGACAACAATAACTGGTTCGCCGCCTTCGCCTACTGGCTGTTCAAGCTGTACGGTCACGAGAACGTCCGGCTCCTCAACGGCGGCCGGAAGAAGTGGCTGGATGAGGGGCGCGAGACGACGACCGAGCAGCCGTCCGTCCAGCCGGCGTCGTACACCGCCCAGGAACCGGCGCGTGAGCTGCGGGCGGTGCGGGACCAGGTCGCGCGGGCGCTGGACGACGCCCAGTCGTCGCTGGTGGATGTCCGCAGTCCCGGCGAGTTCAGCGGCCGGCTGCTGGCGCCGGAAAACCTGCCGCAGGAAGGGGCGCAGCGGGGCGGTCACATTCCCGGCGCCGTCAATGTCCCCTGGGCCACCGCGGTGGCGGAGGACGGGACTTTCAAGCCGCTCGAGGAACTACGCAACGTCTACAGCGGTGTGCGGCCCGAGGAGACGGTGTACACCTACTGCCGCATCGGCGAGCGCAGCGCGCATACCTGGTTCGTGCTGCGTGAGCTCCTCGGTTATCCCGATGTCCGCAACTACGACGGCTCCTGGACGGAGTGGGGCAGCCTGATCGGGGCACCCATCGAGACCGGCGCGTAGTACACGGCGATGGCCCCCTCTACCGGGCAGAGGGGGCCATCCGTGATTTCCGGGATCGAATCTCGGGCGAGGACGCGAGTGCGATCCTCCACCTGGGCGAGCGCGGCGGGCTTGCCGCGCTCGCTTGCGGGTCCGGCCGGACCGCTGGTACCTGCGTCCGGCACGGCAAACCAGGCGCAGTAACGACGCATCACGCGCCGACGAGCACATCCACACTGGTCCGCGACAGGCCATTCGGCGTGTAGATGAGGATCTGCAGGCGCCAGTGCCCGCCCATTCCCAGGTCGGTGAGGCCGGAGAATGAGCCGGGCGCGGTCTCTTTGAGCGACGCAACACCGGTTCCCATCACCATGTCGAGCATTGTCGTCAGGACGACGACGTGTGCCCGGGAGACGGGCGCGCCCTGGGCATTGCGGAGCGTGACGTAGAGAGTATTCGGTCCGGAGCGGTCCGGGGCGATGCGGAGGCTCGCCGTCATCCCGGCGGTGTGGGCGACGTAGGCGGCAGGGCCGGGAGGCGCGAAACCGAGCGGGACGGGATAGTAGAACATCACCGACGTGGCGAGGAGGACGCCGACGCCCAGGACGGGATTCACACGCAGGAGTCGCAGCAGGCGAGATCCGTTCGCGGTACGCCAGCCCTCGAATCGCCCGCTCTGGATTGCGCGCTTGAGCCGCGGCCGCAGCACGAACACCGTCACGACGCTGATCAGCATCATGAGGCCGATGAGGAGCATCTTGATGATGAGTGCGCGCCCGTAGATGCTGTTGAAGTAGGCATACCAGGACGGAATCTGCACCTTGGCCGTGACGAATCCCGAGATCATGTAGGTCGCGACACTGGCGTATGCCAGCGGGGAGAAGCGGTCGAGGGCGCGCAGGAAGCGCGCGGGTCCGAGCGATGCACCGGGCAGGAAGAGCAGCGGGACAAGAGCCACGGCGATCGCTACCTGTCCCCCGAGCCAGAGGGCATCGGCAATGAGATGGGCCCAATCGTCGAGAATCCCGGCCGAGACCAGTCGGCTGTATGGGTCCGGTGCGGGACCGACATTGGCGGCGGCGAGGTGACCGCTGGCGGCCAGGAGGTACAGATAGGCCGCTGCGACCACGAGACTCGCCGCCGGGACGAGCGGGCGCGTCCGCTCGCTCCGTACGGTCCAGAGAAGCGCGAGCAGGAGTCCGACGAGCGCGACCACCTGTCGCGCCGCCCACAGCCGGCCGTATTGTTCCTGGAAGAGAGAGGTCAGTGTGGACGGGGCAAGGATGCCGGCCCACCCCCCTCCAATCTGGAACGCCTGCGTCGCCAGCATGACGGTGCTGGCAATGATGAGTGCGGCGATCGTGCCGATGATGAGACGCCGCGCCCGCCGGCCGGCGCCGGCCGACGGTCCGTCGCCCGCCCCGGCAATCGGCGTCAGCACGAAGAGGAAGAGCGCGACGGCGCCGGCCCACGAGACGGCGGCCAGCAGCTCAATCCAGTGGGCGAGGAGGGCGAGCAGGGTCGTGGCATCGGGAAACGTCTGCCCGGTTCCGGTGCTGACGCCGGCGAGCGATGGTCCGGGGCCGCGGACCTTGACGCTGAAGACAAAGGAGCCGCGCAGCACGTGACCATCCACCGCGGAGACCGACGTCCAGAGGACAAGGTACGTCCCGGGATGGAGGTGTCGAACGGGGACGATGAGCTCACGGCTATCGTGGGGCGCGATCCTTCCCGTGCCCTCATTGAAGACATGGCGGTAGCGGTCCCAGACGATGGCTTTGGACGCTCCTGGACTCAGATCCTCGGTAAACCACATCTCGATGCGCGACGGCGACCGGGACAGAAGGGCATCGGCGGGCGGATTGGAGCGGATGAGAAGGGCGTGAGCGAGGGCGACGGCCGGCATCCCGAGCAACAGCGTGAGCGCGATCAGCAGGGCCGGTGCGAAACGACGGATCCGGAGCGTTCGCTCGGCTGGAGCAGGATGGCGATGTCGTCGCATGGCAGTGCGCCGCAGGCGCGAGATCCCGAGAATCAATGCGGGAGGGTGGAGCGCTGGACCCAGTGCTTGCCGCCGTCGGTGCTGGCGAAGAAGTGGACGCCCCAGCTCCCCGTGTACATCACCCGGGGCGAGGAGGGAGCGACGCGTACGGTTCCCGCGTTGAAGTCCTGCTTGCCGATTCCTTTGTTCGCTCCGTGCCAGGTCTGCCCCCCGTCGTACGTTGCCATGAAACCGGTGGCCCCGACCTCAGCGATGACTTCCTTCGGATCGGAGGGAGCCACCCCGATGAACTGGATGTTCTGCGGCGCTTTGGACAGGGTCCTCCAGGACCGGCCGTTATTGGCCGACATGATGAGTGAGAGCGGCGTGACGGCATAGGCCGTGGCGCCCGAGACCGCGACCTGAATGATCGGCTGCCCGGTCAGGCTGCTGACCCCCGTCCACGTCTTTCCATCGTTACGGCTGACAAACAGGCCGTTATCGGTTGCTGCGTACGCGATGTCCGGAGCGCCGACGGCTACACTGGTGACCGATTGCCCCTTCAGGACGTGCGTCCAGGCTGAGCCCTGCCGCCGATAGATCCCCGCGCCGAAGGCGAGGATGACATCGGTTGCCGGATCGTAGGCGACGCCGACGGCGTTGCCCGCCGGGATGACGTGCGTCGGCGAGAACCAGTGCGCGCCGTTGTCGGTCGACTCCTGCAGCCCTTTCTGCAGAGACACACCGTAAATGGTGGAGGGCTGCGCGCTATCCAGCGCCATGGAGAGCATCATCTCGGTGTTCAGCGCGTGCCAGGTGACGCCTCCGTTGGTTGACTTGTAGAGATGGTAATGCGTTCCCAGGTAGAGGGTGGCGGGGTTACCCGGCATGATGGCAATCGAGTGCACGTGATTCTGGCCGCCCGGGGCGAGAGCCGGATTGCGGGCCGACGTCGTCGGAGACGGATTGGCCGGACCGGTCGTTTGGGAGGAGCCGCAGCCGGCGAGGGCGAGGAGCAGAACGCTCAGAGGGAGGGCAAGCCGCATGGTGAAACCTCTCTATTTGGTGACGATGATGACGCCGTGCATGCCGGGATGCAAGGTGCAGAAGTAGGCGTAGGTGCCGGGGCGCGCGAAGACCCACCGCCAGGTCGATCCATAGGCGATGGGGCCGGAATCGAAGGAGCCGTCGTCGGCGGTCACGGTGTGGGCCTCGTGGTCCTTATTGACCCACGCCACCACCTGGCCGACGCGAACGCGGATCGGGTTCGGCTCATACAGCGCATCGGGATGGCCCCCGGGATGCTCGACGATCTGGGGGTGCGTCATGGCAAAGGCGGAGACGTGGGGGCCGGAATCGTGGGACGGTGTTCCGCAGGCGGTCACGGCCAGAGCAAGGCCGGTCAGAAAGAGAAGCCGCAGCATCGCGATGGGCGCCTGACTACCTCACCCTGAAGTACACGATGCCTGCGGCGATATGATTGTCATCGGCGGACTTCGTGTACCAGATGAAGTAGTACTTGCCTCTGGCGAGTCTCGGCAGCGGCAGGACCATCTCTTTCGGATTCTGGAAGTTGACGTGGGAGTGCTTTACCGACACCATTCCGTGATCGGCAACGCCTTCGAAGACAGCCATCCAACTGGATTTAGGAAGGAGATTCTCGGCAAAGAAGCCGTCGATCTGCCGGGGCGTGTGGCCGTACCGGAAGACCTGGTTGTTTTTGACGTTGGAACGTACGAGGTTGGCGTGGGCGGATGCCAGGCCCGTGCTGCCGGCCAGGACGGCGAGCGAACAGGCGACGGCAAGTAGAGAACGTGTCATGGGTCCAGTCTCAGGGATCAGCAGTGCGGCTCGTCCAGTCGCACTCCGGTTGTTATAGGGATGGATCGAATCGGGCGGTCTATCAGCCCGGATTCCTGGTATCACACGGCGGTCGAGGCCGTGGCGGTGGTGCGCGCGGCGGGCGCATGCCTCATGCCGGGACGCGAGGCGCGCCTGTCTAGCGAGGAGGCGCGCGCGAACCGAGACGACCGGCGCATGTGGCCGGCTGCAACGCCGGACGATCGAAAGCGACGGGCCGCACGACCGTTTCGGCGCGAAGTCCGAATACGCGCACGAGCGCCGCCACGAACTCGCGGACCAGACGTGAGCTGGACAGCAGGGAAGCGAGAGTCCACAGAACGAGCGACCCACCCAGTGCGAACGCGGCATGAAGGGCGAGGACGAAAGCGTGGCCACCTAGAACGACGCTCAGACCGGTCGTCGTGCCGCCGACGGCGGCGATTTCCAGATTCTCCTGGACGACGTAGAGTGCAACCTGGACCAGGACGAGAGCCAGGGCGGTCGTCAAGAGGGCACGCCGGGAAAGAGCCGGCGCCGGCGCCGGAATCAGTCGCTGGACGCGCTCCGGCAGAAGCCTGCGCAGCCGTTGCTCCCGCCAGGCATCCATCCGCACCAGGACCGCGGTCAGGACGAGGAGGGCGACGATGCCGAAGAGCACGAAATCTCCGAGCGGCCCCATGTAGTACCGGTGCGGGGTAGACGCCATGACACTCCCGAACCGGGAGCCGTAGGCAATCAGATAGGCGATCTGGTGGGTGACCCACTCGCCGCCGGCCGCGACGAGGGTGAACGCGAGGACGTTGAGATACCAGGCGGCAAAGCCGGGACGCCGCACCAGTGCGGGAACACCGAAACGGCCTGCCGGGTAGGGGCCCTGAGTACGGGATCGAATCATCTCGACCGTAGTCTACCCGGGAACCGGGGTCTAGCGCGTGGTGACCGGCAGGCGTGCGGTGTATAGCCCGTGCGCGGTGCCGGCATAGACCGTGTGAGTATCAGGCGCCACTGCGACCGCCAGGACGATGCGCGCGTCGGCGGGCGATAGTCCGCCGTTCCACACGCTCCAGTGCCTCCCGCCGTCCCTGGTGATGTACACCCCGTGGGTCAGGCTGCCGGCGAGCAGGAAAGCCGGCCGTCCGGGCACTGCCGCCAGGCCGGCGATGTGGTTGGTGCGCGGCGCCATGGCTGGAGACGGGGCAAGCCAATGCCTGTGGACGAATCGCCACGCGCCGAATCCCATCGTGCCGGCTATCAGCGATCCGGGATCGGCATGCAGCGACATCACGCCATTGGGACTTGGGAGGGGCGGGGTCAGAGGTCGCCACGCGAAGCCGGCGTCGTGACTCACGAAGATGCCGACGCTGCCACCGGATCCCGTGGCCACGCTGCCTGCCCACACCGTTCGCCGGTTGCCGGGTGCCCAGGCGAAGGCATCGGCAGCGGCGCTGCCGATCCCGTGGACGCGCCGCCAGGTGCGGCCGAAGTTGGCGCTGCGGTAGATGCCGCCGCCGGCAGCCAGGAGCACGTTCGGATGTCCCGGCTGAATGGTCACGGCGTAGACGCCGGCCGCACTCACCAACTGTTGCCTCCAGGTCGCGCCGCCATCGCCGCTGACATGCACATAGCCCTGGTTGTCGCCGGCGACGATCATCCGATCATCGCGGGCCGCGGCCACCGACCAGACGGTCGGCGCCCTGAGCAGAAGGGTCCAGGACCCCGTCGCCGAGCGTCTGAAGACGCCGGGGCCGGCAGCAGCCAGTAAACTGCCGCCGCGCTCGGGAATGACGGCATGGACGATTTGTCCGTCCAGGCCAAGGTGGTGCCAGCTGCCGGCCGGCTGTGTTCCCCGGGACGCAGCATCTGCCTGACACCCCGCGAGGACAACGCTCAGCAGCACCATGCCGAGCGTCTGCAGACGATGGCCTTCCATACCCTTTAGTACGCGCCCCGTATCACCTTGACACCGCGCCCGTACCCTATGCCGCCACCGGCGGACGCCGCAGGGAGCGCAGGGCGAGGAGGGCGCCGATCACCAGAATTACCACGACAACACCGGCGATGATGAGGAGCTTGTTGGGGCCCTGGGGCGTCGCCGCACTCGGTAGCACGAGCGCGTAGTACCCGAGTTGCGTAATCGACGTCGTCAGATACCCGGCGTTCACAAAGGCGGCGGTTGGACGCTGGACCCAGTGCCCGGCGACGCCGTGCTCGATCACCGCTGTCGCTTCGGCGCCGGTCTTGCGGAGCAGGATGCGCGCCGTCGCGCCGGGGACCAGGTCGACGGGTTGCCCCGTGGGCGTCCGCGCGGCGAGCAGATAGACATTGCCATCCAGGAGGCCCGGTGACAGCGAGTAGGGCGGCCGGACGGGACGGATGGTGACGATGACGTTCTTTATGCCTTTGGGGACGTTCAAGGCGCCGGTGCCGAGCGCGAGAATAGCCTGCGCCGGTGACTCTGTCGTGGTGACGTACGCCTCCACCGTTTGCCCGTTGCTGACCGCGTCCGTAAACCGCCCGCTCGTCGGAGGCGGCGTGTTGGGAACACCCGGTGGCGGCTGCAGGTACCGATACGGTGGAACCTTTATATTGACAGTATCGAATAGAGGCGGAGTAAGGGGCGGCGCAACCAGCCAGACGAGGGCGAGGCCGGCTAATCCGGCAAACAGATACCTCACGGCACCCACCAGGTCGCTATATCAGCCATGACGTGAGCAATCGCCGGGGCGGTCACCGAGCCGGAGACGGCACGCAGCCCTCCGAGCCACACCCCGACCGCCAGATCGAGGGGGACGGCCCCCCAGCCGTAGAGGGGAACGTGCAGCAGGGCGAAAGCGACGCTGCTGACGGTGACCGCCGCCAGGGTGCCGGCGTGGGACTCGACGGCGGAAAAGAGAGCGCCGCGAAAAAACATCTCCTCGGCAAGGGAACCGGCCGTGATGAGAGTCATCCAGAGCGGAAAGGTGGACTCCGGGTGCACCAGCAGCGGGCCGCCGTGCAGGACCGGGAAGGCGATGAGAACGGCGGCACCCGCCAGTCCCATCCCGATGGGACGGAGGCGGAGGTCCGGCCGCCGCATGCCGGCGGTCGCCACCAGGGCCAGCAGGATCGCGATGAAAGGGAGGACGCCGGAGAGTTGCTGCGCTCCCAGTCCCACACGAATCAACGTAGCCCCGGCCAGTCCGGCCAGCAGCAATGGAGGTCGGACAGCGGCTGCCGTCATCGCGCCAGGGGAACGAATCTGATGCGGCCGGTGGCATACACGGCCGGCCACACCACCACGCTGTGCCTGACGGCCTGCCACTGCCAGATGACCGACGTCGCCCGCGTGTTCTGCCCGAGATGGGCACGGTCGGCCGCGAAGCGGACGCCGGCCCCATTCGGGAGTGTGCCGGCGGCAAGGTTGAGGGAGCGTGCCGCTGCGGCAATAGCACGCGGCGTCAGGCCGCGAGCGCGCGGTAGCACATAGTGGAAGAGGACCCAGCCGGCGCTGAAGCCTGAGAGAGCCTCTTCGGACGGCATCCCGCCCCCGGCCCGGACCAGACGCTCGTACAGCGCCCGCCCGGATCCATGGAGGGTGAGGGGATTGAAGCCGCCCATCGGACTGGGCCGATCGGAGGCAAAGACGCCGATGGCTTCCGAGCCCAGCATCCTGCCAAAATCGGGTCCACATTCCGCCATCGTCGAGCCGATGAGAGCGCCGGTGTGGACATGCGCGCGCAACATGGCGCGGCGGAAGGCGACCCCATCCGCCACATGCGAGGCGAGGATGATGATGTCCGGATGTACCCGGCGCAGGCGCGCCATGATCGGCGTCCAGCGCGGCGCATACAAGCTGTAGACAGAATGCACAACGATGTGCATACCGGAGCGCCGGGCGACGGCGAGGGCGGCGTCAGCAACGGAGCGTGCGTAGTCGTCGTCGGCGTTGACGACGGCGACCCGCAGCGCCGACGCGGGTCGGTGCAGGCGTGAGGCAAGCTGCGTGGCGGCGAAGGTGGCCGAGTTGGCGCCGAGGTTGGCGCCGCTGGCGCCGACGCGGAAGACGGTGCGATAGCCCTGGCCGGTCAACCGATCGGCCTCGGCACCGGCTTCCCAGTAGACAAGTCCTTCCTGCCCCGCTGCCGCCCCGGCCGGGATCGAGAGGGCGGAGGAGAAAGCGCCGACGACGGCGGCGATTCCCTGGGCGCGGAACGCCTGCATGGCCGGCATCGCCTGCACCGGGGAGTCCATTTCACGCCTGACCAGCACGATGCGCCGGCCGTCTATCCCACCGGCCGCGTTCACCAGATTGGCCGCGATCTGCACCCCGCGATACTCTTCCTGCGCCGGCATGCCCATCGATTGCCAGGGGAAAACGGCGCCGATGCGGAGGGGGGCCGGCGAGGCGTGTGCCGGGGTCAGAAATGCGATGCCGGTGAGGAGGAGGCAGGGTAGGAGACGGCCGAGACGCATACAAGACTCCGGAGGAGACGTTCCCTTCACACTAGACCCTGACAAGGTGCCTATACCAAGCCGAATACTTCGGATTCTCCTCGGCGTCCACGCGCCGGCGGCGGGACAGTGCTCCGCTGCGCGGTCCCCGCGCGGCCGCTCCGGCGTCAGAGATCCGGCCGATGGACTCCGCCGGCACGGTATGAGTCTTGCCCATATAGAACAGTGCATACCGCAAAGGAGTTTATGATGGAAGACAAGACTCAGGGCACCGTCGACGAGGTGAAAGGCAAGGCCCGCGAGGCATACGGCGATGTGACCGACGATACGAGCGAACAGGTCAAGGGCATGGCCGAGCAGGGCAAGGGACAGGCCGAGCAGAAGGTTGGTGACGTCAAAAACACCATCAACGACCGGAACGACGACGATCGCTCGTAGCAGGCGAGCTGAAGGCCGGGGCGCCGCAGGCTCACGTCCGCAGCGCCCCGACCCTCTATTTCTTGCTTACCCGCCGGCTCCGGCGACCGTCTTGCCCGGCTCGACCATGGC
Organism: Pseudomonadota bacterium; assembly: GCA_021324655.1. Lineage (GTDB taxonomy): Bacteria > Chloroflexota > UBA5177 > UBA5177 > UBA5177 > JAJPIP01. The sequence continues at coordinate 31,788 of JAJPIP010000070.1, forward strand.
TTCCGGATCGAGGATCTGGTCCAGTTGCTCGTCGCTCAGGTCGGTCCGCTCACGGGCGACCTCACGGATGGTCCGCCCGGTGGCGGCCGCTTCCTTGGCTATGGCTGCCGCCTGGTCGTAGCCGATTTCCGGGGCAAGCGCCGTCGCCAGCATCAGGCCCTTTTCGACCATCTCCGGACCACGTCCCGTGGCGTCGATGCCGCGCACCATCTTCTCGGCAAGATTCCGGCTGCTCGCCGCCAGTAGATGGATGGATTGCAGGAGATCATAGGCGACGATGGGCAGCGCGACGTTCAGCTCGAAGTTGCCGGATTGCCCGGCCAGGGTGATGGTCGCGTCGTTGCCGACGACCTGAAAGGCCGCCATAATCGCCGACTCGGCGATGACCGGATTGACCTTTCCCGGCATGATCGAGCTGCCCGGCTGCAACTCCGGAACCGTGATCTCTCCGATGCCGGCCCGCGGACCGGACCCCATCCAGCGGATGTCGTTGGCGATCTTGATAAGGCTCACGGCGACCGTTTTCAGTTCTCCGTGTGCGGCGACGACGTTGTCGATGGTGCTCTGCGCCTGGAAGTGGTTGGTGGTTTCGTGTAGAGGAATCCCGATCTCACCCGAAACGCGCTCGACGACGCGGCGGGCGAAGTCGGGATGGGTGTTGATGCCGGTGCCGACGGCCGTTCCCCCGAGCGCCAGTTCCGCCAGTTCCCCCTGAGCGGTCTGCACCCTCTGGATGGCGCGCTCGATCTGTCCTGCATAGCCGAGAAAGACCTGTCCCAGCCGAATCGGCGTGGCGTCCTGCAGATGGGTGCGCCCCGTTTTGATGACGGGCCAGAGCTGCTGTGACTTCTCCTGCAAGGCCTCGCGCAGCACTTCAAGAGCGGGGAGCAGCTCGCCGGTCATGGCCAGCAGGCCCGACAGGTGAATCGCCGTTGGGATGACGTCGTTGGAGGATTGACCCTTGTTGACGTCGTCGTTGGGATGGACCGGTCCCTTCTGCCCGAGCGGCACCCCCAGGAGCTCGTTGGCACGGTGGGCAATGACCTCGTTGGCGTTGGTATTGGTCGAGGTGCCGGATCCCGTCTGGAAGATGTCGAGTGGAAACGGGGCGTCAAGCGTCCCGTCCACGACCTCGCGCGCCGCCTGCACAATGGCGTCGCCTTTCTGCCGATCCAGCAAGCCCAGATTCATGTTGACTTCGGCCGCCGCGCCTTTAATGAGACCGAGGGCCTCGATGAAGCGCCGTGGGAAGCGGAGATCGCTGATCGGGAAGTTCTGGATGGCCCGCTGCGTCTGCGCTCCGTAGTACGCGTCGGCCGGCACCTCCATCTCGCCCATGGTGTCGCGCTCGAGGCGCGTTCGATTCTGTAGCGTCATCGTCGTATCCTTGTCGTATCGTCAACCGATTGTATGGCGGGATTGGACGGCGTCTCCGGCGGAATTGGGCCGGACGCCGGAGGGGATCCACGCCGCGGATCCAACGAGAGGCATGCGATGGATGAGATAGCTCTCGCGACGGGAAAGGGTCTGATTCGAGCCGCTCGCACTGAGCACGGTTGGGTGATCACCGAGCGCTCCTCGACCGATATCCCGCTGACCAGCATTCTCCGGCATGACGGCGACCTGATTCTGGGTGCCCGTGAGGGCGTCTTCCGCTGTGCCGGCGGACAGAATTGGGACCGAGAAAGCGACGGCCTGTCGATCCCATACGTGCGCTGGCTGGGACACCAGAACGGACGGGTCTTCGCCGGAACCGAGCCGGCAGGCATCTTTCACTCAGACGCCGGCCGGTGGCAGAACGCTCCGGAGGTCGCGGACCTGCGGGACCGATTTCACTGGTTCCTGCCGTACTCACCGGAAGCGGGCTGCGTCCGTGGCTTCGCCTTTCACGGCCGGCGCGGCTACGCCGCGGTGGAAGTGGGTGGTGTCCTGCGCTCGGACGATCGAGGTGTGTCGTGGCGCCTGGCGGGCGGCAGCAGCGGAAAGCCGTCGTTCGACATCCCGCCGGAGGGGATGGTCCATCCCGATGTGCACTCGATCGAGGTCCATCCTTCCTCGCCCGATCTCGTCTTTGCCGTCACCGCGGGCGGCCTCTTCCGCTCCGGCGACGGGGGAGACACCTGGCAGGTCTCCCACGCGGGCTCCTACTGTCGAGCCGCGTGGATCGACCCCGGGAATCCGGACCATATTGTTCTCGGTCCGGCCGACGACGTCAGTGTCAACGGACGGATCGAGGAGACGCACGACGGTGGACGCACCTGGCAACTCGCCTCCGATGGGCTCGATCTCCCCTGGCCCCGCCGCATGGTCGAGCGCTTCGCGACCGTGGGTGACGACCTCTTCGCCGTTACCAGCGACGGATGCCTCTTCGCTTCTCCCGCCGGGAAACTGTCGTGGCGGCGAGTTTTACCCGAGGTAGACGAGATCAGGGCTGTTGCCCAACTATGACGTCACCATGTGTCTCCCACGGCGCCGTCGCCGGCCTTCGCGACACCCGCGCGTCGGGCTGACGCTACGTCGCTCCGCGACGCAGCTGACCTGAGAGCGAGATTCTCCGTGCTGAGACGTCTGCAGCCGTCTCTCCAGATCTGGCGGTCAGTCCTCCGGGAGCCCAATCTGCGGCGCGTCGAGCTCGCTTTCATCGGCTTCAACGTGGCCGAGTGGGGCGTCTGGATCGCGATGGCCGTGTTCGCCTACCGTGTGGGAGGCGTGCTGGCGACCGGCGTCGTTGCCGCCATCCAGCTGGTTCCCTCGGCCCTGTTTGCGCCCGTCGCCGCGACCCTGGGCGACCGGTACCGGCGTGATCGCGTCCTGATGGTGGGCTATGTGGCGCAGTTATTGACCAATGCCCTCGCCGGTGTCGTGCTGTTGAGTCACCCTCCGCTGCCCCTTGCCTACGCGGTAGCGGCGCTGGCCGCGGTCACCGTCACCCTGACACGTCCCGTGCAGGGAGCGCTCCTGCCGTCCCTTTCTCACACCGTCGAAGAGCTGACCGCGGCCAATGTGGTCTCGGGGTGGATCGAAGGCGTCAGCATCTTCGCCGGTCCCCTGCTCACCGGTGCCTTGCTTGCCGCCGTCCAGCCTGGTGCCGTCTTTCTCGTCATGGCTGGGGTGCTTCTCTTCTCCGTCGCGCTCACGGCCCGCGTCGACGTTCCCGGGAGCGCTCCACCCCGCGACGATGCGGTTCAAACGGGCGGAGCTCTCCTCGGGGGACTGCGCGCCGTCACCGGAGAGCCGCGTCCACGCGCCGTCGTCTCGTTCCTGACCGCCCACTTTTTCCTGCAGGGATCAATCGATGTCCTGTTCGTGGTTCTTGCCTTCCAATTCCTCCACCTGGGAGGTCCCGGCGTCGGCCTGATGAATGCTGCCTACGGACTGGGAGGGTTGGCCGCCGTTGCGGGCATGACAGGGATCGTCAGCCGGCGCTCCCTGCTGCCCTCGCTGGTCACCGGCACTGCCGGCTGGGGGATTGGGCTGGCAGGTGTCGCGGCGCCCATCCTTCCAGCGCTTGCTCCCTTTCTCGTGGGACTGGCCGGGGCCGGCCGGCCGTTGGTGGATGTGTCGGGGCGCACGCTCTTGCAGCGCGTCGTGCCGCGGCGGCTGCTGGCCCGTGCTCTCGGTGTTCTGGAGGGCCTTGCCATGGCGGCCATGGCTGCCGGTAGCCTCGTGGTGCCCGGGTTCTATGCCGTGCTCGGCGCACGCTGGACGTTTGTGGCCTTTGGAGCCATCCTGCCGGTGGCTCTCTTTCTCCTCTGGCGTCCGCTGCGGGGCTGCGATGCCATGGGGGCGGTGCCATCGCAAGCGCTGGATGTCATTCGTGGTATTCCCTTCTTCGCCCCGCTCTCGGCGCTCCTCGCCGAACAGCTGGCGATGAACCTCATGCCGATCGCGGTGGCCGCCGGGACCACCGTCATCAGGGAGGGCGAGCGCGGCGACCTCTTCTACATCATTGAGCGTGGGGACGTTCGAGTCGCGGTGGCGGGGGCGGAGCGTCGCACGCTTGGTCCTGGGGACTTCTTTGGCGAAATCGCGCTACTGCGGGCCGTGCCCCGAACGGCGACCATCACCGCTCTCACCGATCTCGTCCTCTACACCCTGGCCCGCGAGGATTTCCTGGAGGCTTTGACCGGCCATCCGGGAAGCAGGCCAGAGGCGGAAGCGGTCGCCGCAGCTCGACTCGAAACGTCGGGGGAAAGCGCCTGAGCAGTCAGGCGGGGATGGTCAGGCTCTCCAGATCCCGCGGGTAGTACGTGATCATCTCGATGCCGTCGTCGGTGATGGCGACGGTGTCGGAGTGGCGAAAGCCGCCCAGGTCGGGCGCATAGAGACCTGGTTCGACGGTGAAGACCATACCGGGTTGCAGCACCGTCTCGTCACCGATATCGAGGAATGGCCCTTCGTGGTAACGCAGCCCGATGGCATGCCCCGTGTGATGCTTCCAGTACGGCATGAGGTCATGCTGCTCGTAGTAGGCACGGACCGCCTGATCCACATCGCAGGCCCGGTTCCCGGGACGAAGATGCTCGAAGGCCGTGTCCTGCAGGGCCACCATGTGGTCGAACATTCGCCGCTGCTCCGGCGTCGGCCGGCCGATGATCATGGTGCGCTCCAGTTCCGAGTTGTAGCCCCAGACCGGCGCGGAAGCGCCCGTTACCAACACGTCCCCTTCCTGAAACACGATGTTGTTGGCCAGCGCGTGCGGGATCGCTCCGTTGCGTCCGATCTGTCCCCGGTACCCGGCTCCGGCGCCGTCACTGAAGGCGCTCTGGGCACGATAGAGAGGACCGAGCGTGTCCAGCATGGCCAGCGTCGCTTCATTGGTCGCCCGCCGGCTGACCTCCGTCTCCGTCTCGCCGGGTGCCGTGTACCGCTGCAGCAGGCGGTGCGCGAGGTTGCCCCACCGCGCGCTCTCACGAATCAGGGCCAGCTCACGATCGCTCTTGATTGCCATCGAATCTTCGATGGTGGCGGCGATACGCTGGACGGAGGAGCCGGTGACGGCCGAGAGATCCGGGCCGCGGTAGCCGAGGATCCAGGGATACCCGTCGGTGTCCACCCCAATATGCCCCGTGATGTCCATGTCGCGGAGCGTTCCAGCCAGCACCTCTAAGGGATGGGGATGGGAGGGATACTCACGGTAGTGATCGACGCGCTCGAAACCCGTCTGGCTGCGGGCATGTTCGACCTCCAGCCGCGGCACAAAGAGCGCCTTGTCTCCGCCCGCACTCATGACAAACGCGACGGGACGTTCCGTCGGAATAAAGGCGAAGCCGGTCAGGTAGTGGACGTAATAGTTGTCGAAGAGAACGGCGCCGGATAGCGACCGCTCCTGCAGGTGCCGGCGCAGCCGCTCAGCGCGTGCCTCAAATTCCTCACGTGGGATGGCGATAGAGGCATTCATCGCTCCCAGCATACGAGGCGGCCGCCGTCTCCGGGAAAACACTGAGGATTGGGTCGGGGTTTCCCCCGATGTGCCCTCTTCACGGCAGGAGTAGGCTGGTCACACAGGACGGCTCGGCTGCCTCCTGGGAGGAGCGCATCATGGACCTGATCGTCGGACTCTGCAGCGCGGTTTCCGTTATCCTCGCCTTCAATGCCATCGGCAATGCCTCCCATCTGAAGAGTCGCGTCGAGACACTTGAAAAGGACGTGGCGCGGCTGCGCGGGCAGACTCCCGTTGAGTCGCGTGTGCCGTCCGCTGCCGGCGTCCCTCCGGCGGCCGGAGAGCCGGTCGCCAAGCCTGCTCCAGCTCCCGTTGCCGCGCCGGCACCCGTACCGGCGCCGTCCCTGACCGCGGTGGCAGCCGCCGTCGTCGCAGCCGCCGGGCCGGCCGATCCGATCGGTCTCCTCGCGCCGGCCCCGACTCTGCCGCCGGCGGAGCCGGCCAAGCCGGTGTTACGGCCCGTGATGGAGCGGATTACCGGCACCGACGAATGGGAGGCACTGATTGGCGGGCGCTGGCTGAACCGCATCGGCGCGGTCGCCCTGATTCTAGGCATGGCGTTTTTCCTCAAGTACGCCATCGATAACAACTGGATCTCGGAGCCGATTCGCGTCGGCATCGGACTCGCTGTCGGTCTGTCGCTGCTGGAGGGGGCGCGCCGCACCTACCGCAAGGCGCTTCCCATCTTCGCTCAGGGTTTGGTCGGCGCCGGCCTGGCCACGCTGTATCTCTCGCTCTACGCGGCTTCGACCCTGTATCACCTGATCCCGACGCCGGTGGCCCTCGTTGCCATGGGTGCGGTGACCGCGCTTGCCTTCGCTCAGGCACTGTATTACAACTCGCTGGCCGTGGCGGTTCTCGCCTGGATGGGCGGTTTCGCGACGGTGCCCTTGCTGGGCCTCTCGACCAGCGATGAGGCGGGCGTGATCGGGTATGTCTGCCTGCTGGTGGCCGGCATGCTGGGGATCGTGGCGCGGCGCGATGATTGGTTCGTCCTCGAGCCGCTCGCCATGGCCGCGACCTACGTCATCTACTTCGGTTGGTATGTACAGCAGGGTGAGTCCGTCCCGACGCTCACCGCGGCCATCGCTCTCAGTCTCTTCTGGATCCTGTTCTTTGCCTCCGACGTGTGGCGCATCGTGACGCGTCGGACCACGTGTGCCGGTCTCCGGCACGTCCTCGGCAGCGCCAACGCGGCCGTGTATCTCGGGGGCATGGCGCCTCTCATCGCCAACGGATCGCGGATGGGCCTCTTCTGCCTGGCACTGGGGACCGTCCACCTGGCCGCGATTCTCTTCGGCAAGCGCCGCCTTACGGCGGACCGGCTGGATGCGCGCTATGTGCTGACCGCCATCATCCTCGCCGTGGTGGCGACTCCGCTCCTCACCTCCGGCTTTCTGGTGCCGATGCTCTGGTCAGTGGAAGCGCTTGTCCTGCTGGCGGCCGGCGTCCGCTGGAAGCTGTGGTACGCCTGGTGGCCGGCCGTCTGGCTCTACGGCATCGCGATCGTGACCCTCCTCGGCACGCCGGGTGCTCTGGCCCAGCCTGCCGGCAATTTCTTGCCCCTCCTCAACGAACGCGCCCTGGCCTTCCTGGTGCTTGCCGGCTCGCTCATCGCCGGCTCCCAATTGCTGCACCGCTTGCCTCACCGGAAGGCGGGCGCGTTCGTGACGGGCTTCCAGTACGCGTGGTGTGCCTTACTCTTCGTGCTGCTGACGGTGGAGACCAACGACGTCTTCCGCCGCCAGATGCTGGGAACCGGACCGCTCACCCGTTTCGGGCTGGAGCAGATACGCTCCCTGTTTGTCGCCACCGTCTGGATGGTTTTCGGGCTCCCCTTCGTCGTCGCCGGCCTGCGCAGGCGTGTCTTCTCCTTCCTGTCGGTCGGTCTGGCCGCCGCCGCGCTGGCTGCGGGACTCGGCGCCGGCGCCGGCTTCCTCTACCAACCGATCGAGCGTTTCACGCCGATCGTGAACCATCGGGTGCTGTTCGTCGTCCTGCTGCTCGGCGGCCTCATCCTCGTGCGGAGGCTCCTGACGAGCGCGCGCGACGCCTATCCCTGGATCGATACCGCCATCACCGCGTACCAGGCCGTCATCCTGCTGTTTGGCTTCGAGCTGGTCTCGGCCGAGATTCACGACTACTTCCGGCATGCCACCGGCATGTACGCGGAGTCCGGCGGCACATCGGGCTACTTCGTCGAGCTGATGACGCTGTCGGCGGTGTGGCTGCTCTACTCTTTCCCGCTGGTGCGCCACGGGATTCGCAGCCGCGCCCTGTCCGTCCTGCTCATTGGCCTCGGGTCACTGGGCGCGGCGACGGCGGGCGGAGCGGTCGCCGCTCTCTTCTTCGTGCCCACCGACTGGCTGGGGTTGGCGCTCAGCCTGCGGCCGCTCGTGGTCCTCGCTTTGATGGTCGGGCTGTACACACAGTCACGTATGCTGCGAGGGGCGCTGCACGCGTACCCGTGGGTCGACGCCGTCATCCTCGCCCTGCAGGCCTCGACGGTCCTCCTCGGGCTGGAACTGGTCAGCTGTCAGACGCGTGACATCTTCAACCATCAGGTCAGCACGGCATCCGGTGCTAGCCTCCAGACCCTGCAGAATCTTGAGCAGCTCACCTACTCGGTCGTCTGGTTGCTGTACGCCATCGGCCTCCTCATTGCCGGCTTCTGGCGCCGCGTGCGCTGGATGCGCCTGGGTGCCATCGCGCTCCTCGGCGCCATCATGCTCAAGATCGTGGGCTACGACCTGTCCTTCCTGAGCCCGGCCTACCGCAGCGTCTCTTTCGTCGGCCTCGGCGTTATCCTCCTGGCCAGCTCGTACCTCTACCAGAGGTACCATGGACGTCTGCTGGAAGGGATCTAGTGACGGGGCCCGTTGGCGCGAACCCACCGTACAATCGAAAGTGCTGTTCCGGCGCTCCTCTGACAACCCGATCCTGACCCCGAACGATCGGTGGTGGGAGTCGCGTGCCGTCCTCAATCCGGGCACGGCGCTCTATGACGGTCGGGTGGCGATGGTCTATCGGGCGGTCGGCACCGACGGCATCTCGCGTTTTGGACTGGCCTGGAGTGGGGACGGCGTCCATTTCGAGCGGCCTGACCCGTACCCGTTCTACGAGGCGCCCATCGACGATCCGACGGCACGCCTCGGTGTGGAGGATCCTCGGCTCACGCCGCTCGGCAGCGACTACTACGTGACCTACACCAAGGCCTGTACCGCTCCGGCGACGACACCCAAGCTCGCCTGGGAAACCGCCCCTTTCCGCGTGCGTTCCGTCCTCGGCGTCACGCGCGACTTCCAGGGAATGGATGTGATCGCCACGATCCTCCCCGACACCGACTCCAAAGACTCGGTGTTGTTTCCCGAAAAGTTCGCCGGACGCTATGCCCTGCTCATCCGTGAATTTCCCAGCATCCAGTATCTGACCTCGGAAGACCTGCACACGTGGTCGGAGCCGAAAGAGGTCATGGCGCCGGTTCCCGGCACCTGGGAAGCGGAGAGGATTGGGGCGGGTCCGCCCCCGCTACGCATCCCCTGGGGCTGGCTTTTGCTGTACCACGCCAACGAGTACCTGCGGCTGCCGAACAACGAGCGCATGTACCGCATGGGACTGGCCGTCCTTGATGCCGGTGAGCCGTGGAAGGTCCTCTACCGTCATCCCGAGCCGATCTTCGTCCCCGAAGCCCCCTATGAAATGCATGGCCCGGTCGGAAACGTGGTGTTCGGCGAGGGATTGGTGGAGATCGGCGAGAGCTATTACCTCTATTACGGCGCCGGCGATGGTGTCATCGGCCTGGCAACGGCGGCGCGGGCTGACGTGTTTGCGCTGCTGACGGAGGCACTCGGGGGGCCGGCCCGGTGAACAGCGGCGGGTAGACACAAGAGCGAGCCGCCCGGCAAGCAGGGCGCGTGAATGATTCGCAATGCAACGGCGGTAGGGGCCGCCTCCTGCCGTGCCGGGTCGGATAGGCCACCATGCCTGGTCGGGACCGACTCCTGCCGCATGGGCGTGCAGACGCGCCATCATCCACCTATCGGGACTGCCTCCTGCGGTAGTGGCATCAGAGGGGTCACCATCCGATGGTCGGAATCGGCTCCTGCCGTCTTGGCATCAGAGGGTTCACCATCCTCTGGTCATGGCCGCCTCGTGGCGTCTTGCCATCAGAGGGACCACCCTGCCTGGTAGGGGCCGGCTCCTGCCGTGCCCGCCTTCTCCCTCGTGCCACTCCCTCTCGAGGATTCCCGCCGTCTGTCTTCCGCCTGTCTGCCAATCCCACCATGAGGGCACGACCGGCCAGGGCGGGCACGGCAGGAGCCGGCCCCTACGACGTGTTGTCGTGATGTCAATGGTTGTGGCGCCGTGAGACGATCGTTGGGACAGGCGAGGCAGGAGGTGGCCCCGACGGCCTGTCGTTGGGAAGGCAATGATGGTGTCGGGATGAGACGATCGTCGGGGAGGACACGGCAGGAGCCGGCCCGGCATATCGTCATGATGCCAATAACCGTGTGCGCCGTGAGGGGATCGTCGGGGCGGGCGCGGCGGGAGCCGGCCCCTACCGCACCCCAGGGAACCCGACGGGGTGGAGGGGCCACGCGATGGCGCGACCGGCGTCGAGGGCCGATTAGTCATGAGCCCATGCCAGCTCGCCCTTCTACCTGGCCGGGCAGGTAAGGTCCACCTCAACTCCTAAACCATTGACCTGTAGGATGGCCTGGGAGGGGAAACATGAAATTCGGTCTGGACATCGCGCAGCAGCAGCTGACCTGGGAGGAGATCGTCCGACGCACCCGCTTCGCCGAGGACAACGGCTACAACGGTGTGTGGGGATTCGATCACTTTCACGTCTTCTTCGGCGACCCCAAGGGCCCGGCCTACGAGGCGTACTCGATCCTGGCGGCGCTGGCCGCAGTCACCAGCCGCATCCGGCTCGGAATCCTCGTCACCGGTATCACCTACCGCCATCCCGCCGTCCTGGCGTCGCAGGCGGTCACTATCGATCACATCTCCCACGGGCGTCTGGAGCTGGCGCTCGGCGCCGCCTGGGATGTGGAGGAGCATGAGGCGCTCGGGATCCCATTTCCACCGACCGGTGAGCGGATCCAGCGCCTCGGCGAGGCGATCCGCGTCATGCGCGCCCTCATGACGCAGGACGAGGCCAACTTCGAGGGCACGTACTACCGGCTGGCCAATGCCACCTACCGTCCGCGTCCGGTGCAGCAGCCCACGCCACCGATCTGGGTGGGTGCCAGCGGGCCGAAGATGATCAAACTGGCGGGGGAACTGGCCGATGTGTGGCACGACGGCGGCCCGGTGGATGAGTTGATCAAGAAATCGGAGCAACTGGACGAGGCGGCACGGGCGGCGGGACGGGATCCGGCGTCGATCATGCGTGCCAGCAGCATCGGCATCTCTGAGCCCTGGGACGAGGTGCGGGAGCGGGTCCTTGGTCTCAAGGAAGCCGGCTTCTCCTATGTCGTGGTCGGATGGCCCGGCGAGGGCTGGCCACGCGTGCACGAGTTCACCACGGACGTCATGCCCGGCCTTTGACGATTCCGGCAAAGAGGCGGTATCCTTGGACAGCACGCCGGCCCGCACGTAATGTGGGGCCGGCTCTTCACGCGACGAGACGTATCGTTTTGACGGATCAAGGAGATCATTGAATGGCTATCCATGGCCCCAAGTGGAAGGTCATGCGGCGCTACGGCGTCAACCTTTTCGGGACCCGCTCCGCGGGACTCAACAAGCGCCTCGAGGTCCCGCCGGGACAGCACGGACGCCGCCGGGCGCGCAAGCCCTCCGAGTATTCCCTGCAGCTCCGTGAGAAGCAGAAGGCGCGTCTGACCTACGGTGCCAATGAGCGGCAGTTCCGCCGCGCCTACGAGCGAGCCCTGCGCCTGCCAGGCCGAACCGGTGAGGCCATGATGGGCCTGCTGGAGCGCCGCCTCGACAACGCCGTCTATCGCCTGGGCTTCGCCCCCACGCGTCCCATGGCGCGCCAGATGGTCAACCATGGCCACGTCCTGGTGAACGGCCGCAAGGTCAGCATCCCGTCGTATGAGGTCAAGCCGGGTGACACCATCACCCTGGGTCCCAAGGCGCAGCAGATACCCGACGTCCAGGAAGCGATCGCCGGCAATCCGCCGCCTCCCAGCTGGCTGACCCGTGCCGGGACGGAAGGCCGGGTGACGGGCACCCCGCAGCCGCAGGATGTCGAGCCGTACATCCAGCCGCAGCGCATCGTCGAGTACTACAGCCGCTAAACCGAAGCGCCAGTGACGGGGCCGGTCCGCTGGGGCCGGCCCCGCTGCTATTTCGTGGCTGCCGTCGCCGGCTCGTTCGCCGTGGCCGGCATATGCTCCTCAAACCAACCCACGACGCGCGTGGTCAGATCGAGGGCGGCCGGCATCTTGCGCACGCCGTGCCCCTCTTCGGGGTAGACCACCAGCTCCGAGTGCACACCGTTCTCGAGGAGCGCTTGGTGGAACTCCTGGGCTTGCGAGGGCGGGCAGGCGAGGTCGTGTCCACCCGCCGTGTGTAAAGTAGGCGTCCGCACGCGGTCGGCAAAGAAGACGGGGCTGCGCTCGTAGTACCGGCCGGTGGGGTTGTACGGGCTGTCTTGCAGGAAGATCTCGTCGAAATACGGGATGTTGCTGGTCCAGTGGAAGGTGAACCAATCGTTGACCGGCGCCATCGAGACGGCAGCGGCGAAGCGATCGGTCCGCGTGACGAGCCAGCTCGTCATGAATCCGCCGTAGCTGCCGCCCATGACGCCGAGGCGTTCCGGGTCGGCGATGCCCCGCTCGACCATGGCATCGACCCCGCTCAAAATGTCGTCGGTGTCCGCCCCGCCCATGTCCCCGTAAACGGCACGCGCGAAGTCCTGTCCGCGGCCGGTGCTGCCGCGGGGATTGGAGCGAAGAACGGCGTAGCCGCGCGCGACGAAAAGGGAGATGAGGGAGGGGCGAGCCTGGCTGGGAAAGGCGGTTTGAATGGCCCCGACCGGTCCACCATGAACGAGGACGATCAGAGGATACGGGCCCGGTCCGTCGGGCCGCACCAGTAGCCCCTCGATCTCCAGTCCATCGGGTGCCCGCCAGCGCACGGCCTCCTCTCGGCCGGACATGGCGCGTATCTCAGGAACGCCGGCATGCTCGAATGAATGGATGGTGCGCGCTTGACCGTGCGAGACGAGCGCGAGCTCCGGATACCGCGTGTGGCTCTCGCGCACCGCCAGAAAGCCGTCAGAGGCCGGCGTCACGGCGGGTGTGAAGCGCGGGCTCAGGCTCTCGTCCGTCTCCCACAGCTCGCGGGTCTCGCCGGTCGCGGCGTTCCACTCGCCGACGACGCTGTTCAAGCCCCGTAAGCCGGCAAAGAGAAGACGGTCTTCGTCGAGCCAGACGGCGAGGTTCACGTCGACGCCTCCCGTCAAAACGCGCGCCACCCCGCCGTCCGCGGCGTCAATGACCAGCAGGTCGCCGGCGACAACCAGTCGATCGCTCGCGACCCCCTCGATGATGGCAATGCGAGCGCCGGAGGGCGAGGACGCCGGATAACCAAGTTGCCAATCACTCCGATAAAGAATGCGTTCCTGTCCGGTTCCCACGTCGATCAGAGCCAGGGGCGAAGTGTACCAGGCGCCCTCGCCGGGATCCTCCGAGACAACCGCGGCCATCTGATCCGGTCCGGCCCAGACCGCTTCCCAGACGTTGAGACCGGCCCGCGAGACCGGGCGAGCGGTGCCGGCGGCGACATCGTAGAGATGGATACCCCGCCAGGCGTCCTCCGTCGGCCCCGTGTCGATAACCGGCATCCAGGAGGGCAGATCGTCCGGTTTCTCCGTTTCGTGGCTCCCCGATCCCTGGGCATCGGACAATTCGGCCGCCTTGCCCGCGACGCCCAGGAGGATGGAGGATCCGTCCGGTGACCAGGAGAAATACTCGACGGCGCCGTCGACGGACGTTGCTTTGGCCGCGGATTCCAGCGCACTCGGATCAGCCAGATAGAGCTGGGCCTGTCCCTTCTGCTCTCGATCCGAGAGGAAGGCCAGGCGCGAGCCGTCCCGCGACCAGCGTGGTGAACGTTCATCGTGGGGGCCGGAGGAGACGGCACTGATCTCCCCGGAGGAGACGTCGATGAGGCAGACGCGGGAGACCCGGTCACCGTCCCACGTCTCAAGAGTGCTGCCGCTGACCGCGGCCGTCTTGCCGTCGGAGGAGAGCTGCGGATCATCCGCCTCCAGAATCTCTCCGACCGCCGGTTCCGCCAGCCGCCGCGTCTGGTTCTCAAGCTCGTGATAGAGCGACGTCTCCCGAATGTCCCGTTCCATGCGGCTTTACCCCTGGGGCACAGCGCGGATGTGCTGCTTGCGTCCGCGGCTGAGCATGATGGCGCCGTTGTCGAGATCGGACAGGGAAACCCGGCAGTGAATGTCGCTTACCGGGCGCCCATTGACGGAGAGACCGCCCTGATTAATGAGAGCGCGCGCCTCATTGCCGGACGAGACGAGGCCGGCCTGTTTGAAGAGGTCGGTGACCGACATGCCCGCCTCCAGCCGTTCACGGTCGATCTCGGCGGTCGGCACGGTCTCGGCGCTGCCGGCACCGGCAAACAGGGCGTGGGCCGCCTCCTGGGCCTGGCGTGCTGCCGCCTCGCCGTGCATGATCCTGGCCGCCTCGAAGGCGAGGATTTCCTTGGCCCGGTTGATCTCAGCCCCGGGCAGCGATCCCAGCTGCCGCACCTCGTCCATCGGGAGAAACGTAAAGAGCGCCAGGAACCGCGCCACGTCGGCGTCGGCAATATTGCGGAACCACTGGTAGTACTCGAAAGGCGGCGTTTTCTCGGCGTTCAGCCAGATCGTGCCGGCCGCCGACTTGCCCATCTTGGCACCGGTGCTCGTCTCGATGAGTGGCGTCACCAGCACGAACGCGTCGCCGCCTGTGACCCGCCGGATGAGATCGGCTCCCATGATGCTGTTTCCCCACTGGTCGCTGCCCCCGACCTGAAGGATGGCGTCGTACGCCTCGTTGAGGTGGAGAAAGTCGTACGACTGAATCAGGACGTAGCTGAGCTCGAGGAAGGTCATGCCGCCCGCCTCCAGGCGGGTGCGGTACGCCTCGAGATCCAGGACCCGGTTGAGGCTGAAGCGCGACCCGATGTCGCGCATGAAGTCGATGAAGTGCAGCGGCTTGAGCCACTCGAGGTTGTTGAGGGCAAGGGCGCGCCCGTCCGAGAAGTCGAGAAACCGCTCGAGCTGCGGACGGATGCCGCGCAGGTTGGCCTCGATCTCGGCCTCGCTCAGCATGGGGCGTGAGGAGATGCGGCCGGACGGATCGCCGATCAGAGTGGTGCCGCCGCCGGCCAGCGCGATCGGGCGGTGGCCGCAACGCTGAAACCAGGCCAGCATCATCAGGTTCATGACGCTGCCGGCGTGCAGGCTATCGGCGGTTGCGTCGTAGCCCCAGTACAGGGTGATGGGCTGCTGCGCCACAATGTCGGCGAGTTGTGGCTCGTCGGAGACATCCTGAATGAAGCCCCGCTCGCGCAGGATCTCTAAGACGTTATCCATGCGTCATTGTAGGGGCGCAGGGATGGCCGACCGTGACGTGCCGGCGTTGACCGTCGGGAGTGCTACCAGCGCTCTCGATGCAGGACGTTCTCCAGAGGGCGGCGGCCGCGCTTGAGTGATGGGGAGCGAACGTCCTCGGCGCCGTGGCCGATCATGGCGACCCCGATCGGCCAGAAGTCGTCCGGGATGCCGAGGAGGCGTTGCAGGGCGGGCGGGTCATGGGTACCGACGAAGGCGGACGCGAGTCCCTCATTGGTCGCGCCAAGCAGCAGTACCATCAGCGCGGCCCCGGCATCGGTGTGCCAGTAGGGAACCGGCCACTCGATCTCCCGGCCCTCCGCATCCAGCTTGTCCGGCTCACGGTAGCGGTCACGATAGACCTTCTCGCTGGTGCAGATCACGACCTGCACGGGGGCTTCCGAGATGAAGGGGTGGAAACCGCCGGCGACGTATCCTTCTTCCCCGGCGATCTCGGCAACGCGCTTGCGGATAGTGGGATCGGTGATCACGACAAAGGCAACGCCCTGGCTGAAACCGGCACTGGGGCCATGCTGTGTCAGCGCAATCAGGCGGTCAATCGTTTCCGCCGGGACCGGTTGCGGCGTGAAGTGGCGCACCATGCGACGCTGGCGAACGACATCGGTGAAGTCCATGAGCATGCCCTTTCTGTCTGCATCATGCCACGACGGGATGACAGGGCTGTGGCGATGTGAGAACCGCTGGAGAACGCGCTCCCGCGTCACACCGAGAGGATCATCCTCCGTGACTTCGTAGCGGGACCATGGATGCGGACAGGGGCCACGTCCCTGCGGAAATGGTGCGGTGATAGCGCTTTTGCTTTACCGGGTAACCACTGTTCGCACTCGATTCCAGTGCGTCCCGTCCGTCGTCCGGTATAGCTCGTTGCGGGCGGTGCGCCCTGGACCCACGCCCAGTGCGAAGCCCGTGTCGAGAGACACGAAATCCAGCTCAGGCGTGGTCTGGAAGCGCAGAGAAGCGGCGCGGCGCCAGCTTGCTCCGCCGTCGGTGGTCAGGTAGAGGTGATTACCGACGTAGGCCCAGGTGATTAGGGGCGAGAGGGCGAAGGCATCCGGCGACACGAAGGGTTCGGGGGCGTGGAGCGGCGTGGTCGGCACCCAGGAGAGGCCACCATTGGAGCTGCGATACAGGACGAATGCGTTGGGTGGGCCGACTGATACCGGCAACACCCCCTGCGTCCCGAAGAAGGCGGGTGGTGCGATGTTCCAGTAACCGGCGTGCTCCCCCCGCGGGACTGGAAGGGATTCTTGTATCCAGCGGCGGCCGCCGTCGGCCGAGCGGTACAACATGAGGATCCTGGGACCGGCACCGCAACCGCCGGCAGCGAGGAGGACGGATGGCGCGGCGAAGGAGATGCCGGCGAAGCCATCACAGGAGGTGAGGGCGCCCGGGGAGCGTTGCGCCATCCGGTTGTATTCGACCAGATTCCAGTGGTGTCCGCCGTCCGCAGTTGCATAGACGTCGTTGGGGACGCTGCCCGCCGCGCCGCCCTCGCCCGTCAAGATGTAGCCGATGCGGTCATTCGGCCAGGACATGCTGATGGGCATCCCACGCAGCGACGAGGACGTCGCCCAGTGCCGTCCCGCATCAGTGCTGAGCAGCACCGCTGAGCGCGGCAGGCCGTGATCGGTGACGAGAGGGGCGGCGACCCAGAGGTGATCGGATCCGCGAACCGCCAGGTCAGCGCCCTCGAGAGTCACGCCGTTCGTCGGGACGGTGACCACCGACCACTGCTGACCGCCGTCGCTGGTGTGCAGCAGATTGTGCGGTGAGAGCGCCCACCCGGAACGCTCCGTCACCATGTGGATCGTCATAAGCGTGACGGGACGGGCGCTCGCCGCCCCCTGGGCAGAGACGGCGAGCGCGGGAGTGAGGATGAGCGCCAGAGCAAGAATCCGAATCGTCATGTGCATGTCCTTACAACGCATGACGCCCCCTCTCAGTTACACAGGTGTCCCGGCCTGCGACGCGAGGCGCTGGCCAATTCCCTGCGGACGGGTCACGATCGCGGGGAGGCATCGCCGCCTGCATAAGCATCTGTTTGGGGGCGCAGGCCTCAAGTAGAATTAGCTCTAGTTGACGTCGTTATCCGCCTGGAGAATGCCTGTGTCCGACCGTCCCTCCTACCTCGCCACCCTCCGCGACCGTGTCCTGCTCTTCGATGGCGCCATGGGCACGTCCATTCAACGACATAACCTGACGGCGGAGGATTTCGGAGGGAAGGAAGGATGCAATGACTATCTGGTCCTGACGCGCCCCGACGTCATCGAGGGTATCCACGCCTCCTTTCTGGAGGCCGGCGCCGACGTTATCGAGACCGATACCTTCAATGCCTCGCGTCTTCGCCTCGCCGAGTACGGCCTGGCAGATCGCACGTACGATGTCAATCACACGGCGGCTCAACTGGCTCGCCGCGTCGCCGACCGTTTCGCGACGCCCGACAAGCCGCGTTTTGTGGCCGGCTCCATGGGACCGACCGGGAAGCTGCTCTCCTCGGAGGACCCCGCACTCAGCGACCTGAACTTCGACGAGTTGTCGGAGATCTTTTATGAGCAAGCGCGGGCGCTGGTCGAGGGCGGTGTCGATCTCCTCATCGTCGAGACCATGTTCGACATCCTGGAGTTGAAAGCGGCCGTGTTCGGCATCCGCCGCTATCTCGCGGAAGCCGGGCGGTCCGTCCCCATCCAGACCCAGGTCACGCTCGACACCTCGGGTCGCATGCTCTTCGGCAATGACATCGCTGCCGTCTGCACGACCTTGCGGGCGCTGCGCGTGGACGTCATTGGCCTCAATTGCGGGACCGGTCCCGATTACATGCGCGAGCCGGTGCGCTATCTGGCCGAGCACTGCCCCGCGCCGATCTCGGTCATCCCCAATGCCGGCCTTCCCATCAACACGCCGGAGGGCGCCGTCTATCCGGCGACTCCGGACGGCGTGGCCGATCTCCTAGGCTCTTTCGTAGAGGATCTGGGCGTCAGTGTGGTCGGCGGCTGCTGCGGCACCACGCCGGAGCACATCCGTGCGATTGCCGAGCGAATCGGTACGCGAGCTCCCCGTCCCCGTGACGTCACTCTCAGCCCCTCGGTGGCGAGCGGCGTCCGCTCCGTCACCCTCCATCAGGAACCGGCGCCCCTCCTCGTCGGCGAGCGCGTCAACTCGCAGGGGAGCCGCCGCGTCAAGCGCCTTCTCCTGGCCGATCAGTACGATGCGATCGCCGAAGTCGCGCGCGAGCAAGTGGACAACGGCGCCCACGTGCTGGATGTCTGCGTTGCGCTCACCGAGCGGACGGACGAGGCGGAGCAGATGTGCGCGCTCGTCAAGAAGCTCAGCCTCAATGTCGAGGCGCCGGTGGTGATCGACTCGACCGACGCCGACGTCATCGCCGAAGCCCTGAAGCGCACGCCGGGACGCGCCGTCATCAACTCGATCAATATGGAGAACGGCCGCGAGCGTATCGATGCCGTCCTGCCGCATGTCCGCGACCATGGTGCCGTCGTCGTCGCGCTCACGATTGACGAGGAAGGCATGGCGCGCGAGGTGGACCACAAGGTCCGCGTGGCGAAGCGCATCTATGAGATTTCCCTGAACGAGTACGGCCTGGCGCCGGAGGATCTCATCTTCGATCCGCTGACCCTGCCTCTCACCACGGGCGATCCCGCCGAGGCGAATACCGCGAAGGCGACCCTGGAAGGGATCAAGCGCATCGAGGAGGAGTGCCCGGGTGTTCTGACCCTGCTCGGGATCAGCAACGTCTCCTTCGGCATCGCCCCGCATGCCCGTGCTGTGTTGAACTCCGTTTTCCTGTATCACGCTGTGCAAGCCGGGCTCGATCTCGCCATCGTCCATCCCAAGGACATCATTCCCTACGCCGAGATCCCGTCCGAGCAGCGCCGACTGGCTGAAGACCTCATCTACAACCGCCGCGAGGACGCGCTCGCTCGCTTTATCGCCTACTTCGAGCAGCATGGTCCCTCTCCGGCCGAGGACGAGACGGCCAATCCCATGGAGGGCATGACCGTGGAGCAACGCATCCACTACCGGATCCTCCATCGCAAGCGGGAAGGCATCGAAGCGGAGATCGACGAGGCTCTCACCCGGCAGGACGCCGTCGGCGTCCTCAATAACGTTCTCTTGCCCGCCATGAAGGAAGTGGGAGACAAGTTCGGGGCCGGCGAGTTGATCCTGCCGTTCGTGCTGCAGAGCGCCGAGGTGATGAAGCGCGCCGTCGCGCACCTGGAGCAATACCTCGAAAAGGTCGAGGGTGTCTCCAAGGGGACGGTTGTGCTGGCCACCGTCTTTGGCGATGTCCACGACATCGGCAAGAACCTGGTGAATACCATCCTCACCAACAACGGCTACACCGTCCACGATCTGGGCAAGCAGGTGCCGATCAACACCATTCTCGACAGGGCGGTCGAGGTCAAGGCCGATGCCATCGGGCTCTCCGCTCTGCTGGTCTCGACGTCCAAGCAGATGCCGTTGGTGGTCAAGGAGCTCGACGCTCGTGGCCTCGACACGCCGGTGCTGGTGGGTGGCGCGGCCATCAATCGCGCTTTCGGCCGGCGCATCCTCTACGTGGACGACGACCGGCGCTACGATCCCGGCGTCTTCTACTGCAAGGATGCCTTTGAAGGGCTGGAGGTCATGGACACGCTGACCGGCCCGCGGCGGGACGACCTGGTGGTGCGCATCCACCGCGAGGCCGAGGAAGAGAAGAATGGCGTGCAGCCCGAGTTCCGAACGCCCACCCTTGTCGTGCCCAACCAGTGGCGATCCGTCGCGATCCCGCAGCCGCCCTTCTGGGGGGCGCGCACCATCCGTGACGTATCGCGCGATGAGGTCTTTAAATACCTGGCGCAGCGTTCACTTTTCCGCCTCTCCTGGGGTGGCAAGGGCGTGCACGGCGAGGATTGGACGCGCCTGCTGCGCGAGGACTTCCTGCCGCGTCTGCGCCGCATGCAGCGGGAGGCGGAGTACCTCGTGCCGCGTGCCGTCTACGGCTACTTCCCCGGCAATGCCGACGGCAACGACGTGGTCATCTTCGATCCGGACGACCCAAACCGCGAGATCGAGCGCTTCCGCTTCACGCGACAGCCTACCGACGAGCATCTGTCGATCGCCGATTACTTCGCTCCCATCGACAGCGGCAGTCGAGACGTCGTCTTCCTTCAGTTGGTGACGGTTGGCGGGGAGGCCACGGAGCGCGTCGAGCGGCTGCAGGCCGCCGGTGACTATTCCGAGGCGTATTACACGCACGGCCTCTCGGTGGAGACGGCGGAAGCGATGGCCGAATACGTGCACGCGCGGATCCGGCGTGAGCTGGGGCTGGAGAAGAACCAGGGGAAGCGCTACAGCTGGGGCTATCCGGCCTGCCCGGATCTCACCGACCACGCCAAGGTGCTGCGTCTTCTGGGGGCGCGAGAGGCGATCGGGGTCGACGTCACGGCCGCGTACCAGCTCCTCCCGGAGCAGTCCACCGCCGCCATCGGCACCCATCATCCCGACGCCAAGTACTTCTCGGTCATCAGCCGTCTGCAGGAACTCACGACCGCGTAGGAGACAGAGCGCCGCGCCCGCGGGGACGAGGGGCAGGGCGGCGGGACAGTGCTCCGCGAGGCCGTGCGGCCCGGGAACATGCATGTCCCGTCACCCCAAAAAGAATGGGGCCGCAACTCGTGCGGCCCCGCGCTATGGATAGCGCCTGTTTAGCTCTCTTCGAGCCAGCTCCTTGTCAATGGCTGGAGCATTCTTTCAGACTGCCCGCCCCGGCACATCGTGTCGGGGCATTAGCAACCGGCTCGAGTCTGTCCCATCACAGCCATCGTAAGCCTCCCTACGTTCAACTGGCTGTTACCTGGTTCCATTGTTGCGCGCAAGTCCTCGCAAGTCAAATTGGATTTCCCGCCGGTTCGGATGTCTCTGTTTTTGGCATCTGCACGCCACGGAGCGCGAGGGAGGCATAGAGCGCACCGGCCAGAAAGAGGATGCCGCCTGCTGTGAAGATGGTATCGACGGGTCCGAAAGTCAGACCGAGCAGGTGGGCGTGGAAACCGTGCAGCAGCGTACTGTCAATGATCCCGGCCAGTCCGATCGACAGGATGGTAGCGAGGCTGATGGCGGGATTGAGGACGGCCTGGACCCGCCCCATCATCTGATTTGGCGTGACGCGCAAGACGATCGGCTGCACGGCAACGCTGAGGACGGCAATCGGCAACGCAGCAACGAAGCCCAGGACCAGGCCCCAGACAAAGCTATCGGCGCGGGCGTAGACGATGACGACACAGCCGGCCGCGAGGGCCGCTCCCCAGAAGGAGCGCAACAGGCCGACCCGCTCGATAACGAGCGGCGCCAGGATCGCGCCCAGGAGAAGGCCGGCACCGAAGCCGGCGCCGAGGAGACCGTACAACGAGAGCGAGGCGTGGAGGTTCTGCCGCACGAAGAAGACATCCAGGGCGTTTATGGCGCCGCCGCCGAGCATGGCGATCACCGCCGTCACGGTTACCACGACCAGGATTCTGTTCCCCGACAGGAAGGAAAGCCCCTCCCGTAACTCGGCCGCGTACCCTCTGCGCTCGGTGCGGACGTCGCCCGCACCGTTGATGCCGGCAAGCCAGACGGCGACGAAGGAGACGAGAAACGAGGCGGCATCGGCCGCGAGGGCCCAACCTGGTCCCAGGGCAAAGAACAGCGGCGCGGCGATCGGCGGGCCGATCAGCGTGGCGAGCGGCATCGCGACCTGGCTGTAGGAAGAGGCTTTCGGCAAGTCGGCGGCCGGAACAATGCGCTGGATGATCGCGCTCCGGGCCGGCAGAAAGAACTGCCCGCAGGCAGTCGAGAGTGCAACCGTGACATAGATCAGGGCGAGTTGAATGATGGGCGCGAGGTGGAACCGCTCTCCGGGCAGCAGGCCGCTCCCAACGATCAAGATCGTGATGAGAGTGGCGCGTGCGGCGTCGCAGGTCAGCATGATCGTTCGGCGGTTCCAGCGGTCGACGAAAACCCCGGCGAAGAGGCCGACCGCGATCGTCGGAATGGCGGTCGCCAGCAGAACGCCGCTCACTGCCGCCGGTGCCCATGCCTGGTGGCGGGCGAACCCGGCCGCTATCCAGAGGATGAGCGTGGTGTCGAAAAGGAAGTCGCCGAGCACCGACACGCTTTGCCCGGCCAGCAGGAACGTGTAGGTGCGAGTAATCAGCCAGGGAAACGACCGCGCCGGGACCGGTTGTGCCGCGCTAGAATCCATTCCGCGTTCCTTTCTGTGATCGCTCCAGGGTGAGAGCAGGGACGCCGCCGCCTGATGGCTACTCCGTGTCGGCGGGGCCGGACGGCCCCGCCGGAAATCGCAGAAAAACGCAGTTACTCTCTATCTCACCGGGAATGCCGCGGCGCGCCGCGTACTTCTCCACCAAACTCTCGACGGCCGCCAGCAGAGCCTTCCATTCTTCGTCCGTTGTCCAGATCTGGGTTCGTGCCAGGGTGAAGCGGCCGGTGCCTTCGGCCGCCGCGGCCGCGTGCTGCACGGAGGCCAGGGCCTCCGTGGTGATGCCGTGCAGCAAGTCCCCGACAAGGGCGATCTGATTGTCAGGTGGAGAGGAACGCAGTAGGTGGGGGGGCACGACGATCGTCCGCGCGACGGATCGGTAGTACTTCTCCAGGATCCCGCCCTTCGCCCGCGTCGCGACGAGCCGGACCAGCCCCACGCGCTCCAACTCTCGCACGTGATAGTGCACCCGTGCCGGGGCGATGCCCAGAATGTCGCCGACCTGAGTGACCGTCATGGCCCGTTCAACCAACGGCTGCCAGATACGTTGCCGCGTTCCCTCGGCGATCGCCCGTAGCTGATCGGGCGACTCGATCTCGTACACCTCGGGGATTTCGTCAGTCATTCTCTATCGATCAGGATTTCTTTATCGATAAAATCCTACTGCGCTCAGAAATCCATGTCAATATGCATGTCTGTGGTGATGCCGGGATCCCGTACCCGGGACGGCTACCCGACGACCGGCGACGAGGGCGTGCGCAGCACATCGAGCAGCGCCGACGGCTGGTGCCGGAACCGGGATCGCTGCTCCGGATGAGTCACGAGATCAAGCACCAGGTCGGTCAGGGCGGCGTTGACGGGGGCACGCTCTCGCCCCAGCACCTGCACGACGGCCCCGTTGAGATAGCAGATCTCGCTCCGGCCGCGTTTCAGATCGGCCTGCATGGTTGGAGCGCGTCCGCCGCGGGAGCGCGCGACACGCGGACCGACGAGCCGGCGAGCGACGGCGGCAGGGAGCGTCATTGCCCAGCGCGCCAGCGGAGTCGGATAGCCGGGGAGGGCGACGACGGGGATGTCCATCTCGTCCATGGCACGGACCGTCTCCCGGAAGGCGCGCTGCTCGAGAGCGAACAGTCTCGGATCCTGCATGACGGCAGCCGGCGGCACATCAAGGATGGCGGAGAGGGGCGCGCCCAGCATGTTCAGCAGGAGCTTGGACCAGCGCAGGGCGCGGTAGTCGGCGATGGGGAGCACCGGCAAGCCTGTGCTCATTGCCAGCCGCATGACCGACGCCGGGACGTTTTCCCCGGTCAGGGAAGCCAGCGCGAGGCCGCCCGACCGGCTGTAGCGGGTCACCGTTCCCGGCTCTTCCATGCCGACGCTCACCGTGAGTGTCCCGGCAATGACCCGTTCGCGCCCGATCGCCTCGGCCAGCATCTCCTCGGTGCCCACGCCGTTCTGCAGAGCGATGACGGTTCCTCCCGGCGCGAGAATGCGCGAGAGGTCGGGGATGGCGGCCGCCACATCGTCGCAGCGCACACAGAGGAGGACGGTATCGGCCGCTGCCGGTGGCTCAGTCACCGTCCGCGGCGTCGTCCGATGCTCGACACCGTCCTCACGGCGGATCAGTCCTTGCCGGTTGATGGAGTCGACGACCGGAGGGCGGCCCAGCAGCGTCACATCATGGAGACGTGAGCCGAGGTAGCAGCCGACAGCGCCGGCGCCGTACACGAGAACGCGCTCAGACACGAGTCCGCGGCTCGGTGCCGGCGATCAAACGCCCGATGTTCCCGGCATGTTTCGCCGTGCCCAGCACGAAGAGGCAGAAAGCGGCGGTCACGACGGCCGGCGGGGCGCCGGCGAGACCGAGCATCGCCGGGAGGACCGCCAGGGCGAGGAGAGACGCCAGCGAGGCGTATCCCCCGATGAATAGCGCGGTGACCCAGACCAGAACAGTCCCGGCCGCCGCCGGCGGCGAGAGACCGATCGCCGCTCCCAGCGTGGTCGCCACCCCCTTACCGCCGCGGAAGCCCAGATAGAGCGAGAAGTCGTGGCCGGCTACCGCGGCGACGGCGAGCAGCGCCAGGGTCACTGCATCCACCCCAAGAATGCGTCCCACCACGACCGGCACCAGTCCTTTGAGGGCATCGGCCACCGCCACGGCAATCCCGAGTCCCGTTCCGCCGGCTCGCGCCGCATTCGCCGCGCCGATATTGCCGCTCCCGATCTCACGCACGTCGGGCGCCCCGACGAACCGTGCCAGCACAACTCCCGATGGGAATGATCCCAGCAGGTACGCACCGACGATGAGGAGCAGGGTCATCCCCGTCCCGCCACGGCCGCAGGGCTCTCGTCTTCGGTGTCCGGGGCCAGCAGTGAACGAGCATCCGCGAGATACGCCAGGCCGGAGAGGACGGTCAGCGCGACCGCGACGCCCAGGAGCCAGGATGCTCCGACCCCCAGGGCGTGGCTGACGCTGGACGACCAGAGATGCGATAGGGCACCGCGGTGCAGCCCATCGTCGGCGGCCAGGACCAGTGGGATCGCCGCCATGGTGAGGGCGGCCTTTCCCTTCCCCAGGAATCGGGCCGAGATGATCTGTCGACGCGATGCCGCATAGCTGCGCAAGCCGGAGATGATGAATTCGCGGGCGATCACGACCAATGGGATCCAGGCGGCGGTCAGCCCGGCGATGGCCATGGCGGCCAGCACGAGGGAGACCATCACTTTGTCGGAGGTGGTGTCGAGGAAGATGCCGAGGGGAGAGACGCGCTGAGCATAGCGGGCCAGTTTGCCGTCCAGCAGATCGGTGAAGGACGCACAGACGAAGAGGATGGCGGCCAGCAGATACTCGTCACCGGGTGGACCCAGGACGAGAGCGGCCACGATCGGACCGGCAACCATGCGGGAGAGCGAAAGGATATGCGGCCAGCTCACGGGGACATTCCTGCGACAGTTGTCATATCGTCCCATCCGTAGCCGAGCTCCAGAAGCGGCTTTCCCATGGTGATGGTCTGTTCGGCCACGGGCCGGCCGCCGAGATGCGCATAGAAATGTCGCGTCGGGTTGTCGGCCAGGACCCAGATGAGGAGCGACCGGTGGCCGCCGGCTACGAGACGGCGGACTGCCTCTTCCATCATCCGCCGGCCGATGCCCTGCCCGTGCCATGCAGCGAGGAGATAGATCGCATAGATCTCGGCGTCATACGGCGCCGCTCCCTCGCGTGCCGGTCCTGCACTGATCCAGCCAATGATCGTCCCACCGGCGTCAGCCACCATCTCAAACCTGCCGTCCGATCGTTGCTCGAGGGCACGTCGGCGCTGCGCAGCACGTTCTTCGTAGGAAAGAGAGTCGAGAACTCGGTCCGGCACGATACCACGGTACGTCGAGCGCCAGCTGTCAACGTGCACGCGCGCGATCCCCTCCGCGTCCTCGGGCTGTGCGTCGCGGATAACCATCGGTCGCACCTCTCCCTCGTGTTCTATGGTATGGCACCTTCCGGCACACCGGTGCCGTACAATCGCGCAAATGGGGGATGGATGAGTAGCGACGCGCGCGCCATGTCGCAGACGCGGGAGTATGCCCTGCTGGACCTGGCCTACGACGCTGTGTTCGAGTGGGACTTCGACACTGACCGCATCATCTTCTGGAACACCGGCGCCGAGCGCTTGTATGGGTGGTCACGAGAAGAAGCGGTCGGTCAGCCCTCCCACGAGCTTCTACACACCATCTTCCCGGATGCTCTCGCCGTTATCAAAGAGGACGTGGCCCGCCGGGGCGAGTGGGAAGGAGAGCTGATCCACACGGCGCGTGACGGCCGGATCATTCGCGTCCTGAGCCGGTGGGCGGCATATGCCGAGCCCGGCTCGCCGCTCAGCATCCTCGAAATCAATGACGACATCACGTCCGACTATGAGGCGGAGAGCTACCGCGCCCGTCTGGCGGCGATCGTCGAGTCCTCGCAGGACGCCATTATCGGCAAGGATCTCAACGGCATCATTACCAACTGGAATCCGGCGGCCGAGAAGCTCTACGGCTACCGGGTCGAGGAAGTGCTGGGAAAGTCGATCGCGATCCTGGCGCCGCCGGAACGTCTGGCCGAGATCGACGACATCATGGCGCGCGTCCGGCGGGGCGAAGCGGTCAAGCCGTACGACACGGAGCGAGTACGCAAGGATGGGACGCGGGTGCACGTCTCGATCAGCGTCTCTCCCATTGTCAATGGGGCCAGGAAAGTGATCGGCGCCGCGACGATCGCGCGTGACATCTCGGCACGCGTCCTCGCTGACGTTGAGTGGGCGCAGTTGCTGGCGCGCGAGCAGCAGGCCCGGACGGCGGCCGAGGCGGCCGAGCGTCGTCTGGCCTTTCTCGCCGATGCCAGCAACATCCTGGGAGCGACCCTCGACTACGAGACAATCCTGACGAGTCTGGCACAGCTGGTCGTGCCGCACACCGCGGATTGGTGCGGGGTACAGATCGTGGAGCGTGGCGAGGTACAGCGTCTGGTCACGCGGCACCGCGATCCGGAGAAGGTCGCCTTGGTGCGGGCCCTGGAGGAGCGGTATCCGCCGAGTGAGGCGGCGGCCGGGGGCGCATACGGAGTCTTGCGCAGCGGCCGGTCGGTCTTGATCTCGGACGTCACGGAGGACATGCTGGTTCGCGCGGCGCGTGACGAGGAGCATCTCACGCTGCTGCGCACTCTCGATCTTCGCTCCTTTATGGCAGTCCCGCTGCATGTCGGAGGAGAGGTATTTGGACTGATCAGCTTTGCCCAGGCGGAATCGGATCGCCGGTTCAGCCCAGCTGACCTGTCGCTGATGGATGAATTAGCGCGGCGCGCCGGCATGGCGATCGAGAACGCCCGCCTCTACGACGAGGTTCAGCAGGCGATTCAGGCGCGTGATGAATTCCTCTCCATCTCCTCCCATGAACTGAAGACGCCCCTGACGGCGTTACAGTTGCAAACCCAGCTGTTGCGGCGGCTTCATCCGGACGCACCCGCGGAAGAGGAGCGCATCCTCCAGAGCATGTCCCGCCAGATCAAGCGGCTCGCCCGCCTGACCAGTGACCTCCTCGATGTGTCGCGCATCTCGTCCGGTCAGTTTTCGCTGGAGCGCCGTCCGGTCGACCTCGCCGATCTGCTGGCGGACGTGGTGGATCGTTTCGAGGAGGAAGCGGCTGCGGCCGGCTCGTCCCTTTCTTTGACGGCTCCTGCCGGCATCATCGGCCGCTGGGATCGCCATCGGCTCGATCAGGTGTTCTCCAATGTTCTGGCGAACGCGATCAAGTACGGAGGCGGCGGACCGATCGGGCTCGGAGCGGAAGCAGACGAGGAGAGTGCCACGGTGATAGTCAAGGATGCCGGCGTCGGCATCAAGCCGGAGGATATACCCCATATCTTCGACCGGTTCGCCCGCATGGAAACCACCGAGAAGACCGGCGGTCTCGGCCTGGGTCTCTACATCGTGCGCCAGATCATGGACGCCCACGGCGGCACGATCGAGGTGGAGAGCGAGCCCGGCAAGGGGACCAGCTTCCGGCTCACCCTGCCGCGCTGAGATCCTGCGGCAGCATGGTATCTTCGGCCATGGACCCCACCTTCATG
>JAJPIP010000054.1 GCA_021324655.1 Pseudomonadota bacterium
ACAACCAGGTCACGAAGGTGTCGGGATCCATAGGGAGGCTCCTTTGGGAGGTGTTCACCTCCTTCTTGGACCATCGACACCTTCGTCTTCAATTCACACCAAGCGTTTTAGCCCGCCGTCCGCCGGCGTGATGTCCGGCATGAATGCCTCGACGACTGCTCAGGACTCCGACAGCGCTCCGGCCACCGCACGCTCCTGCAAGACGTGGGAGAGCGCCGCGCCGTACAGGAAGATCATCGACGAAACCCACAGCCACAGCATGACGATGACGCTGGCGGCGAGCGGACCATAGACGCGGTTGTAACCGTCGGTCAGCACCCACCACCCGAAGACGACTTTCGAGACCTCCCAGAGAGCAGCGCCGACGATTCCCGCGACGATCGCCGGCCGAACTCTGATATCGACGGTGGGCGTCAACTTGTAGAGCGCGGCGAAGATCGCCGCGTCCAGGATCAGGGCAGGGAACAGACCGAGCCACCCGGCATTGGCCAGGACCGGGATATGGATGGCTCCCAGCACGACCGCCCAGAGCCAGCCGATCCCCAACGAGGAGACGCTGAAGACGATCACCCAGACGATGACGGCCAGACCACGCAGCTTGTTGATCCAGAACGAGCGGTGACGGGGCGACTCCCAGATACGATTCACCGCCCAATCCACCGCGTCGTGCAAGCCCATGCTGCCGGCGAGAAGGGAGACGACGCCTAATACGCGGGTCGCGACCCGGCTGTGCCGGACCGGGTCCCAATAGGTATGGAGAAAGTCGTACTGCGTGAGGCCGGGCATCACGCTATGAAAGAGGCTCTGGATGGCATGCGCCGACACGCGGCCCTCCGAGAAGTCGCCGGCAAAAGCGAGCAACAGAATGAGCAGCGGGAGCAAGGACAGAAAGGCGAAGAAGCCGATCATCCCGGACATGCCCATGGCGTTATCGCGCCAGAAGTCGACGAGCGCGTCGAGAGGTATCCGCCACCATGGTGATCTTTTCGGTACCGGGCCGGCAGGACCGGCAAGGGGGTGCGTCGCCTGCGCCGTCATCGCACCATCCTCCATGTCCATCTTGGACCCCGCGACACGGAGCGGCAAGTACCGGGCCCGAGTCGACGCGGCTCCTATACTGATGGCACGGAAAGGCGGGAGGCGTGGAGGATCGCGAGCGCGTCGTCGCCCGGATGCAAGAGGCTGTCGGGCCCACGGCGGTGATCACTGACCGGGAGGAGCTGCGCACCTATGAGTGCGACGGGCTCACCGGCTACCGCGCCGTCCCCAGTCTGGCGGTCCTTCCCGAGACGGCGGAAGAAGTGCAGGCGGTGGTTCGGATCTGCCGCGATGAAGGCATTCCCTTTGTGGCTCGAGGCTCCGGCACCGGACTCTCCGGAGGGGCACTGCCCGTCGAAGAGGGCGTGCTCGTCGTGCTCGCCAGGATGCGGCGCATCCTGGAAGTCGACATCCCCAATCAGCGCGTCGTCGTCGAGCCGGGTGTCGTCAACGCCTGGGTGACCGAGGCCGTGGCCCCGCACGGCTACTATTACGCCCCTGATCCCTCCAGCCAGATTGTCTGCTCCATCGGCGGAAATGTCGCCGAGAACTCGGGCGGCGCTCACTGCCTCAAGTACGGCTTCACCACCAACCACGTGACGGGTTTGGAGGTCGTCTTCGCGGACGGCGAGATGGTGCAGCTGGGAGGCAAGACGGCCGAGACGCCGGGCTACGATCTGGTCGGCGTGCTCGTCGGCTCGGAGGGAACGCTCGGCATCGTCACCAAGATCACTCTTCGCATTATTCGACGGCCGGAGACCGTCCGCACCCTTCTCGCCGCTTTCCCCTCTACCGACGAGGCAGGCGGCGCCGTGTCGGGGATCATCGCCGCCGGAATCCTGCCGGCGGCGGTCGAGATGATGGACGCGCTGTCGCGCCAGGCGGCCGAAGCGGCGGTCCACCCGGGTTACCCCGACGCAGGTGGCCTTCTCATTGTCGAATTGGATGGACCGGCCGTCGAGGTCGAGCATCAGTTTCAGTCGGTACAGGAGATCTGCCGGGAGAACGGCGCCGGTGAGATCCGGATCGCGGAGAACGACGACGAGCGAGCGCTCATCTGGCGGGGACGGAAGGCGGCCTTTGCCGCCATGGGCCGCATCAGTCCGGATTACTTCGTCCAGGACGGTGTCATTCCCCGCACGGCGCTGCCGCAGGTGCTGCACAAAATCTCGGCGATGGGTTCCGAGCGAAACCTTCGCGTGGCCAATGTCTTCCACGCCGGTGACGGCAACCTTCACCCGCTCGTCCTGTACGACGGTACCGTTTCCGGGGAGGCGGAACGCGCCGAGGAGCTGGCCGGCGATATTCTTCTGGTCTGCCTCGAGCACGGCGGCTCGATCACCGGCGAGCACGGCGTGGGGTTCGACAAGAAGAAGTACATGCCTGCGATGTTTACGGCGGACGATCTGGACACCATGCAATTGCTCCGCTGCGCCTTCGATCCCCGGCACCTCTGCAATCCGGGCAAGGTCTTTCCCACGCCGCGCCTCTGTGGCGAGCGTCCGGGCCCCTACCGCGAGCATCCCCTGCAGCAGGCCGGAATCGCGGAGATCTTCTGATGACGGTGCTCGGCGACATAGTCGGCACCCCCCACGTCCGCGACGGTGGATCCGGCGATGCCGTCGATGGGATCACCCCGCGCTGGGTCGCCATGCCCGCCTCCAACGAGGAGTGCGCGGAATTGCTGCGCCTGGCGGACCGCGACGGTCTCGCCGTTGTGCCGCGCGGAGGGGGGACCAAATTGGGCTGGGGGAACCGGCCGCGGCAGGTCGACGTCATCGTCGACACGAGCCGCCTGAACCGCGTGCTGGCGCACGAAGCGGGAGACCTCGTCGTCATCGCCCAGGCAGGGACCCCCCTTGCCACGGTGCAGGACACCGTGGCGGGAGCCGGCCAGATGCTCGGCATCGACTCCCTCTGGTCTGGTGCCACCCTGGGTGGTATCATCGCCGCCAACGCCTCCGGCCCGCGCCGCGTCCGCTTCGGGACGATGAAGGATCTCCTGATCGGCATCACCGTGGTACTGCCCGGCGGGACGATCGCCCACTCCGGCGGGAAAGTCGTCAAGAACGTCGCCGGCTACGACCTCGGCAAACTGTTCACCGGTTCGCTCGGCACGCTTGGCCTGATCACCGAAACGATCTTTCGCCTGCACGCTCGTCCCCCGACACGCCGCGCCGTGCAGGCTCATCTCGCATCACCCAGCGCTCTCGGGCTCGCATTGCAGGATGTCCTCCGCTCCCACCTCACACCAACCGCTCTGGAAGTGCGCTGGGACCGGTCCAGCGGCCGGCTCATCTGCCTCTTCGAGAGCATAGAGCCGAGCGTGGCCGCGCAAAGCGACCGCGCTGCCAGTATTCTGTCTCGATTCGGTCCAGTAGACGTGGTGGACGATATCTCAGACCTGGAACGCCCCCCGTGGGCGCGCGGACAAACCGGCCTCAAGATCATGACAGTACCGGCGCGGCTACCGGACGTCATCGAGACGGTACTGGGAGCGGCCGGCGAGCATGGGATCGACTGCCGGATCGGCGGCCACGCTGGAGTCGCCGTCCTCCTGGTGGCTTTAGACGGCGGGCCGGAGGCGGTCGCGAGCACGATCACCACCCTCAGAAGCCGGCTGGAGCAGGAATTTGTGGTGGTTCTGGAAGCGCCGGCCCCGGTGAAGGAGAGGGTCGACGTATGGGGTAACGCGCCGGGGGGCGCGCTGATGCGCCGCATCAAAGAGCAATTCGACCCAGGAGGGATCATGAGTCCCGGTCGCTTCGTCGGGGGAATCTAAGGTGCAGCCGGCCTTCGATGCACACGATCCCCCGTCCCTGCAGCTGATCGACGAGTGCGTGCACTGCGGCTTCTGTCTCTCCAGTTGCCCCACCTATCTTCTCTGGGGCGAGGAGATGGATTCGCCGCGCGGGCGCATCTATCTGATGCGTGAGGGGTTGCAAGGTGAGCCACTCAGTGCGGCGATGGTCAGTCACTACGACCGCTGTCTGGG
Source organism: Pseudomonadota bacterium (assembly GCA_021324655.1). GTDB lineage: Bacteria > Chloroflexota > UBA5177 > UBA5177 > UBA5177 > JAJPIP01. Next base: position 4,034 of record JAJPIP010000054.1, read on the forward strand.
CTGTGTTGCCTGCGAGCCGGCCTGCCCGTCCGGCGTCCAGTACGGCAAGTTGATCGAGGCGACTCGCCAGCAAGTGGAGAGGCGCTATCCTCGGTCGATTCCGGAAAGGATGTATCGAGACCTTCTGTATGAGCTCCTCCCTTATCCGGCGCGCCTCTCTGCTCTGCGTCCCCTGCTCGCGCTCGCCCGGCGTCTTGGTCTGCTGTCGCGAGCGACGCGTCTCCCGCTCCCGGAACGCCTACAAACTGTGACGCGCCTGGGCGAGGTGATGCCGCTCTCGACTGCTCAGGTGCCGGAGTGGACGCCGGCCGCCGGCGACGAGCGCTTGCGCGTCGGATTGCTGCTCGGCTGCATCCAGCGCGCGTTCTTCAGCGAGGTCAACGCGGCCACCACTCGCGTCCTGTCCGCCGATGGGTGCGGGGTCGCGGCGCCCGGCGCGCAGGGCTGCTGCGGCGCGCTCTCGGAGCACGGCGGGCGACGCGACGAGGCGCTCCGCCTGGCCCGACGCCTCATCGACACCTTCGAGACGGCCGACGTCGACGTCATCGCCGTCAATGTGGCCGGCTGCGGCTCCATGATGAAGGAGTACGGGTATCTGCTCCGCGATGACCCGATGTACGCGGAGCGTGCTCGGCGCTTCTCGGAGCGGGTTCGGGATGTCTCCGAGCTACTGCAGGAGATCGGTCCGCGTGCCGACCGACACCCGCTACCGATGTCGGTTGTGTACCACGACGCCTGTCACCTCTCCAACGCGCAGGGCATCCGCGCCCAACCACGCGCCACCCTCCGTCAGATCCCCGGTCTGGAGGTCCGCGAGGTGCCGCGCGAGCGAGACATTTGTTGCGGCTCAGCCGGGATCTACAACCTGCTCCAACCCAACGCCGCCGGCGATCTCGGCGACCGCAAGGCCGCCAACGTGCTGGACGCGAAGGCCGATCTCCTGGTGACGGCCAACCCGGGATGTCATCTGCAGATCGTTGCGGCGGCACAGCGGCACGGTGTCCAGCTGCCGGCGGTGCACGTAATGCAGGTGGTGGATGCATCGATCAGAGCTCTCGGCGTTGAGACACTGACTCGGGCCCAACAAGGAACCGTCCAGGTAGCCGGGGACGGGGTGTAGCGCCGCGCGAGCTTGGTTCGCTCGCTTCGCGATGTCGCACGCCGTCCTGGTGCGCACCATCGCGGATGACTTATTTGGTCACCGGCGGTTCCTGGTGCGCCTCCGAGCGGGCCCCGAAGGGAGCTCCGGCTCCGCGGGCCTTCTGCTCGGTTCCGCGCGGCCACGTCACTGACCTCGAGGTGGCGTCTGCCAATCAATAGATTTCGAGATCGCCGCGACGGCGTACCTTCCGTTCCAGCCAACCAAAGGTGAGTAGACCGAGCACCGGCAGAACAGCGGCAAATACCTCGAGGCGGACCAGTTGTGGCGCCAACGTGCCAAACGAGGCATCGTGCAGCGACGCCGCGGCGAGCGCCTGGATGCCCACACCAAAAGGCAGCACATCCGCCGGCACTCGCAGCCAAACAGGTAGGGCCGAGACCGGGTAATAGATGCCGCCCAAAAGGAAGACGAACGAGGACAGCAGATTCGCGAGATCGTTGGAACGCTTCAGAATCAGCCCGAGAGCGGAGAACATGAAACCGAGTCCCCACAGCGCGAGGATAAAGAGCAGAAAGCAGAGCACCACGGCTGCGATGTTGGGATGGAATCGTACGCCGAAGACGACCGTGCCCAGCAAGACCGTGCAGGCGGCGGAAACCAGCGTCTCGAATAGTCCGCCAAAAGCGAACCCGCTGAGCCACGACAGGCGAGGTGCAGGAGTGAGAAAGAGGTTGATCAGCGTGCCTTCGAGTCGCTCTTCATCCAGTATCTGTCCGACGTAGTACAGGGCGTTGGAGATGAAGGCGCCACAGGTGATCCCGATCACGGCGTAGCCGAGCAGGGCCGGGTCTCGACTGCGATACAGCAGTCCGAGCATGCCGAGCGTGATGACCGGAAAGGCCACCCACACCAGCACGTACCCGCCGGCGCCGTTGATGAAGACGTGCTCGCGCAGCTTCGCAAGAAAGGAGGCCCGAGCCGCCTGGACGGCTATCCGTCTAGAAGAGTTCGAGACGGCCGGTATGCTTTGCGACATATTCCACCACACGGAGACCGATGAGGCCGACGACGAACCACACAACCGACACGGCAAGGGAGTGAAGGACATCGGCTCCGATCGATCGGGTCGATGCGCCAAGCAGGACAGAGCGCCGCAACGCCACCACTGCCTGCGTGGCGGGAACGGCGCCGGACAGGGGACGCAACCATGCAGGCAAACTTGAGAGCGGAATCAGGAGGCCACTCAACAGGTACGCGGGCGACTGCAGCACATTGGCGATGAGGTTCGCCTTCCGTGACAGGATGAAGAGTCCGGAAAAGGCAAAGCCGGCGGCCAACGACGCCACAAAGAGACTGACCGTCGCGGCAATGGCCGCCGGCGGGTCGCCGATATCGAACCGGGCTCCGGTCACGATGGCTAGAAAGGCCAGGGCCGCGAAAGACGGCAGAAACCAGACGAACGAGCCGAGTCCGTATCCGGCGACGACGGCGGCACGACTGGCCGGCGTCAGAAAGAGGGAGGCACTGGTACCTTCACCGCGCTCGTATTCCACGGCGTACCCGCTCGCCCAGATGCTGGAGGTCCAGGTGATGAGACCGAAGACGCCGACGAGAAGGAAGCCGGAGACGGTCGCTCCCTCGACCGATCCATTTCCAGCCGCATGGTACGTGACACGCCAGGTGGCGAAGGTGAAGAGAGGACCCAGCGGCCAGCGAATGAGAGCGATCAGATAGGCGCTGGATCGCTGCAGGTAGGCGCGCGACGTGGCCAGAAGGGTCGCCACGAAGCCGGCCCCCGGATTCCGATAGGTGACGATCATTCGAATGACCTCCCGGCCACGGACAGGAAGACGTCCTCGAGCGTCGGCTCGATCACCGTGACGGTACGAATCGTGGCGGGATAGCGGCGCAGCAGCGACAACGTATCGTCCAGGGTGCGCGCCGTGTCATCACACAGGATGGTGAGATTTGCGCCGCGATCTTCGGGGCGGATCGACACCGAGCGCACCGGCTCCAGCGCGCCGATGGCCCGCTCAACCTCAAGCGCACGCCCATTCAAGGTTTCGTGGGTTTCGATGACCACACGGCGGGCGCCGCTCACGCGCGACTTCAACTCGGCCGGCGTCCCCTGCGCCACAACCCGTCCGCGATCGACGATGGCGATCTCGCGGCACAGTTGATCCGCCTCATGCATGTCATGCGTCGTGAGCAGGACGCTGTGGCGCGGCACGAGGGCGGCGATGGCACGGCGCAGATCGATGGCCGCCGCCGGATCGAGCCCGATCGTGGGCTCGTCGAGGATCAGAATGGGAGGATCGTGCAGGAGCGCCTTGGTGAGATGCAGCCGCTGTTTCATACCACGCGAGAAGCGCTCCACGCGGTCATCCGCTCGCTCCGTCAGACCGACAAGTTCCAGCATTTCGCCGGTGCGGCGGCGGATCGAGTCGGTCGTCATCCCGTAGAGATTGCCGAAGTACTGCAAGTTGGCGCGAGCTGACAGCTTGCCGTAGAGACCACGGTCGCCTCCCAGCACGACTCCCAGATGACGGCGTACCGCACGATCCTGACGTACGACGTCGAAGCCGGCGACCCGCGCCCAGCCGGCCGTGGGAATCAGGAGCGTCGACAGCATCTTGATGGTCGTGGTCTTCCCCGCACCGTTCGGGCCGAGCAGACCAAAGACGGTGCCGCGCGGCACGTGGAAGCTAATGTCGTCCACGGCCACGGTGTCGCCACGGCGGCGGAACAGCCCACCCTTCGGATAGACCCGGCGTAAATGCTCGGCATCAATCGCTCGCTCCATCCCGGCCATGATTGACTCCTCGCTTGTCACAATTTGAAGTTAGCATGCATAAAATCAAAAGACAAGTTATCAAAATGGATATGGAGCCGCGCCGGGCCGCGTCGTCGCCAGGCTAATTCGTTCACGCCCTGGGGAGTTGCAAGGATGTCGAGAAGGAGCGCGCCCAGCTCAGGCAGCGCCGGGACACCCGCCGGGCATGGCGTGGCAGGGACGGCGGTGATCCGGGCCCGGCGAAGCGTCTGACCGAAGAGATCCGGTGCGTCCGCTCCCGATGGCTTCTCCCTGAAGGCCGACGAAGAGCACGATCCGGGTAGTCGCGGTTCACCCGCGATGACGTGATCTATGCCGTGCCGAGAGCGTCGAGACTGTTCCAGACGGCGGCGATCGCGTGGTCGCGATGGTACCTCGTGAGCCGGTGATGGGCACGCGCCAGGAAGCGCACGCCGACGAGGACGCTCTGGAGGGCAATGCGCCGTTCCACGTCGGGCGGGAGGACTACCACGTCCCGATATCCTTCCAGGACGTGCGGCAACATGCCGGCCGGAAGGCGCTCACCGTCATGCAGGTGAAAGTGACCGAGATCGTAGAACCGGCCCGTGCCCCTGATCTCGCCCAGGTCGATGATCCCGCTGTAGTGCCCGTTGTCGGCAAAGATGTGGGTGGCGTCGAGATCGCCGTGCGCCAGCACCGCCGCGGAGCCCGCCAGGAGGCGCATATTGTCTGCCACGGCACGAATGACGCGCGCGGCGTCATGTTCCGTCACGACGCATCCATACAGAGCACGTAGAGACTCGTCGAGATCGCTCAGCAGGAAGTCGCACTCGGCCGCATGAGCGGCCCGTAGGGACGCATCACCCGGCCGGTCGCGTTTGATCCAGCCAAAGCCGTCGACCGGAACACTGTTGATCAGGGCGAGGTCGCGACCCGCGACGCGGAAGATGGAGGGGAGGGAGCCAGGCGAGACCTCGTTGCTCACGGCGGTGCCGGGAATCTCTCGCGTGAGCATGACCGAGCGCCCCACCGATGGATCGAGATCTTCCCAGTGGACGACCTCGGGGACACGCACGCCGCGGTCTCTGAGCGTGAGGTGCACGCCCGCTTCCGGCGCGAACGTCGCTCCCTCTTCCGGGAGGACGCGCAGGTAAAACGTGTCATGCCCACGTCGGATTCGGTAGACGAAAGTGGAGACGCCGTCGAGCATTGGGATGACGGCCGGCTCGCCTCCCACTATTGCGACCGCGATCCGTCCGATCGTCGTGGCGGAAGGTCGCGCGCTGGGGTCCGAGCGCATCACCACTATGGATTCCGCACCATATCCCCTCGCCTACAAGGGTGCATATCCGCCGTACACGGCATGGCCGGCGCGCTGCCAGAACACGTTGACGCCGGTGAGGCCGGCTTCCTGCAGCCACCGCAGGTGTTCCGGAATGGTCGAGGGCTTGTCCATGGGATCGGGGTAGCGGAACCAGTTCCACTCGTCGTCCAGAAAGCGCCGGTAGGCTTCAAGGTTGCCGTTGACGGCGAGCGAGCGGCGCCGCACCATGCCGTCATACCTTTCGGCGACGTAGCGTCGCTCCCGCTCGCTCGCGGGCGCCACGATGTCGGCGATCAGCAGCGCACCACCCGGCTCCAGACGTTCGCGCACTTCCCGGTAGAGGGCCCTCTTGCCGGTGCCATCCAGGTGATGGATCACCAGTGAGCTCACGACGCAACGGGCACGACCCGCGAGAGATGCCAGGCGGTCGGGATCCTCCAGGCGAAAGCGCTGCAGGTCCACCCGGTCAGAGTACCGACCGAGCGTCTCCGCCGTCATGCGCAGCATGGCCGGCGAGCCGTCCAGGCCCAGGACGCGTGCCCGTGGAAATCGCTCCAGAATCGCCGCGCTGAGCCATCCCGTCCCGGTGCCAAGCTCGACAGCCAGGAATCCCTCGTCCGTCTCCGCCGGGATCAGCCCCAGCACGGCGCCGGCAATGTCCTCACGGAAAGGGGCGTAGATCGCGCCCAACTCGATGAAGCGCGCCGAGCTATCCTCCGTCCAGGCAGCGCCCTCGTCCATGGCTGTCAGGCGATGACTCGCCCCATCAGCGCGGCCAGCCGCTCTATATCGCTCGCGTTCTCGCCGGCCTCGGTCGGAGGCTGGAACGGTCCCCCCGGCACCCGCGCGTTCTCCCCCATCCGCTCGGCCGAATGCAGCGCCATTTGCACTGCCTCCGGCGGGAAACGCGGCTCCTGAGCGGTGGCACGGGCGAGGTCCCAGTCATGGGTCGTGCTCTCCGTGACGCGCATCGCTACCATCGCCGGTCCGGGCAATTGGCCGAAGGGCATGGAGAAGGTGCGCTGCATGACGGCCGGATCACTGAAAAACCGTTTCAGATCGTCGGCCGAGCGGCGATAAGATTCGGCGCCGGCCTCCTCGCCGTCATCGGCCACCGGACCGCCGCCGGCGGCAATAGTGCGCCGGTTCCCTCTGGTCATGTGCTGCACCAGGTCGCGGACCGTCCAGTCGGTGCAGGGAGTCGGGTTATCCCACTGTCCGGGCTGGATGCCGTCCACCAGCCGAACGGTCTCGTCAAGCGCGGCGTTCAGAGCATCGATTGGATTGCCGTTCACGATCCCAGCCTCCCACAGAGCCCGTCTCTAGGCCTCTGGAACCCACTGTAGCAGCGGGTGAGGGTTGCGGGATGTGCGGCCTCTCACCCATCTCACTGACTGCTCGTCCGCGTCGGTGGAACCGTCTGCTCCGCCGTCTCCTCCGAATCATGCAGGCTGCTCAGGAGTTGCGCACGCAGACGCCTGATCTCCCGCACCGCGCCGTAGAGTTTGTCCAGCAGATCCCGATTGGCCTCGATGCCACTTTGAATCAGCCAGGCCGCGACTAGCTACGTGCCTGAACTACACGCTCCGCGGCGTCGAGCCATTCCAGCGCCGCCTGGGCGCGCCCGTGGCGTCCCACGCGCACCAGGCGTAGAAAGTCCTCGTCTTTGCCTGACGGCTCGCCTGCCGTTCGCTCCAGGCGCTCTATGTATGCCCGGAACACGGCCCGCTGCCGCGCAATCAGATCGAGAGCGTGCGCCGGCCGGGACCGCGTCAGCAAATACAACTTCAGCGGAAACTCGATGCGCATGTCACGCGGATGGGACACCGTCGCGTCGAGCCACGCGGATACCGCCTCACGTCCGCGCTCCGTCAGGGCGTACACACGGCGGGTGGGACGGTCACCCGCCTCGACCTCGGCCGCGGTCACCAGTCCATCACGCTCCATGCGGGACAGGAGCGCGTAGACGTTGCTCTGGCCGAGGTGCAGAATGTCGGCCAGCACCGAGCCGCCGGCGAAGGCGCGGCTCAGCTCATAACCGTGCGCCGGATGCTGCAGGAGCAGCGCCAACAAGGCATACCGAGCCGGATCCGCTACCCCGTGATCGGTCGCCACACCCTCCTCGCTCGCAGGTTCTATACTCACACCATGAGTAGTCGGTACTCACGGCGTGAGCACGTCCGAGTTGCCCGTGGCTGCCCCAGTCTAGTCATGCGAGGGAACACATGAACCGTCGCGCGCTCACTGCTGTGCCGGGTCTCACCGCCGTGCTGCTCGCTACCCTCGTGGTTATCTCACCACTTCGGGCTCCGGCCCGGGCAGCCGGCGGGCCGGTCAATGTCGCTTATGCGGGTTCGCTGGTCAATGTCAACGAAGATCTCATCGGGCCCGCCTTCTCCGCGGCGACGGGCTATGTCTATCAGGGAAAGGCGGCGGGCTCGGCGGCCATCGCCAACCAGATCAAAGGGAAGATCATCCAGCCGGACATCGTGGAATTGGCAGATCCGGCCATGAACAGGTTGCTGATGGGCGCGGCCAACGGCAATTACGTCTCCTGGTACCTCACCTTTGCCGGCAGCCAGCTGGTCATTGGATTCGACCCGCGCAGCCGCTTCGCCGCCGCGTTCCGTCAGGTCCAGCACCATACGCTGCCGTTCTACAGGGCACTCGAACAGCGGGGTCTGAGGATCGGACGCACCGATCCGGCGCTCGATCCCAAGGGGTATCGCGCCCTCTGGATGGCCAACCTCACGCAACGCGTCTTTCACCAGCACAACTTCACCCGGCGCATTTTCGGCGCCGTCGAGAATCCGTCACAGGTCTTTCCCGAGGAGACGCTCGTCGCCCGTCTGCTGACCGGACAATTGGATGCCGGCGTCTTCTACCTCTCCGAAGTGCGTGACCTCGGTATTCCGTACATAGCCCTGCCGTCTCAGGTGAATCTCGGCAGCAACCGGTACGCGAAGCTCTACGCCACGCAGCGTTACACTCCCCCAACCGGACCCACGGTGATGGGCGGGCCGATCCGGTACACGATTACGATTCCCTCGACGGCACGCAACGCGCGTGGCGCCACGGCTTTTGTTCGGTTCGTGCTGAGTACGCGCATCCGTACTATCGCGCAAGCCCATGGCCTGCTGTCGGTGCCCATCACCGTCGGTGGCGACCGCAAGACGCTGCCCGCCGACCTCCGGCCTCTGGTCGGGGTGAAGTAGGCCACGTGTCCCGCCGGGATCTCTCGGCCGGGCCCCTCATTGCGGCAGCGGCCCTCATCTTCTGCTTCCTCGCCGCCCCCGTCGCGGGGCTCGCGCTCAACCTCTCGCCGCGGGACATTGCCGCCACCTTTTCCTCCCCGGCGACCGAGGGCGCCGTCGTCACGTCGCTGGTCACGGCGACGGTCTCGACCGTGCTGGCGGGAATACTTGGTATCCCCCTCGCCTTCGCCCTGGCCCGGTTCGCGTTTCCGGCCAAGCCGATCGTCGCCGCTCTCGTCTATCTGCCGCTCGTCCTGCCACCGGTCAGCGCCGGCATCCTCCTCCTCATCCTGTACGGCCCGTACGGGTTAGTCGGCGGCGTTCTCTCGCCGCACGGCATCCTGCTCGTTGATACCGATGCCGGGATCGTGCTGGCTCAGGTCTTTGTCTCGGCCCCGTACGTCATCGTGGCGGCGCGCTCCGCCTTCGAGAGCATCGAGCGGGAGTATGAGGAAGCGGCAACCAGCATGGGAGCGGGCATCTGGGCAGTGTTCCGGCACATCTCGCTGCCGATGGCGCGGGGCGGTATCGCCGCCGGCTTGATCCTCGGCTGGATGCGCTGCCTGGGCGAGTTCGGTGCCACCGTCATCCTCGCCTATCATCCGTATTCGCTCCCCGTCCTCAACTTCGTCAATCTCAACAGCACGGGGCTCACGACCGCTCTCCCGCTCGCCCTGCTTGCGCTCCTCCTGGGTCTGGCCGTTCTCATCGTGCTGTTCGTGCTCGACGCTCTGGATCTGCGTATTGCGGCCGGCCGCACGCCCTCGTGATCCCGCTTGTCGTTTAACGACAACTCTGTACTCTTGACGTATTGCAAGTTTCCGTGGAGAGGCGTAGACTTGCTGCCTGTACATACCCAAGGAAGGACAGGCTATGCTTCGCGTCTCTCTCACTCTGGCGCTCGTGGCCGGCTTCGTTGCCTCGGCCGCTCCAACCGTGCAGGCGGCCGGCGCTCCGTCCTGGCACGTCAGCCGGCTGCTTCCGCTGACGGCGGCTCCGCATCGCGGTGTGACTCCCTACCGGCTCCTGCCGGCACTCCGGCCCCAGGCATCCCCACGGCAGACGTCACAACAACTGGAGATCCCACCCAGCGCGTTCAGCCCGGCGCAGGTCGACACCAATCCGCAGGTCACGGGCTACGGCGTGACGGCCCAGGCCGCCGATTCGTACTGGTTCTACGTCTCGACGTCGATCGGCAACCATTCCAAGCCGTACGACAGCTTCGGCTACGAGGATGGGACGGTGATCACCGCCATCGACAACAACCCCAATCCGCCGGGATTAGTGCACTACCTGGCCGCGATCTACAACAGCACTGCCAACGCCTCCGCTCTGTTCAATGACGGAGTGACCACGACGCAGTACAACTACAACACGAGCTCGTCCAGCTGTGCGCCGGCCGGCGCCCAGTTCCAGTGCCGGGCCATGGTCTACCAGGAGAATCTGGACACCGGCAATAACGTCTCCGTTCTCTACGACGAGTCGTACAACGTCCTGCAGGTCAATCAGTGCGTGACCGAGACGGCGGTCTCCGTCCCCGATACCGAGGTCAACGGCTTCAGCGGCGAGATGGACACCATTCAGACCAATGTCGACAATGCGGCCCTGGAGGCCATGAGCAAGGCCTGTGGTAGTGGAACCGGCAATCCCGGCCCTAATCCGACGCCACAGCCGCCTCCCGGTCCTCAGCCGAAACCCACGCCCTCCCCCACCCCGCAGCCCACGCCCATCCACTTCCACGTCGTGGTCAAATGGGACAAAGCGGGCAGTCATCCCTCGCCCGGTCACGGCATCAGCAAG
>JAJPIP010000033.1 GCA_021324655.1 Pseudomonadota bacterium
CAGAGGCCTGGACCGTCCCGCCCCGGCTGAAGCCGCCCGCATTGACCGCCAGTTGCAGCGAACCATTGCCGAGGCTGTAGCCGGTGGCCACTTCCTGTCCGCGCGCCATGCCATCGGCTGCCGCCTGGCCTGAGTCGTTGGCGAGAGCTGCGGCGCGTGCCGCCTCGCGCGCCACCGCACTCACCCCCATCTGTGCTTGGGTGACCCGCCCCGCTGCAACCACCCCGAAGGCAAGAAGCAGGAGGATGGGAATAACCAGAGCCAGCTCCACCAGTGCCTGGCCACGTTGCCCATAGCCGGCGTCAACCAATTTCTGAATCGCACTCCTAACCTGTCGGGCCCACACGGAAGCGCTCCTTACTGATGGTGGATCGTGCCTGCAGGGGCAGACTGGCACCGCCCAGCCAGGGGAGGATGAGCTGAAGACGGCCCTGCGCCGCGATGGTGACGGTCTCGCCGCCATCGCTACCCTCCACGGCGACCTCGCCGGCACTCCGGCCGAGTCCGGCTCGCAGCAGGGACTGCGTACGGATCACCCCATCGCCGACCGTGCTGTCCTCGGCGGCGGCCACCCGGGCTCCATCCTGCACTGCTCCCGTCACGACGCTTTCTGCCTGATAGAAGAGGGCAAACTGGACGAGGGCGACGGCGACCAGGAGCAGAATTGGGAAGGCGATGGCCGTCTCGACCAGCGCCTGGCCGCGCTCATCACGCCGCCGCGTCGCGGGGAGTCGTCCGGCCATCCCGTTTAGCTCCCGATGCTCTGAATCTTCGAGAGGAGCTGCTGGAATACCTGCTGCACTCCCTGACCGAAGGCCTGTACACCGGCCATGGCGATGATCGCTACCAACGCCACGACGATGGCGTATTCCACCATTGACTGACCGGCGTCGCCCAAGGCACGCCGACGCGCGTTCTGCAGCCACACCATGAGGCATAGCGACAGCGTCAGCACGCTCTCTTCGATCGTTGCCATTTCCATCCTGAGCCACATTTCTCGTCTCCTTTCTGCTCCGCCCGGGATCACCGGGCATGTTCTACCCACCCAGGTGCAACATCTCGAGACCCGCCGGTAGCAAGAGCACCACGAAGAGCACCGGCAGGATGAAGAGGGCGACCGGCAGGATCATCCGCACCGTCGCCTTACCACCTTCCTCGACGATCCGCACGCGCTTCCGCTCCCGCAGCGCCTCGGCCTGCGCCGCCAACGTGTGAGCCAGGGGAATGCCTTGCTCGTGGGAGGCGCGCAGCTGCCCGACAAAGGCAGTGAGCTCCGGGACGGCGTTGCGTCCCGCCATGGCATCGAGCACCTCGATCACCGAGCCGCGCCCGAGGGCCAGCTCTCGAACCGCATACTGGAGTGCCTGAGCGACCGATCCCTGGCTCTGCAGTGCCACCAATCCCAGTGCTTGTTCAAGCGCCAAACCTGCCGAGGTGGCGATGGTCAGCATATCCAGAAGGATGGGAAGCTCCATGACCATGAGGGTCCGGCGCTGCGCCATGCGGCGATCGAGGTCCCAATCGGGTAGGAGGAAGCCGGCGGCAGCTCCGCCCAGCCATACCCAGACCGGCCAGACACCGAAGGGGTGAATGCCGAGGCCGTTCATCAGCGGGAAGAGACCCAAACCCAGGAGGGCTGAGGCCACCTTTTCCCCGAAGAATTGCGGCACCTCGACCCCGGGCCGGATAGTGGCCAGCCGCCGCTCCAGCTCCCGGCCACCGGCCAGCCCAAAGCGGGCCAAGATCGACCGCGTCAGACGCCCCAGATCATCGAGTACCGGCCGCAGCATCCCCTCGAGTAGGCGTGAGGCGAAGATGGGCCGGACTTCGCGCCGGCTGAGCTCGGCCCGGATGCGCTCGTCGACGTCGAGCCGGCGGAGTCGCTCCGCCAGGTCTGGTTTGGGCCGACCGATGGGTTGAGCCGTCAGGAGCAGATAGGCGCCCAGCCCGAACAGCACCGGCCAGAGGAGGACAGGCAGCTGGAAGGCGCCGGGATCGAAGGGGAAGATCATTAGCGACGTCATTGCAGCACTCTCCGTTCGCCTGGAAGTCGGGTGATCCAAAGCATCCCTGCATATCCGACGGCAACACTTGCGACGCATCCCGCCAGGAGTAGCTGGCCCGGCAGGCCATCAAAGAGGGCAAGGTAGCCGGGGTTGACCGCTCGGATCGCAAAGAGGACGACCAGCGGCACTGCGGCGACGATCTGGGCCGAGAGAACGTTCTTCGCCTGGTACGCACGCAATTCCTGCTGCACGCGAAGTTCAGCACGTGTCGCCTGTGCCAGGCGATCTAGCACCTGGCTGACGTTGCGTCCGCCGAGGCGGTCATTCAGTAGGAGGCTGGCCGCCACCACGTCGAACACCGGATCGGCCAGCCGCTCACGCATGGCCATCATGGCCGGCTCAAAGCCGAGCAGGCGGATCTCCCGGGTGAGCCGCGCGGATTCCGGTCTCAGCGCCTCCGGCCCGGTATGCGCGAGCCCGAGCAACGCGTTCTGCACCGACAGGCCAGTCCGGATCGCATCTCGCAGTTGTCCGATCGCCTCGATGAGCGCGTCCTGCGTGGCGCCTCGCCGTCGGTCGCGGCGATGCAGATAGTAGAGCAGCGGGGCGACGAGTCCCAATCCCGCGACCAGCAGACTGACCACGATCCACCCCAGGAGAAGTTGGGCGAGAACAGCACCGACGACGGCCGTTCCCAGGGAGAAGACCAGGAAGTCTCGGGGTCGAACCTCGTGTAGACCCGCCTGCGTGAGGAACTCCTCCACGCGGCGGAACCTCCGGCGTTCCCGAGGGGGAGACGGTTGTCGGGTCAGGCCATCGTAGAGAAGGTAGATCCCTCCGCCGAAGGCGGCGGAGAGGAGCAGCGGGATCATTCCACGACCCTCCTATGACTCACGCTATGGAGCGACCGTGCCGTGGCCGTGTCCTGAGCGTGTCGTGGGCGTGACTTTGGATAAGACCGCCGATCTTCGGGGGCGTGGCTGAGGAACCGGGCGATCGTGTTGGTCATCGCACCGCCTCCACCGCCGGAGGAGCGCTATACGCGATGCCCTTGGCAGTCATCTTCCTCAGGGAGTGTGGCTGGATGCCCGTCCACGCCAAACGGTCTCGGTCCGGATCGAGGAGCCACAGTTCCTGACCGGTGATGACGTCCCCTTCCAGGCCCGCCACCTCAAAGATGCTCACCAGGCGCCGACGGCCGGTCCGCGGCTCGAAGCGCAGCTGAAGGACCAGCTCGATGGTGTGGGCCACCATCTTCGAGAGGGCTTCGCCGGACAGGCGCTCCTCGGCCATCATGGCCAGCGTCGTCAGACGATCGAGCGCGTCGCGCGGTGAGTTGCCATGGATGGTGGCGAGCGAGCCCTCGTGCCCGGTGTTCATTGCGAGCAACATGTCCAGGGCTTCTGCGCCGCGCACCTCACCCACGACGATGCGGGTAGGCCGCATGCGGAGGGCATTGCGGACCAGGTCGCGAATGCGGATCTCGCCGATCCCTTCGACGTTGCCGGCGCGAGCCTGCAGGGCCACGCAGTCGGGTAGCTGCCGCTCGAGCTGAAGCTCGGCGACCTCCTCGACCGTCACCAAACGCTCGTCAAGCGAGGCGATGGATGCGCCCAGACAATTCAGGAAGGTTGTCTTCCCGCTTCCGGTCGGCCCGCTGACGAGGATATTGACGCCCGCCTGGACCGCCGCGTCGAGGAACTGAGCGGCCGCCTGGGGCAACGTGCCCAGGGCGACGAGTTGGTCGAGCGAATGGGCACGGAGGATGAACTTCCGGATCGTTAGGCTGCACCACCGCGTGGTGGCAGGCGGGATGGCGGCATTGAGCCGTGAGCCGTCGGGGAGGCGGGCGTCCACCATGGGAGAAGACTCATCCAACCGGCGGCCGAGCGGACCGACGAGACGCTTGACCAGCTGCAGGAGATCCTCGTCATCGTCGAAGTACACGTCCGGCAGGAGGCGTTTCTTGCCGTCCTCGATCACGAAAATACGGCCCGGTCCGTTGCAGATGATCTCCTCAACGGCCGGGGCGTCCATAAACGGCTGCAGGATGCCGAGACGCAAGAGTTCGTCAAACAGACGGTGTTCCACCCGAACTGCATCAGTTAGGAGCGGAGCGTTGGTGGTGGCGGCACGACGCTGGTAGGCCAGCACATGCTCGTGGATCAGGGCACGGATGCGATCCTCGTCCTCCGGTCCGGGCGTGAGGAGCTCGCGCTCGCCAAGCAGCCGGGTTACCGCGGCGCGGACATCCTCCCGTAGCGATCGCTCGGCCTCGCGATCGCTCACCAGACGCAACCATTGTTTAGAAGACGGGGGTGACGTAGTCGCCATCACCAACTCCTTCCTCAAACTTCGGATGGCGGAATCGGCTGGCGCCCGGGAAGCCGGGCAGCTTCCATCGGCGCCTCTTGGCCGCGACTTCTTGTTGCAGAAGGATGCGACCACCATGGATGCGCTCCGCCAGATCGATCAGGGCCCGACTGGCGCGGCCGCGCTCGAAGACGACCGGATGCTGTGCAGCCGTGGCACGCTCGACGCTCCGATGGTCGTAGGCCACCACCGCGGCTGCCGGCAGGCCCAGCGCCCACTCGATCTCGGAGCGGCCATGGTGATGGCGGTGATCGTGGCGATTGATCACCAGTGCGACGCGTTCCTGGCTTACGGCGAGTTGGGTCTCGAACAGGCTGAGGGCAGTACGCGCGCGCCAGAGTCCGACCAGATCACCCGACGTCACGAGCAGAACCTGTTGTGCCTGGGTCAGCGCAGCTCGGTGCACCCTCATCTCCGTCCCGATGAGATCCGCTCCGACATCCAGAATGACGTAGCGATAGCGCTGACGTAGCTCGGCGATCAAGCGCTCAAAGAAGCGAACACTAATCGCCGACCGCATCTCAGGCTTCGGCACGCCGCAGAGGACGACGCCGTGCGGGCTGCGAGGATGCAGCGGCTGTGTCTCCTGAGCGACGGCACGATCCCAGTCACGAGCCGTCTCCGGATCCGCGTGGACAACCATCGAGATATTCCGGGTGGGGTCGGCATCCAAGCAGGCGGCAACGGCGGGGCCGGAGAGATCGGCATCAACCAGGATCGTTGGGGCAACT
This sequence comes from Pseudomonadota bacterium, assembly GCA_021324655.1. GTDB lineage: Bacteria > Chloroflexota > UBA5177 > UBA5177 > UBA5177 > JAJPIP01. The sequence continues at coordinate 5,111 of JAJPIP010000033.1, forward strand.
GCACCGAGGGCCGCAGCAAGGCTAACCGCGACCGTAGTGCGCCCCGGACTTCCATATCCGCTTGCGAGGGCGATGACCGACAGCGACTCCTCGAGCGTGTCGGGAGTAACGCTGGGTACGATGTCCGGCGCCGCTAATTCATCCCGGCGACGAGAAAGCGCGGCGCGCTCCCCTCGGATGATCGCGACCAATGCGGTCTGCACCGTGGCGGCATCCGCATTCGAGGGCAGGACCGCGCCGGGAAGGTCGTGCCAGCGCTCGTCCTCCGGGTCGGGGACAAGCAGCACCAGTGGCAGGCCCGAGCGGATGAGATCATTAATCCGCTCCTCGCTCAAACGGTGGAGATCGGACGCGACCAAGATAGCGTCGATGGAGCCACGCTGCACGGATGCGACGAGCTGATCGGCGGAGAGACAGCGTTCCGCGATGACGATGTCGCCGCTGCCACCAAGGGCTGACAGCATCATCCGCTCACGATCCGGATCGCCGAGGCCGGCCGCCACCCGGAACGGGGGCAGCGCCCGAGCGCCCGTCCCAGCGCGGGAAGGCACTCGCTGTCCGCCGGTTCGAGCCTGCCTTCGACCCGCCACCTATGCTCTCCCTATCGCCCGGGGCGGAGCGCCACGTCGAGCTGCCCCGCCCACTTCGCCTGGGCCAGTTCCAAGGCCTGTCGCTGCGTCACGATCAGCGTCAGCCAGCTAATCGCGCCCTGGTCCATCGATCCGTCAGGCGTACTGGAGCCCGTGGTGGTCAGCACGGCCGCATTCGACGCGTGTCCGACATCGAAGACGACAACGCGAGGCAGCACGACGCTCGAGCGGGGCGTCCCGGTGTCCTTGCCAGTAGTCACGAGCACCTCGACTACGTCGCCCGGCTGGATTCGGCCGCCGGCGGCAGTATCGGCGCTGACGGGGATGGTGAGTGCCATCTGGTTGGCGGCCAGAGGCAATCGGGAAGATATCTGGGCCCGAACCAGCAACTGGTGCGCATAAAGCGGATCGGCGAGCTGCTTGCCCACCGCGAGATTGAGTTCACTCGCCGGGATGGCCGCCTGGTAGATGGCAGCATCGACACGCACCCGTGCCACCGCCAGGTCGGAAGGTGTAAGTGTCGCACCGGCTGGCAGATCATGCGTCGCCACCAGAACCGCCGTGGAGGTCGACGACGAAGTCCAGAAGGCGATCGACCCGAAGACCCCGACCAGGAGGAGGAAAAGTCCGAAGATGGCCCGCAAGTCGAGATGGCGCGGGCTACGGAGAGCACGAGCTGGGGACAGGGTTGCTGTTGCCATGATGCACTCTCACCTCCGATTAGCTGCCGCGGGAGAATTCCTCTGCCATCTACTTCTTTACGAGAGTTGTTAGTAGCATCTCCAGCATAAGCAGAAATGAAGGCACGTGCAACTGAGGTGCAGCGGAGCACGGTGTCGGATTTACGTCAGCTAATGTCGGTGGTACACTTGGATAGGCGTGGCCAGCCCGTGTTGTGCCATGCCTTGAGATAGGAGCCATTGGGAGGTGCCACTATGGCTGGAGAGAGCCAGCCGGGCGCCCAAACACTCGCGGAGAAGTTGAATCGCTTGTTCCGGACCGTCCATCCGGGTGACCGGGGTGAGTACAGTTCCGAAGAGGTCGCCGAGGCCATCGCGGCTAAAGGCGGACCAACTGTCTCGGCAACCTACATCTGGCAATTGCGAAAGGGCCTGCGGGATAACCCGACGAAGAAGCACCTGGAGGCGCTCGCCGACTTCTTCGGCGTCTCACCTGCTTACTTCTTCGATGACGAAGCCGCGGCGCGCATCGAAGCCGAGCTCGATCTCCTGGCTGCTCTGCGTGATGCATCCGTGCGCCGGATAGCACTCCGGGCGTCAGGTTTATCGACCGCCAGCCTCAGCGCCATCACCGAAATGATCGAGCACGTCCGGCAGCTCGAGAAGCTGCCAGCAGGTGAGGGAACACCGACCATCGAAAAGCAAACCAGGCAGCAGGCACCTGGATAGACGCAAGATGGAATAAAGGACAACGAGGGGAACGGCATCGACGGGAAGGGGAAGGTCCATGGACGACAGAGGATTGCGGAAGCGTTGTGCGGAACGCGTGCGGGAGCTTGATCTCCCGACGCCGTTCGACATGGAGTCCTTCTTTGCCGTGCTCTCGGAAAGTCGCGGGCGTCCGATCGTGCTGCACCCGGCAGCGAGCGGCGCGGGGCCATACGGCCTCTGGGCCGCCGGTCCGACCACCGACGTGATCTTCTACGAAGAGGCAACCAGCCCACTGCACCAGGAGCACATCATCTTGCACGAGGTGAGCCATCTCCTGTGTGGCCACGAGCCGGCGCCGGTGACGGAGGCTGATGTGGCCGATCTCCTGTTTCCTCATCTGGAGAGGGAGACGATCCAGCGTGTGCTGCAACGCGGAGGCTACACCACTGACGAGGAGCGCGAAGCGGAGATAATGGCATCACTGATCGTAGAGCGCGTCTCGGGCGAGGGCACCCGGCCCGAGCTACGGCGCCCGGGTGAACTGACAGTCATGGAGCGAATCGAAGTCTCGCTCGATGTTGGGAGCGATCGACCGGCGTGACTCCGGATCTGCTCTCGCTCATCCCGGCGATCGCCACCTGGCTTGCCGCCCTCTACAAGCTTCCGGCTCTCCGGCGCCGGCCGCATGATGCGGCTGTCCGCTCCTTCTGGCTGTCTCTCCTCTTCCTGGCCCTGGCGCTGACGGTCCTCGTGCCGTCCGTCGTGGTCGGGCTGGACGCGATCAGCCACATCGCGAACATCTCGCGGCTGCTCGGCAATGGCCTGGTGCTGGTCGCATCCTGGCAGGTGCAGGCGTTCCTTCTCTACCTCAACTATCCCGCACCCGAGGCACGGGCGCGAGGCAAACAGGTAGGTTGGGCATTGCTGGCCGCCCTCATCCTCATGAGCGTGCTCTTCGGGCTCGCTCCGGTCCATCACGAGTCGATCAACTTCTGGCAGCAGTACGGACGAGCGCCCTTCATCCTCGAATATCGGCTCGTGTTCCTCGCGTACCTGGGCCTGGCCCTGTTCAATGTCGTCCGCCTGGCGGGACAATACGGGCGTACGGCGGTACGTCCCGCTCTCGCTCTGGGACTTCGGTTGGTCGCCGCCGGCGGTGTCCTCGGCCTGCTTTATGTCGCGCACGAGAGTGCCCGTGTGCTCGCGCTCGCCTTCGGCTGGCAGAATGTCTTCCTCGACTCCGACACCGTCACGCGGATACTTATTGCCAGCAGTATCGTGCTCATGGTCGCGGGCGCCACTATGCCGGCCTGGGGCGGTCGAGCCGGCATCCCGGATCTCTACAGTTGGGGCACCCGCTATCGCTCCTGTCGAAGGCTCTATCCTCTCTGGCGCGATGTCTGCCGATCGGCACCCGGCATCGCTCTCCTTCCTCCTTCCTCACCGATTGGCGATATCTTCAGCATTCGTGACATCGAGTTCCGTCTTTACCGCCGTGTCGTCGAGATTCGGGACGGCCAGCTGGCTCTGCGCCCCTATGTCGAACCGAGGGCCGCGGAGTACGCTAGGGATCTCTGTCAGGAGAAAGAGCTGTCAGCGGAGACGTCCGAGAGGATCATCGAAGCTTCAACTCTCGCCGCCGCCCTCCACGCGCAGCGCCGTGGTCGACTCGCACGCGCACCGCACGTATCCTCGCCCCTCGCGGGTGGCGCGAACATCCAAACAGAGGTCAAGGTACTGGAACAGGTGGCGCGCTCCTATCGCCACTCGCGGATTGTGCGCGCTGTCCTCCGACGGATGACGCAGGAAGAGCGCGTGGCCAGCCCGGGTCGCCTGTTCCCGAGGCAGTGATGAACCAGCGGCGCCTAGCTCGCCTCGTGACGGAGGTGCTCGCTCCGGCACCGGTGGCAGCCACTCTTCTGCTTCTGATCGCCTGGCACAGCACCTCGTCGCTCCTCGAGGCGGCCTGGTGGGGCTTCCTCACCGTCCTCTTCACCGTGCTGATCCCTTTTCTCTATCTCCTCTACGGCGTGCGGCGTCGCCGTTTCACCGATCACCACGTTCGTCTTCGTCAACAGCGGCCATTACCACTTGGCGTCGCCGTCGTCTCGGTGGTGGTTGATGTCGTGCTGCTACTGATCTTCGGCGCACCGCGCGAGTTGCTGGCCCTGGTTGTGGCGATGGCGGTAGGTCTCGGTATCTCGACGCTTGTCACCCTCTTCTGGAAGATCTCGATCCATGTGGCCGTCGTCGCCGGCGCCGTCGTCATCCTGGTCCTTGTCTTTCGGCCTGCTCTCCTCCTGCTGGCGCCTGTCGTGCTCCTGGTCGCTTGGGCACGAGTGGACTTAGGCGACCACACAGTGAGACAGGTGGCTGCCGGGGCGGTGATCGGAGCGCTGGTGGCGGCTACGGTTTTCAGCGTCCTTCGGTAGAAGGCCTGCGCCAGAGCGCCGGCGGGAAGAGGTGGGGAACTGTACGCGCACGGCGAATCAGAGAATAAGCGGGACCGAGACGAGGGGCAGGATCACCTATCCAGGTCACGAATTCCCCGTGGCCCTGCCCAACCGAGCGGATCACGCGCGCGACGGCGTGGTGCCCAGCCCTGTCCAACTCTGCTCTGTATCGTATCTTCCCATCCGCTCGACCGTTCCGTTCCCCGGTAAAAGGAGCCTCTCCACATACCTTAACCCGCACGTTGTCCCACCGGCTTCCGGCGACACCGTCTGCGTCGCTCGTGCCGTCTGCCGCAAGGGAAACCTCTGCGTGCGCGACGAGTTTGGCGCCATCTACGACCTTTCCTTCTTGCTGCGCCAGGCGCTCGCTGCGTTCCACAGCAGGTGTGCCGACGGCCACGGAGCATGACCGATGTCCTCGAGATTACTCAGGACGGACGACGTCTCAGTTGGGAGGACGCGCCACTGCTATGTAGTGTTTGATTGGCCATACTCCGGGCGGCGGATTGGTCAAGTTATCATTCCATTGCCACACCGCGTAGTTTCCATCGGCGGACCCCTCCGGGTACATCGGTCCGGCGTACACCCTTCCTTTGTCCAGAATGTAGACACGGTGGCTGGTCAAGCCATAGGCGTCGATTCGCGAGGAGCTATGCGCATACCAGACGAGGCTATCCTGCAGCAGGGTTGGCGAATAGTCGCATTGGGTCCAGGGCTGACCCGGCCCGGCCCGGCAGGCGGCGGAGGGATCCTTCGGGTCGTGCTTCGCCCGCCGACTGACCATGACCGTCGCGCCGGTCTTCAGATCGAGCAGCCAGATGGCACCGGGGGCAAACCGGTCGGGCGCCTCCTTCCACGCGATGTACCGCCCGTTCGTCGTGGGAACCGATGAGAGGTGGTTCGTCGTCAGTTGAGTAACCCGACCGGCCGGGAAGTGCTCGATGAGGAGGTCGGTGCCGTTGACGTTGTAGGTGGGGGGCCCGCCATCGACGCGGGAGGGACAGGTTCCCTCCTGCATCCAGACCGCGAACCGAATGTGTGGCGCAATGGCCGGCCAGGCCTGATTGCAGGGAGCCTGCGTGGTGTAGAGGGTCGTCGTCCTGCCACCAGGAAGCCGTTTCATGCGTATCGACGAGACCCAGTGCCCGGCGCCGTTCGGTGAGGTCACGCAGTGCGCCAGGCACGTGGTCACCGCCCACACGACCGTATCGCCCTCGAGCGCCCACGTCGGCGTGGCCCAGTCATAGGGCGGGTGGCCCGAGGTCTTGCTCGAATCGACCAGGAAGTGCCCCCCGGTCCCGCGGTTCATGGCCCAGAGCTGCCACGTATAGCCGCCCTCCTCCCACACAAGCCAGTGCCGAGACATCACGACGCCGTTGAACAAGTTGTAGTCAGGCGGGCGATTCACGGCGATAACCCGTGGGTGAAACGGGTGAACGGGCGATGTATAGAGGTCGACGTCGCAGGGCTTGTGGAAATCGCAATTGGTGGCGCTCCACACGACCGTGTCCCTGTAAACACGGGGCAGATCGACATAGCGTTGGGGCACGAGAAAGTGCACGACGCGCGGCTGAGCAGGAGCGGCGCCGGACGCCGCTCCTGCTGCTCCTAGGATGAGCATACCCGCGACCGCAGCTGCGGCTATGCCCCAGGTCACCCGCCGGACGACCAGTCGTCTGCGTCGGGATAACGGTCCGTCTCGCCGGGGGCTACCAGAGATCATCGTGACTGCTATATGACCCCATGATCGCGTCGTAGATCACGTACGCGGGGTCATTGTAATTGCCGAACGTGTTCCCGCCGTTGTTCTCGAACGATCTCCCCGACTGGTAGGCTGTGTCGACCCAGTTCACGTACGAGTTGCTGGTATTCCAGCCGTTTACCGGGACGAAGTGGTCCGCGTTGCTGTTCGTCGACCATTCCGGCATCGAGTCGGTGCTCACCTCGGCGATGATCGCCCCGCCATACTGCTCCAGATCGAAGCTGGCGTCGCCGTTGAAGTCCGACTGCGTGAGGGTCCCGCCCCCTTCATCGTACGGGTCATCGATGAAGGTGTTCGCGTTGTTGTCGTTGTTGTTAATGAAACTCTTCAGGCTCTGCCAGGTCGTGCCCCAGCCGTACTGGCTGGAATAGCCCATTTCCCAGTAGGCAGCTTCGTACAGGTACCCGTACCAACCCCACCCCCAGCCGTAGACCTGGGCGCCCGCCGAGTCCGTGCTGTGCAAGCCTTCCCCATCGCCTGTCGAGTTGGAGTAGTTGGAGACAGCGGTGGATGCCCACGAGCGGGCTGTGAAGGTTGTGGAGCCCGGACCGCACATGTAGAAGTAGAAACCGTTGTCATTATTGTAGTTGGGAGGCGGCCAACCGATGCTGCCGCTAGACGTACTGCTGGTGTGGGTGGCGTTGAAATACCAGCCTGCGCTCCAGTTCCACCCCCAATTGTCATCGACGTTGGGTTCCGGCTTCAGCACGTAGTTGTTCGAGTAGTACCAACTGCCGCTCTGGTAACCGGGCGATGCGCCCCGGTTCCCGCCCTGCGCGTTCGATGCGGATTGCTGGGCGAGAAAGGCCCGCTGGGCGCTGACCTTCTTCTCCACAACCGCTTGCTCGGCGGGCGTGAGAACCGGAACTGTGCGGTCAGGGATTGCGCCGCCTCCCGGAGGCGTTGATGGCTGGGCGGCAGGACCGCCTCCATCTCCATAGGCTGAATGGGGACTTCCCGGCCACACCGAGACGCAGAGGGCGAAGACCATGATGGCCAATGCCAGAGTAACGCGACATGCTCTGCGAATCATTATTTGGCTCCTTCCTGATTCCAATCTTGTCAGCCCGAATCTGGCGACCCGCGCCCAACAGTGACCTCCTGGATCCGCTTCTCGGCTACGATCAGCAGTCCTGGGAGCTTGTCGTTCGCTGTCGGCATTGGCATTCCTACGGGGACGCTCGTCACCGATGGGGCCTTTGTTCTCAGTTCTCCGCTCCTTTCCCCGCTCCAGCCAGTTCCTCCTTGACCGCGGTGATGGCAGCGTAACGCGAACGGAGTGAGGTGTCACGTGCAAACCGTCACATCGCTGATGTGAGGCTCTTCACATTACCGATCTGACGATCCCCGCAGTAGCCCAGCTGGCCGTCCATCGCAGAGTACCTTGATACCCCGGCGGTGTCGGCCGTACGCGATGAGGCCTTGCTGTTCTAACTTCGGGAGCAAGCGCGTGACTGCCTCCCGGCTGGCGCCAATCCGCTGAGCAAGCTCCCCGTGAGTCGCCCAGACCATACGCTCGGGGTCAGACTCGGCCAGCCGCTGCAACTCGTCCCAGAGGCGGGTGAGGGCATCATGGGAGATCTGTTCCCAGAACAGGAGGCCAAGCTCCATAAACCGCTGACGTAACTGGTGGTAGAGAGCGGCGGCGGCGCTTGGGGTGGCGAAGATCGCCTCGTGCAGGAGCTGACGGGGGAAGCGGCAGACAACCGTACCTTCCTCTGCCGCTTCGGCGTAGGCATCCTCCTTCACCGTAGCCGGCACGTCGGCAAAGTCGATCAGGTCACCCGGGCCCAGGCGAAACACGACCAGTTCGTCTCCCTTGGGACTCCGGCAACCAACGAACCCGGTCCCGCGGACCAGGATGTGCACGACCCCTACATCGCTCTCTGGCCCCGCAATGGGCTCGCCTCGGCGATAGGACCGCCAGCTTGCACTCTCCGCCAAGGCGAGCAGACGGTTCTCCGACACGCCGGCCAGCAGCGGCACGTGAATCAGCAATGCAGTGTCTACTCTCCCTGCTCGCCAGGGAAGCCATCCCTCCTCGTGGTCCATCGCCTGCCCCCGTCTCATCACGGAGAGCTCATAAGGGTGATGTCCTCGGCCGCTGTGACTGCGCCTAGTCGCGCGTTCTCGATGCCTTCTGCCGTGATCACCCGCCCCGGCACGAACTCCTGCCAGCTTGCCGGCGCCCCGTTCGAGAGGTGGATACGGGTGTCCGGCCCGACTGTCACAGGCAAAATCCTATCACCGAAGCGGACGCGGATGGTCGTGTTCCCTGTCCAGTTGACGATGACGCCGCGACTGCGGAACGGACGCAGATCGAGGTCGTACAGGGTCCCGGCGCCGTAGAGGAGGGCGCGAGTCGGGTCGGGGTGAGCCTTTGCCGCGACGCGGTCGCCAACCCGGAAGTCGGAGAGCCGGACCGGGATCGTCCCCTGCATCCGGAAGACGGTAGACCACCCGATGATGAGGGTGGCGACGGTGCCGGATGGCAACCGCAGCGACAGATTGTATCCACCCGGGCGGGGCGAGAGTCGCAGATAGGTGCCGGCGATCCGGTCGTGGATGTGATAGTCGCTCGTCGGACACCGGCGCTGGCCGAGGACGACCGGCGCGAGCGGCCGCTGGTGGAGGTTGAGCGACGAGAGAAGGGAGGAGGCATCTCGGTCCCAGCGCGTGAGGGGTGGCAGGCGGAAGTCCTGCTCGATGAAGCGCAGGATGGAGTCGAAGTCCATGGTGTGGTGGTCGACAGCGTGGGCGCGAGCATAGGGGGAGATGATAATGGCGGGCACGCGTGGACCGAGCCGGATGGCATCGAGATGGGGCGGGGCGACGTGGTCGTAGAAGCCCCCGAAGTCATCCCAGGTGAGCACGACGAGGGTGGAGGGCCAATCGGGGCCACGCATCACGGCAGTGATCTGCCGGACTGTCCAGTTCTCGCCGGCGCACATGCTGTACGGCGGGTGCTCGCTGTCCGCCTCGTCCGAGACCAGCCAACTGACGGCGGGGAGGTGCCCCGCCGCGGCGTCTTCGGCGAAACGGCCGACGGGCACGACGTGGGACGTCCAGAGCGGCGAGTACCGGATGTGCCGGATCGCATCGAAGGAGGACCAGATGTAGCCGGAGCGGTACTGGCCAGGGGCGTAGTACCGCCACGAGATGTGGCGGTGATCCAGAGAATCGGCCATAGTGGGCATGTTGAAGCAGGGTTTGGTCTCGTAGGTGCGACCCGTCGTCGGGTTGATAGCGTTGACCCAACTCGTCGCCCCGCCGTCGCACCCCCAGGCATAGTGAGTCTGCCCCTGGGGGTTGTCGACCGTATTCGCGGAACTGGCGGCGATGGTCACGAGGTGGTTGGGGAAACTCGCTCCCATAATGGTGGAGAAGAAGCGGTCGTCGAGGGTGAAGTCGCGTGCGTACTGCCAGTACGCGGGAATATCGGCGGGGCCGTACTGCGAGTCGGCGACATCCTGGCCGTCCTGAATAGCCCCCAGGAGTCGGTCGAAACGGTCCATCCGCCCCCCGTCCACAGCGAAGCGCGCCGCTACCGAGCTGTGATCGATGTCGAGTAGGGTGTGGTCGGGAGCATGGCCGAGCGGGACCACACCATCGTCCGACAACCTTGCCCACGTGGCACCGTTCGCGCGAGGGAACCGCCCGAAGAGATTGTCGAAGGAGTGATTCTCCTTGTCGATGATGACGACGTGGGCGATGGGGTAGCGGGCGTACGCAACGGGCTGGGCGTCACGCGGCGTCGATGCGGCACGGAACGGCAGTGAAAGGAGGGTGGCGGCAAGGATGGCAGCGAGAATCGGGAGAAAAACGCGCATTGACGGCCCCTTGAGAGGAAGGCGAGGAGACGCGAAGGGAGAACCGGATCCATCTCGGCTCCCTGCAGCGGTGTCTACCGTGAACTGGCGGGCGGGGAACCGGTCCAGTAGTCGTACGCGGCACCCCACGGGATATGACCGTAGTAGTCGAGGGCGAGGGGGCTGGGAGTCAGGGCCGCGACGATCTGGCGCAGTCCCGTCTCGTCCGCGTGTACCAGCCAGAGTTCGGCACGCTGGCCGTGGATGCGAGCGAAGACGATGGTGCTACCGTCCCGTGACCACTGCGGGTGGTCGTCCGCAAAGCTGGGATCGCTGGTGAGCCGTGTGGCCGCGGGGCCGTTCGCGGGAACGATCCAAAGGTGGCTGCCGGAGACGGCCCGGAGGGTCGAAGCCTGGCCTACCGGGCCAGCGATCTCGATTGCCACGGCCAGAGTGTGCCCTTCCGGGGACCAGGCCGGGGCGACCATAGCGGTACGCGGATTGGTAAGCCGGCGCGGCGCGCCGTGAAGAGTCGCCAGCAAAAGCACCTTGTTCGCCCAGGTCTGCCGCCCTCCGCCCGCGACGACAGCGAGGGTGCGGCCATCCGGCGACCAGGCCAGGAAGCTGCGGTACGGCAGCATGATCGGGACGATCCGGTGAGGCGAGCCTCCGGAGAGAGAGATGGCCATGAGCGGTTCCCCATCGGCGGCGAGAGAGGCGGAGAGCTGCATGCCCTGCCAGTAGAGGAGCTCGCTCGCGTCCGGCGACCAGCCGGCCAGATGGTACTGGATCTGCGCGGGGGCTGGACTGAGGGAGATCCTCTCGCTGCCCGTCCCATCCGCGCGCACGCGCCACAGCCCTTGCTCCATGGGCGGTTTGCCCGGCGCCCGCACCTCGGCCTCGTAAGCGAGCCAAGCACCATCCGGTGACCATGCGAGGGCGGCCGCCCCCTCCCCTCCGCCACCCGAGACCACGCGCACCTCGCGAGACCCATCGGCATCCGTCAGAATGAGGCCTCCGTCACTGATGTACGCCAGCCGGTCGCCTCGTACCGACCATTCCACCTGCCCCTCGCCCGGAGCCACGGGACCGAGAGAGTGGGCATCGCCACCATCGGCCCGCATCGTCCAGAGCGCCTGGTCCCTAATGAACGCAAGCCAGGTTCCAGAGGGGGACCAGAGCGGCCAGGAATCCCCGCCATCCTGCGTGAGCCGGTACGCCTTGCCATCCGGCAACTGCTTCGTCCAGACGTCGCCCCCCTGGATGTATGCGACCTTCCCGAGAGCAAGGGGCGGCACCGACGTTGGGTGCGCCTGAGCAACCGCGGTCGCCGTGGCGTCCGCCGCCGACTCGAAGCCAGCGTGGGCCTCGACGGCGCACCCAGCAAGGACAACCGGAGCGAGCAGGGACAAGATGGCAAGGCGGAACCTCATCGTGACTTCAGGACTTAGTGGTAGACATACCAGACGTGCCACCCACCGAGGGTGCGTGCGACGTAGACAACGCCTTCCGACATCGACGCGCTGGGTTTGAAGTGGGGGAAGTAGAGGAGCACGACCCAGGAGCGGCCAGCCACGGTCGAACCGCACCGGTGCATGGCGATTCCGCGATACACCGCCACGAAGGAGTTGATGGCATCCGACTGCGCCCCCGAGGCGAGGGAGGCCATGGCGACGATCTTGTAGTTCGTGTGGCCCGGGGCATGGTTGTAGAGATTCGGCATGTCGCGTGCTATGGCAGCGGGGACCGCTGCCGCCGCCGTCGTTCCCGGGGAGAGCGTGGACGGGCAGCTCGGGGTCTGTGCCACGTGGCTGGCGGCTGGAGATCGTGCTGCGACGGCCCCGGGTCCGAGTAGTCCGAGGATCCCGACAACGGCGGCCAACCCAATGGCCGCGGCCGCATGGCGGGCCTTTCCTTCCATAAGGATCATATCTGCGCCTCCTTTGCGCATGCTAAGTCCTATTTCGTGGTATGTCATACCGCTGAGGCAGTGAGGTCAGTCACGGTGATCTGCTCGCCGGCGTCGTCGGGACATAGGCACTTGGCCGTGACCAGATCGCCTCCATGGAGATCAACCACAAAGACCACCCAGGCAAGGTGCGGGCCTTGTTCAAGCTCGTACTGGACGAAACCTCGTCTGTCCTCGATCCACACGTCGGTCGGGCACGGTGAGGAGAGTTGAGCGCGGATGCCGCGGTAGACGGGAGAGCGCTTCGTGCCGCCCACCACCGTTCTCACCACATCCGGCGCCAGGCCCCAGGCCGCCACCCGGGCGGCTGGATCCCCACCTCAGCGACGACCTCGTCCCGAGAGGCGTGGCATTACTTCACCCCCTAAACGGCCGAGAAGATCTTGACGACATCGATCTCGTTGGTGTCCGGATGCCACGCGCCGATGATCTGGAGGTGCGAACCGACCTTGAGCTGGGACAGATCGTGCGTCGGAGGCGCCAGGTTCCGTATGACCACCGTCTCCGGGACGATGTGCCCGATCAGTTGGTCCCCCGTCTGATGCAGATGTGCCTGGTTCAGGATGAGACGATCGCTCGCAACGCTCGCGAGCACCGTATGGATGTTGACGATATTGACCCAGATCGTCTCCGCGATGAACGTGCCATCGCTCCCAGGAACGCCCCGCGCGTAGAACCGGTCGTTGACCTGGACATTGTCGAGGGTGGTATCACGGACCTTCCAGATGCGCGTCGAGTTGGTGATCTGAATGCGCTGGACCAGGAGCTGCGAGCTCTGGGCGGTCAGCACTGAGCCGTTGATGCCGATGATCTTGCCCTCGGCGAAGTTCGGGTTTCTCCCGCCTTGCTCTGCCTCGCCCGGTACCGGGGACGCCGCGTCGACCGCGGGCGCGACGAGTTGGCCGAGTGAAGCCGCGCTCACGACCCCGGCTCCGCTCAGGACGGTCCGCGTGAGAAACTCACGCCGATTTACCTGACTCATACCGATCCTCCTCTCTAACGATCTGTGCGGAACACGGCCAAGCCGTTGTCCAAGTTGTCGACGGCGCTGAAGGCGGCCGCCGTGAGGTCGAGCTGACGGTTGTACTTGGTATACGAGCCGCACGTGAAGGACTGATTGCAGACACACGACGTGCAGGGGCCGCAGTCGGCGATCGTGACGTACACGCACTTGCCGGTGCAGCGATCGGTCACGTAGAAGTACTCACCGCAGCCGTACTGGGGCGGGGTCGAGAGGCCGCACGCGGCAGGATCAGTTTCACTGAGGCAGGCAGACGAGATATTGATCCAGGCGCACTGGTAGTTGCCGGAGTCGCAGGTGCCGCAGGCGCCGTACCCGGCGGCGCCGCACGGTCCCCAAGCGTTCCCGCAACAGAACCAGCTCATGATGCCGTTCCAGACGTAATTTGTCAGGCAACCCATTCGGTATCCCTCCTTTCGGGACTCATGTGTCTGCCGATCGTCGTGTTTCGTCCTGGTCCCGGGTAGTCGAGGTCGTTCACGGCTCGGTCCTCACCGCCGCCCCCCTTTCGTGTGACTCGAGAGGTTGCGGGGTCGGTGCTATCACACGGCGGTCGCCCCCATCCCCTCTATCCCCGACGCTACAGCCCGGATGTTTCACGCGTATGCTATGGACGTAACAGATCAGAGATGAGGATGTAACGGCCAGGAAACAGACGGGGCGTCAGGAGTTGTGAAGAGGAAGGCGGAGAGTCGCGACCGTCCCCTTTCCCGAGCGGCTTCGGACGATCAGACTGCCGTCGTGCAACGACGCCACGCGTTCGACCAACGCCAGACCGAGGCCGCTCCCCTCGACAGCTTGGGCGCCTCGTCCCCGATACAGTTCCTCGGCTACGTGCGGGATGTCGTACGCCGCGATGCCGGTCCCTGCGTCTGCCACCTCGACCGTCGTCCACGTTCCGTCCTCCACCACCCGGATCTCGACTGGCGACTCCGCTGGCGAGAACTTGAGGGCGTTGTCCAGCAGGTTATAGATGGCGAGGAGGAGGAGATCACGGTCGCCCCGCACAGGTCCCGGTTCCCAGGGGATCTCCTGAATGTGGAGTTGCGCTGAGCGACAAGACCGCCCGGGCTCTGCACGGACCATCTCCGCGACCTCGCGAACAAGCCCGACAACATCAACGGGCTCGCACTCCATCCCATGAGTCTCCAAGTCAGCCAGCTTGCGCAGGTCGTCGACCAATCGGCTAAGCCGGTCCACCTGCTCACCCACGGTGCCTAATGAACCGTCGGCATCTAGTCCGCCGGCAGCGAGGTTCGCGAGGCCGGCGCGCATCGCGGTAAGGGGATTCTTCAATTCGTGATTGAGGCGATGGACAAAGCGCCGGCGCGCCTCGAGCTGAGAGCGTCGCTCCACCGCGATCGCCCCGTCGAGCGCGCGTCGTTGGTGTGCTTGTATTCCCCATACGAGGGTCCCTACCACACTGGCCGCGATCCCGGCCACGATCGGCAGGATGCCGCTGTTAGCCTGCAGGCTGACGAAGACGAGATTGCTCGGGATCAAGCCCAGGATCATACCGACACCGAAGATAGTGCCAGCTAGGGCCGGGCTGACCAGGATAGTAGCAATGGCGGCCCCGGACTTCATCCTGCGATGTCTACCGTCCCAACAAACCGGTAGCCTTCTCCGACGATAGTCTCAAGGTAGCTCGGGTGCTCGACGTCCTCACCGAGGACACGGCGAATCTCGGCGATCCGGACATCGACGGCACGCGTCGCGGCCGGGTAGTCCCAGCCCCAAATTTCGTCCAGGAGACGTTCGCGCGCTACGACCTCACCGTGGTGGAGCATCAGATACTCCAGGACGGCGAACCCCTTTCCTGTCAACGCGATCTCCCGCTTCCCCCGGAAGGCGCGGCGCGACGGACGGTCGATCGCGAGATCGCCGGAGGAGAGCCGGTGGGCAGCGGCAATTGATTGCGTGCGGGGCGCGCCGCGACGGAGGACCGCCTTGATACGGGCGACGAGCTCGAACGGGTCGAACGGCTTGTTAAGGTAATCATCGGCTCCCTCTTCAAGGCTCATTGCTCGTTCCCCGGCGCTGCCGACGTGTGTCAGCATGATGACCGGTGTCCAGTTGCTGCTGGTCCGCAGCCGTCGGCAGACCTCGCGACCATCAAGGAGAGGCATGACAATGTCCAGGACCAGTACGTCAGGACGAAGTGACTGCACCTTGCGCAGGGTCTCTTCCCCGTCGTGCGCGACCTGCACCTCGAAACCGCTGCGCCGAAGGAACGGAACGAGTTCGGTTGTGATCGCCTGCTCGTCATCCGCCAGCAAAATCTTCATCATCGTCCGACTTCACGGTCCTTGTCGACATCCGTCTGCTGGTCTTTCTGTACCATTCATACATCAAGCAATCCAGGAGTGCCGTGCACGTCACGGTCCTGGCCCCCTCTGGTCTCCCTCGCGGCTTGATCCAGATGGGGGATCAAACGACCGTGCGGTTGGCAGAGGAGGCCGTAGCTGGAGTGGCAGGAACGGCCGCTTCCATGTCCGTCGGTATGGCCTCGCTGTAGGGCGGGCTGGGGTTGGTGGCAGTTCTCGGCGCGCCACGCGAGCCGGCGGCGCTAATTGCTGCGATGGTCGTCGGGCTAGGAATCTCCACCCTGGTCACGCTCGCCTGGAAGATCTCCATTCACGTGGCCGTCGTCGCGCGGACCGTCGCGATTCTCATCTCTTTGGACCTGCCCTGATGCTCTTAGCGCCTGCCGTGATTCTCGTCGGATGGGCACGGGTGGAGGTGGGTGATCACACCCCGGCGCAGGCGGGTGCAGGAGCGGTAGTAGGGATTGCCATCGCCGGCACGATTTTTTACTGCGCTGAGGTAGAGGGAAAAATCGCAGTGGCGCAACGCCTGAGTTGGATCCTGTCACAGATCGCGAGGTAAGGCGCGCGGGGACCGCAGAAGCGTAGGCTGGTACGAAAAGCCGAAGAGGACATGGATCGAACCCAGCCACGTCGTCCGCATCACACGCGCGTGACGCTCAAAAGTATTCCGGCGCTGACAATATTGCGGTCTTCGCAGCAGCTATCCAAAGCGGAGGTCTGCAACTGTTGGCCGCGGTGGCCGGCAGGGCCACATCCGCCTGAGCGGGCAACGACCCACACTGGCCATCAGCGATGCGATTAGTTGTCCACGTATTGGCATAGCGAGCCGAGGCACGTAAAAGGTCCTGTGAATGATGCCGCTAGGTGTGAGTGTGAACTTATACACCCGAGGAGACTTCGCAAAGTTTATCCGGCGTTGACGCCATGAATCGTGTTTGGCCGCGTAGCGACGCCGTCCACGGTTTTCAAGTCCGTCAGTGCTCGTGCGCGCAGCGATCGATGCCGAAGAACTCCTCAAGATCCTCTACGGGACCATACGTGACCTCCTGAATGCCGCTGGTAGCGGGGGGACGAGTTCCGGGAATCCCAAAGCCGTTCCCGCAGCTTGCCTCCAACGGCAACGTCATCCCAGCCATCGTCACTCCGATTTCCGTGGATGGCTGAAGATCATCCCAGAGTCACGCTCAAGACACGCGCACGTCACGGACGCTTAGTACGCTGCGGGTGTATCTGCGGTTTGGTCGGCTTTGGCCCGAAAAGCCGATGGGGATGATCTCGCCCCGGATCCGAATGGGATTGAGCATGCTCTCCCGTGGGCGGCCCAAACGAGACCGACGGCGAGACTCAGCCGGGCTGTCGCTGGATCGGAAGTGACCAAACTCTCCAGCAACGGTGAACGGAGTCACGAGACTTGATCAGCGACGGAGGGTCGATAGGCGATAGGAACCATAAGGAAAACAACGATCAGCGGCTGACGCATCATTCCCCCGTTTTCGACCGCCGAGCTGATGATCGGCAGTTGCCGACACGGAGCTGCCCTGCGGCCTGCCCCGCAGATGGCCGGCTGGGTAAGGAGGTACATCGTGCGTGACATCTGGAGCATCGGACCGACGGCAGCCGCTCGTGCTTTGCGAGCCTGCGGATTCTCAGCCCGGCAGGCCGACAACTTGGTCGCTCTCAAGCTCCGTTATGAGCGGGGAGCCTTCCGTGAACAGTGTGCTGCCCAGAATCGTCTGCTCTTCGTCCGCTGGCTGGTCGAGCATGGCCGGCTCGATGATGGGCTACCCGTGCAGCACTTGATCGAAGCGAGGGAAAGAAACGACCAGGCGGCGTGAGTGGTTTCCCAGCACAGCCGCTCATCGCTCGCTCACAGCGCCCAATGTCTTTGACAAGCGCTTCTCGGGTCGTGTTCGCTTATGTTCTCGCCAGGTAGCGCTTGATCGCGCGCGGTACTCGATCATCCGTGATGAGTCCCCAGTGATCGAGATCGGGGAACTGCAGCTCCGCTGAGCCGTAAAGTCGGGCCACGTCCCGGCCTCGCTCGTTTGGGAATTCACGTCCATAGATGACAAGCGTCGAGTACAGCACCGATGGCACGGAGATCCCCCGCTTGCGCTCGGCGCGGGCACGAGAGGACTCGGCGCGTGCAGGTAGGTCAGGAGGAAACTGGCCGTACTGTTCTTCCGGGTTAAAGAGGCCGGAAACAAGCTTGACCTCGGGATGGACGCCCTGAATCTCGGCCGGCGCACTCGGCTCGATGACGATCAGGTGGTGGGGTCTCAGCTGCTGACAAGCCAGCATCGCAACGAGCCCTCCCATGCTCCAGCCACATAGGGCAACCGGGCTCGGCAACCGGCGGGTCGCCTCGACCACGACGGCTGCGTAATCGGCCATCCGGGCTCGTGCGACATCCAGGTTCTCCTGGAGGTCGACGGCGCGAACCTCCATCTCGGGAAACCACCGGTACCAGCTCTCGAAGATCCACGGACCGCTGCCGGCGCCGTGGATGAGGAGCAGGGACGCGGAGGCTCGACCTTGCGTCATGTGTCTCTCCTTCGCCGCCACTATACCGGGCGACCGATACCCGCCGACGTCATCGCGTTCGGCGGGTTCTGTTCGCCATATTGCTTGTCGCTCACCTGTCCCCGAAAGGAGTCGATTCATGTCACGCGCCCCACCATATTGATCCACACGTACTTGACGTTCCGCGTTCCGATGCCGTCGTCGGATCCACCAGACGCCCCTTGCAAGGAGAAACTACCCGATGCCCAAATGTCTCCTGCCCCAGACGACACAACCACGGCGCCTTCTCGCCCTCGGGCGAACTGGGGTGCTGATAGCGGTCACGTGGCTGGTGTCCCGGCTGCGCAGCGATTGCCCGGTGCCGATCGAAGTGCTGATCTCCAGCTTCTGGATGCGGTGGTCTGTCGACCGCCGTCTGCGCCATGCCGTTCGGAGGCTTCAGCGCATCCTTCCCCAGCTTTCACTGAACATGGCGATCGTTGCCCAGCAGACGATTGTCACCGACCACCAACTCCTCGGCTGTTACCAGATCAGTCAGCGACCGGATGGGAGCCGCTTCGCGCTCATCCGGCTCTCCCTCGAGGTCGACGGCCGATGCATTTCCACGGACGAGATGCTAGCTGTGCTGGCCGAGCAGTACATCACCCTGGCCATGCAGTCCACCGGCCCGGGTCTACTGGTACCGATTGATCTCGATCTATCCCCGCAGCCGGATCCACTGCATCGTGCCCGGCTTCAGCCCGATCCGCTGGCGGCCATCAACAGGACCGGCAATCACATCGCCTGATTCGGCCGATCCCACACATACTCCAATCTCCAGTGACAGGAGGTATCCCATGTCCATCGTCCTGAAGAGCTTCGCCGAGCTGGCGGAAGCGCTTGAGTTTCACGAGCCAATCGACGAGCGCACTGCCGTCGAAGTCAGTGCCGCGGAAAGCGTGTCAGACCCTTCTCCTCCCCCATGCGACCTTCCGGAGCTACTGACAGAACTGCAAGCTGCGAGCGCCGCACTCGCTGCCATCGCCCGACGTGACCAGGAGGCTCGCACTGTCGCCCTGCACGATCTGGAACGGTACGATGCCGTGGTGGCCCGGCAGCGCGAGGCGGAACAGGCGCACGAACAGGCCCGGCAGGTACGCGAACAGGCGGAGCGGTTGACCGAGCAAGCCTTCGCCGAGGAAGCGCGGACCGAGGCCCGCCGGGTGGCCGACATCGCCGTGCAGGCCGAGCAGGCAGCGGAGCGGGCCGTCGCGGAATGGAGCCGTGAGGCAGAGGCCCTGGCAGCAGGGCTGGATCTGGAGCGGCTGCTCGCGGAGCGTCGCCGGCAGGAGGAGGCGGAAAAAGCAAAAGCCGCCGAGGCCGAGAAGGCCAGGCGACTTGCCGGAGCCCTCGCCCGGGCGCGTGTGGCGCTCAATGCGGGGCGAATCGAGGAAGCGAAAGGTTTGCTGGGGAACGCTGCTAACGATTACCCCGACAATCCGGAGATCGACTCCCTCAAGACCATCATTGCGCAGCGGGAGCTGGCTGTCAAGGTGGATGCCGCCGAAGAAGCACTCTGGGAGGCGCGACGTGCGTATCGTCGGGATGCCTCCGCGGCAGTGGCGCGATTAGAGACCGTTGATATCGACGGGTTGCCCGAGCCGCTTGCCCGGCAGGTGTTCGGCGAGTGGGCGCGCGCCTGCTCCCGCCTCTGCCGCGAACTAGACATCGCCGAGCCGCTCCGCTACGCCCCGGACCCCGGCTGTGGTGCGGTGATTGCCCGTGAGACCTCGGACGGTCCCTACGTCGTGGTGAGCGCCCTCGGGATGGGCACCGGGTGGCAGGCTGGCAGCACCGTCGGCGACCGCCAGATGCGTCGGGCACGGCCGCTGCGGTAGCAAAGAGAGAGGGTCCTCCGGACGCGCGCTGGAGGACCCTCTCGCTACCCTTTTGAGCTGACCTCGGTACTGCAAGTTTTTGGACGACCTTAGCCCCTACGATCGGGCCACGGTGAATCTGTGGGCCCGGAGCACCGAAGAGTTGTGGCGACACACGGACTCTGGTCACCTCATCGAGGCGGCGGTCCACGCGGTCCTGGCCGGGTTGCGCCGATATACGCAGCCGCCGGCGCTCTTCCATGCCTACGAGGACCAGGCCGCCGATCTCGCATTGATCCGCAGTGTCGTGGAGGCACCGCTCACCGACGAGCTGCTCTGGCGAGTGCGGGACACGGCCTTCCACCTCCGCTGGCTCGAGCTGATCAGTTCTGGGTAGCTGGGTGCTCGATCTCTCTCGGCTCAGCCCCGAGCAACGAGCGGTGGTCCTGGCGCCTTATGGGCCGCTCCTCATTGTGGCCGGGCCTGGCTCCGGCAAGACGATGGTCCTGGCAGCCAGGATTGCCTACCTTGTCATCGGCCAGCAGATGCCGCCGACCAGCATCCTTGCCCTCACCTTCGCCTCGAAAGCCGCTGGGGAATTGCGTCACCGCCTGGTGGGGCTCCTTGGCGTGCAGGGAGGAGCGGTGGACGTGAGCACCTTCCATGCGCTCGGCCTCCGCATCGTGCGTCAGTGGAGCGAGGTGCTGGGCTGGGGACCGGGAGCGCCGACCGTGTACGGACCCGGGGAGGCGCGGACCGTCCTGCGCGAGGTGGCAGAGAGCCTGGGCGTCGACCTCGAGCACCATCCGCTGGACGAGTGGCGTGCTCGGGTAGATGGCCTGCGGCTACGCGGTAACCACATGTCACAGCAGCCGGAGCCACTGCAGTTAGTCGCGGAAGCCTACGAGGAGGGCCTGCGTCGCCGCGGGGTGGTCGACTTTCCCGCCATGCTCACCCTCCCGCTGCGGCTCTTTAGCGAGCATCCCCACGCGCTGCGCCTCTGCCAGGACAGCTACCGCGTCGTCCTGTGCGACGAGTTTCAGGACATCTGCGCCGGCCAGTACAGCCTACTTCGCTCCCTTGTGGCGCGGCACCATCACCTAATCGCGGTGGGCGATCCCATGCAAACGCTGTACGGCTGGCGCGGCGCCAATGTCCGGTTCCTGACCGCCTTCCAACGTGACTTTCCCGAAGCCCGGATCGCAAGCCTCCATCAGAACTTCCGCTCGACGCAACGAATCGTCGAGTGTGCCACCATCCTGGGTGCTTCTCTGGCCCTCAACGAGCCATGCTGGACGACGAATCCCGTCGGTGAAGCAATCCGCCTGCATGTGGCCGCCGACGAGCAAGCCGAGGCCGCATTCGTCGCGGCTGAGATCGAGCGCCTCCTCGCCCAGCGCATTGTTGACCGCTTGGACGAGGTGGCGATCCTGTACCGGACCAACTGGCAGGCGCTGCCCTTCGCCGTCGTGCTACAGGAGCGAGGACTGCCATACCGGCGGCCCCCTCGATCCGGGGTCGAACGAGACGTGGTGGAGCTAACGCCCAGCACTGCAGAGATGCCAACGGGAGGCGACGATGAAGGTGACGAGCATGAGACTGAGGGCGTGTGGCTCAGCACGATCCATCGTGCCAAGGGGGGTGAATGGCGCGTCGTGTTCGTGGTGGGTCTGGAGGAGGGCCTCCTGCCCCACGCTCGAGCGATTACGAACCAGTCCGGCGAGAACGCCAGTATCGACGAAGAGCAACGCATCGCGTACGTCGCGGTGACGCGTGCTCGTGAGCGTCTCTACCTCACCTACTGTCGAACCCGGCGCCGGGGGGACCGGGTTGAGATCCGCGAACCATCGCGCTTTCTCCGCGGGCTGCCGCTCAGAAGGCGAGCAGCCTGACCGATGGGAGGGTCGTGATGGCATGGATCGACACCGACGCACTGAAGCGCGATCACCCGGTGGAGGAGGTTGTCGAACGGTATGGCATCGAGCTACGGGACAGTGGATGCGCTCTCATCGGCCGCTGCCCCTTTCATGAGGATGGTGGCCGTCCCAACCTCTACGTCTACCCAATTACGCGCAGTTGGTACTGCTACCGCTGCGGCATCGGTGGCGACGTCATCAGCTTGGTGGAGCGCATCGAGGGCGTCGGGTTCCGAGAAGCCGTGACACGACTGACTGGCGACGCTCGAGAGTTGCCTGGGGCAAGCCAGTGTCGGAAAAGGAGGATAAAGCGACCGCCAGGGAGGCAAACACCGTGGGAGCCAGAGGAACGGGAGTGCCTATCGGCTGCCGCCGAGTTGTACCACAACAGGCTGCTCACCGATGAGGCGGCGCTGGCGTATCTCGCCGGCCGAGGCTTGGGTCGTGACATCATGGAGCGCTGTTGTCTCGGCTACTCCTCCGGCGACGAGCTCGTGAACTACCTGTGCCGACGGCGGTTGCCTATTCAGGCGGCACGGCGCGTCGGTCTCCTGAGGGCCGGGGGGTGCGAGCGCTTCACGGGCCGGGTGGTCGTGCCAGAGATCCGGAGTGGCCAGCCGATCTGGCTCATCGGTCGCACCATTGATGAAACCCTTGGTCATCCGAAGTACCTTGGTCTCCCGGGCTCCAAACCTCTCCTCGGCTGGGAGACAGCAAAAGAGTCGGCAGGGGTGTTCCTGGTCGAGGGGGTGTTCGATTGGCTCACGTTGCTGAACTGGGGCTACCCGGCCCTCGCACTCGTTGGGACGCACGCGCGCCCTGAAGTTTTCAGCAAGCTGACTCGGTTCGAGCACGTCTACCTGCTCTTGGACAGTGATGAGCCGGGCCGGTGCGCAGCCGAGAACATTGCTCGACGATTGGGTCCACGGGCGGAGACTGTCAGGCTGCCGGGGGCCAAGGACGTGGCAGAGTTGGCGACGCACGTTGATGGTCACGCGGTTCTGGCCCATGCCATACAGTCGGGACGGAATCTCGCAGCCTAACTAACCCACTCAACTCGATGATCTTGCCGGGCAGTGCCAGCGTCCATGAATCCTCGGCGAGATAGCGGGATTGACCTGCGGCTAGGCAGACTTGCCGTCGGCCCCAGCAATGAGTTCGTTGCACCGGCTGACACACTCATTGCAGATGATGACTCCAGTCTTTCCGGATATCATCCACAGTACCTCCGGGTTTGTCTTGTCGCAGAATGAGCACACATAAACCCTTTCCCCGGTTGAATGACTGCGGTCTTGCACTGTCTGCTCTCGGAGCACAGCCCTACGTAGGGGACCGTACATCGTCGTAGCAACGGCGACAAGAGCAACCCAGGCTCCGAAGGCGAGGGCCGTACGCTCAGCGCCAACGACCTGGATCAAGAGTCCGGAGAGGCCCACGCCGATTGGCTCCGAGCTCCAGGCGATCACCCGAGCCACGCTCGCAACCCTTCCGCGTAGTTCGTCCGGGGTGGCGGCTAGACGATAGCTGACGATGGCAATACCGTGGATCGGGATCGCGAAGGACATCCCGCCAAGCGCCACGCCGAGAAACAAGGCATTGGGAGCAACGGCGAGAAGCGGCCAGAGGATCGCCATGGCCCAGGTTGCGGCGATGATGACCCCGCCGAAACCTAAGCGTTTCTGGAGGCGAGGGGCAGCCAGTGAGCCAAGCAATCCCCCAACGCCAGTAGCCGAAAACATCAATCCTATGACGCTGGACGAGGTATGCTCCCCTTTCGCAAGGACAATCGCGACCAGCGCGACGCTGGCAACTGCGAGACTCAGCCCCCCTGTGGCGACGTACGCGAAACGGAGAACAGGATGGGCCCAGAGCCAGCGAATCCCTTCCGCAATCTCGCTCCGTAGATTCCTCGTCGAGGGTTCGCGCTGGTCCTGAAACTCCGCTGTGACGAATAGGAGGGCCATGACGGAGGCGGCATACGAGAGTGCGTCAACGAGGAAGGGGATAGCCTGACCGAGCTGGAAGAGGAAGCCCCCGAGCGGCGGCCCGACGACGCTCGTTGCCGAACTCATTGCCTGCTCGGCTGCTGCTGCGGTTGGAACCTGCTCTGCTGGAACGACGTGGGGCAAATATGTCGCCTCGGCGGTGCTGAAGAGGACGTAGAGAACACCACCGATCAAGGCATTGACGTACAACTGCGCTGCGGTGAGATGCCCGAGCGAGAAGGCCGCAGGAATGGTGGCCATGTTGACAGCTCTGCCGACGTCACACAGGATCATCACCCGCTTACGGTTCCACCGATCGACTAATGCACCGCCCGGCAACCCGAGGAACAGGTACGGCAGAGCACGCAAAGCACCCACTAAGCCTGCCTGAACCGGAGATCGAGTCAACGCCAGCACAAGGAGGGGATAGGTGATTCGCGAGACGCCGGTACCGAGGACGGAGATCAACTCCCCGCTCCAAAGCACCATGAAGTTCCGGTTTCGCCAGAGGGAGATGGGTGCACGCGGGGTCTCAGGACGGCTGCTCACCTCCACCCTCCGTTCGGAATCACTCCACGCGCTCAGAGACCCTCGCCCAGAACCCGGCTACCGGGCCGAGACCGATGTCCCACATTCTGGACCATGGCCAGTCTATCGCCTCCCCGAGGGGGAGAGTCGAGTGAAGCCACTCCGGCGAACCGGTCTCGGTTTGCTGAGACCACACGCTTCAGTGAATGCAACGACCCATCCATAACGGTCGCAGCGCCCTTGAAGTACTCTATCGGCCGTCACGGCTCCCGGCTCGTATGCAACGAGCGTCTCCGGCTGGTGGATTGACCGTCAGCTTCCCAGATCCGTTCAGCACCAGGAGGTTCAAATGCCTTACTCGCTCAACCGCACCGAGCTCATCGGCCGACTCGGGCAGGATCCCGAGACGCGCCACACATCCGACGGTCAGGCCGTGACCAAGTTCAGCATGGCCACCGACCGGCCGGCAAAGCCCGGCACCCACTCCGAGCCCGACTGGCATTCCATCGTCTGCTGGCAGAAACTCGCCGAGTTCGCTGGTGAGTATCTCACCAAGGGCCGTCTGGTCTTCGTGGCCGGTCGCATCAGCTACCGGGCCTGGGAAGGCAAGGACGGTCAGAAGCACCGCGCCACGGAGATCGTGGCGGCGGAGCTGATCCCGCTCGACCGCAAGCCGAACGGCGAGCTGCGCGTCGTGGGTGGCCAGGACGATGAGGCAAATCTCCCGTTCTAGCCGTCTACCGTGCCTGCGGCTGCAGCCGTTTCATGGCCGGCTGCTCTGCCGCATCTCCCTGCGGCCCTCCCCGGTCGCGTTGCAGGTGCCGGATCGCGAGCTCGTGATCGTGGCCGCCCGAACCTCGCCGCGCCTGCGGCACCTGATCGTTCACCGCCAGCCGGTTCCGCACGATCCTCCGCGCGCTGCCTAAAGCGCGATCCATCACACCACGAGAGCGGAGTCCTTCTGGGGCTCCGCTCTCCTGTGTCTGGAGGTTCCTCATGCCACGGATCTACGAGACACTGCCGCCGGTCGGGCGGCTCCAGATGGCGCTCCGCGTGATGACGCCCACCCGGCTCGCCCAGACCTTCGCTGACTTCGCCGGGCAGTTCTACGACCGTTCCGACTTCGACAGCCTCGCCCGTCAGGTGAGCGAGCTCTACGACCTGGAGAGTGCCGAGCACGCGCACCTCTTCCGCTCGCAGCTCGATCGCCGGCTGTGTGACCGCTTCCAGGACCCCGTGGCCTGGGATGTCGATACCTATCAGAAAGGCCATGCGGCATGACGCCTCGCCGGGCATCCAAACAGCAGCCGGCGGCCCGCGACGAGATCGAGACGGTGATCGAGCTGGTCCGGCAGAATCTCCGTCTGCTGGGCGAGCTCGTGCAGCGGTATGAAGTGGATCGCACGGGGATCACGGCTGACGGACGGATCGTCCGCAAGCCGGCTGATGTCATCGGGTACCTGGGACCGGAGATGGCGGACTTGGCGCAGGAGCAGTTGCGTGTGGTGCTGCTGGACACCAAGAATCGGCTCCTGGGCGCGAGTCTCGTCTACCAGGGCGGGATCAACTCCATCATGGTCCGTCTCGCCGACTGCTTTCGTGAGGCGGTTCGGGTCAACGCCGCGGCGATCCTCCTGGTCCATAACCACCCCTCCGGTGATCCTGAGCCCTCGAGCGAAGACGTGCGCGTGACGCGCGAGGCGGCCCAGGTGGGCGAGCTCCTCGGCATTGACCTGCTGGACCACGTGATCGTGGGCGGCCGGGCACATGTGAGTCTTCGCGAGCGCGGGTTCTACCGGCCGGTGATGGAGCAGCAATCTGGTCGGCGGCGGAAGAGTGCGGGTGGTGAGACGCCGTCCTGGGAGGTTGCGCATGCTTGAGATGGCGACGACGCGAGAGCAGGCTGATCGAGCTATCGAGGCTCGGACTGAACGGGCAGGGCAGCAGGTTGGGGTCCAGCCCTCGGAGATCGAGCGCCTGCCGTTCGATCTCTCCGTTCTCCTCGAGGAGGGAGTGTTCCTCAACGTCGATGCCCAGGGGTTCGGGCTCCTCGACCGGCGCCTTGACTGGAATGCCCTCGGCATTACTCTTCCCCGACAGTCGGATGTGGCCTTCCGACCGCCCCGCTGTGGTCTCCTGCCCGACCGCTACCGGCTTCCGTTGCTACGCCCTGCCTCCCGGGCGCATGCGGCACTCCACCGCTACTCGTACCACTTCCGCCTGACCGAGACCCTGTTCGAGGGACCCGCCTACCGCTGGGTGCCGTGGCGCGCCTTCGAGGCGTTCGAGCGTGACTTCGAGACGGCGCGGATGGATTTGGACGTCGCCAAGATCGAGATCGTCTCCCGATACGACACGGTCCGGGAGGAAGTCGTCCAAACCTTCCTGCAGTTGGCTAAGGACTCCTCGCGGCGGTTCGAGGCAACGGGCCATGCCGTCTCGGAGGGATTTGAGGACGCGGTGGTGCAAGGGGTGCTGGCCGCCATCCCGACCCCAGAAGACCTGCAGGCGAAGCTGAAGCTGCGTTACCGGGTGGGCGTCATCCTGCTGGGTAGTGAGATGCTGGCCGAGCAGCGACAGGCTCGCGAGGAGCGCCAGAAGATCGAGGAGGCCGAGGCGACGCTCCGGCTGGAGCGGCAGCGACGGGAGGCACAGGAGCGGGTGGCGCAGCGAGAGCTGTGGGCCGAGGAAGAGCGCATCCGCCAGCAGCTCCGGGCTGAAGAGGACGAGCGGCGGCGTGAGGCCGAGGTGAAGGAGCGGTTACGCCATCTCAAGCTGGAGGCGGCCCGCGAGCGCCTGCAAGAGGCGATGAGCCCGCTGGAGGAAGGGGCCAAACAGCTGCATGCCGCAATCTACGAATCCGCCAGTGCCATCCGCGATTCCCTGGAGAAACACCAGTATCTGCCCGGCTCCTCGGCGAAGCGTGCACGTGAGCTCGCGCGTTGGTTCCGTCTGATGAACTGGCAATCGGATGAGCAGCTCGAGACGCTGGTCGCCGAACTGGAGAGTCTGGCCGGTCGGTCAACCGGGAAGCGGAAGCGAGATACGGGAGCCATCGATCAGGTGCTTGGAGACATCATCGAGCTCTGCTACGTCGATGCGAGGGCGCTGACGGAGCCGAATCGCATGGGCGCGCTCGAACTGTAGGCACCGGAGGCTCGGCGCGCGTCATCGCGCCGAGCCTCCGTTCTCTCCCTGGAGAATTGCATGCACCGATCTCTGGATACGACCACCGTAGACGGGCTCGTCCGTGAGCTCGACATCCTCATTCGCGCCCGCTACCCGCTCATCGCGGTCAACACCTTCGAAGAGGTGCGCTTCCGCCGCCTCATCACGGCCGTCGCCCAGATCGAGCGGCATCGGCCGAAGGGGCTCTTCCTCTGGAGTCGAACACAGGGACTCCGCCAGGTAGCCGGATCCGGCACCGGCCCCACCGATCGTCCGGTTCCCGACACCGACGATCCCCTGTCGGTTCTGGAGCACATTGCCCAGGCCGACCGGGGATTGTACGTCCTCTGTGACTACGTCCCGTACCTCGCACCCTTCGGCCAGGAGGAGCCCTTGCTGGTGCGGCGCCTGCGGGAGCTTGCCTGGGCCATCAAGACGAAAGCGGTGACGGTGCTCCTGGTCGGAGCCGGTTTCCCGGAGATCCCGACCATCGAGAAAGAGGTCAAGGTCGTTGACCTGCCACTCCCCGACGAACGGGAGGTGACGAAACTCCTCGATCTTGAGTTGGACCGACTCGCCGAGAATCCTGATGTCCGCCTCACGGTGGATATCCGCGTGCGTGAACAGTTGGTGCAAGCGCTGCTGGGACTGACTGAGAGCGAGATCGAGAATACCCTGGCGAAGGCCGCTATCACCCACCGCGGAATCGGCCCGGGGGCCGTGCCGCTGATCCTCGACGAGAAGCGCGACGTCATCCGCCAGAGTGGCAGCCTCACCTACAGTCACCCCGAGCCGGCGGACCATCTGGGCGGCTATGCCAACCTCCGCCGGCTCCTGCAGGAAGCGGCCGTCACCTTCACCCCGGCGGCGAGAGCCTTTGGCGTGGAGCCCATGAAGGGCATCCTCCTGGTGGGCCTGCCTGGCACCGGCAAGGATCTTACCAAGAAGATCGCCTCCTCGATCCTCGGGCGACCGCTGTTGGACCTGGATTTTGGCTCGGTCATGGGTGAAGGCGGTGGCGTGATCGGCTCGGCCGCTATGAGCATCAAGCGGGCACTCGGCATCGCCACGACACTCAAAGGGATACTCGGTCTGAGTGAGTTCGAGAAAGGGGTAGGCGGTCTCCAGTCCTCGGCCCAGTCCGACGCCGGCGAGACGGCCCGCACCATCGCTCACCTCCTCAACTGGATGCAGGAGCAGCAGGATGTCTTCGTCATGGGCACCGCGAACGACGTCCGCCAGCTTGCCCCAGAGCAGATCCGCCAGGGCCGCTTCGGCCAGGTGGTGTTCGTCGATCTGCCGACGGTCGAGGATCGGGCGGACATCTTCCGCGTGCACCTCCAGAAACGGGATCGAGACCCGGAGGCCTTCGATCTGGAGGAGCTGGCCGCGGCTTCGGAGGGCTTTGCCGGTGCCGAAATCGAGGCGGCGGTGAAGGGGGCATTGCTCGATGCCTTCATGGATGGGGCGCGCGAGATGACGACGGACGACGTCGTGCGGCGGGTCCGAAGCATTCGCCCGACATCAGAGGTCAAGCGCGAGGAGATCGAGGAGTTGCGCCGCTGGGCGCGGGAGCATCTGACGGTCGACGCGGTGCATGCCGAGGCTACCTCCGGGCAGCGCCTAATCGAGTTCTAAAGGAGGCACCTCATGAGCAAGTACCTGAGCTTCAACGACATCGTGTTCAAAGATCGGCGGCTCCTGCTCTCCGCGCTCGCCGACCTTGGCTATTCGCAGATTGAAGAGGGGGACACGCTCCCCCTCTTCGGCTACCGAGGCGACCGGCGGTCAGAGACGGCCCAAATCGTCATTCGCCGCCAGCATGTTGGTCCCCTCTCCAACGACATCGGCTTCGCCCACGCCAAGGACGGGTACAGGCCCATCGTCAGCGAATTCGATCAACGAACCCTCCGCGATGGCCACTTCCTCGTCCAGCTCCGCACGGCCTACAGCGAGCGGGTGGTGGAGGAGGTGAAGCGCCGCCTGCATGGCACGGCTCAGCGGCAGGTTGAGGGTGGCGTAGTCAAGATCCGGGTGCGGTTCTAAAGATGCGCGAGATCGAGTTCACGATCGATCCGGCGACGGGAGAACTGACCATCCACGTCAAGGGGATCGCGGGTTCCGACTGCGCAGATGTCGCGAAGCTGGCGAGTGAGCTGCTGGGCACGCCAACGCATGATTGGAACACCCCCGAGTACTACCTGCGGCCCCAAGTACGCCGACGTGTGCAACCGAGGCGCAAGCCATGAGCGAGATCACCTGGCACATCGATCGAGTGACCGGCGCTCTGCTGGTCGAGGGGATGGTCATCGAGGAGACGTCGGCGCTTGCCGGCGACCTCCTCTCTCCTCCGCGCGATCTCCACTGTGCCCGGCCCCTGACCATGCACCTGCCACCCGCGGCATCAAACGACGAGACTGCCTCCGGTCCCTGTGTTCACATCGCGGGTTATTACCACAACTCTCTGATTGAGGGCCCCGGACGACGTAGCACAGCCAAGTTCCAGGGCTGTGCCATTCGTTGTCGCGGGTTTATCTACAGTGTCACCGTTATCAACGAGTGCTTGGAGGTGAACACGAGTGGATACTCCATCAGCAACCACCATCAACGAGCGGGCCCGGGAGGAGGCCGGGCACTGGGTCCAGCGCTTCCTGGACGATCCCGCGGTCGTCCGTAGCGCCAACACCGTCCGCGCCTATCGACACGATCTCACGCGCTGGATCGACTTTTGTCGTGCGACCGCGACCAATCCCCTGCGCGTTCGGCCGAGTGATGTCATCGCCTTCATCCGACACGAGCGCGAGCGCTCCATCGGGGATGACGCCACGGTCAGCGCCCGCACCATTGTCCGCCGCCTCTCGGCGATCCGACAATGGTACGGGTTCCTCATGGTGGAACCGGAGCTGACCGGCGTCCACCGGAACCCCGTGCCGGCTGGCAGCGCGGTGAGGACCGCCAGCGGCATCGCCGCTGGCCAGCCAGCGTTGCTCCGGTACGACTGTCCCCATCCGCAGATCTTGACGCCGGAGGAGATCGACCGGTTCATCAGTCATCTCACGAGTGACCGGGATCGCGCTATCGTGTGGCTGCTGAAAGACGGAGGTCTGCGCGTCGGTGAGGCCCTTGATCTTCGGCTCGGTGACATCCATTGGGCGGAGCGGCGCATCACGGTACGAGCCACGAAAACCCATACCACGCGCACCATTGCCCTCAGCGCAGAGGCGCTGCGCGCCGTGAGCGCGTACGTCCGCGAAGAGCGCCCTCCCGCCTTGGAACACGATCATCTCTTCGTCTGTCTCGGGCGGCGCAGCTTCGGTCAGCCACTGCGGTACCGCGCCTGGGTGGCTGTGTGTGAACAAGCGCGGCGTCGTGCCGAAACGCCGCGGGTTCATGCCCATGCCTTTCGCCATACCTGCGCCACCAATCTGGCTGAGGCTGGGATGCCGCTCGATGCCCTCCAACGCCAACTCGGCCATCGTCACCTCGACACGACCATGGTCTACAACGAGATCCGGGATGGTCGTCTGCAGCGTGAGTATCGGCAGGCGATGGAGCGGCAGGAAACGGGGCGACAGCGAGGGGGAGAGGTGTGATGGATGCGGATGTGACGGTCCCTGTTCGATCGTCGGTGCTCACCGTTGCCGAACGGCGGGCGCTGCGCGAGCGCTCCTATCGTGGTCCGGCGTGGGAGATCCTGGCCGACCTCTTGAAACCATTCGAGCACGCCTTTGAGCGCTGGACCATGCCACAGTCATCTGATCCATCGCGAACCCATGCACTGCATGGCAGCTTCCACCTCTGCGGACAGATGATGCTGGATCTCGACTGCACCTATTGGACCTTCACCTGGGAGCGGATTCTGGCATGGAAGGCGTGTGTTCTGGCGCACGAGGAGGACCACCCGTCCACCTGGCGCCACGCCTGGGAGACCAAGTGGACGCGGGTGACATCCACGCTCTTCTTTCTGGGCGTCCTCCCGTACAGCGAAGAGATCCACCGCACATACCACCGTGAACTGGCCGAGAAGTGGCTTGGATCGGAGCGGGCCCGAGAGATCGAGGGAGCGTTCCTGGCGACTGCCCTTGCCATGGGGTACAAGCACGAGCGGCAGCTCCGCAAGCAGGGAGCGAGTGTCCTGCTGACGGTGCTCGTGGCGACCGGGAAGACGGACCTCGCGACGCTGACGAAGGCCGACCTGGAGCAGTGGCAGGCGCAGACCGCGCGATCGAAGCGGGTGGCACGGGCCAGCGTGACCTGCATTCAACATGTTCTGGCAGCAATGGGCTATTTGGGCGGAGAGGCGCCGCGCACCGTCGACAATCCCGGCTCTCTGAGCTTTACCTGGGGCTTCACTGCTCCCGCGATCGGTCGGACCTTTGAGCGCTTCCTGGCCGATCTCGCCACAGTTCGTCGTCCCGGCACCGTCGGCTCGTACAAGGTGGCCCTTCGGCGCTTTGGGGACTGGCTTGGCTCATATGATCCGGCCGTCACGTCCGTCGCGGAGGTACGCCGCCACCACATCGAGGCCTACAAGCAAGCAGTCACCGGGATGCGGTGCGGCGATCATACCAACGTTGGCGCCGAGTTCCAGGTGATCAACCTGGGCGAGCCGCTCTCGCAGGCACAGCGGGTGCGCTCCATCTCCTGTGTCAAAGCCTTCTTTGAGCGCATTGATGTCCTCGAGTACCCGGAACGACCCAACCGGACGCTGTTTGTCCGTGGCGATGTGGCCCGGGTTGACGAGCAGTTCCCTCGCCACATCCCGGATGTCGATTGGCGTCGGCTGGTTGAGGCCGTACAGCAACTGACTCCCGAGAGCATCGGGACCCATCACTTCCCGCTGCCGATGGAACGAACGCAGGCAATGCTGGCCATTCTCCTGGAGTGCGGGTTGCGTGCCGGTGAGCTTTGCCGGCTGGACACGGGTTGCCTGATTGCGGCCCGCGAGAGCGAGACCGCGCAGGAGACGCACTGGTTGCGAGTGCCGGTGGGCAAGCTCCACAACGATCGTCTGATTCCGATTCGTCCTCACCTGGTCGCGGCCATTGATGGCTGGATGCGAATCCGGGGCCGGCAGCCAATGGGGCGGGACGAGCGGACCGGCAAGCCCCGCGATTACCTGTTCACCTGGCAAGGCCGCCAGCTCAGCACGTACTCCCTCAACCACTGCATCGCCCGACTCTGCACCATCGCTGGAACGCCCAAGTACACCAGCCACGCGTTTCGCCATACCCTGGCCGTGCTCTGGCGAGCGCGGGGGATGCGACTGGAGACGATCAGCCGTTTGCTCGGCCACAAGAGTTTGCAGATGACGCTGCGCTACGCGGCTGTGATGCCTGCCACCCTGCGGCACGAGTTCGAGACCGCGTTTGCTGCCATCGATGAGGAGCATCGAGCCACGGCGCAGGTACGGGTCGTGCTATCGCCCGAGGCGCACCTCGCCGCCCGGCTGCAGTGGCGGGAGTCGCTCTTCGTCGATCTGGGCATTGGCTGGTGCGGGCTGACTGCCTACCATCCCTGTGAGACGCGCCTCGCCTGTCATCGCTGCCCCAACTTCATCCCCGACAAAGAGCGCTTGCCACTGCTCGAGCAGCAGCGTGCCAATCTCATTGAGCTGCGTGGCATCGGCGAGACCCGCGTGCCGCAGGCGCGTCAGCAAGGGTTCACGTGAGAGCTGGACGACGCGGTCCATGCGCTCGACCAGAACATCGGCGACGTGGGCGGCGGGCAGAGCGGCGCACAACCCGACGGAACTCCTCGTTCCGAGGTGGCGGTGACGCAGGACACCCTCCCAGGAGGAACTGATGGCTGAGATGACGATTATCGTCGATGAACTGACCAACCAGATTCTGCTTGAAGGTCCCGATCACGTTCCGGGGGAGGTCGTGGCCCTGTTGACCGCGCTGCTGGGACCAGCCCAAGAGCTTGGCTGTGCCCGTCCGCTCGGTCTCCTATCCCCTCCCGCGGCGACTGCAGAGGAGATCGCCGCCTCTCCCTGCGTGCGCATCGCGGGCTACTATCACAACTCCCTGGTGGAGGGTCCGGGGCGGCGCAGCTCGGTGCTGTTTCAGTCCTGTCCGCTTGGGTGCAGCCAGTGCTGGGTCCCGCAGCTCCATTCCTCGGATGCTGGCGCCCTCGTCCCGGTCGACCGCCTCGCCGCGGTCCTGCTGGATCCGGCGTACGAGCGCGACGGCGTCTCGATCGCGGGCGGTGAGCCGTTTGTGCAGCCAGAGGGGCTCTGGGCACTGATTCAGGTGCTGCGCGCTCGAGGGTGCGTGCACATCCTGGTCTATTCCGGGTACACGTACGAGCGGCTGCAGCGGATGGCAGGACAACAACCGGCGATTGGGGCGATCCTCGATGAGGTCAACGTGCTTGTTGATGGCCCGTATGTTCGGACACTGGCTGATCGTGGTGGTCCCTGGACGGGGTCGGGGAATCAGCGCGTAATTGACCTGGTGGCGACACGGCGAGCCGGCCGGGTGATCCTGCTTGTCACCCGGCCCCAGGACCGCGATCGTGCTCTCGTCGAGAACGCGGTGGATGAAGCTGGCGTGCCAAACGTAACGATTCGCCGGGACGGCACGTTTCATTCATAGAGGGAGGGACACACGGTGAGATTGTCCCGCGTGATGCTTGTTCTCCTGGTGATCATGGCACTCTTCAACGGCGTGGACGCGCACGCCGCAGGGCGTGCTCTTTCTCCGCAGGCGGCCAACCTCCTCCGTCTCCACATGGAAACGCCCGCTGTCGGCTGGGCGATGAGTACGACCGGCCTGTTGCGGACCACCGATGGCAGCCTGCACTGGCGGGTGGTCACGCCGCCGGCCCTCGGTCGTCCCTTGCGGCGGTCTCCCTACGCCCTCGTCACGGACTTCCTCGGAGTACAGCGGGCGTGGGTTGGCATCGATAACGCGGTGGTGTCAGCGGTGGTCGGGAGGAGCAAAGCGCCGACCACCCTGCGTCTCTTCCGCACCGACGACGGCGGCCGCTATTGGCAGGCGCTGCCCTTGCTGCGCCTTGGCACCTTCTATTACGCCGACGCACCCCAGTTCGTCAGTCCGGACGTCGGCTGGCTGGAGATCGTCCGCAATGTGGGGGCGGGTTCAGTGTGGTTCGATCTCTACTGGACCCACGACGGGGGTATCCACTGGCAACGCGTCCTGCACGTAGGATCCCCGCATTCGTCACCTGGCTTACTGGGATGCGACCTGTGTAGCGCCGGACTCACCTTCAGTAGCCACATGAGCGGCTGGTTTACCGGCTGCTGGTGCGGCATCGGAACCGGAAGCAGCTTCCTGTACGTTAGCCGGAATGCTGGGCGGACCTGGCGCCCCCTCTCGTTACCTGCGCCTTCGCATATCCGGCTCGGCACCATCGGTACCCTCCCGCCAACCCTGTTCGACCGGGATAATGGAATCCTCCCGGCTGTCGTCTACCAGCGCATCACCACACCCGGCAGGGAGAGAGCCTTCTTCGACGCGTACGTGACGCACGACGGGGGTAGGCACTGGACTCCCACGACGCCGGTTCCCATCAGCTACCCGCGGGCCGGTCCCGAGATCCTGCACTCGTTCCCCAATACTCGCTTTGGCTTCTTCGTGATCGGCAAGCAGCTCTATCGGACACGCGACGGCGGGAAACATTGGCAGGCGATACCGGAGTCGATTCCGCTGGAGCACAGCGAGACGATGCAGTTCCTCGACGGACACCATGGGTTCGCCCTCCAAGCTGGCGACACGCAGGGAACGCGCTCCATTCTCCTTCGGACGGGGGATGGGGGTGCAACGTGGAAGATTATCCGTGCGACGGTTGGAACATACAGGGCACGTATCCACAGGAGCAGCCAGGTCAGCTACGCGTCTCGGACATACCGGCCGAGAGCTGTTGCTCTGCTCTCGTCGCACCTGGCATGCTCATATCCAGGCACCGGACTAGCCGCACGACCACACTGTAGATAACTGGCTGTATCACGCCGGACAGCTGGAATCCGGACGCCGGTCCCCTCGTCCGCGTTGATCGCCTGGCGCGAGCACTGCTTGATCCCAGCTTCGAGCGCAATGGAATCTCCATCGTCGGAGGCGAGCCCTTCCACCAGCCTCAAGGACTCCGGGCTTTGGTCCAAGAGCTTCGCGTGCGCGGATGCCAGCACATCCTGGTCTACTCGGGCTACACATACGAGCGCCTTCGACGGATGGCGGGGCGGGAGCCGGCGATTGGTGCTGTCCTCGATGACGTCGATGTACTCATCGATGGGCCGGTGCGCCATGTCGGCGCTTGCTAAGATCCCCGTCTGAGACGGGAGGAGGTGGAAGGATACGTCTCCTGGGTCAACGGCTTACCTGAGGGGGAAACCCCGAACGGGACTGTAGCATGCCGATAAAGCGGAGTGGGGCCGAAGGCGTTTAGGTCTCGGCTCTGCAAGACCCGCGCGATATGGTGAAGGCTGGATTGTCTCAAACCCAGTTCCCAGCGGTGCAATCGATCGCCCCCCGATCACAACGCCTACGAACGCGGGGTCCCCAGAATATGGTGCTGAAAGGACCGGCGCCAAAACCCTTCCTCTGGGGAGCGATGGGCAGCGAGCCTATTCAAGGAAACGAACGGGTCACCTACGTCGCGCTAGAACGTCTGGCAAGCGTAAACATGGGATCGCCTACGGGACGCGAGTCCTACGGCGACGGAACCCCCGTAGTAGTCGGAGGACGGGAAAGCCGTCCACACGGCGAAGGGGCAGCTCACGAAAGTGAGCCAGAGCCAGACCTCTTGGACACAGGTCTGGCAGGGTAGGTGTCTTCGACTCCACGAAAGCAGAGGTACGCGAGATGCGAGATGCCAACACTGTTCTGGGAGTCATCCGCGATCGTGGCACCAAGGGGTTGCCGCTGGAGCGCGTGTATCGCCTCCTTTTTAACCCGGACCTGTTCCTCCTGGCCTACGGGCGTATCGCGCGCAATCGCGGTGCACTGACGCCCGGAGCGACGGAGGAGACTGCGGATGGGATGTCACTGGCCAAGATCGGGACCCTCATCGAGCAGTTGCGCTCGGAGCGGTTCCGCTGGACGCCCGTGCGGCGCGTCTACATCGAAAAGAAGAACTCGACCAAGAAGCGCGCCCTGGGGCTGCCCACCTGGTCGGACAAGCTGGTTCAAGAAGTCGTTCGGCTCATTCTGGAAGCCTACTTCGAACCACAATTCTCCGCCCGATCCCACGGCTTCCGTCCCGGACGGGGCTGCCACACGGCCCTGAAAGGCATCCACCGCAGTTGGAACGGGACCACCTGGTTCATCGAGGGCGATATCAGCCAATACTTCGACAAACTCGATCACCAGGTGTTGGTCGGCATTCTCGCCGAGCAGATCCACGACGGCCGCTTCCTGCGGCTGATCGCGGATCTGCTCAAAGCCGGATACCTGGAGGATTGGACGTTCAACACCACCCTGAGCGGAACCCCGCAGGGAGGAGTGGTGAGCCCGATCCTGGCCAACATCTACCTCGATCGCTTCGACAAGTGGGTTGAGACCACGCTGCTCTCTACATACAACCGGAAAGCAAAGCGGGACGACAACCAGGCATACCACCGTCTCCTCAGCCTGGCGTACCTCCGGGATAAGAAGGGACTCTACCAAGAGGCAGCGGCACTGCGCAAGCAGGCCAAGCAGCTTCCCATTGGAGACCTGACGGACCCGGAGTATCGCAAGCTGCGGTACCTGCGGTATGCCGATGACTTCCTCCTTGGCTTTACGGGACCACGGGATGAGGCCGAACGGATCAAACAGCACCTCCGGGACTTCCTGAGCGCCACGCTCAAGCTGGAACTCTCCGAGGAGAAGACGCTCATCACCCATGCGCGTACAGAAGCTGCCAGGTTCCTCGGCTACGAGATCAGCACCTTACAGGACGACACCGCGCGCACGTCGACCGGACGGCGCCGCATCAATGGCGTGATCGGTCTGAAGGTGCCCCTCGACGTGGTCAAAGAACGATGCCGCCGCTACATGAAACACGGCAAACCGGTCCACCGCCCGGAAATCCTGTACGACTCAGTCTTCAGCACCGTGCAGCGCTACCAGGTGGAGTACCGGGGCATCGTCGAGTACTACCGGTTGGCCTACAATCTCCACCGCTTCAATGAACTGAAGTGGGTGATGGAGCAGTCGTTGACGAAGACGCTGGCCGCGAAGCTGAAGATCAGCGTTGCCAAGGTCTACGACCACTTCGGCACCACACTGCAGACGCCTGACGGCCCGTATAAAGGGCTCCAGGTGATCATCGAGCGGACGGATCGGAAGCCACTGGTAGCTACCTGGGGCGGCATCAATCTCCGGCGCAACCTCACCGTGGTACTGAATGACCAGCCGGCACGCATCTGGAACAACCGAACGGACCTGGAACAGCGGTTACTGGCGAATACCTGCGAGCTCTGTGGCTCACAGGAAAACGTCCAGGTACACCACATCCGGGCTATGAAGGACCTCCGGAAGCGCGACCGGACCGAGAAACCGGCCTGGGTCACGGCGATGGCGGCACGCCACCGCAAGACCCTCGTGGTCTGTCTACAATGCCACACGGATATCCAATACGGACATCCGAGACACAACACGAAGACCGGATAGTAAGACACTGGAGAGCCGGATGCTGGGATAACTGGCACGTCCGGTTCGGAGGGGGGCCGTTGGAAAAGTACCTGAACCGAAAGGAGTCTCACATGCGTCAACCTAACACCGGATTGGAAGTGCTACTCGCTATTGTGATGCTGGTCCTTGCTCCCGTGTGGATCAGCGTCTCAGTACTGGCGGGAGTTGTCTTCTACCGACGGTACAGGCAGCACAAGGGGCGCTAATCGGGATCAGGCAACTCGCCAGCGGCCTACCCTACTTTGTAGCGGCTCTGGCCGACAGTGGGGGACCGTGGACAGGGTCGGGCAACCAACGCGTCATCGACCTCGTGGCGACGCGGAGGCTAGGGCGGATCGTCACGTGGGAGAGGCAGCCCGGGCTCGGCACCCGAACATCCCGCAGGTAGACACGCGGACAGGAAGGTGACCTCTAACTGGTAACGCACGAAGGGGAGTCCCTCGCCGGGGCTCCCCTTCTTTGCCTGTATGAGCCGCTTTTTTATTTTGCCCTGATTACGACGGCTTTCCGTTAGAAGAACCGCCACAGCAAGCGGTAGCCCAGGACGTAGCCCAGCGAGAGGGCAAGGCCCAGGACTACGGCGAAGGGCCAGTCGCGCAGGACGCCAAAGCCGGCACCGATGGCGAGGGCGATGCCTCCGGCGACGACGGCCGTCTCGACGGCTGTGATGCGCCGCCGGGGCGTCAGATCCGCGTTATCGCTCATCATCAGCCTCCTCAGTAACAGACCCACATTGCGTAGTAGACGCAGAAGCCGCAGACCGCGTAGACGCACTCGAGCCAGGCGGGTCCCGCCCACAGGCAGCCAATGGCGCCGGGGCCACAGCACCCCACCAGCGCCTTCCAGAAGCAGCTCCAGTAGTCATCGACCACGACGATCTGCCCGTTCACGACCGAGAGCCCGGTCGTCTTGATGTACTGGGAGGCCGCCTCCAGACTGTCGGTCGGGCCAGAGTCACGGAGGTAGTGGATGATATCGCCCTGGACGCGCTCCTCACCGGAGACCGTGCGCGACCAGGCGATGAGCGCATGGTCCTTGCTGCCGTCCCGGGCCGTGAAGACGAGGGCCAGCATCTCCGAGCCGTCCGGCCGGATCGCACCTTGCGAGTGCCGAGTTGAGAGCTGGAAGCCGTGCCGCTCGATGTAGGAGCGGATCAGCCGAGCATCCGGGTTGCGCATGGCCGCGCCAACAAAGGGGTGGAGCTGAGCGCCGCGCAGCGGGGTGATGCCTGTTGTATTCTTGGCATCCGCTCGAGCGGTCGCGGGCAAGAAGCTCCCGGCGACGAGGGCGGAGGAGAGAGCCGCGGCTTTCGCGAGGAGTTCCCGGCGCGAGAACTCTCCGCTCTGTGAGAGCACCTGCTCGACCTCGCCGTCGGTCGCACCGTGCTGGCGGGCGAGCACGAGATAGCCGGCGGCACAGCCCTCACATCCCTCCTGCAGCTTGGTCCGGGCCATGCGGAGTGCGTCCCGGCGGATCTTCCTCGAATCGCGTGCGCGTGTCATGACATCCTTCTTTCGGGTCAGTCGCGTCTTTGGTCGCGTGGATCAGTACAGCGGCGTGCTCGGGTGACTATGGAATCGCTGTCGCCCTCCTTTCCGTGGGATAGTTGGGGCTGAAGTCATCCCATGCGCGAGGAGTCCGGTGATTCGACGATGGACGACGATCTCCCCTTAGTGTTGTATTCAGAATACAACAACACCGCCACAAATACAACACCCACGCCCCGGTCGTGTGGAAACTAATCCCGCATGGACTTCGGGGAGCGCTTGCGGGAGCTGCGGGAAGAGAGAGGCCTGAGCATGCGGCAATTGGCGGAGCGATCCGGCGTCGACGTGGGCGTCATCAGCCGGGTGGAGCGCGGACAGTACAAGCCGCCGAAGATCACCACGGTCGAGAAGCTGGCGCGAGCGCTGGAGCTCAGTGAGGCCGAAGAGGAGGAATTGCTCCAGTTGTCGGGGCGAACAGGATCTCAGCCGTCAGAAGCCGAACAGCATGTAGCGCGCGGGGAGACAGGGCAAGAAGTTCGTGAGCGTCTGGCCGCTCTGGAGGAGCGGGTACGGCGGCTTGAAGAGCGGCTCGGAGAGATGGCTGACAACTCCTCGGGTTAGAGAGAGAACGCATCTTCGGAGGTACCTACACGGGCCCTCATCTGGGTGGAGATGTCCGTCAAGGATGAGGGTTCATGGGTGCCAGAGAACCAGGATGACTCCGAATATCGAGCCGACAATGCCGAGGAAACCCAGCACCTTGAACAGCCAATGGTCTGTCACTACTTCCACGAAACCGTGAACGGTTGCTCCGTACTGCTCGCGAAAGCTGGTGTTTGTCTTCAGGGAATCCTCTTCGGCAAGAACCGCGAGGCTGTGAAGGAGAATTAACTTCGGTGGACCTCTTGACGATCTTCGGCGCCTTGGCGGTGACCGCGATGCTCGTGTTCTATGCCCTGGAGAGCCGCTCCGCCGCCTTCGTGCTGGCCTTCGCCGCCGCCTGTCTTGCGTCCTCCGTCTACGGCTTCCTGCAAGGCGCCTGGCCCTTCGGCGTGGTTGAGTTCATCTGGTCGGGCGTTGGTCTCCGTCGCTGGTGGATGCGTACGCACTACCTTCCAGGCCACGTGGGTGTTCCCGACGGTACCGGGCCGGACAACCGGCCTTGACGTCTCTTCGTGTCTCAGAGCTGCTTCCGCAATTGCTGAATCGGGGAGAGGTAGAGGCGAGTAAAGGTCGGGAAGGCCAGGATGGTATCGTCGAGAACGTCGATGGGAACCCGAGCACGGATGGCGAGCGTCGCCCATTGGATCCACTCGCCCGCGAGCGGACCCGCTGCCCAGGCACCCACCAGCACCTGGTCGTGTCGGTCCGCCAGCAGGTGTAACGCTCCCTCGTATCCCTTCCCGTAGGTATCGGTACGAGCCGCTTCCTCCAGCTCTGCGTGCGCCTGCACGATCTCCACACCCTCCGGCGCTGTGGCGGGGTCGGTCACACCCACGGAGGCGATCTCGGGATCGGTGAAGGTCACCGCCGGGATGTCGCTGTAGTTGGCGGAACGGGGCTTACCGAGGATATCGGCAGTGGCGATCTGGGCCTGATAGGCGGCGACGTGCGTGAACATGGCGACACCCGTCACATCCCCGACCGCCCAGACGTTCTCCGCCGCCCGGCAGTGCTCGTCGATGTGGATGCCCTGCTCGGTCGTTTTCACGCCCACCCGATCCAGGCCCAGGCCATCGACCAGCGCGTGCCGGCCGGTCGCGACCATGACCACCTCTGCGGTGAGTCGCGTCCCATCGTCCAGCGTGACGGTTCGGCCGGTCTCACCGCACTCGACTTTGGTAGCCTTCTTGCAGAGGTGGAGCGTGATCCCGTCCCTCTCGAAACGCCGCTGCAGGTATGTCGCCGCATCGGGACTCTCGTGTCCCAGGAGTTGGTTCGCCTCTTCCACGATCGTCACCGTAGCGCCGAAACTCCGAAACACCTGTCCCAGCTCGCTGCCGACCGCCCCTCCGCCCAGGATTATCACGCTCTTCGGTACCTCCTGGAAGGAAGTGCCTTTGCGGTTGGTCCAGTATCCGGCCTCCTTGAGCCCCTCGATCGGCGGGATGCTGTTTTCCGAGCC
This sequence comes from Pseudomonadota bacterium, assembly GCA_021324655.1. Classification (GTDB taxonomy): domain Bacteria; phylum Chloroflexota; class UBA5177; order UBA5177; family UBA5177; genus JAJPIP01. Next base: position 46,661 of record JAJPIP010000033.1, read on the forward strand.
GGTCGAGACGATGATGCGCCTGGTCTGGAGCGTGTGACCGTTGACCTGCACCTGACCCGGTCCAGCGATACGGGCCTCACCTCGGAGGAAGGCGATCCCGGCCTTCTGGAAGCCCTCAACCTGCTTCGCGTCATCCCAGTCCCGCACCATCCAGTTGCGGTAGGGGGCGACCTGGGAGAAGTCGAGCTGAGGCGTGCTCGTGCCCGGTTCGTGCTCCGCATCCTGTGTGATGGTTCCGGGCCGCAGGAGCGTCTTGCTCGGCATGCAGCCCCAGTAGGCGCAGAGGCCGCCAACCAGTTCCTTCTCGACCACAGCCACCGTCATGCCTGCATCGTTGAGCGCCCAGGCGACGCCTTCGCCACCGGTTCCCGCGCCGATCACCACCGCGTCGTACTCCACGTCGTCCCCTTTATCCCGCCAGCAAGGCGTCTAGCTTTGTCCGATCGAATCCCACCACGACCTCACCGTCGATGACGGTGACCGGCGTGGTCATGTAGCCGAGCTTTTCCAGGTCGCCCATCGCGTCCTCATCGGCCGCTACATCTCGTGTCGTGTACGAGACGCCTCTCTGTGAAAGAAACTCTTCCACTTTGGTACAGAAGAGTCAGCCGCCACTCTGGATGTAGACGACGATCTGCTTGCCCATCCCCTGCCTCTCACCCACGTCGGACCCCTTCAACCACCTCCGATGCCGCTGGGTACTCGATCGCCTCCAGCGCCTCGCGGATCGTTGCCAGGCCGATACGCTCCGGATCGTAAAAGACGATGAGCTTCCCGATGGCCTGCTCGATCACCACGGCATCGATACCGGGCCAGGATGTTAGTTCCTGGGTAATAATGTCCTCGGCCAGGGTGGCACAGCAGCCGGATGCCACCACCGGGTCCTCGATGAGGCGGGGGACGGCGAGAGTGATGCTGGCCGACCTGTTAGGGGCGAGCATCTTGCCGTCCCAACCAGAGCAGGATCGAGGCGGCCAGTGCCGCTGTCACGCCGAAGACGAGATGGCCGACGAAGGCGCGGAGGTGGGTAACCAGCGGGTAGGCGCTGTCCGGCGCGCTGAAGCCAAAGGCTGGCGTCATCCCTTCATCCACTACGACCCACATTACGGTGCCGCTGATGGCACCGGCGAAGAGCGGGGTGAGTTTGGTGCGCCGTTGGAAGACGGCCGTCAGGGCGCCCCAGCCCATGCCCAGGCCATAGTGGAAGAAGATCGTGCCCACGGTCTTGAGCTGCTGCTCGTCCAGGTGCAGGCCGAGCACCTCCGTGGTCCTATGCGCCGCGATGTCGTAGGGAGGACCGGGCCGCACCCGGTCCTCCTGCTGTCGGGCCTCCGCCGATTCCATCGCGTACAGCTTCATCTCCACCGGCTCCATCACTTTGGTGCCCACGTAGCCGCCGATCAGGCCGGCAGCGATCTCGGCTACGAGCTGTTTCATCCTCATGACCGCATCTCCTTGTTGCGTGTACGAGGACACCGCAAGATGCATACCTGTATCAGAATTGCCTGATGTCCGTCAGCGCGCCACACCGGTGCGGCGCCTATTCGGAGAGGAGAGCGATGGGGCCTCGGACTCCTCAGCTTGTCTCCATCACATATTCATGATATTCTCGGTCAGCACATCACAGATTTCTGATGTAGGGGTGAGACGCATGGCGAGAGATGGGGATCGAGCAGGGCTGGGTGCCGGCGTTCTGGCGGTCGTCGCCATGACGCTGTGCTGCGCGGGCCCGCTCCTCATCGTCGCCCTCGGGGCGTTGATCGCGGCTGCTGGCTGGGCGGTCCTCGGGCTTAGCGCCGGAGCCATCCTCCTCATCCTCGCGATGGCCCTTGCCGTGTACCGCCGGATTTCCCGACCGCCAGCCGCATCACCACCCTCCCCATCGTCACAGCACACGGACTAAGGAGGATGCCCGTGACCGATACCATACAGATGAAGATTGCGGGTATGACCTGCAGTCACTGCGAGCAGACGGTCGAGCAGGCCCTCTCGACGGCAGGGGCGACGGATGCATCTGCCGACTTCCGACGCGGTCAGGCCACATTCCAGTGGTCCGACGACAAGGATCTCGGGAGCGCCAAGGATGCGGTCGCCCAGGCCGGCTACCAACCGGAGGGCGTCCAGGTGCTGAAGGGGAGCAGCGAGCGAGCGAGAGCACGATCTGACGGTGGAGGTTGGAACCTCGCTATCCTCGGCTCCGGCTCCGCGGCCTTTGCGGCGGCTATCCGGGCCCGAGATGCGGGGGCACGCGTCGTCATGATCGAGCAGAGCACCCTAGGCGGGACCTGCGTCAACGTCGGCTGCGTTCCCTCCAAGGCCACGGTGGCCGCCGCCGATCTCTACTATCGGGCCGGACATAACCCGTTCGGCGGCACGAGCACTCAAGCTGCCGGCGTTGATCTGAAGGCGCTCGTCGCGCAGAAGGGCGACCTGGTGAGCCAGATGCGCCGCGAGAAGTACGCCGACCTGGTGGAGGAATATGGCTGGACAGTGCTCCACGGCCGCGCCGCCTTCGCCGATGACACCACCCTGATGGTTGACGGCGAGCCCCTCTCCGCTGACCACTACCTCATCGCGACCGGCGCCTCTCCTGCGATCCCGCCCATTCCAGGCCTTCGCGACGTAGGCTATCTGACCAGCACCACCGCCCTGGAGCTCACTGAGCTGCCGGAGTCCCTGGTCGTGATCGGCGCCAATGCCATCGGCCTGGAGATGGGCCAGCTCTTCCTCCACCTGGGCTCGAGAGTGACCTTTCTGGAGGTGGTGGACCGCATTGCACCGTTTGAGGAGCCGGAGATCAGCGCGGCGCTGACCAAGGTGCTGACCGACCAGGGGGCGGAGGTGCTGGCCAGCGCCCACATCCTCCAAGTCGAGAGACACGGCGAACAGCGCCGAGTACAGGTCGAGATGGGACCTAAGACGCGCGTCATCGAAGCAGCCCAGGTGCTCGTCGCGACGGGGCGGCGTCCGAATACGGCGCATCTCCAACTCGATCACGCCGGGATCAAGACCGATGGGCGCGGCAGCGTCACCGTGGACGAGCACCTGCAAACCAGCAATCGCCGGGTCTGGGCCGCTGGCGACGTGACCGGGGCGCCCCAGTTTGTCTACGTCTCCGCCTACCAGGGCACGGTTGCCGCCGACAATATGCTCAACAGCAACAGCCGCATCGTCGATCTCTCGGCCCTGCCCCGCGTCACCTTCACCACACCGCAGATCGCGAGCGTCGGAATGACCGAGCAGGACGCGGCGCGCGAAGGCTACGCGCCCAAGACCTCGCTCCTCCCCCTCAGCGCCGTCCCCCGCGCGCTGGTCAATCAGGAGACGCGCGGTCTCTTCAAGCTGGTGGCCGACGAGGTCACCGACAAACTGCTGGGCGTCCACATCCTGGCGGACAACGCCGGTGACGTCATCTATTCCGGCGTGCTGGCGATCAAGTTCAACCTGACTGTCACCGACATTACCACCACCTTCGATCCGTATCTAACCATGGCCGAGGGCTTCAAGCTGGCGGCGCAGACCTTCGGCAAGGACGTCAGTAAGCTGTCCTGCTGCGCGGCGTAATCAGGAGGAAACCATGCTGAACGATGCCGATGTAGCCGCGACCTGGCTCGACCGGTCCACGCTGCCGCCCCTGGAGGAATGCGTGCTGTCCGAGGCCTTCTGGCGGCTCCTTGCCGGGAACCCTGTCCTCCCGACCGATATCTGCGGTGCCACAAACCTCTTGCCGCAAGATGTGGAGAACATCCTGACGACCCTGCAAGCCGAGCGCTGTCTGCGGCGCGATGCGTCAGGAGCCGTGGTGGCAGCTCGGGGTCTGATGACCGCTCCCTCCACGCATCTCCTGGTCACCAATCGGGGCAGCGTCTACACGCAATGCACGGTCGATGCCGTCGGCATTCCGGCGGCGCTCGGTCTGGCGGCGGGGGTCGAGGACCACTGCGCCTCCTGCGGCAACCGCGTGGACGCGACGATCAGCCAGGCGCGCGACGTGACGACTGATCCGGCCTCGGCCGTCATCGTGATGGCGCGCTGCGACTCGTGGGCGGAAGACGGCATCCCGACCGTCTGCCGCGAGACGAACTTTTTCTGCTCGCGCGATCATGCCGACGCGTGGCAGCGGGAGCGGGCGACCCTGCCTGGGACGATTCTTTCTCCCTCGGAGGCGGCTGCGATCGGGCGGAGGATCTGGGGCCCGTTCGCGCGGGAGGAGCAGCCATGAAACTGACGCCGGTCTCCGTCACGGTCCTTCTCATCTGCCTCGCCCTCAGCACGGCCGCGTCGGTGTCGGGAACAACGCCGGCATCGGCCCGTGCCGCGATCCACCGAACGGCTGAGATACAGTCGCTTGCCGGCTACTTTCCTGCTGCCCGGCAGTACCCGGCCGGGTACAAAGCCATGGCGGTTCAGCAGTATTCGAATCCGGGTCAGCTGTTCACGAATGGGAACGTCTCGCTGGCGCGGCGCGATCGCCTCATGATGGGTGCCATGCAAACCGCGATCAACCGGCATGATGTCGTGGCGACGATCATGATCGCGCGTTTTCGCACCCCGACGCCGGCTCGCCGGTTCAGTTCCTCAGTCCAGTCCGATGTCACTCCAGACGACAAGGAGAAGAGCGGGACAATCCGCAGTCTCGGTTCGACCCGAGCGCGGTACGTGACTGGGGACTGTGCCGGGTGCGGCCCCACCGCGCCGCCGCTCTATCAAGTGTTCTTCGCGCGTGGTCCCATCTTTGTCGAGATAAGCACACAGCCCCGCGATCAGACCGCGACCCAGTATCTCGCGAGGCTAATCGACGGCAAGCTGAAGAGCCGAGGATTCCGGTAGGAGGCAGACACCATTGGAGCATTCGCTGTCCCGCCTGCCGGCGCCTGTTGCCGAGGTTGCCGGCATACTCCGCTACCGCCTGCTCTTTCTGCTGGTGGCCGCATTCGTGACCGGCGCCTACACCGTCCTTCTTCCCTTCTCCTTCACCCAGCGCCTCTCGTTGGAGAACTGGCACTATCTCACTCCCGAGCTCGCCGCGTTCAGCATCGCCTTCGGTCTGCTGATTGCCCTCACCCTCACCGTCCAGGTCTATGCCATGAGCCGGGTGATGCAGGTGAACGGGCAAGCCCTCACGGTTGGCGCCGTGATTGCCAGCCTCCTCCCGAACATGTTGTGCTGCACCCCCATCGTGCCAACCTTGCTCGCTGTCTTCGGCTTCTCCACGGTCAGCATCTACGGCCTGAGCGGGCGGATCCAGAGCTTCTTTGCGCTCAACGATACCTACATCCTCCTGGCCAGTCTGATCCTGCTAGCCGGCTCAGCCATCTGGAGTGTGCGCCGGGTGAGCACGGCAGCGTGTCTGAGACATGAGGAGTGCTGCTAGATGACGGCCAATCGTGCACAGCAAGGCAGCCGGAAGGCGCGGCGGCAGGAGGCACGCCAGGCGGCGAAGCAGGTCCACTATCGCCGGACTCCCGCTTGGCGCATCTCGCTCACTCGCTATAAGTGGCTGGTCGGCGGGGCGTTGGTCGTCGTGGCTGTGGTCGCCCTGCTCGTCCTGAGTCAGCGCCAGAAGGCCTCCCAGCTGGCGATCGGTTCTCCGGCCCCATCCGGCACGTTCACGACGGTCAACGGGCAGACTGCGAGCACGGCATCGCTGCGCGGCAAGCCGACCCTGCTCTGGTTCGTGACGACTTGGTGCCCCAGCTGTCAGAGCGGGACACAGGTCATGGCTCAGAACATTCGCAAGCTGCATGCAGATGGCGTGCGGGTAGAAGAGCTTGAGCTCTACAACAACCTGGGCGGCCAGGGGCCAGACGTTCCGAGCTTCCAACGGAGCTACGCGGGGAGAGCCGCATACAATCCCAGCTGGGGCTGGGGGATAGCCTCGCAGCAGCTCAGCTCCACCTACGATCCGAAAGGCTACCTCGACATCTACTACCTGCTCGACGCGAATGGGAATATCAGCTACATCAATGGCTCCCCTGGTGCCACCATGCCGTCCCTGCTGCGCGCAGCCTCGCAGGTATGAGATCCCGCTCATCTATCCCTGGCGGAATGGTGAGGGCGTCAGCTCGTCGAACGTCGCTCGCCGCCCTGGATTGACGGACCATGGGTAGGAAGGTAGGTATAGTGTGACTGTGACAGACACCTTTCCCGCGTCGCGCTCCGAAACGACCGAACTCCCTGAGAACCCTGCGGCCGAGCTCTTCCAGGTCCTCGCCTCGCCCATCCGTCTGGCCGCGGTTCAGCTGCTGCTGGAGGGGGAGCGAACGGTGAGCGAGTTGATGTCTGAGCTGAACGTCGCCCAGAGCCGGCTCTCGAACCACCTGGCCTGTCTCCGGAACTGCGGCGTGGTCCAGACCCGCCGCCACGGTAACTTCATCTATTACGCAGTGGCGGACCGACGCGTTGCCGACTTGGTGCGGATCGGGGAGGAGCTCGCCGCCGCTAATGCCGACGAGCTGGCGCACTGCGACGTGCTGCAGCAGGAGCGGTGACGAGTCGGCGACCGAGAGGCGACACCCGACCGGGTCCGGGTCTTGGAGCAGGCCGCGAAAGCTCGACGATCGCCGCTAGCATCGTATTGGGCACGCTGCGAATGCACACTCGTACGTGGTGCGCTTTGACCACAATTTGACAAGGATTCCGACGGAAGACTGCTCGTCAGAACGCGACAATCCGGTACGGGCGCTCCGTGAAGGCGTGTTCCGATGCCGCCCGAAATCCCCTCCATTCGCCTTGTCTAATGTCGGGACGAGATACGGTTGGAGCACGTCGCTGAACAGTGACCAACGCTGGGCATCCAGCGCTTCGGACCGGTAGTCGTCTCGACCGGGATGAACCGGCACTCGCCGCCCACCGCGTTGTTCTCGGCCCGAGTAAAATCGCGCGGGTAGCTACTGGGAGATCATACGCTTGCCATGTTTTTCCTCCCCACGGAGGGGCCTGATCACCACACCCGTGTCGTACGCCATATAGTAATGATGGTTGATGTATGGGAAGAGGTGGTTACACGGTGACACTCGACGTTGCGCCTCGCCTGCCGATGTCACTGCCGGACGGGCTACCCCCTTTCTTGCAGTTGATCGCAGAGCCGAACCGCCTGCCATTCTGGCGCTCCTGGCCCACGGCGAGCGCTGTGTTTGCGACATCGAGGCGGCCCTGGCCCTCCCGCAGAATCTCGTGTCGCACCATCTCGCCGCGTTGCGGCGCGGAGGTCTCCTCTCCGACCGACGGGCTGGCCGCTGGGTGTACTACCGCCTGGCGCCGGACATTGTGCAGGACGGCGTCAGAGAGTTGACGATCCTGCTGGGCGCGGAAGGGGCGGCGACACCAGCGCTTCCCTGCGCACCGAACGAGAGAGGGTGACGGGGACGCTCTCTTTTTTGTCTAATACATCAACGCTCATCGATATATAAGGAGTCGCGCGTGTGGCCCGATCAGTAGCGATAGATCACCCCGAGGCAACAGTCCGGGAGGTGGTGGGCAATCTCTCGTTGCTGGACCGCTTCCTCCCGATCTGGATCTTCCTGGCCATGGGGATTGGACTTACCCTCGGCGCCCTCCTCCCCGGCTTGCCGTCTGCCCTCAACTCCCTCCAGGTCGCCTCCGTCTCGCTGCCCATCGCCATTGGGTTGATCCTCATGATGTATCCCGTACTGGCGCGCGTCCGCTATCAGGAACTCGGGCACCTGCGCCGCGCCGGCCGACTCTTTGGCGTCTCCCTCCTCCTCAACTGGGTTGTGGGGCCGCTGCTGATGTTCGCGCTGGCCTGGATATTTCTGCCCGACCTGCCGCAGTACCGCACCGGCCTCATCCTGGTCGGGCTGGCGCGCTGCATCGCCATGGTCCTAGTCTGGAATCATATTGCCGGCGGGGACCGCGAGGCGGCGGCGGTTCTGGTGGCGCTGAACAGCGTCTTCCAGATCATCGCCTATTCCTTCTATGCGTATTTCTTTCTGGCCGTGCTGCCGGTGTGGCTCCATCTGGGCGCGGGGCAGCAGGTGCACATTGCCTTCTGGGCGATCGGGCGCAGCGTGCTGATCTTCCTCGGCATCCCGCTCGCCGCCGGTGCTCTGACCCGCTCTATCGGCGTGCGTCTCAAGGGCCGTGATTGGTACGACATCGTCGCTATGCCGCGGATCGCGCCGCTGGCGCTGCTGGCTCTGCTCTACACCATCGTCGTGATGTTCAGCCTCAAGGGGGGCGTCATCCTCACCTTGCCGGGCGATGTCCTACGCATCGCGCTCCCCCTTCTCGTCTACTTCGCCCTGATGTTCGGCGTTTCCTTCTGGTGGGGGCGGCGCTCCGCGTTCTCCTACCCGCGCACGGCGACGCTCTCCTTCACAGCGGCCGGCAACAACTTCGAGCTGGCGATTGCCGTCGCTATCGGAACGTTTGGTATCGCCAGCGGCGAGGCGCTGGCGGCGGTTGTTGGCCCCTTCATCGAGGTGCCCGCCCTGGTTGGCCTCGTCTATGTCTCACTCTGGCTGGCCGGTCGACTGCAGTTTCGCTCCGACGGGCGAGCGGTGCCCTCCGAGGGGGACGCATGAGGCGAGAGCGTGCCCTTTTCTTATGCACCCATAACTCGGCCCGCAGCCAGATGGCGGAAGGTCTCCTCCGTCACCTTGCCAGCGACCGTTACGAGGTCTTCTCGGCCGGCACAGAGGCGACCCAGGTCCGGCCCCTCGCGGTCGAGGTGATGCGCGAGCTGGGGATTGACATCTCGCAGCAGGAGAGCAAAACGCTCGATCGTTATCTCCATCAACCCTTCGACGACGTTATTACCGTCTGTGATCAGGCCAACGAGGCCTGCCCCGTCTTCCTCGGCGCCAAACGCCGCTTGCACTGGAGCTTTCCCGACCCCTCGAAGGCCACCGGGACGAAGGAGGAGCAGTTGGCAGTTTACCGTCTCGTCCGGGACGCCATCCAGGAGCGCATCCAGGACGAGCTACTGGCGACGAAGTAATTCGCATGAATCTCTTGACGGCGTACGGTGCCCTTGCCGTGACGGCCATGCTCGTGTTCTATACGCTGGAGAGCCGCTCCGCAGTCTTCGTGCTGGCCTTTGCTGCAGCCTGTCTGGCGTCGTCAGCCTACGGCTTTCTCCAGGGCGCCTGGCCCTTCGGCGTGGTTGAGCTTATCTGGTCGGGCGTTGCCCTGCGTCGGTGGTGGCTCCGGCGCACATCAACTCGGCACAGCGCGGAGGAGCGGGACGACGACCACGCTGTAGGCCTCAAATAGGCCACGATGGCACGCCAGACGACTTACCCTAGCCCTCGATGATCTTACCCCTCGAAGCGGGAGAAACTAGCGCCAGGTAGCGATCCTCGTGTGAGACATCCTCGAGGCTACGGCCGGCGGGCTCGGGCAGCAGCAGCGTCATCAGGAAACCAAGGGCGGCGAAGCCGGCTGTGATGGTCAGGGTACCGCCAACTCCGAGCGCCTTTTCCAGAATGGGGAAGAGGAACACCCCAATGAACGCTCCAACCTTGGCGATACCGGCAGACAGGCCGTGGCCGGTCGTCCGGAGGTTGACCGGGTACAGCTCGGCCGAGAGGACGAATGTCGTGGTGTTGGGGCCGAACTCGGAGAAGAAGTAGCTGATGCCATACACCAGCAGGAAGGGCACAATCATGGCCGTCAGCCCGGGGACGATCCCGATGGCGAGAAAGGCCAGGCCCATGATGGCGAAGCCTATGAGCTGCAGCCTCCGGTGGCCGATGAGATCAATCGTGCTGAAGGCCAGGATGTAGCCCGGTACCGCGGCCACGGCGAAGATGATCAGCGTCCAGGCAATGCTGGCGGTGAGCGACGCAGTGGGCACGATGGACTTCAGGATTAGCGGCGTCGAGATGCTGTTCCCGTAGTAGGCATAGTCGAAGACGAACCAGGTGCCGGCCGTACCGACGAGGGTCAGAGTGTACTGGCGTAGCGGAGCACGCACCCGTCCTTCGCCGCCCCCACTAACCCGTACCGTATCGAGTGCGTACTTCTGCAACTGGGTCGCCGCGGTCTCGGTCTGCCCCTTCACGCGCGACAGATACCGTGGCGATTCGGGCATGGTACGACGGAAGTAGATCACCGCGGCCGCGGGAATGGCTCCCAGCCCAAGCATCAGCCGCCAGGCGAGATCGGGATGGACGCCGGCACTGAGCAGTGTGAGCGCCACGATGGGACCGGCGATCAGTCCCAAAGCCTGCATCGAGAACACCATACTGACGAGTTTGCCGCGATCCTTGGTATTGGCATATTCGCTCATCAATACGGCTGAGACCGGATAGTCGCCACCAATGCCCAGCCCGAGGATGAAACGGAAGGCAATCAGCCAGATGATGTTTGGAGAGAAGGCGGAGGCCACGGCGGCGAGCGCCATAATCGTTGCCTCCAGACCGTAGACCTTCTTGCGTCCGAAGACGTCGGCCAGACGGCCGAAGATGAAGGCACCCAGGAATGCCGCGATCAGCGAGGTCGATCCGACCAGGCCCAGCAGATAGGCGCTGGGATGCCACTGGTCTTTGATCAGGACCAGGGCCACGCCGATGATGAAGAGGTCGTAGGCATCGGTGAAGAACCCGGACCCCGCCGTGAGCACGGCCCGTAGGTGGAAGAGACCCAGCGGTGCGTCATTGAGGGCATCGCTCAGATGAGCGTTGGCGGACTCGGCCGGTCGTGTAGGCGTCGTAATCATGCTTGGCATCGCCCCTTTCCCGGAAGCACTTGGCGGTATTTCTAGGCTCACAATTCAGACTAGGCACGCAGGATTACCGCACTGTTTCCCGGTTGTTAGGGAAATGTTACGAGTGCTGCGTAAAGTCCGTTGTGGTGTGAGGGCGCTTGAGTCCTGCTGCCTATTCGTGGTGGCGCAGCGTGCCCGATGGCCTAAGGGCGGCTGGTAGACTGGGCAGGCTCGCTTTCGGAGCAGCCGCCACTCCCTCATGCACCTGCTTGATCTACCTCTCGCCGTCATCCCGATCGATATCAACCCCGTCCTCATCCATTTCGGGGCGATTGCCGTGCACTGGTACGGCCTGATGTACGTCGTCGGTATCGTGTCCGGCCTCGCCGTGGCCCTTCCGTTCGCCGCGTCCCGCGATATCGACCGCGAGACGGCCTACCGGCTCTTCTGGCCGATCCTGGTGGCTGCCCTCATCGGCGGGAGACTGTACTACGTGGTGCAATCCAACTTCGGCTGGTACCTTCGCCATCCCACCCAGATGTTCGCCACCTGGGACGGCGGCATGGCCTTCTACGGCGCGATCTTCCTCGGGGGTCTCGCCGCGCTCGCCGTCTGCCGGCGACAGGGCGTCTCCTTCCCGCTGGTGCTGGACGTCGCCGCGCTCATGGCTCCCCTCGCCCAGGCCTTCGGCCGTGTCGGGAACCTCATCAACGGGGACATCATTGGCTACCCGAGTACGCTCCCCTGGGCCACGCGGTACACCAATGCGGCCAACACCTTCGTCCCCAGTCACGTGGTCGCCTACCAGCCAGCTGCCGGTTACGAGCTGCTCTTCTGCCTGGCGCTCTTCGCGGTGCTCTGGACACTGCGTCGGCGCCTCCAGGTCCCGGGCACGCTCTTCGCGCTCTGGCTGATCCTGTACTCGGTGGGCCAGTTCGTGCTCTTCTTCGAGCGAGCGAATGTCGTCGTGCTATGGGGACTCAAACAGGCGCAGCTCACGGCGTTGGCGGTCATCGTGCTCGCCATTCCGCTCTACCTGATCTGGCGGTATCTGTACAGTTCGCGGAGTGAGCGGGCCGGGGACGCCGAGTCGGCACCTGGCCACGGTGATGTCGCGCCGATGGTCGTGGGCTAACCTGGGCAGGCTAGAGGGCGGCGCGGCGGGAAGAGCCACGTAGCGCAGCGAGGAGCGCCCCGACCAGGGCAGCGGCCGCCAGGAAGGCGATGGCGCTGGCAAAGCCGCGAGTGAGCGCGAGATTCTCGCCGAGATGCTGCCCCGTTGCCCCCAGTCCACTGACGATCGTGAACACCAAACCGGTCAGAGCGACACCGAGCGACGTCCCGAGACCCCTCGTCATGTTGAGAATGCCGCCAGCCAGACCAGCGTGTATTCGTGGCGCGCTGGCCATGATGGCGGCGTTGTTGGCCGGCGTGTAGGCGCCGAGCCCGGCGCCGATGACCGCGAGCTCGATCAGGAGAACGGCCTCGGGATGCCGGGCGAGTGCCAGGCCGATGAGCCCAGCGGCGGCTACGAGCAGCCCGCCAACGGTCACGGGGCGGGGTCCGAGACGATCGGCGATCCGGCCGGCTAGGGGCGCGACCAGCCCGAGGGCGACGGGTAGAACGGTCAGCTCCAGGCCGGCGGTCGCCGTGCTGAGGCCGTGTCTCGCTTCGAGGTAGAAGGGCACGATGAAGAGGACACCGAACATGACGAGGTACGACAGCAGGCCGCTGGCGATGCCGGCGCTGAAGGGTACGCTCCGAAAGAGCCCCAGGTGAACCAGCGGGAAGGATGTCCGCCGCTCGCGATGCAGAAACAAACCCAGGCAGAGACCACCGATCACAAGGAGCCCCACAATCACCGGGGAGGTCCAGCCAGCATCGGCGCCAAAGGAGATGGCCGCCAGCGGTGCCGCCACGGCCGGGATGAAGAGTCCGAGGCCCAGCCAATCGAAGGGTTCCCGCGGGTGCAGGTGGCGGCTGCGCGGCAAGAGGAACCAGCCGAGGAGCATGCCGAGGACGCCGGCGGGCACGCTGACGAAGAAGATCAGGCGCCAGCCGCCCAGGGTGATGAGCAGCCCCCCAACCGCCGGACCGACGGCCAGGCCCACTGCCTGTGCGGCTCCCTGCACGCCGATGCCCCGACCCAGCATGCCTTCCGGCATGGCCTGCACGATGAGGGCGACGCTGTTCGCCTGCAGCATGGCGGCGCCGAGTGCCTGGAGGATGCGGGCCGCAATGAGGAAGGAGAGGGTGGGAGCGAGTCCACAGAGCGCCGACCCAAAGATGAAGACCCCAAAGCCGTAGGTATAGAGAAGTTTGCGGCCGGCCATGTCGGCGAAGCGACCCATGGCCACCACCGCCGAGACGAGCGTGAGCAGGTACGCCAACGCGACCCACTCGACGGCACCGATGCTGACGTGGAAGTGGAGGCGCAACGTCGGCAGGGCAAGACTCACAATGCTGGCGTCGAGCTGGCCCATGAAGGCACCGATCGACACGGTGGCGACGACCAGCCAGTGAGCATGGGGAAGAGAGGCGATCCAGGTCGGTCGCCGGGGCTCGACGAGGAAGCGCGCCGCGCCGCGTGACGGCGGTTCAGGAAGGGGAGACGTCATCGCGTGCTACCTGGAAGGTGATCGGTGAAGGTCGCGTCTCCATCGTGCCAGACCGCCGGATACGGGCATCGGCACTGGTACGTGGAGAGCGGACGGCAGTCTTGCGACTCCTACGGTCTGTGTTTCACAGCCGGGGTTCCTCAGGATTCTAGCGAGACCAGTATTAGGCTACCGTCTCCCGCTCGTGCCAACGCGCCTCTCGGATCACCTCGGACAGGGGGCGGCCACGAATCTCATCGGGCGGGACATGACGCCCCAGCGATTCCACATCGTCGAGAAAGAGCCGCCCCTGGCACGCGGCGCAGCATAATCCCCCATCACGGTACCCAGGCTCCAGGCCATTCTCCTGGGATACGAAGACGGCTCGCTCCAAGGCGTGGTCAGCGTAGCCGATAACGTCGCCGACGGCGCGACCGCAGTGCCGGCAGCGGAGGGTCGCCGCGAGCAGTCGGTGTCCCTTATATGGCTGCTTCGTCCAGGTCAATCGCACGAGTCTTTTCCTGCGACACACTCCGGCCGCGTCCATACTCTGTCTGCCCATGATACGGCAGGGACGTTGGAAGGTGATGAGAAGCGAGGGGACACGTTATCTCCCGGCAATGTGCAAGACCAAGTAGACGATCGCGGCCATCAGCGCGGCCATGGGGATGGTCAGGATCCAGGTGGCCAGGATATTCAACCCGACGCCCCAGCGCACGGCCGTTGGGTTTTCGGTGGCCCCGGCACCCAGGACGGCGCCCGTGACGACGTGGGTGGTGCTGACCGGCCAGCCGAACTGGGCCGCGCCCTGGATCAGGGTGGCGGCAACCGTCTGGGCGTCGAAGCCCTGGGCGGGCGCGATCTTGTAGAGCCGGGTGCCCATGGTGCGAATGATGCGCCAGCCGCCGACGTAGGTGCCCGACCCCATCGCGGCGGCGGCCGCCGCGATCACCCACAGTGGGACGGCGAAGGCGTGCAGGAAATGGCCGCTCACGAGAGCCAGGGTGATGACGCCCATGGTTTTCTGGGAGTCGTTGGTGCCGTGGCTGAAGGACACGTAGGCGGCGGAGAGGACCTGGGCGACGCGGAATCCGCGATTGATGCGCCGCGGGTTGGCGCCCCGGAAGATCCAGTAGATGGCCAGCATCACGAGATAGGCCACGATGAAGCCGAGGATCGGGGAGACCACGAGCGGGATGATCATCTTGGTGATGACGCCGTGCCACTCGACCCCGTCGAAGCCGAGGCCGACGATCACCGCGCCGATCAGGCCACCGATCAAGGCGTGCGTCGAGCTGCTGGGGAGGCCTCCGTACCAGGTGATGAGGTTCCAGGCGATGCCGCCGACGAGCGCGGCCAGGATCATGAGGAGCGTAACCTGGCCGGGCGGGGCGATGCCCGTGCCGATGGTGGCGGCCACCTTGAGGGTGACGAAGGCCCCGACGAAGTTCATCACGGCCGAGAGGAGCACTGCGGCGCGCGGCGAGAGAGCGTGGGTCGAGACCGAGGTGGCGATGGCGTTGGCGGTGTCGTGGAAGCCGTTGGTGAAGTCGAAGAAGAGGGCGATGGCGATCACGACCACGACCAGGGCGGTATCAGGCATTCTTGATGGCCACACTCTCGAGGATGTTGGCGACATCCTCGGTGCGATCGACCGTCTTCTCGAGCAGCGCGAAGATGTCCTTCCACTTGATGAGGGTGATGGCGTCGCACCCCTCCTGGAACAGGGCGCCGATCGCTTGCCGTGTGAGCGCGTCTCCCCGGTTCTCCAGCTCATGGAGGCGGATCCAGTGCTCGCGCATATCCTGGCGCGTATCGAGGTGATCGATGGCCGCCACCAGTTCCTCCCCGATTTGGATGAGGATCTCCCCCATCTCCCGGGCTTCCGGCCGGATGGTCTCGACCCGATCGATGACGATGGTATCGGCGGTCTCCTCGGCCAGGTCGAGAATGTCATCGAGCGTGGCAGCCAGGGCGTAGATGTCGTCCCGATCGAAGGGCGTGATGAAGGTGCGGTTGAGTTCGCCGATGATGTGGTGGGTGATCTCATCCCCGCGGTGCTCGAGGTCGCGCAATGCCCGAGCGCTCGCCTCGAAATCGCCCGGACTCTGGAGCAGCTGGAGGAGGGTGCGCAGGCCCTGCATGAGATTGGCGGCGTCGTCCCGGAAGAGGGTGAAGAACTGACGCTCGCGGGGGACGAGGCTAAATGCCATGGATCGCTCCTTGTGGCTGGTCGGATCGAGAAGGCGTTTGTTCCATCTCTCACTCTACGGAGGAGATGTTGCCGCGTTGTTACGGGATCGTGATGGGTTCGTTACTGCAGGTCCGCAAGCGGCATGGGGGACAATGGCGGGAGGTGGAGACCGAGAGATGAGCACGATCCTGGTGGTTGAGGACGACCGCAGTCTGCGTGAGGCGCTCGCCTACAACCTGCAACGGGAGGGATTCCGGGCGGTGGTCGCGGAGGACGCGGATACCGCGGTAATCCTGGCCCGCCGCGAGCAACCGTCCCTCATCCTCCTGGATCTGATGCTCCCGGGAGGCAGCGGCTTCGAGGTCTGCCGCGCCGTCCGCACCTTCACCGCGGCTCCCATCATCATGCTGACGGCCCGCGGCGAGGAAGTCGATCGCGTCCGCGGGCTAGAGACCGGTGCCGACGACTATGTCCTCAAGCCGTTCAGTCTGCCGGAATTGCTGGCTCGCATCCGGGCCAATTTGCGCCGCGTCGAGATCGATCACGGCGCGGAGCAGGACGGGATTCTCGCGTACCAAGGTCTGGTCGCCGACGTTCCCCGGCACCAGGTGGAGGTTGGTGGCATCCTGGTTCCGCTGCAGCCACGGGAGTTCAACCTCCTCGTCTACTTCCTCCGCCATCCTGGTACGGTGCTGACACGGGAGCGCCTGCTGGCGGAGGTATGGCGGGATGGCTTCGTAGGAGCGCGCACGGTGGACGTGCATGTACGTCGGCTCCGGGCCAAACTGGGGGCGGCCGGGATGCCCAACCTGATCCGCACCGTGCACCATGTCGGCTACGCGCTCGATGGCTCGGGGACAGACGAGGGAGCCGGGGAGAATGGGTCTTGAAGTGGAAAGATCGACCGGACAACGATGACGAGTCCGAAGACCGACAGCGGGGACTTGGCGGCGTGGCGGAGGCGATGCGACGCGCGGTGGAGAGCGGAGAGCAGCCGGAGGCACCCTGGGAAACGCTCTTCGCGCAGTACGCCGACAGTGACCACCGCGGTTTGCTGGTCATCGGGCAGGGGCGCATGGTCGTCGCCCTGAACCCGGTGGCACGCTCCCTGCTCCTCTATGACGGCCCGACGCCGAGCCCGGTGTCTGAGATCGTGCACGACATCAGCTTTGGCTTTGCCGTCGGCGATGTCTTCCACGACGCGCGGGAAGCGACGTACGAAGCCTATATACCGTCTCCCGACCGGCTCCTCCGCTTCGACCTCCTCCCCATCATCGAGCGCCGGGTCACGGTCGCAGCTGTGGTGTGTGTCGAGGATGTGACCCGGCTGCGCCAGCTGGAGACGGTGCGGCGCGACTTCGTGGCCAATGTCTCCCACGAGCTCCGCACGCCGATCGCATCCATCACCCTGCTCACCGAGACCTTGCAGAATGGGGCGTTGGATGATCCCGAGGCCGCCCATCACTTCCTCGACCGGATCCAGGTGGAAACCAAGGCAATGGCGCGCCTGGTAGAAGAGCTGCTGGAGTTGTCCCGGCTAGAATCCGCGACTCTGCATCTGGAGGCGGAACGGCTGTCGGTGTCGGGGGCGCTTCGAGGGCTGATGCATCGCATGGCCCCGCTCGCGCAGGAAAAGGCGATCGAGTTACAACTCGACGTTCAGGCGGACTTGCCCCCGGTCACGGCTGATCCGAAGCGAATCGAGCAGGTCCTAATGAATCTTGTCCACAACGCCGTCAAGTTCACACCCGCGCACGGCGAGGTCATCTTGAGGGCCAGACGGCAGGGGCGGGGCATCGAGATCGAAGTGGTCGACACGGGAGTCGGCATGGAGAGGGGGGAGGCAATTCGGGTGTTCGAGCGCTTCTACAAGACGGATCGGGGCCGGGATCGAGCCGATGGCGCCGGACTCGGGTTGGCTATCGCCCGGCACCTGGTGGAGCTTCACGGCAGCCGGCTGCAGGTGGTCAGCGCGCCCGGCCGCGGCTCCCGCTTCAGCTTCACGCTGCCGCTCGCCGATTGAGTTTCGGGTCGCACTGCACTGGTCCCCGGAGCGGGCCTACCAGTCACAGGTCCCGGCCCGCTTCGTCGACATCGCCCGCAGCGAGGCGCGTGATGGCTCTCTCCTCCAGTCCCATGGACGGCATGGTGCTGGCGGATGGGCTGCGCGGGGGCGCAGCGCAGGACGTCGCGGCTCAAGCGGCCCGGACGGTGACCACCGCCGCGATCGAGGGATCCACAGCGGATGTTGCCGGCTCGGCTCCCCTGCCGGCATGATCTGCGTTCTAGCGACCTGTACTTGCGGTAGCAAGGCCGGTCGCCGCGGATCGCACCATGGCCCCGACGAGTGCCGCTGCCGGAGCAACGAGGAGCGGCAAGAGAAGAAGATGATCGAGATCGCCTCGCGGCATCCCTGCTTGAACCACTTTCTGGCTCGCCAGCTGGACCGCAAAGACGGCGATCCCAATAATCAGCGCCGGGACCCAGGCGGCCAATGGTCGTAGAACGCCGTAGATAAAGGGCAAAGCGACAAGGAGAGTGAGGAGAAGAACGTCGTCATCGCTGCGGACATGAGCATAACCGGCCAGGACGCCGAGCCCGGTTGCTACCGGCAAGACGCGATGCCAGTCCACACCGGCGAACACCACCCGATCCGTGCGTTCCGCCACACCTGAACTCGCAACGTCAACGAGTGCGCCTCCCAGATAGGAAAGCTGTTTCCAGACGCCCTGCGCAGCGCTCTCGCTGAGACTTGCGGCAAATGCCTGACGCATCTCGCGCCCATGGGAATACCTGAAGTCACGCGGGTACAGAAAAATCAGGGCCTCGTAAACGACGCGGGTGACACGGGCCAGGAACTTCATGACGCCCCCCCGACATCTAATAGGTGCCTCGCCCGAGCCGTCTGCACGATTTCTTCCAGCCGCCGAGCCTCATCGCGCGCTGCCTCGCGCCCGGCAGGGGTAATACGGTAGTAGCGCCGGCGCTCGTCGTCCATGGCGGGATCCGGCCGTTCCCCCGACTCCGTGATCAGGCCCAGGCGCAACAGCTGCTGCACGGTGCGGTACAGGGTGCCAGGTCCAAGCTTCCGCTTCCCGCAGTTCCGTCGTGCAATCTCCTGCATGATCGCGTAGCCGTGTCGCTCGCCGTCTGTTAGTGCGAGCAACACGTCGAACATCGCTGATGTCATTGCCGTCTCACTCGTACGCAATGCTTCTCCCTCTTCCGATTCCATCAACTATAACCATCGTGGATATAATGCCACATAGACGATCCCAGAAAGGATTATCACGCGCCAATGCCCCGTACCACCAGACGGCCGGCTCGCGTGCCTGCGACCCCTGCGGTCCCGGATAGGGATAGTGAACCGCAGCCCGACGGCGCCCGCACGATTCCGGCCATCGTCGTCTTGCCGCTCCGTCTGTTCCTCGGCCTCACCTTCGTGTACGCCGCCATTCAGAAGCTGACGGATCCCGGCTTCCTGCATCCCGGCTCGAGCACCTATATCGGCGCCCAATTGCTCGGCTTCAGCCGCGGCTCCCCAATCCACTTCTTCTTGCTGCAGGCAGCAGACCACGCTATTGCCGTCGGTCTGCTGACGATCCTGGTCGAATTCGCCATCGGGCTGTGTGTCTTGCTCGGCATTGCCACGCGCCCTGCCGCTCTGGTTGGTGCGGTGCTGAACCTCATTTTCTTCCTCTCTGCCAGCTGGCACACGTATCCCTACTTCATAGGCTCGGACATAGTCTTCGTCATCACATGGCTAACTCTTGCCCTGAGCGGTCCAGGCCCGTTCTCCCTTGGCCGCGTTGTCGAGATCCGCATCTTGCCTGAGATGCCGCCCGACGTCCGGCGCCTGGCCCTGGGACCGGAGACGGCCACGCTCGCTGGGCAGTCTCGCATCACACGGCGCGAGGCCATCGTCGGCTCGGTGGTGACGGCCGTCCTCGTCTTCCTCGGGATTGCCGACCATGCCGGCTCGGTTGGCGCCGCGAGTGGTGCAGGCGGCTCGCTCGGTGGCAAGAGCTCGAATGGCACTCCGGCGAGTGGACAGGGGACGGCATCCCGTGGGACCGGGAACTCCACTTCCCCGGCCGGCATGAAGAAGGTCGGCAACATGAGCCAGCTTCCACCAAACAGCGCGGGTATGGTCCAGGATCCGGCCAGCGGCGACCCGGTCATCATCGTGCGCACCGACCGGGCCCACATCTACGCCTACGATGCCGTGTGCACCCATGCCGGATGCACCGTCCAGTACGATCCCTCCCAGAAGCTCATCGTTTGCCCCTGCCACGGCGGTGAGTTCGACCCGTCCCACGGCGCCCAGGTGGTTGCCGGCCCACCGCCCACGCCACTAGGAAAGATAGCGTTCAAAGTCGACAACAGGGGAAACATCTATATCGCATGAGCAAGGGACACGATTTGCCTGGTCACGACCCCAGAGGACCTGTGCCCGCTCACCCCGACTTCGATACCGTGCCTCTCCCCTTGTGGCACCGCCTGACGCCGGGAGGTGTTGCCGGCAACGCCCGCCTCACAGCGGCTGCCGGTCTGGTCCTCCTCGTCTTGCTGTTCCTCGAGGGACTGACGCTTCCCGCTATCCGTCTCCTCCTCGTCCCCCATGTCTTCGTCGGCGTCCTCCTCATCCCGCCGCTCGCCCTCAAGCTTGCCAGCACGGGGTATCGCTTCATCCGCTACTACACCGGCAATCCGCACTATCGGGCGGCCGGCCCACCTCACCGCGTCCTCCGTGTTCTGGCCCCATTGCTCGTTGTGAGCGTCATCTTGCTCGTCGGCAGCGGCGTTCTGCTCCTCATTGTCGGGCCGGCCGATGATGCCTGGAGGCGCATCCACACTCTCGCCTTCCTCGCCTGGTTCTGGATCATGACCGTTCATGTCCTCGCCTATGCGCCGCGCGCCATCCGACTTGCCTGGCGTGATCGCGCCACGCGCGGCCGGAACGCTGTCGCCGGCGTCCTATCCCGGCACGTCCTGATCGCGGGCAGCTTGCTCCTCGGCACCGCCCTCGCGGTTGCCGCACTTCCCCTGGCCGCCGCCTGGGTGCACGTAGTCGGCCTCGACCGGGGCTTTCGCTGAGAGAAGCGCCACCGTCCAAACGGACGAACCCCTCATTCGTAGATCGAGGCGCTCCACAGCTTCGGTCCGCTGCCACGGCACCGTCAAGGACTGACGCGATGGTCGGAAACCAAGGCATCGGCCGCGAGTGGCCTCATCGCCAGGTGGATGGGGGTGGTATAGAGCGCCAGATGAGCTGAACGCCTACCTCTGCGAGGTTTGCTGCATCCATGAGACCGCTATCGATGATGCTCGAGTTCTTCTCCAAGACGGCGGCGCCTACGCACGTCTCGCCTCACTCTTCGATGCACTGGCCGACAAGATACGCACCGAGCGAGCTCAGCTACATGCTTGAAGAGAAGCTCCAAATCTGCCACACTCCCATTCAGCTCGAGCATGCCGGTAGTGACCCGAACCTGCTCTACTGGAAGAGGCTACGGCGATGAGAAATTCCTCACGGGCACGATCATTACGGGCGCGCGCACGGCCACGAAGAGTCTGACGAGAGGCGGGATGTCCCTCGCCAGGATGTGCTGAGGCAGGGGGAATAATGAAGGACGCGAGCCGAGTCGCGGCCGTGCGGAGTGGCATCCGCATCGAGGTCTTCACGGTCGTCTGGATGGTGATCGAGGCGGCCGTCTCGCTGGGAGCCGGCATCGTCGCCGGTAGCATTCTCCTCACCGCCTTTGGCCTCGATTCGGTCATCGAGCTGATCAGCGGCTCGGTCCTCCTCTGGCGCCTCTCCTTCGAGTCAGGAGGCGGGGAGGCGGAGCGCGTCGAGCGGGTCGAGCGTATTGCCACCCGAGTGGTGGCCGTGACCCTCGCCCTGCTGTGCGTCTATGTCGTGGTCTCCTCCATCCATGGTCTCGCCACGCAGGCTAAACCGGAGAGTTCTCCAGTCGGGATCGGCGTCTCCATCGCGGCAATCGTCGTCATGCCGTACCTGGCGTTCCGCAAGCGCCGGATCGCCGAACGCATAGAGAGCGAGGCACTCGAAGGGGACGCGGTAGAGAGCATCATCTGCGCTTATATGGCGGGAACGGTCCTGGTCGGCCTGGCGCTCAACGCACTCATTGGCTGGTGGTGGGCGGAGGACTTTGCCGCTCTCGTCTTCCTCTTCTGGCTCGGACGCGAGACCTGGGAAGCGTTTGAGGAGGTCCGTGAAGGGGCGGAGGAGTAGCGCGCAGAGACGAATCAGATCGCTGCACAGCGAGACGCCTTACGACCGTCACAGCATCTATTCTCCCCAGCGAACACTTGCCTGCGGGTGACGGGTATCTCGATCCTGCGGAGTACTTTGACCACAATTTGACCACAATAATCGATGATCGCCGGTAGCCGCTTGTATTCGCCAGTGTCGGACCCACCAAAACAAACGGCTTGGAGAAGCGGCTGCGGCCAGGAGCGAATAACCGCGAACCTCGGCGAAATAGGGCAGTACCAAACTTCGGAACTGGGTGTCGGGGGTTCGAATCCCTCCAGGTGCGCCATTTGTTCTGCGCGGGTCCTGGGAGCTTGCTGCTTCGCTCCGCAGCTGAAATGCGTCACGCCGAGTGAGGTTGTCACCACGCCGACTCGCTGCCTATCGTCGCCGGTACCGCGCCATACGCCCGTACGATTCGCTCGATCTCCGACGCCGCTCCCAGGTCGACCGGACGCTGCAGGCCGTGCAAGAAGAGGGCGCTTTCCAGCGCCACCACCGGTTTTTCGGCGGCGAGCGCATCGGGAACGTCCGGACAGGCACGAAATGGAGGGGCCGCGGCCCGCTGCTGGCGGAGCGTCCCATGGCCCTGCTACGGCTACTCCCACTGGCTTTCATGCGAGCCAGTGGGAGTGAAGAGAATGAGAGGTGCCTCAACCAGCGATCAGGGAGCGACGGTTAGCTCTTGTGACACGGCCGGAACCGGATGTCGAGAGTAGTGCCCCTGCGACACCGGAAAGGCGAACCTGAGTGGGTAAGGGGACAGGGTAATGACGTAGTACTGATTGCCTGGATCTCGGAACGGCGCGGTCACGCCGGCGGGGATGCCCGTGGAGTAGGTCCACGTGCCGGTACCCTTCAGCGGTACCGCGCCCGCCGTGCCCATCACATCTCCCAGAACATGGTCACACTTTGATCCGGTGAAGTCGACTGTATGATCGGCGTCTACCTCCATCCAGAGCCAGATCCCGCCGGCTCCGACTCCGGCCGGTGGGGTCGCGCACATCGGGAATGATGGGTCGTCACAGTTGCCGGAAAACTCTACTTGAGCCAGGGGGTTATCGGCAGTACCGTATGCGAAAGTCCTGTCAGCCGTCGGCGCGAGCAGCGCGCCCACCGCAATCAGTACCACGAGGGTTCGGACTAATACATTCATCACTATCTCCTGCGATTTCGTGGACTCGGGGATTGTTGGTTCGCGTTGAGCTCCCTTCCGGCCCCACCCCCAAACGGGACGCGTGTGTCATCTTCTGGGCAACAGTGTGACGCCGGTCGGGCTCGTTGACCAGGCAATATCGGCAGAATTGACCGGCAAAGCTGGGCCGTTCTCTGCCGATCGGTCTCGGTGTGGTGTGGCATACTGAACCCAACCGTCAACGGTTGAGCGCTGAGGGAGAAAGGAGAGCTGTGGGAGCGGTTGAATCTCAGAGCTTCGGCAGCTTCATTCGCCGGTCACGCCTGGCCGCTGAGCTCACGCAGGAAGAACTGGCCGAGCGCGCGGGCCTGAGCGTCCGCAGCATCGGAGACATCGAGCGTGGAGTGGACCGCTCTCCCCACCACGCCACCGTGGATCGGCTGATCGAGGCGCTCAGACTCTCCGAACAGGAGACAGCGATCGTCCAATCAATCGGATCCCGACGCCGCGGTTCCAGGGTGAGACGCGGCTGTCCCGAGGTCTCGCGTCTTCCCGGTGAGTCAACCCGTCTGATCGGGCGCGAGAGCGACGAGGCGGCGGTGGTTCACCTGCTGCGACGAGCTGACTCGCGCCTGATCACCCTGACGGGCGTTGGCGGAGTAGGGAAGACCAGCCTGGCGCTGCACGTAGCCATAACCGTGTCTCCCGACTATGCGAACGGGGCGGTTTTTGTCTCTCTAGCTGCGATTTCGGACCCGACAATGGTCGCACGCACCATCGCCTCCACGCTCGGCTTGCGGGAAGCAGAAGTGCGGAGCCCCAACCAGTGCCTCATCGACTATCTGGCGGGGCGGCAGCTCCTACTGGTGCTGGACAACTTCGAGCAGGTCATTGCCGCCGCCCCGCAGTTAGCGGGCCTTCTTGTAGCGGCCCCAGACGTGAAGCTCTTGGTGACGAGCCGCGAGCCACTGCGGCTGGGAGCGGAGCGCGTGTACCCAGTTCCCCCGCTGGGCTTACCCGACCTGGCTCACCTTCCCACGCTCTCGGTCCTTACCGAGTGCGAGGCCGTCTCCCTCTTCATCGACCGCGCTCAGGCTGCGCAACCCAGCTTTGAGATGACGATGGCCAACGCTCCGATCATAGCCGAGA
Source organism: Pseudomonadota bacterium (assembly GCA_021324655.1). Lineage (GTDB taxonomy): Bacteria > Chloroflexota > UBA5177 > UBA5177 > UBA5177 > JAJPIP01. The sequence goes on from JAJPIP010000033.1 coordinate 70,685, forward strand.
TCTGTGTGCGTCTGGACGGGCTACCGCTCGCGCTTGAACTGGCAGCCGCGCGCATCTCGTTACTGTCACCCGAGGCCATTTTGAAGAGGCTTGCCAGCCGTCTGACGCTGCTGCGGAGTGGTGCGCGCGACGCACCGATGCGGCAACAGACCTTGCGGGACACCCTTGCCTGGAGCTACGACCTGCTGCATGAGAATGAGCGAGAGCTGTTTGCCGGGCTCGGCGTGTTCTTTGGCGGTTTCACCGTGGAGGCTGCGGAAACGGTGTGCGATGCGGACCTCGACACCCTAGCATCGCTGGTCAACAAGAACCTGATTCGTCGGGACGATGAGCGTCTTACGCTACTTGAGACAATTCGCGAGTTTGCATGCGAGAAACTGGAGACCTCGGGTCGGGAGGGCGAAATCAAGCGGCGGCACGCGGAGTACTGTCTCGCTCTCGCGAGGTCGGCCAACCTGACGATCGAGGCCCAGGGAGAGATGCACCATGAGATCGTCATCCGCGATCGAGACAACGTGCGGGGGGCACTCGAGTGGGCGCGGGACTCCGGTGAGATCGGGCTCGGTCTCGAGCTCGCCACTGTGCTCGAGAACTATTGGGTGACGCGCGACCCGCAGGACGGGATGCGATGGTTGAGCATGCTGCTGGAACGGGCCGGTGATGGAATGCCGGGTGAGCTGCGGGCGCGGGCTCTGCGTGCATACGCGTCTTCCACCCTCATGTGTGGCCGATTGGAGGAAGGGAGACACTACCTCGAGGCGAGTCTGGCTGAGTACCGACGAATCGGTGACGAGCGCGGAATCGGAATCGTGTTGCAGCGACTGGCGTTCGAGGAGCGGAGGACCGACAACTGGAAGGCCGCTCTGCCGCTCGTCGATGAAAGCCTGCGTCTGCACCGCCAGATCGGCTTCAGAAAGGGTGAGGCAGTTGGACTTGGCGCCCTTGCGTACCTGAACCTGCAGGGAGGAGACGAGGCCGCGGCTCTCGCACTCTTCGAGCAAAGCGCGGCTCTGGCAGCGGAAACGGGCTTCACCTGGTGGCGCGTGACGATGCACCTCACCCTCGCGGAACTGCTACACAAGCGGGGAAGATTGGGCGAGTCCGAGGCATGGATCCGCGAGGCACTCCACCTAATTGCAGGCATGGGAGACCGACCGCGGACGGTCTATGCGCTGGCTCTGCTCGCCTGGTGGGCAGCCGAAGCAGGGCAGGAAGTACGAGCCGGCCGCCTGTGGGGCGCGATTGAGGGGGAAGAGGAGCGAGCCCCGATCGGTCCGTGGGGAGGCCCGGTCGGTCAGTGGGAAGCCGAGCGCGAGCACTATGCGCAGCTTATCCTGAGCCGTGATGGTCCCGAGTTTGCGCGTGGCCGCCTCGAAGGGCGACATCTCTCGCTGCAGCAGGCAGTGAACGATGCGACATAGAGGGGCGATCGGGTAGCCTTGGCAGCCGTGAAGCCGGCCGGCCGGCTTTTGCCATACCTGGTAACGCCGATCGCAGGCAGTCCCGGCAGAGACAGCTCGTCGACGCCGCGCTCAGCGTCTTCTCTCGCCACGGCTACCACGAGGCCGCCATAGATGAGGTCGCAATGAGCATCGCTGACGCGTCTTTGAGCCAGGCTTCGGAACCGGGTGCTGGGGGTTCGAATCCCTCCAGATGCGCCACCGTTCGCTCGTGTCCGCCCGGTGGCTTGACCCTACGCCAGCTACTCGCCGCCCCGTCGCTTATCCTGCGACGCCCGTTCCCACTCGTGTCTCTCCAGCGCGTATTCGACCTCGCCGTGCTCATCTCCGGGGATCGGATAGGGCCACTCTGCTTGGAAGGTGCGGATATACCGTGGCCCCGCCTTCTCCATCACTCGGCGCGATGCGACGTGTACTGCCATGGTGGACGCCATGACGCGCTGCACCCCCTGCTCGCTGAACCCCTTCTCGATCAACGCCCGAGAGCCTTCCGCCGCATATCCCTTCCCCCAGGCCGAGGCGCGGAACCTGTAGCCGAGCTCGACGTGTGTCGGATCATCCTCTTCGGGCCGAAAGTGAAACCAGCCGAGAAAGGTACCGGTCTCCTTTTCGATGGCGGCCCAGAAGCCGAGCCCGTCATAGCGCTCGTAGTAGCTGAGGAATCCCGGAAGCTCCTCGCTCTCTATCTCGGCCCGTGAGTGTGGAATGCCGCCGGTAATGAAGTGCATCACAGCAGGATCGCTGTCGAGTTCAACGAGGAGGTCCAGGTCTGCCGGGGTGAGCCGGCGCAGGAGCAATCGCTCGGTTTCGACAAAGACGTCCACCGGCATCGCCTCCACATATCGGTACGGGAACTCCCCATAGTATCCCGGGAACTCAGCGCAGCTGCTGAGCAGCGACATAGGCTTCCTTGGGCGGAACGGTGGTGGAAACGCCTGGGCCAACTGTCGATTGGCGGGAACGCTTTGGACGCTTCGTAGCTGGCGGTCTGCACGCGATCATGCCCATCGTCTCAGTTCCGGCGTGAGGGAGTGAGCGCGGGGCGTGATCGTGCGGCTCCTTGACGCGTGAGCTCGTTCTGATCGGAATGACCCCGGGAACGGCCAACCGCTTGAGCGTTCCCGCCCGGGGCGAGCATTGGCCTTCCTCACGTGGACGCCGTGCAGTTTGTCCGAGAGAGCCGAGACGAGCTCGAGGGCCGGTCGACTCCCGCGTGACGATCGTCGTCGACGCCGATGTGCTGGTCGTGCTGGTCAGCGGGGATCCACGGCAGGAAGCAGCTCAGGGGCACCTCCGCGAATGGATCGCCGCCGATGAAGACATCCATGCGCCGGCGCTCTTGCCGTACGAGGTGGCAAACAGTCTGACTCGTGTCATCGCGAGCGGTCTCCTACCGTCCGATCGCGCTGCCGCCGCCTGGCAATCCACGTTGAGTCTCCCCATTTCCTACCATCCACTGCATGCGGGAGGGGACAGGGTAATCGAAACGGCCCTCCGGCTGCAGCGCCATACCGCGTATGAGCCGAACAGAAAGTCCGGCGGACCGCGTCGGGGTAGAGTCGGCGAGCAGCGTGACGCCAGCACCCGCAAGTCGATTGACATGAAGTACGCTCATCCAGAGGGCACCGCTCCGGAGCGGAGGACGCGATCCCGCGTGTGACGTGCAGCCCATGTAGATCATGGTCGCAGTGGACTGTCGCAGGGTGCGGAGAATCCTCAGGTGTAGCGGACGTGGTGCGTGAGTAGCCACATTGTCAAGGAGTGCCGCACCGTGCCAGTCGCGAGAATGAGCATTTTCATGCGCAATCCTTTATGCTGAAAGCAGGTGGCGGAGAGGAATTTACTTCTCACGCGTCACCGTCGCGTTTGTACAGAGCCATCTACAGCCGCGGCCACGGCGTAGTGTCTCGACCTGATATGGGCCGAGGTGGTGGTCTCAGTACAAAGGAACCAATCGATGGACAGCAGCAGCCAGGCGGTTACATCCGCCACAACCGATGCTGAACGGGCCGACGGCCTGCAAGCCCTGAAGCTGCTTACGGCTCGCTACGAGCAGCTCAGTTGGTCCACTAGCGCGGAGGACCAGAGGGAGCGAGCCCTTCTCGATGCGACGGCCATGAAGCTGTACAGAGCGCTCCATCCCCGATCGGTCCACTCTTGGGACGAGTCGTATGAAGTAGTGCTGCGAACCAAGCGCCGGGCGGCGCGAGCATAGAAGACGTCCATGCCCCAGCTCTCTGCACTTACGAAGCGACGGTACGATACCGCATACATTGTGCTGACCCACCAACTCGGAGCGGCTCTCCGGACCTTCGACGGCCCGCTCGCCGGAAACGCCGGTGGCTTGGGGTTCTCTATCCATGTTATCGAGCAGGAAGTTCGCCGGTAGGACTGCGCTCGGTACGCTGGGAACGCGGACTCCTGCGGTGCACTTTGACCGCAGTTTGACCACAAAAATCACTGCTCGCCGGCATTCGCTTTTGTTCGCCGCTGTCCTGCAGGCTGAAACAACCCGCTCGTCGAAGCGGCAACGAACGCATACGACCCCCCGTGAACCTGGGCGGAAATAGACAGTATCAAACTTCGGAACTGGGTGTCGGGGGCTTGCACCTTTGGCCTATCGTTGCGCTCCCGCCAACGAAACATTGACGCCTGCTTAATGTCTTTCGTCAACGTGTCCCGTCGGTTTCGATCTTGCGAGGTCTGAGCCAATGTACATCAGCTGCATCACAGGGCGACAGTTGGCGAAGAAGGAGATCGTCCGGCCAGGAATGCCAAAGGGCTGCACGCATGGGGAGGCGCCTTTCGCAGGAAATTCAGCTATCACTGGATGTCCCTGTCAGCGTGGGGCGCCTCCCCGCTCACGTTTTCAACCGGCTCAATAGCGTGTGTGCTTCGTGCGCTCGTCCATGAACGTCCCAAGCCGTACCATGTCGGCGACCTTGATCTTCTGGTTCGACTGGACCATGATGACCGCGGTGTACAGGCCACGCGTGAAAGTGAGGCCCAGACTGTGGACGCCAACTCCATGCGACTTCGTCGGACTCGTGATGTCCACCATGAATGCTTCAGCACCCACATCGTGAATGATGGTCACCCTACCGAGCGTAGGGCTCAGGTCTCCGGCCCACCTATAAAACGCGATCGAGTGGGCCACGCCGCAGGATGCCTCAGACGCACTCTTGTACGTGTACACGTCGCTGAGCACACCCAGAACGCCCTTTGTACCCAGCGGTCCAGCGAACGTGGCGCTGTAGTGAGTGACAGGCGGCTTCGATGCACACGGTCCGAACACGTACGACTTGCCGAAGCCGGCACTCCCGGCGGAGAGGGCGCTACCGAGGACGCGGTGCACCTCCGTCAGCGTGAGAGAGACCGACTTTGCGTTCGCAGCATGGGCGGGCCGCCGGGCCGGCGCAGCACCAACTCCTGGGGCGACGGCGCCCTGGCCAATGAACAGGGTTGTCAGAATGGGGAGGGCTGCCCGTACAGATGCGATCCGTGCGATGGTCATGATATGCTTCCTCTTCTGCGAATGTCTTCGTCTGGGCGCTCGGCTCGTGGCTGTGCCGCTCAGGGTGCCCGACGGAAGATCGTGGGGGAGTACCAGTTGGTGATGGTCCTTAACGCTCCCGGCATCCGGCCAGGTGGGCCACCGTTCACTGATGAGAAACGCACCGGGACATCTCCGTGCCGGCGCTCAGGCGATGGTTGCCGGTGCGCTGCGACGCATGCTGATCCAGGTACGGACGCGCTGATGCACGAAAGCGCCGGCGAACAAGAGCCCAATGGAAAGACCGAGAATGGGCGGCTGGACGATCCAGTACAGGGCGCCCTGGACGGTTTTTTGCCCGTTTTCACCGCCGAAGGCGATCACTCCTGGTTGGACGATGTACGCGGTTTGCACTGCCAGGAAGACGTACCAGGCGACACCGGCGAGGGCAAACGCATACCAGCGTCGACCGAATAGGAGCCCCGCTGCGAGGGCCACAACGGTTCCGAACATGAGAGTCATTTTCTGTCTCCTTGAATGATGATGGTCGACCAGGTACTCTGTAGTAGAGAGTATCTGGTATTACTCTACAGTAGAGAGTACTCTGTGTCAAGGAGTTTCGTGTTGCATCCAACCCACGTCGAGCGGGCCAGCGCCCGGGAGGAACTCGATGCATTGACCCGTCTGCACGCGGAGGGTAGACGGAGGATGGCGTCGATGTGGTTCCCCCTCACCGTCTTCGGCATCATTTACCTGGGCGTCGCACCGTTAGCGCTGCTCATCCACCGCAATCACCTTGCCCCCTACTTTGCCCTCTGTCTCGGCATCGGGTCGATTCTGACCGCCAGGCACTATCGTCTTCGCGGTGACGTGGAGGGCGTCCACACCAGGGTCTTACCCTGGTTACTCACGTCGATCATCATGACCGTCGGGGGCGGAGTTGCGTCCTTTACCGGATTCATCATCGGTTCCGAGTTCCTCGATACCGCGGGACCATTTCTGGTGGTCGCATCGTTCTTTCTGGCTTTTGCGCTCATCGTGCACAGTCGGTTGCTGTTGGCAGACGCATGTGCCATGGTCGTATTGTGCATGGTGTCTGGCTGGATTGCGCGTGGGGACGGACGCGTCGCCTTGCAGGCGGCGCTGTACGGGGTCCTGCTCCTCGGGTCCGCCTGGGTGCAACGCACCGCTGAGAGACGGACCGCATGATACATCCTTCTGAGCAGCTCGACGACGATGTGCATCAACGCGTGCGACTCGGTATCCTGGCGCTCCTCAACAACGTCACGCGCGCCGACTTCGCTCACCTCAAGAGCACGCTAAACACGAGCGATGGAAACCTGGGACGTCATTTGCGCGTCCTCGAGGATGCCGGCTTCGTCGACATCACAAAGGTTGTGGACGGTCGTCGCCCACGAACCTGGGTGAAGATCACGAGGGAGGGGCGTACGGCATTGCGCCGCGAGATCGAAGCACTGAAAGAGATCGTGGCGTTCGTGGAAGGCGAGTCAGATCGTGTTCGCCAGACCGGCCGCTCCCTCGCTCGTGATTCGAGTACGGCGTAGGCGAGGAGTTCCGCAACAGACCACTCTTCGCAACTGGGTGTCGGGGGTTCGAATCCCTCCAGGTGCGCCACCGTCTGCCGGTGTTCGCCGACGACCGGCTGTACGGCAGCCAGGAGACGCGTGGCCGATTGACCACAATTCGGCCACAATTTGGGTATAAAACGGGACGGCGAACGACTGCGAGCCAACCCGGGCGCGTCTCCAGCACTTTGGAGATACTGCGAAAATCCGCACCAGGATGCAGATTTTCCGGCAGGGCCAGAGGACTCCAGGCGAGTGAACAGTGGCGAACAGGCGGGAAACAGTCCTGAGAACTGGTCAAATGTGCATCCGGTGGGTGTTGCCTCCCTCGGCCCTCCTGCCAGCGACCGCATCTGCTCGCCGTTGTTCGCCTCGACCCGGCAAGACCGCCGTCCAATGTCACATCTCCGGGCAGCGCCCGTCGCTCGCAGCGATCCACTAACGCGCCCGCGTGCATCGCTGCTTCCTCCGTTGCACAGTTCTAGACCCGCACGGAAGACCCATCTCGCCTGGCCCTTCCGCACCTGAAGCACGGGATCCTTGAGATCATCGAGCAACAACTCGGGATGGGAGATCGGCCCGAAGCACGGTTGGCGCTCGACCGGCTGCTCGTCTCCTGATATCCGCGCCAGCGGCTAGCGGCTACGCTTCGATGTCGGGGGCTAAAGACTCTTGCCTCTACCTGACGACGTGATCGATATCGTCACGCATCATGGTGTGCGAAGGCACGAAGTTGTGAGGCTGAGGTCCTATCGGCCGCCCCGTGCGGTTGGCCTCCTGGATGGCCCTGAACGCAACGATCTCCGCACCCACCATCAGGATGAGTGAAAAGAAGTAGATCCATGCCGCGAGGACGATCATGGGAGCAATCACGGCCCCGTACCGACTGAAGTGGCTGATCTGGGTGTAGAGGGGCCAGATGAAGCTCAGGATCTGGAACAGGATCGCCGCCACCAGCGCTCCTCGCCAAACATGTGCCAGCTTGAATCGCGGCTGTGCATTCGGAAAAACGAGATACAGGACGACGAAGAGCAGGAAGGCCGCAGCGAGGCTGATGGCGGTCCCGATCAGGAAGGCCCGTTCGCCCGGGATCGGAGCACTGGGATAAAGACGCGAGATGACCGCCCCGGCCGTCGTGGCCACAACGATGGTCAACATCAGCGCGACGAAGACGACGATCATGCCGACATCCAGCAGCTTCTCTTTGAGGAAGTCGCGCCCGTTCACCTCAAAGACGGGTTGGAAGACGGTTGAGAAGACTCCGCCGACGTTGGAACCGCCCCAGAGGATGCCAACAACGCCGATGAGAGCGAGCACGCCACGATGCCGGATCGAGGTCGTGACAAGTTGCCTGATGTCGTGTGGCTGGAGCGTGCCCTGTAACGCGCTGCTGACGTGATGCACGACGGCCTGCTGGCTGGCGGGGTCGCGAAGAAAGAGGCTACTAATCGCAACGAGGCCGACCACGATAGGCACGACCGAGGTGAGCAACGTCCAGGCGACGGCAGAGGCCAGGAAGGTGAGGTTGTCCTGCATCACCTTGTGGATGAACAGGTTGAGGCTGCGATGCCGATGCAAGAAGCCGGATACAAACTCCATGGTCGTCTTCCCGCTCCAGCGCGGTCAGCCCCTCCGTTTCCATGCCGCCGGCCGCCGGTGATCCCGCGTACTCAGATGTCGTGTACCTCATTCGAACGTGCGGCCGCTGCATCCGCCCGCTCGTGCGCTGTCACCTGCCCCTGCAACTCATGGCGCTCACGCATGCGCCGGAAGCGGCCCGGAGCCGAGACGATCCAGCCCAGGAGCACGCCAAGCGCGACAGCCGCGATGAGCGCGAGCACCATGGGCACCGACGGGACCTTGAATACCAGGAAGTGAAGTGTCACCGCCTGCGTATTTTGCGCGCCGAACAGGACCACGGCGGCTACCACGATCAGACCAACGATGAGTTTCAAAGGGCCCATAGATACACTCCTCTACCCTTCTTCCCTATTCAGGATCCGCAGGGGCGCTTCCTGTCGTACGCATCGGCACCTCGCGCATTCGGGCGATCGCTCGCCGCGAGGTCTCATCGCGCCGATCGTAGCGCTGGGTCGTCAGCACGCTGCAATGCCCAGCGAGCCGCTGGACTGTGGCGATGTCGACGCCTTCATCCAGCAAGCCCGAGATAAAGCTCCGGCGCAGGTCCTGGGAGGAGAACGACCCCACTCCCGCCTGCTGCCCTCGCTTCTGCAGCATCCTATGGACTGACTGATCGGCCATCCGCTGTTCTCGTAGCAGAATCTTCTGCCCCCGGTTAATGGGCACAAAGAGGGGACCCGCGTTCGTCCCGCGAATTTCTATCCACCGCTCCAGGGCGCGTGCGGCACCACCCGCGGCGTAGACGACCCGCTCCCGGCTGTCTCGCGTGGCGCGGACCGTCAGGGCTCCGCTCGGGACATGATAGTCACGCACGTCGAGCGCGACCGCCTCCGAGCGGCGCAGGCCGGCCGCAAAGAGGACCGTGAGGAGCGCCGCATCGCGTACGCCGGCTGGTGTCCCGTCGCGGTCACACGCCGCGAAGAGCGCTTCGATCTCCTCATGAGAGAGCACGCGGCCCCGAGGGGAGATAAACCAGGGCACACTTTGGACTGCCGCCGCACGGTGGTAGGTATCTGCATCCATCAACCCGAGTTGCCAGGCTTCCTTGAGGACACCTCGGAGCGCCGCCAACATCCGGTTTGCTGTGGTCGGCGCATACTGCAATGCCACGGCGCTCCGGATGCGTTCGGTCTGATGCTGGTCGAGCCGGTGCCAGGGCAGATCGAGAGCTGTGGCCTCATCCCCACTCACAAGCGCCGCGATCCGATCGAGCGCGACCCCCTGCGTCCGCCGGGATCCGGGCGCGAGGCGATCCAGGTAGCGCAGCACCGGGTTGCCATGAGCTGCAAGAGGCTGGTGGACGGACGTGCTCGTTTGCTCTGTGGTGTCGATAGCGTCCTCCCCGCGAATACTTCTGAAAAATATCATTTTCATAACCGATTGTACTATACTTAGGTGTAGGAGTGGCCTGGGGTTCCTCCCATCACACTTTGACTCGCGCCTGTACTGAGCCATCTGCATCCGCGAACACCGACAAGAGCCTTGACTCTTCAAGGGTCGAGGTGGTGGTGATAGCAGGAGGTCGCGATGTCAATCGGACCCGGTGCCGCGGACGCAGTACTGCAACCGGCGCGCACGCAGGATAGTGATCCCCGTTTAGGGGAACAGGGAGAACGGTGCCTCGGGGCGCCGACAGAGATTCCAGAGGCACGTCCAGCTGGAGCTGGAGACTCCGCGTCCTTTGCGTACATCTGGCAATTGTTCGGCTACACCATTCTTGACCGATCCGGGGCGAAGATGGGCCCCATTACCCGCGTCTGGACGGACACGGCGAGCGGCCACTTGAAATTCGTCGGACTCGCCACCGGCCGGCTCCGGCGCCAAGCCCACGTTATTCCAGCGGGAGACGTTCACATTGACGACCACGAGCGTTCGATGACGGTTGCGTACCGGGCAGCCACGATTCGCGGCGCCCCGTGCCACAACACGGACGTCAGCCTTAAGAACGACCAGGAACGAAAGGTCTATGCCCACTATGACAATAGTTGAAGCATCCGTCGCGACCGGACGCATCGAGATGGAGGGCGGCCCGCAACGAGCCACCCCAGTCCCAATCAATATCTCTGAATACACGCGGTGCGCCACCTACGGAGAGGCAAAGTCTCTTGCTGCGTGCAGACGGCGAGAAGGGATGCCGGCCCAGGCAGTCCTCGTAATGTCCCTCGACTGCTGGTGCGTCCGCGAGAGCACCGCTCCCCAGCGATACCGATGAGATGGAGTCGAACCCTTCGGGCGTGTGGCTTCAATATGACGGAGGCAAGCTGTGATTGCGACCGAAAGACAGCGGCAAGCGGCCGTGAGCTGGATCCAGTATTGGAAGGCGTCCGCCTCTGAAGGTGACCAGAGCTGGCTCGGCCAGGAGCAGGCGCAGGAAACGCTCATAGCGCTGCACACGCACGTTGACTCCTACGACAAAAGGGTGGTCCGCCGCGACGCCGGCCCGCTATTGAGTGAGAGCCGGCATTCGGGTGGGGCCGCTCCGGTCCTGCAGCCGGCTGGCACCGTCCCGGCAGGAGGAATCCCATGTGGCCCTGGCTCGTCATAGCAGGACTCGCGGCCTTGGGCGAACTCCTGTCGTACGACCTGTTCCTCGCCCCGGTTGCGGTGGCCGCGCTCGTCGTTGCCCTCATCGCGCCGGTGTCCCCCTTCCCACTCCAGGTCGGCCTCTTCGGCACCCTCTCGCTCCTCGGGATCATGTTCTTGCGGCCGATCATCAGGCATGCGCTCGGCCTGGACAGCCGGCGCAGCGACACCGCGCCGGTCGGGCATGACAACGTTGTGGGACGGCGCGGAATCGTGACTCAAACGGTGGACGCAGACAGCGGCCAGATTCGCATTGGCGAGGGTGAATTCTGGACGGCGCGCTCCTTTGACCCGACCCACACGCTCGTCGCGGGCGAGGCGGTGGAAGTTGTGGTCGTCGATGGGATCGCGGCACTGGTGGACGCCGCGCCGCCCCGTACCCCGTCGCGGGCAAACAGATCGCCCGCGTTGATAGAGAAAGGCATTGAATCATGATTCTCGGACCCGCCATCATCGTCGCGGCTGTCGTCGTGCTGTTTGTCCTCGTCGTCGGCTTCAAGTCGATCCGCCTGGTGCCTCAGGCCCGTGTGGTGAACGTCCAGCGCCTGGGGCGCTACTTGAAGACGGCCGGAAGTGGTCCTGTCTTCGTCATCCCGTTCGTCGACAAGATCCTGCCAACCATTGACCTGCGCGAGCAGGTGGTTCCCTTCGATCCGCAGGCCGTCATCACCTCCGACAACGTCGGGATCCAGGTGGCAACGGTGGTCTACTACCAGATCATTGACGCCAAGAAATCAGCCTATGCAGTGGCGAACCTGGTGGGCGCGATGGAACAGTTGACGATCACCACGTTGCGAAACGTCATCGGCGGGCTGACGCTCGACAAGACCTTGACCAGCCGGGAAGACATCAACGCCAAGATGCGGGCGGCGCTGGATGAAGTCACGGAGGGATGGGGCGTCCGGGTGACCAGGGTAGAGCTAAAGGACATCATTCCGCCGCGGGACGTCCAGCTCGCTATGGAGAAGCAGATGCAGGCCGAGCGCGAGAAGCGTGCCGCCGTGCTGAGAGCCGAGGGTGAGAAGCAGGCTTCGATCCTGTCGGCGGAAGGCAACAAACAGGCAGCAATCTTAACCGCAGAGGGCAAGCGGCAGTCGCTGATCTTGCAGGCTGAGGGCGATGGCCAGGCACTTATAACGGTGCAGAGGGCGCAAGCGGAGGCAATCGAGGTGGTCTTCGCCGCCCTGACGACATCCCATGCCACGCCCGAGATCCTGAAGTACCTCTATATACAGGCTCTCCCCAAGATGGCTGAGGGGACAGCAAACAAGCTGTTCGTGGTTCCCTCCGAGCTCCAAAACATCGCCAGCCTGGGAGGCACGCTGTCGGCCGGTGCCGAGAACGGCCATGCAACACCAAAGACGCACCCACCAGCTCTGGCGGGCGATACGACCATCAGCTAGCCATCCGGCCCCGGCGGCTAGTAAGAAGGAGCGCCCCATGGAGCAGCAGGTCCTTGATATCGAGACGGGCATGGCGGTTTACGGAGGGAATGGACAGATCATCGGCACCGTGAGCGAGACCGCAGACTTCGGATCCAGCCGGCCACAACCCGCAGCCCACTCAGCTGGTGGGCCAGTACCTCCGGCACAGAGCGGAATCGGGTACGTCAATGTTGCGTGCCACGGCAGGAAGGATCTGCGTGTACCGTTTCATGGCATCGAGCAGGTCATCTCGAGGCGGGGGGTGTACCTGACCACGAGCATGGTCGACGAGCTTCGTCGCGGAATCAACTCGCCCCACCAACAAGCAGACGTGGTCGCTGTGCCGCAACAGCGGGACCGGTGCCTCGGGCGTCGTCGCCGGAAGCTCGGCCCGCCTCGGCGATGGCGGCTGTGGCGACCGCTCCCCTGGCCCGCATGGGGACAATCTGAGGCACGGGAAGCACCAGTGGATGTCGATCGGAGAGAGCCATGAGCGACCGGCTGTATCTCGAGTACAACGCCGCGATCGGGGCTGTGATGTCGGCACGCAAGCAGTATGCGGATGCCTGCGAGCACCAGGGAGCGGACAGCTGGGCAGCGGAGCAGGCGCAGGAGTATCTGACCCGCGAGGTCGAGCACCGAGACCAGGTGCGGGAGCGCTATGACGCGGCCGCTCGCACTCGCCCGCCTGGGGACCGCGATGGCTGAGGAGTATGAGAACTTTGCGGCTCGGGAAGCAGAGGCACGCCGGGCAGTCGAACGTTGGGAAGCGGAGGGCGGCTCGCAGGAGGCCGAGCAACCAGCGGAACCGAAACCTGACGACACGCCTGGCGCGGAACAGACCGGCTCGCAGGAGGAGTTCGGCGGGGGAAGGCATCATCGCCGCGATTCCAGAGAGGAGTAAACCATGAACGAGGCCTCAGTCCGACGGATGCAGCTCCGGTACCTCGCCGGGCGCGTGGCAAGCGCGCGTGCTGCGGTGGCTCAGCAAACGACCGACAAAGAGTCGGTGATCGGGCGCGACGGTGCAGCGCATCCGCGGGCAATCAGGGCGAGCCGGCGTCTGAGCCGGACTCAGAGCGCGTATCGTGCTCTCTCCGCGACCTATCGCCGCCGGCAACGGAAGGACGCACGCTGGGAGCGCTGAGCAGGAAGGGGCGTATGAGCCTTCGAGGCTGCCGTTGAACGGCGGCCGCGTCGCGAGAGTCTCAGACCGCCGCGCCGCCAAGTCGGGCGACAATGCTGAACAGGCGGCGGCTCAGCTGGTGGTAGTCGTCTGACCATCCATCGTGAGGGGGCCAGGAGGTCGGCTTAGAACGCGTGCAACGGGCCGAGTTGAAAGGCGCCCGTCTGACCACAATTTGACCACATTTTGTGGTGTTCGCCGGCAACCGCGCCTATTCGCAGCTGTCTGACCGACCAAAACAATTGGCTTGGAGAAGCGGCAGCGAACAGGACCGAATACCCGCGAACAAGGGCGAAAATGGGCAGCACCAAACGTCGGACCTGGGTGTCGGGGGTGTCGGGGGTCGAATCCCTCCAGGTGCGCCATTGTTTGCTGGTATTCGCCCATGATCGGGAAACGCCCCAATTGACACGCAGTCACCGCAACTGGGTGTCGGGGGCTCGCACCAGCGAGAAATCGACGCCTGCTCAATGTCCTTCGTCATTCCTGCCCCTCTATCCAGGAGCCGCAGCTGGGAGGCCGGGGAGAGGACGGAGGTAATCCGCCCGTTCAGCACCATCTAGCACCTTGCAGACGGATGAACAACAAGTGCTCATGAGAAGCTGCACACGTCGCTCGCGCCGTTTCACGGCTGGCCTCATGTCCCGGTGATCTCGTCCAGGACCTCCAGATCGACAAACTCCGGAGGGCCCGCCAGGACCTCTGCCATCAAGGCATTCAACTTCTGCAGCCCTTCCGCCCTACGCGGGTCCTGCTCTGGGGCGCGCGCCTTCTCCTCGCTCTCGAATACGCTCAGCACGTAAATCGCGTCGGGGTCTCGTTGGTCGCGCATCACCAGCGTGTGGAGCGGCTGGAGTTGATGGGCCACTCCAAACCGTCGCCGTAGACGGACCATCGGTCCTCGAAGCCTGAGGACGACTCAGCACAAAGAAGCGGTCAGTGAAACTCCACACGTAGGTCGACTTCTCGACGTGAAGCCAGCTCTGAAGACCCTCGGGCTGTCCCGGTTCTGTAAGCCCAAACAACCGTACCGTGCTGTTAGGCATCTGCCCCTGCACGGTCAATGGGTCACCTGTGCCCGCGAGGGAGTGGAACTGGAGCGCTCAACCCTGGCGGACGGGGTTGGGCAGATGGCGGCCTTGCTTACTTTGCTCTCTGAAGCCATTGCCTCGTAAGTGCGAGACGGCAGAGCGTTACATGCCGACCATAGCTTACGGGTTCCTTAGTGGTCCGTCAGATGTAATCCGGCCCGTGGTAGCGGAGCCGCGAAGTCGGTGATGTGAGCATCCGCGTCGCCGTCCCTATGGACCTACGCGCCCTCCTCCAGGGCGTAGGCTACCGCCCGTTCGACGGTCATTGCCTGGCCCTCGGCCCAGGCAGTGGCAAAGCGTGCTTCCCCCACGGCAGCACGAGCCAGCCCCAGCCACCCATCGCTCTCGCGCCGATTGGCTGGCCACACCGAGCTACCAACGATCACCTCCATCTCCATCGCAGCGGCCTGCAGCCGGACCGCGCGCTCGAGCTGTCCTGAGTCTGCGTCGACGCCTGCGAGCGTATAGAGCATCTGAGGCATTGGCCCCAGATCCCCGATCTCCCTCAATGCGATGACACTCTCGAGGAGCAGAGCCCGTGCCTCGACCAGGCTGCCTCGCCCCCGCGCCACGCGCCCCATTCCGCCGAGCACTAAGCCAACCATCCGACGGTTACCAATCTGTCGGTACAGCGCCAAGCTCTGCTCGTTCAGCGCCCAAGCCGCCTCCAGGTCCTGGTCACCCTCCAGGGCAAGAAGGCCTCGGTGATGGAAGATATTGGCGACCTGCGGGGTATTGCCTTGCTCGCGCGCAAGCGCCAAGCCCTCCTCCAGTGCTGATCGGGCCGCCGCATAATCGTCCTGCACCCGTGCCGCGAAGCCGAGAGCGCCCAGCGTCCCAACAAGCACGCTTGGGTCGCGGACCTGGCGCGCCAGGGCCACGCCGTCATCGAGATAGGCGCGGGCCGCCGGGTAGTCCCCTTGACGCAGGGCCAGAATGCCGATTCGCTCGAGGAGCTTTGTGCGCAGGGAGGCCAGCTCTGGCCGCGTGGCCAGGGCTAGGACTGCGGTACCCACCGCCCGGCCTTCCCGGCAGTGGCCACGGAAGTACCAGAAGAACGAGAGGCTCCATGCGAGGCGCAACGCAAACTCGGTATCCCCACGCTCGATGACCCAGTGCAGGGCAGCACGCAGGTTGTCGTGATCGCGCTCCAGTTGATCGAGCCTGCGTAACTGCTCGGGACCATGGAGATGGCGATTGGCCTCATCGGCAAGATCCAGGAAGTGCCGGGCGTGCGCCGCCCGAATCTCCTCTCCCTCGCCCCGCACCTCCAGCTTCTCTCCTGCATACTCCTGGATGGTCTCGAGCATCGAGAACCGTGGCTCGTCCTCTCCCTCCTGCCGCACCAGACTCCCGTCGACCAGCGATGCCATGCCTTCCAGCAAATCCAGCTCGCCGTCGCCATCGCAGGCCGCCTCTGCCGCCTCAAACGTCCATCCACCTGCGAAGATCGAGAGCCGGGCGAAGAGCACCTGCTCGGCAGGAGTCAGAAGGGAGTAGCTCCAGTCAATTGCTCCCCGCAGGGTCTGCTGCCTGGTCGGTCGGTCCCTCGCTCCTCCTGTTAGGAAGGTGAGCCTGTTCGACATACGTTGGAGCAATGCCTGTGGAGGGAAGAGCTTGATACGAGCAGCAGCAAGCTCAATGGCCAGTGGGAGCCCATCCAGGCGAGAGCAGATCTCGGCGACGGCAGGCGCGTTGTCGTCCACCAAGTGGACTTGACCCGGTTCGGTAGACACTCTGAAGCTTGGGGTCTGAAGATCCCGGAAGGATGCACCGATGCCGAAAAGTCATGCTCCCTACCCACCCGAGTTCCGCGC
>JAJPIP010000004.1 GCA_021324655.1 Pseudomonadota bacterium
TCCGCCGGTGGAGTGCCGTCTCCTCGCTCCACCGGCGGTCCCCTTTTAAGGCAGCATCCCATGCTAGGCCATCGGCTAAGATGACCTAACCGGCGGCGCGGTGGGGGCAGGATGATCCTGTGGTGGCTGGCTCTAGCGTTTGTCGGCGGCGTCGCCTTTCCCCTTGCTCCGCCCATCTCGCTCATCCTGGTTCCTCTGGTGGCCGGCTCGATCCTGGCGTTCTTTCGCCGCCTTTCCGGTCTACTGCTGGTCGCGTTCGGTCTCGGTCTGCTCCGTTTGGCGCTCTCGACGCCGCACGACGCGCTGGCTCCCTATCTGGACGAGTCCGTACAGGCGCGGGGCGTCGTGGCGACCGAGCCGGATATTCGGGATAGCGGCGCGAACTATGACATTCGCCTCACGGCGATTCATGTCTCAGGGCGATGGGAGACGGTCGCGGCCACGGTGGCCGTGCACACCGCGCGGAGCGTGTTGTTGCGGTACGGCGAGCTCGTCTCGGTCAGTGGGCGGCTGACGGCGTTGCCCGCGCCATACCGATCAGCACTGGCGCGGCAAGGAGTCACCGCGTCCCTGTCCTATCCCCGCATCCTTGACCGGGGAACGCAGTCAAACCCGTTCTTCAGCGGCCTGATAGCGCTTCGTCAACGGATCGAGGCGGGCATTGACGAGTGGATGCCGGAACCGCAGGCCTCCCTCCTCGTCGGCATTGCCATCGGAACGCACAGCGGCGATCTAGGGAACCTGTCTTCGCTGCTCGTCTTGACGGGCTTGATTCACATCATCGCCATCTCTGGGATCAAGGTCGCCATCGTCGCCGGCACGGTGCATGCCCTGGCCCGCCGCCTCCCCGGCCGCGCGACGGCCCTCGCCGCCTCACTCATTGCGGTCTGGAGCTACGTTGCCCTGACTGGGCTGACGGTGTCCGGCGAGCGGTCGGCCGTCATGTGGACACTGGTGTTTGCCGCCGGGTACCTGGGGCGCAATACCGTTGCGTTGGTCTCGCTTGGTGTGACGGCTGCCGTTATGGTTGCGCTGCAGCCGCCGCTCCTCACCGACCCGAGCTTCCAGATGTCGACCCTGGGCACGTTCGGGATTGTCGCGCTGACGAATCCGGTTCTGCGCGCCGTTCGCCGGCTCCCATCTCCCCTGGCGGAGTCGCTGGCGGTAACCGTCGCGGCACAGATCGCCACCCTGCCGGTCGTTTTCGCATCGTTTCATGTCTTGCCTGCGGTATCGCCAATCGCCAACGCGCTGGTGTTGCCGTTGCTCCCGTTCTTGATCGTCGGTGGTTTGGCCCTGGGTCTGGCCGCGCCGCTTCCCGCGCTGGCCGCTCCTCTGGGCGTCATTCTCGGCGTCCTGCTCCAGGCGGTTCTCGCTCTGGTACACGTCCTGGCAGCTCTGCCCACCGTCAACCTTGCCGGGATTGGTCCGGTGGCGTCGGTCCTCTACTATGCGGTCCTGGCGGCGCTCGCCTGGCTGGTCCTCCGACATGCCGGCTGGGCGCCGGCAGCGCAGCGGCCGCATGCTGCCCGCGAAATGGTCCTTGGGGTGGCAGCCGCCCTGTCTCTCTCGCTGGTGTCGCTGGCGGGGGCGCGCGGCGCCTCTGCACCCACGTTGACGCTCCTGGGTGTCGGCGACGCTCTTCTCTTGCGGTCCGGTGGTCATCTCGTTCTGATCGACGGTGCCGCCAGGCCGTATCAGTACCTGGAAAGGCTGGGGTCGGTTGTCGGACTGGACCGCACCATCGACGCCGTCATCGTGACGGACCCGCGGGCGACGCACATCGCGGGGTTCGATGAGGTCATCCGGCGCTACCGGGTGGGTGAGGTGCTCGACGTGGGAAGTGAGTATCCCTCCGCCACTTACGCACGGTGGCGCGATGACGTTCGCTCGCGACAGATCCCGGCCTACCTCGTGCGAACGGGCACGACGCTCTCGCTCGGCACGGTCACTCTCACCGCCCTCGGTCCCGACGCGCTCTATCCCAACCCACGAGATTGCATCGCCTTGCTGCGTGTGCGGGCCGGGACCCAGACGCTCTTGATCGCCGGCGCGGCCAGCCGGCGCGAGCAGCTGGAAGCGCTGTTTCGGCGCGTCGACCTGCGGGCGCAGTTTCTGGTGGCGGATACCACGAACGGGGTGCTTCCGGCATTCCGGAGACGCGTGGGCGGTCACCTCGTGGCAGAGAACGAGAAGCAGATTCATCCCCCGGTCACGATTCCGCTGCGTTAGCCGCGGATAGTCGACGATCGCCTGCCGCTAGTATCGGTTGACGCCATGACACAGACCACGGAACGCAGAAAGGGCCGCCGTCCACCGCTCGTCCTGGATCTCGAAACCGCAGACTGGTCGGCTCGCGGTGCGGTGTCGGCGACCGCAGCAGACCGCACGATCCCCGTGCAGCGAGCCCTGCCCGGTGAGCACGTGATTGCCGAAGTGCACCGCGGCCGCCCCTGGCGCGGCATTGCCCGAGACGTCCTGCGCCCCGCCCCAGAGCGCATCGAGCCGCCGTGTCCGTACTACGCCCGGGATTGTGGAGGCTGTCAGTGGCAGCACATGACGTACGACGCGCAGGTCATAACGAAGCGGCGGCTGGTCGACCGCGAGATGGAAAGGGCGGGTGTCGATATCCGAGTCGGGCGCGCGGAACGGATGAAGGAACCATGGCGCTACCGCCGTACCGCTGCGTTGGCCATTGGCTGGGAGGCCGGGTTTCGTCCGCTGCTGCGGCGGGGTATCGTCGAGATCCATGATTGCCCAATCTCTCACTCATCGATCGGCGGCCTGGCGGACGAGATCAACCGGCTGTTGCGATCCGGGGCGATACCGAACTATCACGGCAGAGTCTGGCTCGACTGCACCGTGGTCGGTTCGGATACGGAGCCGGCACTGCAGGTGCTGATTCAGGGGATCAGCGGCCTGACGCTCGAAGAGCATCCCGAATTGCCGGACGTGGCGCAGCGCGTGGCGTCATTGCCTGGCGTCGCGTCCGTCGCGTACCGTCACCGCTCGGGCCGGCCGGTCCCGCTCGTCGGTGATCTGATGAGCCGGATCGAAATCGGCGGCCGCGACATGTGGCTGCCGGCCGGCTCGTTTGTTCAGACCAACCTGGTCATGGTTCCCCATGTCATGCAACGGATGCAGGCGCTGCTCCAGGAGCGGGCCGCCACAGAAGCGGCTGATATTTATGGAGGCGTGGGGACCTTTGGATTGACTCTCGCGCCGTCAGTCGGCCATATGACACTGATCGAGCTGGATCCACTGGCGGTCGAGGCGGCGCGCCGCACGGCGGGAGAGTGGAGACTTGAGAACGTCTCCTTTGTGAGCAGGCATGCGGAACGGGCTCTCCCCGAGCTCCCGCCACTCGATGCCGCCATCGTGGATCCGCCCCGCTCCGGTCTCGGAGTCACCGTCACGTCCGCTCTCACCGCGAATCGCGTGCCGCTCATCCTGTACGTGAGCTGTGCGCCGCCGTCACTCGCCGACGATCTGGCCGCCTTCCAGGGGGACGGTTATCGCATCACGTCGTTGGACATCTTCGACTTTTACCCGCAGACCTATCACGTCGAGAGTCTGGCCGTGCTCGAGCGATGTTGATTCTGGCGTCGGGCTCGCCCCGCCGCCAAATTCTGGTGCGTGCGTTGGGCGTGCCGGCCGAGATCGTGCCGAGCGACGCTCCAGAGCGCCGGGCACGCGGTGGAGAGGACCCGACACAGTACGCGCTCGACGTCGCACGCGCCAAGGCGCAAGCAGTAGCCCGAGTCCGTCCCGGTGACACCATCCTGGCGGCCGACACGGTGGTCGCCGTGGGGGGAGAGATCCTGGGCAAGCCGGCTGATACCGAGGACGCCCTGCGCATGCTCCGCCTCTTGCGGGGCCGCGTGCACCAGGTGACGACCGCCGTGGTGGTGCGTTGCGGCGAGACCGTCTGGGACGGCGCGGTCACCAGTGACGTGCGCATGCGCCCGTTCAGTGACGAGGAAGCACGCGACTACATCGCCACGGGTGAGCCGATGGACAAGGCCGGCGCGTATGCCGTTCAGGGATTCGGAGGGACGTTTGTCGAGTCGGTCGACGGTTGCTACCACGCCGTCGTCGGACTGCCGTTGTGCCTCGCCGCATCCCTCCTTCACCGTTGCGGGATCCCGGCGACGCTGCCGGCGGACACGTCGTGCGCCTCGTGTGCGCCGACGTGAATCCACACGGTACACACGATTTTTGTGACCTTGTCCACGCCCTACCGCCGAATCGCCGCACGCTGCCGAATCTTACCGATTTATGTCCGCAATCCAGTGGTAGTTATCGTCAAGTAGGAGCACCCCGCGTGCAGTACCCTTGAGTGCGAAAAAGCACTTCGAGGGCTGAATGACGGAATCCGCCGACGTCTATCGGGTGCGCGCGGTTCCTCCTGCGGATCGTCGTGCCCCCGGGGATATTGCGCTGCTGGCGTGCGATCGCTGCAGCGTGGAGAGCCTGCCCTGGGAGTTGCGCACTTTCGGGAAGCAGTCTATTTGCGGCAGGTGTTACGGCGCCACGCTGGAGTTGGCCGGCGCTGCCATCCGTTCCATGCCGGCGGATGGAGCAAGGCGATGCGCTCAGTGTCGCGCCATGCGTGACCCGCAATTCGGGAGCGCCTGGTGCGGAGCGATCGAGCTCGGCGATGAGCGGGCCCTGATCTGTGCCAACTTTGTCTCCTTGCGCAGCGAAGAGCTGCGCCCCCGTCTCAACGGGGGCAGGAGCCGCGCGCTGGAGGTCTGGCGCGACGTCACCGACGAACTGCGGACGGCGCTCGGAGAAGCGAACTTCGGCACCTGGTTTGGCCGGGTCGAAGTACTGTCCCTCGATGGGGACGAGCTGACGCTCTCGGTTCCCGACGAGTACACCGCGGATTGGTTATCGCAGCGCTTCGGCCCCGTGATCCACCAGGCGTTCGTCGCGCGCGGCCATGCCGGCATCGAGCCCGTCTACCTCGTCGGCGAGGTCGGCGAGCGTCCGCCCCTTCCCTCGGAGGTGGTGCGTGCCAAGGTCGGGTTCAATCCACATTACACATTCGAGGAATTCGTGGTCGGCGCGGGGAACCGGCTGGCTCATGCCAGCGCGCAGGCCGTGCTCCGCAAGGTGGGCACCGCCTATAACCCGCTGGTGCTGTATGGCGGGGTCGGCGTCGGCAAAACGCATCTTTTGCAGGCCATCGGACAGGCGGCCATCGACGGTGGCAAGGACGCCCTGTACGTCACCTCTGAGATGTTTACCAATGAGCTCATCCTGGCGATTCGCGACGGGGTGACGCAGGACTTCCGCGATCGCTACCGCACGGTGGACTTTCTCCTCATCGACGACGTGCAATTCATTGCCGGCAAGGAAGCGACGCAGGAGGAATTCTTCCACACGTTCAACGCTCTCCATCAGTCCGGCAAACAGATCGTCATCACCAGTGATCGGCCGCCCTCCGAGCTGCGCGGGCTGCAGGACCGTCTCGTTTCTCGCTTTACCTGGGGAATGGCAGCGGACATGCAGGCCCCGGATCTCGAGACCCGGATGGCGATCTTGCGGCGGAAGGCGGCACAGCGTGCCCTGCCGGATGACGTGCTCAGCGCCGTGGCGACGCGGATTGGGAGCAATGTTCGGGAGCTGGAGGGCACGCTGAATCGTGTGCTGGCGCAGGCCGACTTGCTGGGCACGGAGCCCAGCCTCGACGTCGTCCGCGGTGTGCTCGGCGACGGCGTCGTCCCGGGCAGTGCTCGTCCCGACGCGATTCTCGAGGCAGTGGCGTCCTACTTCCGTATCAGGGGATCGGAGCTATGCGGGCCGCAGCGCGAACGTGCCATCGCCTACGCGCGTCAGATCGCCATGTACCTGCTGCGGGAGGAGTCCAAGCTCTCTCTGCTCGAAGTCGGCAATCATCTCGGCGGACGCAATCACAGCACAGTGATTTACGGCTGCAGCAAGATCGAGAAAGAGGTCAAGCACAAGGGCCGCGTCCGTCAGGACATCCTCGCCGTCAAGCAGCTCTTGTACGGCTCATAGCGTGAGGCGCACGATGGTGCGGCGCGGGTGTACTCTGGCGTCATGCAGTGGATTCGCCGCGTCTTGTTGGGGCCTCCCGGCCGCTACCGGCGCTCAGCGCTGATCTCGCTGGGTATTGCGGGTCTCGGCCTTGCCGAGTTGGTCGTGCTGTTCGCGATCCTGGCGCTTGCCTTCGTCGTCCAGATCTTCGTTCTGTGGGGCCGGTACGGCGACAATCCCCAGCACGGCGCACTCCATTTCTGGGCCGCCGAACCGCCGTTTTCCTCGCTGTTCACCATCCTCTACTACCAGGCTGGTGCCGTGATCGCCGTTGGCGTGATCCGGGCCGCCGTCATTGGCGTGGTGGCCATGCTGGGCACCATGCGCTGGCGCCGTGCCTGAGCGCGTCCCTGGTTACGGACTGGATCGAGCAGGCCGACAACTGTCGCTGTGCCGGCCTGCTCGCCCGATTACGGGGTGAAGTCGCTGTCGCTCCCCAGATCCTGGACGAAGCGAGTCAGGATGGCCACGGCGGCATCGACATCGTCGGTGGAGAGGAGTTCCGAGTTGGTATGCAAGTACCGTGTCGGCACGCTCATGAGGCCCGTTGCCACACCGCCGCGCTCCGTCTGAATCACGTTCTCGTCGGTGGGCGTTCCTCCCGGTAGCGCGTCGACCTGGTACGGCGCACCCGCTGCCCGGGCGGCAGCGACCAGGCGCTCGAAGACTTTGGGGTTGGTGTTGGCGCCCCGGAAGATGACCGGACCCGCGCCGACCTTGATCTCGCCCAACTCGGTTTTGGACGACTCGGGATGATCTGACGTCCACGTCACTTCGAGTGCAACCGCGACGTCGGGGTTGATCTCGTACGCGGCAGCGCGAGCGCCGCGCAGTCCGATCTCTTCCTGCACTGTCGAGGCGGCAAAGACGGCGGCGGACGGCCGGCCCGCGGTCAGATTGCGGAACGTCTCGGCCACCATATAGCAGCCGACGCGGTCGTCCAGTCCGGCAGCGGTGACCAGGCTGCCCTGCAAACGTTGCATGCGCGATTCGCGTCCGCCGGCATCCCCGATACCCAGCAGTTTCTCCGCCTCCTCCTTGCTGGACGCTCCAATATCGATCCAGAGGTTCTTCAGTTGCGGCGCCTTCTTGCGTTCTTCCTGTTCGAGGAGGTGAATCGGCTTTCGCCCGATCACGCCGAGTACGGGACCGCCGGTGCCCATGATTGTGACGCGATTGCCGGCGAGAGTGACCGGGTCGAAGCCGCCGATGGGCGACCAATAGATGTAGCCGTTCTCGTCAATGTAGCGGACGAGGAACCCGATCTGGTCGACATGGGCATCGAGCATGACACGGGGACGACCATCGGCGTTGAGCGAGGCGATGACGTTTCCCATGGCGTCCGTTTTGACGTCGACTCCGCTGCCCTGTACCCGGTCGCGCCACACCTGCTGTGCCGCCTGCTCGTATCCCGACGGCCCGATGGTTTCTACCAACTTCTGAAAGAACGCGTACTGATCCTGATCCACCTGATCTCCTCACCCGCGCCGACGTTCGACGGCGCCTCAATATGTGACGCTCCAACCGGTCGCCCCGAAACGACCTTCCCGTCGATGGTCCGGTACGGACTGTCCCTCCGAGTTTGTCCGCCCACCCTATGGCCCCGGGCAGGGGGACGGACTCAGAGCTACATTCCCTACCGGCGCACTCGGGCGACGCCGGAGTCCTGCCTCAATAATAAGCGGTTGTCAGGGAAGGGCCGTGAGGGTCGGTAATGGGGGTGCGGTCGGATCCAGGGGCGCGGCGTGCGAGACGTGGAGGTGCGCCGGCGCGTGGGGCTGGAATCGTATCACGGTGAGAGTGGCGGCCACGGCCAGCAGGGCCCCGACAATGACGTGCCTCACTCGGCGCTAAGTCGTTGAAAGACGGGGCGAAGCCGCTCGGCGGTCGTGACCAGGAGCTCCGGCATAACCTTGGTATCAGCCAGAACCGGCATGAAATTGGTGTCCCCGCCCCAGCGCGGCACGACGTGCAGGTGGATGTGGTCGGCGATGCCGGCCCCGGCCGGCTCCCCTTGATTCACGCCCAGATTGAAACCCTGGGGGTGCATCACCTCGTCAAGCACCCGGACTGCCAGCTGTGCGGTATGAAACACATCCGCTCCGACTTCGGGCCGTAGCGCCGCGATTTCGCCCGTGTGTTGATAGGGGGCGACCATGAGATGGCCGGAATTGTACGGATAGAGATTCAACATGACCAGGCACTGCAGCCCGCGGTGGACCACGTAGTGCCTCTCGTCCGCCGCCGAGGCCGCTTCGCAAAAGAGGCAGCCGGTCGCCTCGTCACCGCTCTGGATGTAGTGCATCCGCCAGGGCGCCCACAGTTGTTCCATGCCGTCACTCCACGGGCGATTATAGGGACCGGCATGCCTATAATTGGCCCGATTTTGTCCCGGGAGTGAGAGATCACCAGCGCAGAGCCCGGAGAGCTTGATCTCTCCATCGTTATTCCGGCCTTTAACGAAGAGAAACGTCTGCCGCCGACCCTTGATCGACTGCAAAGCTACCTCTGCGACCAGCCCTATCGCTGGGAAATCATTGTCGTGAGCAATGGCAGTACGGACCGAACCGAGGAGGTGGTGCGGACTGCCGCGGCGGAGAATTCCCTCATCCGCCTGCTGGTGTCGCCTGCTCGTGGCAAGGGTATCGCGTGCCGGCTGGGCGCTCTTCAGAGCACGGGACGGGCGGTGTTTCTCTGTGATGCCGATCTCTCGATGCCGCCCGACCACATCGGCGCTTTTCTGGGGCTGTTGAAGGCGGCCGACGTCGTGGCAGGCTCGCGTGAGGCGATCGGGGCCGCCCGCTACGACGAGCCCTGGCATCGACACCTCATGGGGCGCGTTTTCAACCGGCTGGTCCAGAGAATCATCGTGCGGGGTATCAACGACACGCAGTGCGGCTTCAAGGCGTTCCGCCGCGAGGCCGCCGACGATCTCTTCAATCGGCAGACTATCAGGGGTTTCGGCTTCGATGTCGAGCTCATTTACCTGGCGTACAAATTTGGTTATCGGGTGGTTGAATTGGGAATAGATTGGCATTTCGATCCGGACACGCGGGTACGCCCGGGAGTGGATACGCTGGCCATGGTTCGTGAGTTGCTGTCGATCAGGCTTCGTGACTGGCGGGGAGGGTACGGCCGGCCGGAGGTCATCAGTGGGTGATCTGCGGCCGATCGGCGTTTTCGATTCCGGCGTGGGCGGCCTCACGGTGCTCCTGGAGCTGCAGCGTGTCCTCGATCGGGAGCCGACCGTCTATCTGGGCGATCTGGCCCGTTGTCCCTACGGTCCGCGCCCTCAAGCGGAGGTGCGGGCCTTCGCCATCCAGGTCGGCGACTACCTGGCCTCACTCGGCATAAAGTTGCTGGTCGTCGCGTGTAATACGGCGACGGCGGCCGCTTATCAAGTGCTGCGCGATCGCTACCCCTTTCCCTGCGTGGGCGTTGTTGCTCCCGGCGCGGCGGCCGCCGCGCGCGCTACCCGCAACGGACGTATCGGGGTGGTCGCGACGGACGGCACAGTGGCAAGCGGGGCGTACCGGCGCGCGATCCTCGAGTGCCGGCCGGATGCCGTTGTCGTGGAGCATGCCGCCTCGTGGCTGGTCCCACTTATCGAGAGTGGACCGCACCACGACGTCGCCATCGAGGATCGTCTGACGGCCGAAATGACGGAGCTGCGTCGCACGGGCATCGACACCCTCATTCTGGGTTGCACGCACTTCCCCCTCGTCCGCGCTATCTTTCAGCGTGCCGTCGGCCCTGACGTGACGCTACTTGACTCGGCCGGCACGACCGTGATGGAAGTCGCCCGGCTCCTGCGGGAGTTTGGTCTCGAGGCAGACGGTGTACCGGGCCACCGCGTCCTGGTGACGGGTCCGGCCGGCGCCTTCGGGGCCCGAGCTGAGACCATGTTCCGGACGTCGCCCGCGATCGAGACGGTGAACTTGAGCGGTACAGTGTGGGACGCCAGGGAAAACAACGACTTGATGCGCTCGTCGTAGAGCGTGGGCTGGCGGAAACGCGGGCTCGTGCTCAGACGATCATTCAGGGCGGCGGGATCACCGTCAACGGAACGGTCGTCACCAAACCGGCGGCATCCGTTGCGCCCGACGTTGAACTGGCACTGGTTCGTCAGCCCCTCCCCTATGTCAGCCGGGGCGGCCTCAAGCTGAAGCACGCTCTCGATGCGTTCGATGTCTCTGCCGCGCACAAAGTCTGTGCCGATATCGGGGCGTCCACGGGCGGCTTTACCGATGTCTTGCTGCAGGAGGGAGCGGAGCGCGTCTACGCCATCGACGTGGGGTACGGCCAGCTCGCCTGGACGCTTCGCAACGACCCGCGGGTCGTGGTCATGGAGCGCGTCAATATCCGCCATGTCGAGAGCCTGCCGGAGCCGGTCGCGCTCGCCGTGGTCGACGTTTCTTTCATCTCGCTGCGGCAGGTGCTGCCCCCGGTGCGGGCACTGCTGGCGGCGGAAGCGAACGTCGTGGTCCTGATCAAGCCACAGTTCGAGGCGGGGCGCGACCAGGTGGGGAAGAAAGGTGTCGTTCGCGACCCCGCCGTGTGGGCCGACGTCCTCGGAGGCATCCTGGGGTGGGCCGAGCAGCACGGCTGGTCGGTCCTGGGGCTGGAGCCGTCTCCCATTCGTGGGCCGGCGGGGAATGTCGAGTTTCTGGCGCACTTGCGCCCGGTGACGGGCGCAGGCATTGATGTGCCGGGAGCGATGGCGCGTGTCGTTCGCGACGCGAGCAGGCACTCGTCATAACTCAGTACACTCAGGCGTCCATTCGACACACACTTGAGTGCCTCGTTGCTCCATCACGTCGCCATTCTTTATCACCCGCACCGTAAGAAAGCCGTCTCCGTCGCGGAGTGGCTTGCTGTGGAGTTGCACCGTCACGGCGTCTCCTCGACGGTCGGCAACGCCTGGGATCCTGACCTGGTGGCAGAGGTCGGTCCGATATCGGACCTGCTGGTGGCGCTGGGTGGCGATGGAACGATCATCCAGGTGGCGCGCACGGCGGCGCCCGTGGGTGTGCCGCTGCTCGGCATCAACCTCGGCCGCGTGGGATTTCTCGCGGAGCTGACGCCGGAATCTCTGCGCAACCAGGTCGCATGCATCGTCGAGGAGCGATTCTGGATCGAGGAGCGGACCATGCTCGACGTGCGGCTCCAGGGAACGCACGCCTGGGATTCCGCTCTGTCCTTGAATGAGGTGTCGGTCGCTCGGGGTGCATCTCCCCGCGCCGTGCACGTCAGGACCTGCCTGGGAGGCGAGGACTTCATGACCTACACCGCCGACGGCGTGCTCGTTTCGACGGCAACCGGATCGACGGCGTACTCCCTGGCGGCCGGCGGGCCGATCCTGTATCCGGAATCGCGCGACCTGCTTCTCACGCCGGTCGCCCCGCACCTGCACATCGGCCGGTCGGTCATCCTGTCGGGGGATACGCACGTCTGCTTGACGCTGGATAGCGACCGCCCGGCGGTGGTCACGATCGACGGGACGCAGGAAACGGGTCTGGAACCCGGCCATATGGTCGAGGTGGTGCGCAGCGAGACCGTGGCGCGTTTCGCCCGAGTCGCTCCGCGCCGTTACTTCTACACGGCCATCGCCGACCGTCTCAGATAGCGACATCATGCTGATTGAGCTCTCCATCGAAAACTTCGCCATCATCGATCGCCTCCGCCTACAGCTCGGATCGGGATTCACCGTGCTCACGGGCGAAACCGGCGCCGGAAAATCCATCATCATCGACGCCCTCCAGGCGGCGCTCGGCGCTCGCGTCGGCGCCGACGTTATTCGCGGCGATGCCGCCGCCGCATCGGTTGAAGCCATCTTCGAGCTGGAGTCCGGCGAGCGCGATGCGCTCGGGGATTTGCTGGGTGACTACGGCGTCGAGGAAGACGACACGCTCATCCTGCGCCGCGAGGTCAATGCGTCGGGACGCGGGACGGCACGCCTCAATGGGCGGGCCGTGCCGGTGGGAGTTCTATCGGCAGTGGGCGCGGCTCTGGTTGACATTCACGGGCAGTCCGATCATCTCTCCATCCTGCGACGAGATCGGCAGCTGGATATCCTCGACCGGTTCGGCGACCTCCTTCCCCTCCGGAGCGAGGTGGCGACGGCAGTTCGCCGGTATGCGTCGGCGCGGCGCGACCTGGAGGCGCTGGCCGCCGGGCGGCGTGAGGCGGAGCAGCGGCTGGATTTATTGCGCTTCCAGGTGGGGGAGATCGAGGCGGCGAGCCTACGCGCGGAGGAAGAGGACGACCTGGCCGCCGAGAGGAATCTGCTGGCCAATGCCGAGCGCCTGACCCAGTTAGCGGCCGGCGCCTACGAGGCTCTCCACGAAGAAGGGGCTGCTATCGAACGAGTGGGCGAAGCCGGTGCCGCGGCGCGTGATCTGGCCGCCATCGACGCCGCGCTGGCGCCGCTCTCCGAGCGGCTCGATGCCGCGATGGTCGAATTGGACGACGTGGCGCAGGAAATTCGCCGGTACCGGGATGCCGTCGAGTACGATCCCGGGCGGCTGGCGGAGATCGAGGAGCGGCTGGACGTGCTCATGCGTCTGAAGCGCAAATACGGGCCAACCCTGGACGACGTGATCGCGTTCGGGCGGCAGGCACGGGCCGATCTGGAGGGAGTTGAGCACATTGACGAACGCCTGGACGAGCTTCAGGCGGACGTTGCGAGCGCGGAAGCAGAAGCGGGGCGGCTGGCGGAGGATCTCTCGCACGCGCGAGCGGAGGCCGGTCAACGTCTCACCGACGAAATGGGCGCCGCGCTCCAGGGTTTGGGGTTGAAGGGAACTGCCTTCTCCGTCGAGCTCGCCCGAACGGAGCGGCCCGACGGACTGCCCGTCGGTGCCCAGAGCTATGCCTACTCCGCGTCCGGCATTGATACCGTGACCTTCCTGGTGTCGTTCAATCCCGGCGAGCCCCTGCGTCCCATGGAGCGCGTCGCATCGGGCGGCGAGACCTCTCGCTTCCTGCTGGCACTGAAGAGCGTGCTGGCGGAAGCGGACCGCACGCCGACACTGGTCTTCGATGAGGTCGACGTCGGTGTCGGTGGCCGCCGTGCGCATGACGTGGGGCAGCGCATGCGGCGGCTGGCAGCCGGCCATCAGGTTCTGTCCATTACCCACATGCCGCAGATTGCCGCCCTGGCCGACCGGCATCTGACTGTCGTCAAGGCGATCCGCGAGGGACGGACGGCGGTGGATGTGCGCGGCCTGGAACACGAGGAGCGTGTGGCGGAGATCGCCGAGATGATGAGCGGCACGGGGACGGAGGCGGCGCGCCGCAACGCGGCGGAGCTGTTGGCGGCGGCCCGCCGCGACATCGCTTAGATCCGGTCCCAGCCGTCTGTGGCCGGCGCGACGCGCACGGTGCGAACCGCCCGGTAGGTCACCCGACCCGGAGCCGCTCCCGGGATCTTCCGCACGTCGCGCACCCGGGCGACATCGACGTCAACACGCGTGTCGGCGCGCGCTTCGCTCAGGTGAGCCGCCAACTGCGCAGCGCTCAGCACGTCCTCCTCGGCCGCCGTGCCGGGGATGATGACGTGGGCGCCGGTGCGCTCACGGGCGTGGAGCCACAGGTCGTCGCGGCCGGCCAGGCGGAAGGTCACCTCCTCGTTCTCGCGGGCGCTACGTCCCGCCAGGGCCGTGACCGACCCGTGTCGGTACCGCGCCGGCCCCCTTTTCGGCTGCTTTTTCGCCGCGGCCTTGCCGGACGGCGGCGTGGCGGGCTTGAGGTCACGCTGAATAGCCCGCAGGTCGGCCTCTGAGATGGCGAGCGGCACGAAAGCTTTCAGGTCCGCGAGGCGTGCGATCTCCTTTTCCGCATCGGCCACCATGGCAGGAAGCCGAGCTCGCGCGTCACGCAGCTTCCGATAACGGCGAAAGAGGCGTTCGGAGTTCTGCTGGGCAGTGAGGGCGGGGTCGAGTGGAATCGTGATTCCCAGGTCGGGTAGGTCGAGGCTAGCCGCCCCCGCCGGGATCGCGTGGAGATAGGCCAGAACCAGCTGCCCGCGTGCCATCACATCTTCCGCCGCCGCCGCCGCCTCCAGCCCCGCCGCGAGAGATGCGGCCCGCCGCTGGGCCTGGATCAGCGCTTTCTCGATCTCGCCGGTGACCTCGCCTCGCAGCGTTCCCAGCGCGTCATGGCTCTCCGTGCCGGCAACGGCTGCTTCCATCGCCTCACTGATGGTCGGCCACTCACTGATATCGGCGGCAACGGCCGGCACGAAGGGCGCAAAGTCAGGCTTGCCGCGCGCATTCAGGAAGGTCACGGGCTGCCACTCGCGACTCCGCCAGAGACTGTACCGAATCCGTGCGGCGGTGACGAGATCACCCAGTGGTGCCTCTCCGATCTGTGCCGCAGGGGTGGCTACCGAGGAGAGGAGATCGTCGGCCAGAAATGGACTGCACCCGGCGAGAAGTCCGAGAAGCGCCTGGCGAGCCGGGATTGACGGAGGAAGCGCTGCCAGCGATTCAGCCACCTCCGATGGGCACGCGGCGGGATCGAGACGCGGTCCCGGTGGGAACACGGGGTCGCGCGGCTGCGCCGGCGGCGGGACATACAGACGTCCCGGCGTGACGGGACGTACGCGGCTCTCCGAGGGCCTCACGACCTTGATGGCGCCCAGAATGCGCTCGCCCTGGCCCACCAGAATGATGTTGCTGTGCTTGCCCATGATTTCCACGACGAGGCGGGCGGCGTCCGGCTCTGCTCCCGTCGTGAAGGTGAGGACGCGCTCGTACGGCATCTGCTCGAGGGAGATGATGCGCTTCCCCTCCAGATGCTTGCGGAGAAGCATGATGAAGGGACTGGGCGTGGCGAACGCCTTGGCCAGCGTGTCCTCGACTATCGCGACCCGTCCGGCACGGGCATCGGCCGACAGCAAGATCCAGCGGCGCCGGCCGTCACGATAGACAGAGAGGCCCACCGCCAGGGGAGCAGGCTGTAGAATCTTCTGTATCTGCCCGCCTTCCGCTGCGGCGGCGAGGTCATCTCGGGCAGCAGCCATCGTCAGCGCGTCAAACGGCATCGGGGCAGTCTCGAAGGGGTGTCATGCCGCAGCGTACACCGGACCACGTGGCAGCATCAGCAGATGAGATGGATCCGGCGAGCGGGTCTGGCCCGGTGACGCGGTCCGATGACGCCGCGGTGCCGGTGACGATCTTCCCCGGCCGGTCGCCCATGTTGATGGTCCTGAGTGGACCGTCCGGCGCCGGCAAGGACGCCGTGCTCCAGCACCTTCGCGTGCGCCGGCCCGATGTGCACTATGCGGTGAGCGTGACGACGCGACGTCCGCGCCCCGGCGAGATTCCCGGCATCAGCTACGACTTCGTCAGTCCCGAGGAATACCACCATCTCAAGGACCGCGGCGAGCTGCTGGCTGCCGACTGCGTCCACGGCAATTGGTACGGCGTGCCTATTCCGCAGATACGGAGCGCGCTGCAACTGGGACGAGATGTCCTGCTGAAAATAGACGTGCAGGGCGCGGCTGAAGTGCGGAACCGGTTACCGCATTCCGTATCGATCTTCCTGGCTCCGCCCTCGTTTGAGGAAATCTCGACACGCTTGATGCAGCGCCGGACCGAGTCGCCGACCGAGTTCGATCGGCGCGTGAACGACGCTCGGTCCGAGATGGCGCAAATATCGCGGTACGACTACGTCGTCCTGAATCCGGCCGGTGCTCTCGGTTCCGCGGTGTCGGACATCGAATGCATCATCACGGCCGAGCGACACCGCGTGCATCGCGAGCCCGTCGACCTGCAGCGTCTTGACAGCTATCAGCCGTAGGGCTATGCTGCGCCTTACAGGCCGGTTCCTCACCCCCCGAGATCACCGCTCCCGCCCCCGCCGTCGCGACCGACACTCCAGTGTCCACCCAGGAAAGAGAGGACCATCCCCCGATGGGTAGCGAGCATCCGCTTGAGCGGAATCTGGCGCTCGAGTTGGTGCGTGTCACGGAAGCCGCTGCTTTGCACGCGGCACGCTGGATGGGACGAGGCGACAAGGAGGCGGCGGATCAGGCAGCGGTCGATGCCATGCGCAATGCCCTTCGCTTCGTCGATATGGACGGCGTCGTGGTGATCGGCGAGGGGGAAAAGGATCAGGCTCCGATGCTGTACATCGGAGAGCGTGTCGGGACGGGACGCCCGCCCAAGGTGGATGTGGCAGTCGATCCGATTGACGGCACGAACCTGACTGCCAAGGGTCTTCCCAACGCCATCACGGTCGTGGCGCTCGCCGAGCGCGGCTCTATGTACTTCCAGCCGCATGTGTACTATGCCGACAAGATCGCGGTCGGGCCGCAGGCCAAGGGAGCAATCGATATCAACGCTCCGGTCAAGGACAACCTGATTCGCATCGCACGATTCATGGACCGAAACGTCGAGGATCTGACGGTCGTGGTCCTGGACCGGCCGCGGCACGAGGATCTCATTCGGGAGATTCGCTGTGCCGGCGCGCGCATCAAGTTGATCACCGACGGCGATGTGGCCGGGGCCATCATGGCGGCGATGCCGGGCGACACCGGGGTGGATGTCCTGATGGGCATTGGGGGGACGCCGGAAGCGGTGCTCGCCGCCTGCGCTCTCAAGTGCCTCGGCGGTGAGATGCAGTGCAAGCTCTACCCGCGCAACGACGAGGAGCGAGAAAAGTCCATCGCCGCCGGCAACACCGATCTCGACCGCGTGCTCACTCTCGACGATCTGGTCGCGAGTGATGATGTCTTTTTTGCTGCGACCGGCATCACCAACGGTGAATTCCTGCGCGGCGTGCGCTACTCCGGCGATTTTGCCCAGACCTACAGCATCATGATGCGGTCCCGCTCCGGCACCATGCGCCGCTTCGAGACCAACCACCACATCGGATTGAAGCGCAATCTGCCCTCCGGTGCGGCCTACGTCCCTGACTGATGGCCACCATGGAGTCCGTTCCGCCGCGGCCGGAAGAGACGATCCACGCCTTCGGGATTCTGGACATTGGAGAGGAGGGGTACGGCTTTCTGCGCCGCCGCCGCTTCCTCCCCGGCCCCGACGACATCTACGTCTCCGTCTCCCAGATTCGCCGCTTCGCTCTGCGCACCGGAGACCTCATCGCGGGACAGATACGTCCCCCGAAGGAGAGCGAAAAGTATCTGAGCTTGTTGCGCGTCGAGACCGTCAATGGTGTCGACCCGGACGTCGCCCGGCTGCGCCCGCACTTTGATTCCCTGGTTCCCATCTATCCGGATGAGCCGTACCGGCTCGAAGCGGAACAGAGTGAGCTTTCGGCGCGTATCGTCGACCTGGTATCTCCGGTCGGGAAAGGACAACGGGGCCTCATCGTCGCGCCGCCAAAGGCCGGCAAGACGACCCTCCTCCAGCACATCGCGAACGGGCTCAGCGCGAACCATCCCGAAGCGCACCTGATGGTTCTGCTGGTGGGGGAGCGGCCGGAGGAGGTGACGGATATGGCCCGGCACGTGCGTGGCGAGGTCCTGGGTTCGACGTTCGACGAGCCGATCGAGAATCACATCCACGTTGCCGAGATGACGCTGGACCGGGCGAAGCGGCTGGTCGAGACGGGCGGTGATGTCGTCATTCTCCTGGACAGCATCACGCGGCTGGCGCGGGCTTATAACCTGGCGGTCGCGCCGAGCGGGAGAACCCTGTCCGGCGGATTGGATCCCGCGGCCCTTTATCCGCCCAAGAAGTTCTTCGGCGCCGCGCGCAATATCGAAGACGGCGGGAGCTTGACGATCATCGCGACCTGCCTGGTGGAGACCGGCAGCCGCATGGACGACGTGATCTACGAGGAGTTCAAGGGGACCGGTAACATGGAGTTGACGCTGGACCGCAAGCTACAGGAGCGGCGGATCTTCCCGGCCATCGACATTCAGCGCTCCAGCACGCGGCGGGAGGAGATGCTCCTCGAGCCGCGGGTTCTGCAGAAGGTCTGGCTGATGCGGCGCATGCTGGGCGCGGTCGGCCTGGTGGAAGGCACCGAGCTCCTGCTGAACCGGCTCAGAATGACGGAGGACAATCAAACGTTCCTGGAGTCGCTCAACAAAGACGTGGCATAGTTCTGAGGAACGTCAAGCACGGAAGGCGCCACTCCGGCGCATGGGAAGGACGAATCGTGGCAAACGTCAGTGTCATCTTGCAGCAGGATGTGCCCAATCTGGGCCATGCCGGTGACGTCAAACAGGTCTCGCCAGGGTACCTGCGGAACTATCTGCTTCCGCGCGGGCTCGCGGTGGAGGCGAGCCAGAGCAATCTGAAGAATCTCACGTCGAACAAGCGTATTCGCGAGGCACAGGCGGTGCGCGCCAAGGAATCAGCCGACTCGCTCGCCCGGCACCTCCAGGGAACGACCATCGCGATTCCGGTCCGTCTCGGCGAGCAGGGCCGCATCTATGGGTCGGTTACCAGCAAAGACATCGTGGACGCCCTACAGCAGCAGGCATCGGTCACCGTCGACCGGCACGATATCGAGCTGAAAGAGCCGCTCAAGTCGATCGGAGTCCATTCCGTGCCGGTGAAGCTGGGTAACGGCATCGAGGGGCACGTGCAGGTCGAGCTGGTGCCGGAGAATCAGGAAGCGCCGGTCTCCTAGCCCCCGCGCCGGCCTTCCCGGTGCGTCCACATCTCGTACACGACTTTGGCGGGATCATCCACATCGGCGTCTCGACGCCAATTCCGGGTGATACCCGCCATTGCGTTTACGCCTAACCTTCGCTACGCTCTTGATGACCCCGAATCATCTGGAGCGATACTTGGCGACACCCGCGTACCGTCCCGATGACGGGGCGCTACCGCAAGACATAGAGGCGGAGCAGGCTGTCCTGGGCAGCCTGCTCATCGATCCCCATGCGATCGAGCGGGTCGCCTCTTTCCTGCGGCCGGATGACTTCTTCCTGCCGGTCAACGCCGAGATTTTCGGTAGCATGCTGGCGCTGTACGAGCACAACCGGCCGGCCGATACCGTCATTCTGGCCAACCATCTGCAAGCGCAGGATCGCCTGGATGACGTGGGCGGCGTTGCGTACCTGGCGTCGCTCTCCGCGCTGGTGCCGACCTCGATCAACGTGGAGTACTACGCGCGCATCGTCGAGCGCCTGGCCGTGCTCCGGCGGCTCGTGGAGGCGGGCACCCGTATCTCGGCGATCGGACGGGATGAGCGCTATGAGGCAGACGAGGCGCTGGAAGAGGCGGAGCGTGTCCTCTTCGACATCTCGCGCCTCCGCGTCACGCGCGACTTCGAGCCGCTGGCTGAGGTCCTGAATCAGGTCTACGAGAAGATCGACCACATCCACAACTCGGACGAGTCCATTACCGGCGTCACGACCGGTTTCGTGGATCTCGACCGCCTGACGAGCGGTCTGCAGCGCTCTGATCTGGTCATCCTGGCCGCTCGGCCCAGTATGGGGAAGACCTCGCTGGCCCTCAACATCGCCCACGCGATTGCCACTAAGGAAAAGCTTCCCGTCGGCATCTTCAGCATCGAGATGGCCGCCGAGCAGATTGCCCAGCGCCTGATGTCTCTGCAGTCGCAGGTCGAAATGCAGCGCATTCGGAGCGGCCGCATGACCGACGCCGACTGGGAGCGGCTCGTCCACGCCGTCGGTCAGCTGTCGGAGACTCCGATCTTCGTCGACGATACGCCCGGCCTCTCTATCGTCGAGATGCGCAGCAAGGCGCGACGCCTGCACGCCGAGCAGGGACTCGGGCTCCTCATCGTCGACTACCTTCAGCTCATGCAATCCACGACGACCGAAAGCCGCGTGCAGGAGATTTCGGCCATCTCGCGCGCGCTCAAAGGGGTGGCCCGCGACCTCGACATCCCCGTCCTCGCCCTCTCTCAGCTCTCCCGCGCCCCCGAGCAGCGACCCAATCACGAGCCAATGCTGTCGGATCTTCGCGAGAGCGGTTGCCTGACCGGAGACACGATGGTGTACTTGTCAGACCAGGGGACGTATCGCCGAATTGACGAGCTGGTCGGCGACGCCCATCATCGCGTGCAGGCTCTTGACACGGCATCGTGGCGCATGAAGGAGTGCCGAATCAGCCGTGCCTTCTCGACCGGCCGCAAGCTCGTGTACCGGCTAACGACGCGTAGCGGCCGCACCATTCGGGCGACCGCGAACCACCAGTTCCTGACGATCGATGGATGGCATCCCCTTGCTCAGTTACAGCCGGGACGGGAAATCGCGTTGCCGCGTCGGACGATCAATGGGTTGCCGCCCTCGATGGCTGATGCGGAACTCTCGCTTCTGGCTCACTTGATCGGTGATGGCTGTACCTTACCGCGCCATGCCGTCCAGTACGTGACGACCGATCCTGCCCTTGCGCGCCGAGTCGCCGACGATGCACGGGCTCTCTTTGGAGATCGCGTCGTGGCGAGGATTCATGAGGAGCCCGCGGCGGGACGCGCGGTCCGATATGTGGACTTAGCCGCGGCCGAGCACCTGACCCACTCCGTTCGCAATCCGATTGCCGAATGGTTACGCAGCCTGGGGGTATTCGGATTGCGCTCCTGGGAAAAGCGTGTGCCGAACAAAGTATTTGCGCAGCCGGATAGCGGTGTCGCGCTGTTTCTGCGTCACCTCTGGGCAACTGACGGGTGTGTTCGTCTCGTCGAGCGGCACGCGCCCGCCGTCTACTACGCGACATCGAGCGACGGCCTCGCTCGGGATGTTCAATCACTTCTGCTCCGACTCGGCATCATGGCCACTCTGCGAAGAGTTGCACAGAGTGGGAAGGGACGTGATCAGTTCCACGTCGCCGTGACGGGCAAGCCCGATCTCCTCCGGTTCCTCGATGTGGTTGGAACCGAAGGAGAGCAGAGGACGCGCCACGGCGGGTTAATTCGGCACGCGTTGGAGGGGACCGATGCGAATACCAACCGGGACATCATTCCCAAGGCGACGTGGACGAGTATTGTTCGTCCTGCCATGGCCGAGGCGGGCGTAACGACACGCAAATTGCAGGGTGCAATAGGGACAAGTTATTGCGGCTCGACACTCTACAAGTCCAATTTGAGTCGAGAGCGGGCTACTCGCGTCGCCACCGCCGTGGCATCCGAAACACTGGCCCGGCTCGCGCAGAGCGATGTTTATTGGGACCAAGTCGTGTCTATCGAGCCGGGCGGCGAGGAGGAGGTCTTCGACCTGACAATCGAGGGGCTTCATAACTTCGTCGCCAATGACATCGTCGTGCACAACAGCATTGAGCAAGACGCGGATGTCGTCATGTTCGTTTACCGCGATGTCATCTACAACGCCGACACCGAGCGGCCGCATGTGGCAGACATCATCGTCGCCAAGCATCGCAACGGTCCCACCGGCAAGGTGCACCTGTTCTTCCAGGATTCCCTGATGAAGTTCGCCGATCTGAGCATTCGCGATGGCGACTGATGCCGCGATCTCCGTCACGGAGGACTTCTTCCGGCTGACGGTGCCGCGCATCACCGACCTGTCGGAGCTGAAGCTCGTCCTGCAGCTGCTGTATCTGACGGAGCGCCGTGGCGGGCCAGTGCCGGAGAGTGTGCTGCTGAGTGCACAGATTCCCGGGTCCGTGGTCGGCCTCGACAGCCCCGAGCCTGCCGAGGTCCGAATGCGCCGGGTCATCGAGCGAGCAGTGGCCAACGGCACACTCATTCGCCTCACGACGGCCGGCGCGGTCGCCTTCCTTCCCGGAACAGAGCGGTTTCGCCGCCAGGTGGATCAGGCGCGGGACGGCGAGCCAGCCATGCCGGGGCGTGCCGGCATCGCCGATGCCGACGACGTCGCCGTCTATCGCCCCAACGCTTTTGCCCTGTATGAGCAGAACATTGGGCCGCTGACGCCGCTGATCGCGGAGCGCATCCGGGATGCCGAGCGAACCTATCCGCGGACGTGGATCGAGCGAGCCATTGAGGAAACAGTTGGCTACAATAAGCGCAATTGGCGCTACGTGGAGGCGATCCTGGCGCGGTGGGAAGAGATAGGGGGTCCGGATGAGGCGAGTGGGCGACGTTCTTAAGGACGTCCGGCTGCAGCGCGCCGGTGAGGTGCCTACTCCGCCCGCCGATGCGTGTCCGCATTGTCACGGCGCCGGCTATCTCCGCTACGACGTTTCGGTCGACGATCCGCGCTTCGGCCAGTTGGTGGCGTGTGAGTGCACCGTCCGCGCTCTGGAGAGACGGCGCATCGAGCGCCTGGTCGAGCGCAGCAACCTGGGTGCGCTCCGCCGCCTCACCTTCGACAGCTTCATCCTCAAAGTGCGGGAGGGGACGCCGCCGGTGCGGACTCCCGATGCGGCATGGCGCATCGCACGCAGCTATGCCGAGAACCCCCACGGATGGCTGGTTCTGTACGGCGCCTTCGGGACCGGTAAGACCCACCTGGCCGCTGCCGTTGCCAATCACCGCATCGAGGCGGGGCATCCCGCCGTGTTCATCGTCGTGCCCGACCTGCTGGATCATCTCCGGTCGACGTTCAGTCCGAGCAGCGAAGTCACCTACGACGAGCTCTTCGAGACGGTTCGCGACACGCCGCTTCTGATCCTGGATGATCTCGGCACACAGACGTCGACGCCGTGGGCGCAGGAGAAGCTGTACCAGATCCTCAATCACCGCTACAACACTGCCCTTCCGACCGTGATCACCACCAACCTGTCTCCCGACGAGATCGAACCACGTTTGCGGTCGCGTCTGGGCGATTCCCACCTCTCAAAACTGGTGGAGATTCGCGACATCGACAAGCGGTTGGGAGTGACCCACGAGGCGGGACGCCGTACCACCCGCCGCCCGCGCGACGATCACCGTCTCTGACGGCGGTCCCTTTCCTGCATGTAGGCGGCACTAGCCCACTTCAGGAGTCATTGTGTCCTTTGTGACCTTCGCGCAGGCGGTCGTCCCCGACGCGCTATTTCGCTGGGCGCGAGATCTGCCGCTGGATGTGCGTCGCTTCGATACGCGCGTCCTCGATCTGCCGGATGCGCTCGACGGCCTCCTCATTGCCCAGGTCTCCGACTTTCACGTCGGCTCCGGGCCGCTCTGGCACCCGCAACGGCTGGACGAGGTCGCGCGTTGCGTCGCGGAGGAACGGCCTGATCTAATCATCAACACCGGCGACTTCCTGGCCGATGTCGCTCCCCTCGAGTGGGTTGGCGGGGCGGTCGCGCGCGTGCAAGTGCCGGACAGCCGGGTCGTCGGGGTCCCGGGGAACCACGATTACGTGGCCGGACCGGAGGTGATGGCCGGCCTGCGTTCAACACTGGCGGCAGCGGGCATGGACGTGCTGGAGAATCGCGGCACGTGTTTGACGAGAAACGGCGCGGGGATCTCGGTCTTTGGACTCACCGCGGACATGGCGGGCTGGGAAGATGCCGTCGACTGGTTGCTGCGTTCGGACCGGCCGCGCCTTGTGCTCATCCATGAGCCCGACCTGGCCGAACGCCTGCCGCCCGGCTGCGCGGATTTGGTGCTGGCAGGGCACACCCACGGCGGTCAGATCGCGGTCCCCGGCCTGAAAGGTCCGATCGTCCGCCGCATGTGCGGCAGCCGGTATGTGGAAGGCATGTACGAGATCAACGGTAACCCCGTGTATATCAACCGGGGCCTCGGCTGTGTCGGCCTGCCGCTGCGCGTCTGGGCCAACCCGGAGCTAACCTTCATCCGCCTGGTTCGTTGACCCGTGTCGGAGGGCCGCCCTATACTGGTGCGCCCGACGACCGGCAGTCGCGCGGCCAATCCACCTACTAGATCCGGAGATCTGCATGCGCCACATCTGGTGGACGTTTATCGGTATTGTCGTTGTCTTTCTCATCGCGGCCTACATCGATCTGCCGCGCACCAGCCAGGTTTTTGGGCAACACGTTCAGATCTATAAGGGCATTGACCTGGCCGGCGGCGTCCGTGTGCTGGAGTGCGCGAACAAGGGGACGCACCCGACGCAGTCGGACATGTCCACCGCCGTCAACGTGATGGAGAGTCGCGCGGGTGGGGCCGTGGGCGTGACGGCCCCGCAGGTGTCGCAGGTTGGTGCGCGCTGTATCTCGGTTGAGTTGCCGGGTGTCAAGAACCAGCAGCAGGCTATCAACACCATCGGAGCCACGGGATACCTCGCGCTCACCGACAGCGGGAGCACGAACCTGGCTCCCCAAACGAAGGTCCAGTTGGTCTGCCCGGCTAACCATCCTCACTGCGCGCCGGGTGCTCCCGTCGGGACGACGGATACGACGGCGAAGGTGCCGCGGCTGCAAGTTATCGTGCCCGGATCAGAGGTGAGTCGTGGTAGTGCACAAGTCGGCACCGACCAGACGGGCTCACCAGCGGTGAACTACACGCTGAACAGTACGGGCTCCAGCGCCTGGTGTTCGTACACCTCGGCGAACGTCAACAAGTTCTCGGCGATTGTTCTTGACGGAAAGATCGTCAGTGACCCGTCGATCGCGGGTCCGATTTGCGGTGGGCAGACGCAGATCACGGGCGTCACGTTTTCACTGGCAAAATCCATCGCTGTCGACCTGAACTACGGCGCTTTGCCGGTGGCTTTGCACGTCGACTCGTCTCAGACCGTCGCGGCGAGCCTTGGCCCGATCTACGTCAACCAGGCGATCAAGGCCGGCATCATCGGTCTCATCATCGTCGCTCTCTTCATGCTCCTGTACTACCGTCTACCCGGTCTGCTGGCCGACGTCGCGCTCGTGATGTATGCGGCCGTGGTCTTCGCCATCTTCAAGATCATCGGCGTGACCATGACGCTGGACGGCATTGCCGGTTTCATCCTCTCCATCGGCATGGCGGTCGACGCCAATGTGCTGATCTTTGAGAGGATGAAAGAGGAGCTCCGTTCCGGCAAGACCCTCGGAGCGGCGGTTGAATCGGGCTTCTCTCGCGCCTGGCCGTCGATCCGGGACTCGAACGCCTCAACAATTCTCACGACCATCATCCTGTTCTGGTTCGGCCATAATTTCGCCGCCACGACTATTACCGGGTTCGCCACCACCCTCTTCATCGGTGTGGTGACCAGCTTCATTACGGCCTACTTCGTGTCGAAGACCTTCCTGCGGCTGCTCGTTCACTCGGGCGCTTTCCGGAACCCGACACTGTATGGCGTCGAACCGCAGCAACAGTCGATCGCAGCCACGGGGGGAAGCGTTGCTTAATATCGTCGGGAAGCGCTACTGGTACTTCCTTCTCTCGCTCATCATCATCGTTCCAGGAACGATCTCGCTGCTCGTCAACGGACTGAAGCTCGGCACCGACTTCACCGGCGGGACCGAGATGACAATCCAGATTCCGCAGGCCAGTGCTACGAGCCCGCTGACCGGTGTCGTCGCTCCCATCGCCGGGGGTGTCAGTTTCGTACAGCCCGTTCTCGGTACCAAGTGCCCCACGACCTGTCAGTACATCGTGCGGACCAAGTCATTGGATCCAAACAAGCTGCACGCCGTGAAGGACGCGGTGGCGAGGCGCTGGCCGGGCAGTAAGGGCCTGATCACCGAATCGACGGTGAGCGGCACCATCAGTAAGTCGCTGACGCAGCAGGCGTTCATCGCCGTCATCGCCGCGTCGATCGTCATCTTGCTCTACATCAGCTTCGCCTTCCGTAACGCGCCACATCCGGTCCGTTTCGGCGTGGCCGCCCTCACCGCCATGCTGCACGACGTCCTCGTCGTGCTCGGCATCTTCTCGATTCTGGGCGCCCTTCTCAACGTCGAGGTCGATGCGCCATTCGTGACGGCCATGCTGACGATCATCGGCTTCTCCGTGCACGACACGATCGTCATCTTCGACCGAATACGCGAGAACTCGGCGCGGCGGACCGGGGAGCCGTTCGACGTCATCGTCAACCACAGCATCCTGCAGTCCTTCGTGCGGTCGATCAACACCTCCTTCACGGTGGTACTGACCCTGCTGGCGGTCTTCCTGTTCACCGGCGAGTCGATCCGCTTCTTCGTTCTCGCCATGCTGATCGGCATCATCAGCGGGACGTACAGCTCGATCTTCAACGCCAGCCAGATTCTGGTGGTCTGGCACAACCACGAGATCCGACATTTCGTCGAGCGGCTGCTCGGGCGTAGTCCCGCCGAGCCGGCGCGTGCCGCGTAGGAGAGTCGGGCGCCAAACCGACGAATTCACCCAACAGGCGACTGTCGTGGTTCGATTCATCGAAACGCTGGGCCGCGGCCCAGCCCTCGCCCCCTGTCCGAGCCACTAATGGGAACGAGGACGCTGTCGGTCGGGAATGAGGGTGCCGGATCGTGGCTGTGATCGTAGCCAGACGGCACCAATGGAGCGCCGCGGCGCACCCTTTCGATTCATCGAACCCCGACATGGGCGTGTGGGTGGCGACCCGCGCGTGTCATTGTCAGGATGGCGAGGCCGGTGTAGACGCAGGGCCTGCCTTCGCCCGTGCGGCATCGTGTGTAGGCGCAGGCCTTGTGCCTGCCCGTTTCGAACAGATGCATGCCCCGCGCCTGTGCGTACCCCGTGTTCGCCGCCCGGCGACGCCGACGGGGGTTTGATGTGACTGCGCCGGTGCCCGACCAACAGCAGAGTGGAAACGTGACGATGCCCGACGCACTGCGCGGCGCGCGGGTGGCCATCGTGCACGATTTTCTCAACCAGCCGGGTGGCGCCGAGAACGTTGTCGAGGTCTTTGCCGATATGTTCCCCGGGGCGCCGGTCTACACCTCGGTCTACGACGCGGATCGCATGCCGGACTCCTGGCGCAAACTGGATATCCGCACCAGTTTCTTGCAGCGATTCTCGCCGCGCCTCTCCATTGCCAAGGCGGTGGTTCCGCTCTATCCCACCGCTTTCGAGTCGTTCAACCTGTCCGGGTACGACGTCGTACTCAGCAGCACGACCTCATTCGCCAAAGGAGTCATCACGCGGCCCGAGACGTGTCATATCTGCTACTGCAACAACCCGACACGCTTCGTCTGGATGTACCACGACTACGTCGCCTATGAGCGCCTGCCGGCGGCGGCGCGATACATCCTTCCCTGGATCATGACTCCGCTCCGTACCTGGGATTACGTGGCGGCGCAGCGCGTGGATTACTTCGTGGCCGGCTCGCACAACGCGGCTCGCCGCATCGCCAAGTACTATCGCCGGGAGAGCGATGTCTTGCAGGCACCCGTGGACGTCTCGCGGTTCACTCCCACCACGGAGATCGGCGACTACTTCCTCGTCGTGTCCCGCCTGCAACCCTATAAGCGAATCGACATCGCCATCGAGGCGTGCAATCGGCTCGGACTGCCGCTTCACATCGCCGGCGATGGGCCGGATCGCGAACGGCTGGAGTCATTGGCCGGTCCAACCGTGTCCTTCCTGGGCCGGGTGAGCACGGACGAGCGGGCTGCCCTGATGGCCTCCTGCCGCGCCTTTCTTCTGCCGGGCGAAGAAGACTACGGATTGACGCCCCTGGAAGCGATGGCGTCCGGCCGACCCGTTATCGCGTACCGCCGGGGTGGTGCGCTGGAAACCGTGCAGGAGGGTGTCACCGGCACCTTCTTCGACCGCCCGTGTGCCGACTCGTTGGCTTGCAAACTGGCGTCCTTTGACGATGGCTACGATCCGGCAGCGCTGCGTGCCCATGCCGAGAACTTCGATAAGGTGCATTTCAAACAGCGGCTCTACGAGATCATTGCCCGCCACTATGTCGAGCACCGTGAGTCATTCGTGACGTGACCGAGCGATTCGGGCTGGGTGTCGGCAACTGCCGGCCGGTGGGTGAGGTCGTCGCCAGTGTGGAGGAGGCTGAGCGGCGCGGAGCGGAAGTCGCCTTTATCGCGGAAGACATCAATTGCCGCAACGCCTTTGAGATCGCTGCCGTTGCCGCAACGCGCACCGAGCGCATTCGCCTGGCGACCGGTGTGGTCAACCCCTACACGCGCAATCCAACCTCTCTGGCCATGGCGATCGCGACGCTTGACGAGATCAGTGATGGGCGCTCCATCCTGGGAATCGGGACCAGCTCCCCGTCGCTCATCGAGGACCAGATGGGGCTGATCGGCGGACGGTCCGTTCAGGTGATGCACGAGACGACCGACGTGGTGCGTGCCCTGCTGTCAGGAGAGGCAGTGACTTTCGCCGGCGAGTATCACCGCTACCGTGAGGCACGCCTTGAGGTGCCGACCATTCAGCCCCACATCCCGATTTTCTTTGCCGCCATGGGCCCGCGTATGCTGCGGCTCGCCGGGCGCATCGCCGACGGCGTGCTGCTCAATGTCGGCGCGTCCATTGAGTACGTGCGGTGGGCGGTTGGCGAGATTCACGACGGGGCATTGGCAGCCTCGCGTGATCCGTCGGAGATCACCATCGCTGCCTGGATGAGCGTGTATGTGGGCGATCGCGAGCAAGTCCTTCCTCGGGCTCGTGCCTGGCTGGCGGGCATGCTGTCCATTCCCCGCCAGGGCGAGCTTCTGCTGGAGAAGACGGGTCTGGACACAGACATCCTGACCGGTATCCGCGCTCACTATCGGGCGTATCCGCAT
Source organism: Pseudomonadota bacterium (assembly GCA_021324655.1). Taxonomy (GTDB): domain Bacteria; phylum Chloroflexota; class UBA5177; order UBA5177; family UBA5177; genus JAJPIP01. Next base: position 28,548 of record JAJPIP010000004.1, read on the forward strand.
CAGGGTGATCCGGTTAGGGCGGCGGAGTATGTGCCGGACGAGGTGGCCGAGCGTCTGGCGCTGGTCGGGCCCCCTGGCCGGATACAGGAGCGTATCGGCGAGTACCGGGCGGCCGGAGTGCAGGTGCCCGTCGTCGGTCCCTCAGCCCTCGCCATGTTACTGCCGTGAGGGCACGCGCTCTCATCTTCGACTTCGACGGCTTGATCCTTGACACGGAAACGGCTGCCCTGCGCTCCTGGCAGGAGGTCTTCGAAGAGCACGGCTGCCTTCTCGACGTCGATCGGTACTGCCGTACGCTCGGCACTGCCCCGGGTTCTTCGGACACCTTCGATCTGCTGCAGACCGCAGCCGGACGGCCGCTCGACCGCCTGGGTATTGAAGAGCGCCGTCTGCGCCGGAAGGCGGAGCTGACTGCCGGAGAGAAATTGCTGCCCGGTGTCGAAGACTATCTGGCCGAGGCGCAGCGCATGGGCCTTCGCCTTGCCGTCGCCTCCAGCTCGCCGCGGTATTGGGTCGCCGGTCACCTGGAGCGTCTTGGGGTTCTATCGCCTTTCGATGCCATCGTCACGCGCGATGACGTCGCTCACGCCAAACCGGCGCCCGATCTCTATCTCAAAGCCGTTGCGACGCTCGGCATTCCGGCGTCCGCCTCCATCGCGATCGAAGACTCGGCGAACGGGATTGCGGCGGCACGGGCGGCCGGTCTCTTCGTGCTCGCTGTCCCCAACAGTCTCACCGCGCGCATCCCGCTCGGCGATCCCGACGTCACGGTCGACTCCCTGGCTGCCCTGCCGCTCCCGAAACTGCTCGGTCTTCACGACGCGACCTGGTAGAGTGCCAGCAGGAGAAGGAGGGCGGAGCCGTGGACGAGCGAATCCAGGACCTGGTGGCAGCGATGACGCTGGAAGAGAAGGTCAGCCTGCTGGCTGGGGCATCGATGTGGGAGACGGTTGCCATCGACCGACTCGGCATCCCGTCCATCAAGGTGACGGACGGACCGAACGGGGCACGGGGTGGTGACTTCTCCGGCGGGGTGACGGCCGCGGCCTTCCCCGTGGGTATCTCGCTGGCCGCGACCTGGAACCCGGAGTTGGTCCACGAGGTTGGTGAGGCGCTGGCCGAAGAAACCCAGACTAAAGGGGCGAGCGTCCTGCTTGGGCCGACCGTCAACATGCACCGTTCTCCCCTCAATGGACGGAACTTCGAGTGCTACTCCGAGGACCCCTACCTGACGGCCCGCCTGGCCGTGGCCTACATCACCGGGCTCCAGTCGCGCGGTATCAGCGCCACGGTCAAACACTTCATCGCCAACGATTCGGAGTATCAGCGCAACACGATCAGCTCCGATGTCGACGAGCGCACGCTCCGCGAGATCTATCTCCCGCCGTTCGAGGCTGCGGTGCGCGAAGCCGGTACCTGGGCCGTCATGGCCTCGTACAACAAGCTCAACGGCACCTACACGGGCGAGAGTGCGGATCTCCTGCGGCGCATCCTGAAAGAGGAGTGGGGCTTCGACGGCATCGTGATGTCCGACTGGTTCGGGACGAAGAGCACCGAGGATGCCGCCAACAATGGCCTGGATCTCGAGATGCCCGGTCCGCCCGCCTGGCGTGGCAACAAACTGCTGAGGGCAGTGGAGGAGGGGCGCGTCGATCCGGCCGCGATCGACGAGTCAGTGACCCGGCTGCTGCACTGGTTTGAGCGGCTGGGGGCCCTTGAGAATCCCCGGCCGCACGAGGAACACGCGGTGGACCGTCCCGAGCATCGCTCCCTTATCCGGCGCGCGGGGGCTGAGGGAATCGTGCTGCTCAAAAACAACGGCGTTCTCCCGCTCGCGCTCGACGGACTGCGCTCGGTCGCGATCATCGGACCGAACGCGAAGACGGCGCAGATCATGGGTGGAGGCAGCGCCCAAATCAATCCCCACGACGCGGTGACCCCGTTTCATGCACTGTCGTCGGCGCTCGGCGACCGGGTCGAGATCGGCTACGCCCTGGGTGCGACGAATCACCGTTATGTACCGCGGGTGGCCGGTACCTTCCACGTGCGTCACACGGCAGAAGGTTCCGGCTCCTCGGTGGAGGAAGAGATTCAGGGCGGGGAGAAGATCTGGTTTCAGTCTCCGGCCGGTCCGGACGGCGCTGCGTCCGATATCGTGGCGACGGCCGATTTCACGCCGGACGAGTCGGGCGTGTACACCTTCGGGCTGGCCAGTGCCGGCCCGAGTCGTCTCGTCGTGGACGGCCGGGAGGTGATCGACAACTGGACGCGCCAGCAGCCCGGTTCGTACATGTTCGGCATGGGGAGCGCCGAGGTGACCGCCGAGATCCCGATGGAGGCCGGCCGGACGTACCACCTCACTGTGACCATCGGGCAGCGCGAGGGGCCCGGTCCGCGCGGTTTCCGTCTCGGGTATCTACCGCCCGCGCCTGACGACTTGCTGCAGCAGGCGGTAGACCTGGCGGCCGCGTCCGATGTCGCTCTCGTGTTCGTGGGACTGAACGGGGAATGGGAGAGTGAGGGCTTCGATCGGCCGGATATGGACCTGGTCGGCCGGCAGAATGAGCTGGTCAGCCGCGTGGCGGCGGCGAATCCGCGGACGGTCGTCGTGGTACAGACGGGCTCGCCGATCACGATGCCCTGGCTGGATGAGGCCGCGGCCGTGCTGCAGGCCTGGTACCCGGGGCAAGAGTGCGGCCATGCCATCGCCGATGTCTTGCTGGGGCGTGTCGTGCCCTCCGGCAAGGTGCCGCAGACGTTCCCGCGCCGGCTGGAGGATAATCCTGCCTTCATCAACTACCCCGGCGTGCACGGCCACGTGCGCTACGGCGAGCGCATCTTCATCGGGTACCGCTACTACGACACCAAGGATGTGGAGCCGCTCTTTCCCTTCGGCTACGGGCTCTCCTACACGACCTTCGCGTATGACCACCTCAGACTGAGCGCGCCGGAGATCGGCGCCGGTGAGACACTGACGGCGCACGTTACCGTCACGAACACCGGCGGTATCGCCGGACAAGAGATCGTCCAGCTCTACGTGCGTGACCGCGAAGCGTCGGTGTCCCGGCCGGAGAAGGAGTTGAAGGGCTTCGTCAAGATCGCACTGAAGCCGGGCGAGAGCCGCGAGGTCACGTTCGAGCTGGAGCCGGCGGCCTTCGCCTTCTGGGATGATCAGAGGCACGCCTGGGTTGCCGAGGAAGGGGAGTACGACATTCTCGTGGGCGCCTCATCGCGCGACATCCGCGGCAGCGCCATAGTTCGCCTGACCGAGACGTCACGTCTCGGCGGGTCAGCGGAGGAAAAGCCGCCCCTCAACCTACAAAGTCCGCTGCGCGCCATCCTCGATGACGACGTGGCAAAGGCCGTGGTCGAGCGCCATCTGCCCGGCTTCGTCCAGCACCCGATGCTGCAGATGGCGCTGGACATGACGCTACCCCAGGTCGCGGCCTTCGCCCCGGACACGATCACGGACGAGATCTTGCGGGCCATCGCCGCAGATCTCGGTGCCGGAGCCGCTCCCGCCGCAGCGCACGCACTGTAATGCGCCCCTCACCGCCGGAGCAGCGTGACATATCCAACGCGCCGGCCCTCGGTGCCGTGAATCATCTCAACTGGGACGAGGTCACCCTCCGGTACGAAGGACTCGAGTCCGTCGACCCTACGGCCGACAACCTGCCCTCCTGGCTTGAGGAGTGGAGCGACCTGCGCAAGATCGTGTGGGAGCGGTGGTCGGTCGTGAAGTCGGCCGAGGGACGCGATCTCGGGAACGAGACGGCGCAGGACGCACTTGGGCATTCGTGGAGGGTGTCATGACGCCGGCCGAGGCGGCGGACCAGCGGCTGAGAAGACGCCTCCTATCGGTTCAGGGCTGGGAGACGGGTTCGGAGGATTGCCGGTTCGTGCGTGGGGTGCGATGGGCTGACGCGATCGCCGGGGAGGACACCGTGGCGGCGGCAGAGATTACCCGGATTGCCGAGAAGCACGCCGAGATCGCGAGCGGGACGACGACTGTTGTGGGCAGCATCGATCGATCGCCCGGAGGAGACGTGGCAGCGTTACCGCCCCGCTCTCACTGTGGGCAATACGCTATCGCTGCCTCGCCTCTACGGGGCCGCCGGGGCCTCACTGCCCTTCGACCCGAAGATCGTGTGCGACGTCGTCGGGTGGCCGGAGTCGCAGATCTGAAGCGCCAACGCCGGATGGCCGAGCCACGGCCGGTCATCTGACCAGAGTGCGGGTCGCCAAGCCGCCCAGACGTCCCGGCACCTGCTGAGCATCCCGCATCGCGCGGACGATGTGGCCGGCAAGTGCAATGGAGATCGAGGGGACCGGCACCCCTCGCCTGCGCCGTGCCGGCATGGCTTCCTGCAGGAGGAAGGCGCGCTCTCCGTGCCGCTGCAATTCCCATTGACGCTCTCGCGCTGCTCTCGCAATCAGGTCCGGCGGTATCATCGCACTACTCCGTTGCAGCCTGCACACGTCCCGGCACTCGCGCCTCAAGAGCAGAGCTGCCTTCACTCTTGATTGCACGGTACCGTGGCGTGGACGCCCTCGCTTGACCGTTTTTGCCCTGTTTACCGACACCATCGATGTCCGCAAGAACGATCAAATACCGAAAACGAATCAACGTAGGATGACCGCAATCGTGATGTAGGCGCAGGGCTTGTCCCTGCCGGTGGTCTTGTCGACAGGTCCGGGACGTCGTGGCCGCCCGCCGGTAGGGGGTCTGGCGTGCGGCGGACCGCGGCCCTACCGTCACGTGCAGGGACAAGCCCTGCGCCTACAGATCCACCGTGCAGGGACAAGCCCTGCGCCTACCGACGGATAATCGTCCCGTCGACGGTGGCGATCACGCGCTGCAGTACCGTCTCCCATGGACGCGCCGGCACCACGGGCAGCCCCAGCTCACGCGCACGATCCCCCAGCCATCTGCTGAGCAGGTAGCTAATGTGGGCTCTCTCCGGCTGATCGATGCCGTCGCGCAGGAGGAAGTTTCGCCGAATCTGCGGCTTCTCTTCGTGCAGGAAAACCGCACGTACCTGCCCTCCGGCGGCGAACCCGGCGTACTCCGGCTGTGTGGCCAGGGAGGGCAGGATGAAGTCGCCCTCCAGAATGATCGGCGTGTGTGTCTCGATGTGGTTCCCGATGACGAGGGTGAGAGCGCGGCTCATCACCTCGGCATAGCGGATGAAGAAGTCCAGTTGAGCGTCGTCGTCCATGGCACGCGCCTCATCGAAGTGGGTGCGCCAGTAATGGAGGACGGGATACTGCTCCGGCGTCGTCATCCCTTCCAGTACGACCTGGAAGTCGTCGACCTCGGTGAGCGCCACGCCGTAATGCTGGGCCAGCCGGTAGCTGATGCTGGTCTTCCCCACACCGCTCGCACCGCCGAGCAACAGTACGGTCCAGGCGCACTCCTCCCTCATGTGGCACGCGCGAAAACCAGACCCCGGACTCTAGCCGCCCCTGCTGCTCGCAGCGCCTCGGCCGCCGCTTCCAGGGTCGCGCCGGTCGTGCTGACATCGTCCACCAGGATGATGGTCTTCCCCGTCAGATCCTGCCGTGCCATGAACGCGCCCCGCACGTTGTCGGCACGCCGGTCGCGGTCCAGGCTCGCCTGCTGCTCAGTGCGGCGGGTACGGAGCAGCGCGTTGTCGCGCCTGAGCCGTCCCGCGCTCGCGATGACGTCGGCCAGCATCGCCGACTGATCGTAGCCACGCTCGCGGCGCCGCGAGCGGTGCAGGGCGGCATGAACGACGATGGCATCGGTGTCGCTCACGGCCTCCGCCATCAGCCGGCCCATCAGCCCGGAGATGGCGTGGTGACCCTCGTACTTCAGAGCGTGGACCGCCTCGCGTGCCGAGCCCGTGAAGTTGGTGACGGCGGTGATGCTCTCCAGCGGAGAGCCGGCACGACGGCGCGTCCGGTCTGCCGGGTCGAGCCACTCGACGTGTGGCCAGCAGCGGTCACAGATCCAGCGTCCGACGCGGCGGCAGCCGACACACAAGGGCGGAAAGAGGAGGTCGAGTAGCTGCTCGCGGCGCGGCCGGTCCGGGTAGAGCGGCGCGCTGCCCACTACCGGTTCGCCAGAATCTTGCGCGTTCGGTCGAGACGGGTGCGGACGTGCACGAGCGGACCGGTCAGGCGGCCGTGCCAGGTGCCGTGTTGCAACGCATCGCGAAAGCCTTGCGGCCCCTCGAACGGCGGCACGTCGATGTAGGCGGCGCCGTACTCGTCATAGGTATGCGCGTCACTGCCGGCGCCGGCCGGGATCCCGTGCTCACGGGCGTAGGCGAGCGCCCGGCTGTTGAATTGCGGCAGCGCGTTGCGGGCATTGAACACCTCGAGCAGATCGATATGGGGTGTCACCTTCACCAGGGCGTCGCGGGTGATATGACTCCCGCGCAGCCGATCGAAGGGGTGAGGGACATAGGCCAGTCCGCCCTGGGCGTGGATGCGATCCACCGTCTCGATCGGATCGAGATCCGGCTCGATCCACTCCTGCAGAAAGAGGCCGATGATCTCTCCTTCCGCCGTCTTGATCTCCTCGGCCGGGATCACGAGGAACGGCGCCCGGCGCTGCATCTCCAGGGCACCGTCGAACTCGTTGTGATCGGTGACCGCGATCCCATCCAGCCCGGCGCGCTGCACCGCCTCAATGATACGGTCGTACTCGTTAAGCGAGTCCTTGGAGTGCAGGGTGTGCGTATGGAGGTCGATCTTCATGGGCCCAGATAGAGCACGGCTGCCGCCGCCGTCACCCACAGTACGACGTCGACGAGGAGGGCCGGGTCACGCCACACCGCCTCTTCCGGAGTCCCGGCGATATCCGTCCGATGGATCAGCAAGAGGTAGCGGAAGATGCCGTATAGGACGAAGGGGATCGTCACCATCATGAGATGGCTGTGTCGGCCGGCGGGACCGAAGAAGGTGTACAGCGAGTAGGCGATGATGGTCGCGCCGGCCACGATGTTGATCATGTCGTCGAGCAGCGGGCCGGTGTACTCGTCGAGGTTGCGCCGATGTCCTCCGGCCTCACCCTCCAGCAACAGCAGCTCGTGCCGCCGCTTGCCGAAGCCGAGGAAGAGGGAGATGAGGATGGTGCACAGGTACAGCCAGGGCGAGATCGAGACGTGGATGGCATAGGCGCCGCCGGCGGCGCGCAGCACAAAGCCGCCGGCGATCGCGAAGACGTCGATCAGCACCAGGTGTTTGAGGATGACGGTGTACGCCAGCATCAGAGCCACATAGCCGGCCGCCACCAGTCCGAACTGCCAGGCGAGCACGACGCTCAGACTGAGGCCGACGGCGAACGCCGCTATGGCGACCGCCACCGCCAGACGCGACGACAGTTTGCCGGATGCGATGGGACGTCGTCGCTTGAGGGGGTGCTTGCGGTCAGCCTCGGCGTCGGCGACGTCATTCAAGAGATAGATGCCGGACGTCAGCAGGCAAAAGAGCAGGAAGGCAGCGACACTCCGCGCGATGAGTCCGGGGTGCGTCAGGCTATCAGAGAAGACGAGAGCGGCGAAGACAAAGGCGTTCTTGACCCACTGTTTGGGGCGCACGGCCCGCAGTAGATCGGTCGGGGCAAAAGCCGGCTGGGCGCGCGTGTCGGCGCCGGTCAGAGAGTGCTGCATCGGCTAAATCGCGTCATGCTAGCACGCTCCGTGGCCCCCGTCATGCTGTCCGGGGACTGATGGAGCTTGAGGTCCATAATATGAAGTGAGGCACCGGAAAGGTGCTCTCCGGAGGCTGTTCATGACTCAAACATCAACTGCAACGAAGGGGCTGGAGGGCATCGTCGCCACGACCAGCGCCATCAGTTCCATCATCGGCACCACCCTGACTTATCGCGGCATCGACATCAACGAGCTGGCCGCGCACTCGACCTTCGAGGAGGTCGCCTACCTCCTCTGGTACGGCGAGCTGCCCACGCAGGACCAGCTGCAAGCGTTCAAGCAGGATCTTGCCCGGAATCGGCAGCTGTCGCCGCAGATTCTCCAGGACATCAGCAATTACCCGCGCGACGCCAACACCATGGTCGCGCTGCGCACTGCCATCTCCTCGCTCGCCTTCTACGACCCCGAGGCCGGCGAGATGAGCCCCGACGCGAACCACGACAAGGCGGTACGCCTCCTTGCCAAGTTCCCAACCGTGGTCGCCGCCATCCAGCGCTACCGGGAGGGCGAGCAGCCGGTCCCGCCGCGCCAGGATCTCGACGAAGCCAGCAACTTCCTCTACATGCTTAAAGGCGAGATGCCGTCCGAGCTCGACGCGCACGTCATGGACGTCGCGTTGATCCTCCATGCCGACCATGAGCTGAACGCGTCTACATTCACGGCGCGTGTGGCCGCCTCGACGCTCTCCGATATGCACTCGGCCGTGGTTGCCGCCATCTGCACGCTCAAGGGTCCCCTGCACGGCGGTGCCAATGAGGCGGTGATGCGGACTCTCGAGCAGATCGGCGAGGTGCAAAACGTGACGGGATACGTGCGTCAGGCGCTGGAGCGCAAGGAGCGCATCATGGGCTTCGGACACCGTGTCTACAAAGAGGGTGATCCGCGGGCCAAGTGGCTGAAGAAGATGTCTGAGCAGCTGGCCCAGGCCAAGGGCGACCCGAAGTGGTTCGACATGTCGAACCGCATGGAGGAGGAGGTGACGCGTGAGAAGGGTCTCCTTCCCAACGTCGACTTCTACTCGGCCTCGGTCTACACCTATCTCGGCATCCCGCGCGACCTGTTCACGCCGATCTTCGCCATGAGCCGGGCCTCCGGGTGGATCGCCCACATCCTCGAGCAGTACGCGGATAATCGCCTCATTCGTCCCCGCGCCGAGTACGTCGGCCCGCAGGCGCGGCGGTACGTGCCCCTCGATCAGAGGTCGTAGTGCTCGGCCACATCCCTGAACTGCTTCTCGTTCTCGGCATCGCGCTCATCGTCTTCGGCCCCGAGAAACTTCCCGAGGTCGCCGCGAACACGGGCAAGATGTATCGCGAGCTCCGGCAGATCATGGATGACGCGCTGCACCCTCAGGAGACGCACGTCCCCGAGGACTTTTCGACGTACTACCACGAGGCCATGTGGCGCTCCGGCGAGGACGCGCCGGCTCCGGTGGAGACGGAGATCGACCTGGCGAAGGTGAGAGAGTTCACGCCACACGACGAGCCGAGGGAGGGCGAACCGCCCTCCGATTCCCCTGTATAAGCGCCAGTTCCCCCCGTAGCAGAGGCCTTCAGGCCGGCGGTGTCGTAACGGACGGCTTCCCGTAGCAGAGGCCTTCAGGCCGGCGGTGTCGTTACAGACGGCGGGCTAAAACGCTTGGTGTGAATTGAAGACGAAGGTGTCGATGGTCCAAGAAGGAGGTGAACACCTCCCAAAGGAGCCTCCCTATGGATCCCGA
>JAJPIP010000005.1 GCA_021324655.1 Pseudomonadota bacterium
ACCAGCACGATTTGGGAGAGAGCAGCGAGCCGGCGCGCTGCTGCCTGGTCGAACCGCCTGCCACGAGGGGACATGAGGATGACAGGAGTATCGGCCAATAGTGAGAGACTCTCGACCGCCGCGAAGAGTGGCTCGGGCTTGAGAACCATGCCCGGGCCGCCGCCAAACGGATAGTCGTCCGTCGTCAAGTGGCGTCCAACACCGAACTCGCGCAGATTGACGACATCGATGGAGACAAGACCCCGCTCGACGGCGCGCGCCACCACACCCCGGTCCAGCCAGCAATCGAGCAGTTCCGGAAAGAGCGTGACGATGTGAATGCGGGGCGCCGTCACTCCTCCGTGCCGAGTACCCATGCCTCGATAACGGCGCGACGCGCGGAGAAGTCGAGTTCGACAACCGCGTTCCTGGTGACAGGAACCAGCACGTCCCCATCGGCACCGCGCACGACGAACACATCGTTGCTTCCCGTCCGAATCACGTCCCGCACAGTTCCGACATCCCGGCCGTCCTCGGTCACCACGTCAAGGCCCAGGGCATCGTCCAGGTAGAAGTGACCCTGTGGGAGGGGAGCAGCTTCGGCCCGCGGCACGAAGATCTCGGGATTGGCCAGGTCTTTCACCTGTTCCGGCGTCTCGACGCCGTCCAGCCGCAACAAGATCAATCCCTTGTGCTGCCGGGCACTCACGATCTCTCGCTTGGTGCGCGCGGTCCCCACGTAGACCTCGGTGATCGATCGGAACCGTTGCGGGAAGTCCGTGAGAGGTTCGACTTTCATCTCGCCGCGGATACCAAAGGGACCGACAACGCGCCCAATCAGCATCCACTCGTCGCCGGCCACGCAATGAAACCTAGTCGATCTCGAGGGCAGCCCGCTCGTGGTTGTGAATCGCCGACACCTTGAGCAGGGCACGCATGGCGCGGGCGACACGTCCCCGCCGTCCGATGACCTTGCCGATGTCGCGCGGAGACACGTGGAGGCGATAGACCGCGACTCCGTCTTCCTCCTCAACCGTGATCGACATCTCTTCCGGATAATCGATCAGGGAGCGGGCGACGTATTCGATCAGCTCCCGCGTCATTCAGCCTCTCCCGGTCGGGGGGCCTCCTCAACAGGTATCTCGACCGTCTCGTCGATCTCGATCACCGGCGCTTCCTCCGTCGCCACAGGCGGCGCTTCGGCCACGGCAGGAGCGGGGGTCGGGACTGGGGCCGGGTGCGAGCGCGGAGCCGGCATCTGCTGCGCCAGCCCGGTCGTCTCCTCCGGTAGCTGACCCTTGCGGACGTCCACAGGCTTGATGTCAAACTTCTTCAGGAGTATTTCGACAGTTTCGGTCGGTTGCGCCCCCCGGCGCAGCCAGTCGATCACCTTCTCGCGATTGAGCGTGATCGTCGCCGGGTTCGTCCTGGGGTTGTAGAAGCCGACGTTGTCCAGGTAGCGGCCGTCACGCGGAGAGCGCGAGTCCGCGACGACTATTCGGTAGCTCGGTTGGTGCTTGGCGCCCACGCGGCGCAGTCGCATTTTTACTGGCAATTCTTCCTCCTAAATCTGGCTCCGTCCCGCCAGCGCGTTGCTTAAAGTGACTTCGTCCGCATACTCCAGATCTCCACCCACCGGCAGTCCTCGCGCCAAGCGAGTAACGGTGAGCCCCGGTACCTGCAGCAAGCGCGTCAGATACATCGCCGTCGCGTCGCCTTCGAGATTCGGATTGGTGGCGAGAATAATCTCCTCCACCTCACCTTGCTGCACCCGGTAGAGCAGCTCGCGGATCTTGAGCTCCTCCGGGCCGATGCCCTCGATGGGCGAGATCGCTCCGTGCAGTACATGGTACATGCCCTTGTACTGGCCGGTGCGCTCGAGTGCGACGACGTCGAGAGGTTCCTCCACAACACAGATCCGGGACGCGTCACGCTCGGGGTTCGAGCACACCTCGCACGGCGACCGGTCCGTAATGTTGAAACACTCCGTGCACAAGACGACATTCCGCTTCAGCTCCAGGATCGCTTCAGCCAGGGCCTCGGACTGCTCGGACGGGGAGCGAAGCAAGAAGTAGGTCAGGCGTTGTGCTGTTTTCGGACCGATACCCGGCAAGCGGGACAATTCGTCGACGACGCGCGAAATCGGTTTCGCGGTGATACTCATTCAGACTCGATCTAGCCCAGACGCATCAGAGCCCGGGAATGCCCAGATTTCCCAGGCCACCCGTGATTGCCCCCATCTTCTGCTGGGTCAGATCCTGCGCCTTACGATGAGCATCGCGGAATGCGGCCAGGATCGCGTCCTGTAGGGTCTCAACGTCCTCAGGATCGACGAAGTCCGGATCGATCGTCACGTCCTGCACTTCCTGGTGTCCGTTCATGACCACGGTCACGGCGCCGCCGCCTGCCGAGCCTTCCACGGTCAGCTCGCCCAGTTCCTCCTGGGCTTTCATCATGTTGGCTTGCATCTGCTCAATCTGCTTGAGCATCTTGGGATTCAGCAACCCATCCTCCTGGGGTCTCGTTCTGGCCGGATACTAACCATTTTACCAGTTTTCCGCGACGGGACGCCGAGTTTTATGCACGTCAACCTCGGCGCTCAGGCCTGACCGTTCCCCATGTGCTGAACGTAGTATTGGCGGACTCGCTCGGCAGCTTCCTGGATAAAGCCGTCGTCGATGGGCACGACGGCAGCCCCGCGAGCCGCTTCGATCTCCTCCCGCGTCGCGAGCACGGCTCGCACCCGATAACTGGTTCCGAGCGTCTCCGCCACGACCTGTTCCACGAGCTTGCGTTTTTTCACGTCGGTCAACTGGCTGTGGTGGAACGGATAGAGGCACCCAATGGTGAGCTCGCCGTCGCCCAGTTTCATCAGGTACGCGGACTTCAGAACCGCCTGCAAACTCTTGCTATGAGTTCGCATGTTCTCGCGCACGGCGTTCCAGGCACCGTCAAGGTCGGAGATATCGGCTTGCACCGTCGAAGGCGCCGGTTCCGGCCGGTCGCCGGCCCTCGGCGCCGGGGCGGGCGGAGGGGGTGAAGATGGCATCGCCGATTCCGTCGAGGTCCGGCTCACGCTCTTCTCGGCCGCGGTGACCGGCGACGAAGCGCGCGGCGCGGGGGTCGCCGGCGTCGAGAGTGACAACGCGGAGTCGACGTACCCGACCTCGAACGGAAGCTCCGGCGGGAGATTGAACCGAGGACTGAATTCGCCGCGCGTCATCGCGCGAATCGCGGCCACTATCTGGGAGTGCGTGAGGCGCTGCGCGTGATCCGTCACGTGGGCATGCAGAGCCGGATCAATAGATTCGCCGGTCGGGGCACCCGACGACGCGAGCAGCACGGCACGCCAGTACTCAAGGTATTGCCGCATTAGCTGTCCGGGATCTCCGCCCGCATCCAGATACCCGCGCACGTCGGCAAGGCCTTTTCCGACCTCTCCAGCGATCGCATGATCCACCAGGCGTGCCACGAGCATCGGGTCCATCAATCCCAGCGCCGCCCGGACGACCGTCGCGTCGATCGCTCCGTCAGTGTACGCCGAGACCTGATCCAGCAGACCGAGAGCGTCGCGCATGCTCCCTTGCGCTCCCTGCGCCATCAGCACCAGCGCGTCGTCCGTGACATCGATGTGCTCCTGGCCCGCGACATAGCGCAGCCGATCGTGGATTCCCTGGGGAGTGTGGCGCCGAAAGTCGAAGCGCTGGCACCGCGACATAATCGTCGCCGGCACTTTGTGCGGCTCCGTGCTGGCGAAAACAAAGATGACGTGCTCCGGTGGCTCTTCCAGCGTCTTCAAGAATGCGTCGAACGCGGCCGCGGATAAGCGGTGCACCTCGTCGACGATATACACCTTGTGCTGCGCCTCCCCCGCCGCGTATCCCACGCGCTCGCGCAGTTCACGCACGTTCTCCACACTTGTGTTCGACGCGGCATCAATCTCGATAACGTCGAGCGCTCGCCCCTCCTCCGCCGCGATGCACAGCGGACATTCATTGCACGGATTGCCGTCTTGAGGGTTCAGGCAATTCACGGCCTTCGCCAGAATGCGGGCGGTACTCGTCTTTCCTGTACCGCGCGGGCCGGTGAATAGATAGGCGTGGGCCACCCGCCCCTGGGCCACGGCATTGCGCAGCGTTCGAGTGACGTGCTCTTGACCGAAAAGATCGTCGAACGAGCGCGAACGCCACTTCCGGTAGAGAGAGGACAATTGAAACCCTGTAACTAATGAATACTGCCGGAGGTGGGATCCGCGCGGCACCGAGGCTCTGCCTCAGCGTCCCCATGGTACGTGACAGGCAAAGCCGAGGGAAAGAGCAAGCCGGTCCCTTGACCTGGACACTTATGACGCGTATAATCGGTCGCGCGGAGGGCCGGTAGGGCTGCCAGAGTAAGCTGGAATTGGGCCTTATCCAGGCACTCCGTATCGTTATGTAACAGGACTGTCCGAATGGAACCACGGGACACCTTTTACGGGCCGAACGCGGCCTACGCCCAGGAACTCTACGAGAGATACCTGACCAATCCGGAGTCGGTCGACGGGACGACCCGCGCCTACTTTGAGCGACACGGGCCTCCGGAGGTCGGTCTTGATCGTGCCTCGCCCGTCCCATCGTCGGCGACCACGCAAACTCGAAGTGTCGACGTTCGCAAGATCGTGACGGCGGCGCGCCTCGCGCGCAGTATTCGCGAGTACGGCCACCTGGCGGCAACGGTGAGTTCGTTGCTCGGTCCGGGCCCGGGCGACCCGATGCTCGATATGGCAACGCATGGGTTAAGCAGGGCGGATCTCGAAGCTCTGCCCGCCACCATTGTCTGGCCGGACGCCGGGCCGGGGGCCGGAACCTGCTGGGACGCCATCGAGAAGCTCCGCGCGATTTATTCCGGTCCCCTCGGCTACGAATTCGATCACATAGAGAGCTACGAGGAGCGAAACTGGCTCCACGAGCAGGTTGAGGCGCCGGCGCGCCCTCGCCTGACTCCCAAACAAAGGAAGTCACTCCTGGAGCGACTCTCGCGTGTGGAGGGCTTTGAGCGTTATCTGCACACCGCCTTCCCCGGGCAGAAGCGGTTCTCCCTCGAGGGGAACGACATGCTGGTTCCCATGCTTGATTTCCTGATCCAACGCGCCATGGAAAGCGGCACGCGGGAGGTCCTCATCGGCATGTCTCACCGGGGGCGCCTGAACGTTCTGGCTCACGTGCTCGGTAAACCGTACGCGGCGATCCTCGGCCAGTTCCAGGCCGCCGGAGCGCAGGCGCTTGGCCACGGGGGCGAGGCGGAAATGGTGACAACCCCGGGCTGGAGCGGTGACGTCAAATATCACCTGGGAGGTCGCCGCACCTTGAATGGCGAGGCTGTCAGTGCCGAGGTGACATTGGCCGACAATCCAAGCCATCTGGAATTCGTGGACCCGGTCGTCGAGGGATTCGCCCGGGCCGCACAGGACGAGCGTGCTCACGCCGGACCGCCGGAACAGCATGTCGATCGCGCACTTGCCGTGCTCGCGCACGGCGATGCCGCCTTTCCCGGCGAGGGCATCGTCGCCGAAACGCTTAACCTGTCAGGGCTGCCGGGCTACACCACGGGCGGAACGGTTCACTTCATCGTCAACAACCTGATCGGCTTTACTACAGCGGCCGAAGAAGGACGGTCGACGCTGTACGCGAGCGACATAGCGAAGGGATTCGGTATCCCGATCATCCACGTCAATGCCGACAACCCGGAAGCATGCTTGTGGGCAGTTGAACTGGCCTTTGCTTTCCGCCACCAGTTTCACAAGGACGCGATCATCGATCTCGTCGGGTATCGGCGTTGGGGTCACAACGAGGGCGACAATCCGGCCTTTACGCAGCCGGGATTGTACGGTCAGATCGAGCGCCATCCAACGGTGCGACAGCTCTATGCGGAAGAGTTGCAAAAAAAGGGCATCATCGCAGACGGAGCGGCCGATTCCCTGATGAGCGAGGTCCGGACGGAGTTGCAGCGCGCGCGTGAGGACGCGCAGAGCGGGCCTGTAGATGTGGCCGTTCCCGAGGACTCGGCTCAGGAACTCCAGGACATCGTGACGGCGGTTCCGGAACGTGAGCTTCGAGCGATCCACGAGGCTCTCCTGGATTTCCCTGAGGATTTCGAGCTCAATCCCACGCTGCGACGGGTGCTGGACCGGCGTCGCCGAGCGCTGGACACGCCGAATGCTATCGATTGGTCCCTCGGCGAGACTCTGGCCCTCGGCACGATCCTCGCGGACGGTGTCCCGATTCGCCTGACCGGACAGGATACGGGCCGGGGCACCTTCAGCCAGCGGCACGCGGTGCTCACCGATCCCGCGACCGGCGCGCAGTTGATTCCCCTCCAGGCGCTTCCTCAGGCTCGAGCCTCATTGGCGCTGTACAACAGTCCTCTCACCGAGGCAGCCACCATGGGGTTCGAATACGGCTATTCCGTCCACGCGCCGGACGTGCTCGACCTCTGGGAGGCGCAATTCGGTGATTTCTCCAACGTCGGTCAGGTCATCATTGATCAATTTATCGCGTCCGGGCGGGCCAAATGGCAAGCACGGCCGGCCCTTGTGCTCCTCTTGCCTCACGGGTACGAGGGCCAGGGTTCCGAACATTCGAGCGCGCGTCTCGAGCGCTATCTGCAACTGGCCGCGGAAGACAACATCCGGGTCGCTAACTGCACCACTCCCGCGCAGTACTTCCATCTGCTCCGGGTTCAAGCGGCGACCTTGACGGGCGATCGCCGTCCCCTCGTGCTCATGACACCGAAGAGTCTCCTCCGTCATCCGCTCGCGGCCTCGAGTCGCGAAGATCTGACGGACGGTCACTTCCACCCGGTTCTCAACGACTCTCGCACTCTGGATCACCCGGATGAGGTCGCGCGCATCATCCTCTGCTCGGGAAAGATCGGCGTCGATCTCCTGGCGGCAGCCGCCAAGAGTCCGGCAGACGCCGAGCGGGTCGCTGTGGTGCGCGTCGAGTTGTTGTATCCCTTCCCCGGCCGCGATATCCGGGAAGTCATGGAGCTGTATCGTCATGCCCGCGACATCGTCTGGTTGCAGGAGGAGCCGCTCAATATGGGTGCGTGGCGATTCGTTGAACCGTTGCTACGTGACATACTGCCTGAAGAGCGCCGCCTCCGCTATATCGGTAGACCGGATCGCGCGGCGCCGGCGGAGGGCTCGGCGGCCGCCCATCAGGTGACGCAACAGCGTCTCATTGACGACGCATTTAGTCTGGAGGGCGCGGCGGATGCAGAGGAACGCGCTGCGGTCAAAGGTGCTGTATGACAGTCGAGGTTAAGGTTCCCGCGCTCGGCGAATCAATCGTGGAGGCGACCGTCGGCCGCTGGCTCAAGGGCCTGGGCGATGTCGTCGCGGCTCAGGAGCCGCTGGTCGAGCTCGAAACCGACAAGGTCAATGTCGAGGTCGCGGCTCCGGACAACGGGATCATCGAGTCCATCGTGAGTCCGGAAGGCACAACTGTGGGCGTGGGAGAAGTGCTGGCCGTGCTGGGCGACGGCAACGGGGCCCGGCCGACACCGCCAATTCCCCAGGCGGGACACGAGCCGGTGGTGACGGCAACCGCGACCGAGGCCCCAGCGGCCGAGATCGAGACGAGGGCAACGCCGGTGGCTCGCCGCATGGCAGAAGAGCACGGCATCAACCTCGCCGACGTGCCGGGCAGCGGCCCGGGTGGGCGCGTGGGGAAGGAAGACGTTGAAGTGTATTTGCGCTCGGGTCGTCGCAGTCAGCCGGCGGAGCCGGCAAGCTCGCCCGCAGCTGCCCGCACCTCATCCTCGCCGCCGGCCCCCACGGCCTCGAGCACTCCCTCGCCGGCGCCGCACGAAGCCGGCCGCGAGGAACGTGTCAGGCTCTCGCGTCGCCGCCAGACAATCGCTCGCCGGCTGGTCGAGGCCCAGCAGACCGCCGCCATGCTCACGACCTTCAATGAAGTGGACATGTCCGCGATTATGGACATCCGCCGGAGGCGCCGCGACGCGTTCAAGCAAGCGTATGACGTCAATCTCGGGTTCATGTCTTTCTTCACGAAGGCGGTCGTGGGCGCTCTACGAGCTCAGCCGAGGCTCAACGCGGAGATCCAGGGCGATGAGATGCTTCTCAAATACCACTACGACATCGGGATCGCGGTCTCTACCGACGAGGGACTGGTGGTGCCCGTGGTGCGTGACGCCGACCGACTGAGCTTCGCGGAGATCGAGCGCGACATTGCCGTGCTCGCGGAAAAGGCGCGCGATGGGCGATTAGGCCTCGCCGACCTGCAGGGAGGAACGTTCACGATTACGAATGGAGGGGTCTTCGGCTCGCTGCTGTCGACGCCGATCCTCAACTATCCCCAAGTCGGCATTCTCGGCATGCATAAGATCCAGCAAAGGCCGGTGGCCGTCAACGGCGAGATCGTCATCCGCCCCATGATGTACCTGGCGCTCTCATACGATCATCGCATCGTCGACGGCAGCGAGGCCGTCACATTCCTGGTCCGTGTCAAGGAACTATTGGAGGACCCGGAGAAGCTACTTCTCGAGGGTTAGCACCTTCCAGGCCGGACAGGAGATCTCTCGCCCGCGTCACGACCGCTCGCTCATCACGAAACGCAAGCAGATCAACGTCCTCGAGTGGAAACCAACGTGCCTCCTGGACTTCGTGGTCGTGATCTGCCGGATCGCCGCTCATGTAGCGCATGAGGAAGAAGTCAACCGTCTTCACATATTGACGCCCAGCCATGCGGTACCAGAAACGGATGGGGCCGAGATCGGCGATGATCTCCGCCGACACGCCTCCTTCCTCATGGACCTCACGCACGGCCGCCATCTCCGGCGATTCTCCGGCGTCAATCGTCCCTTTCGGCAGTTGCCAGCGGTCGCGGTGCGCCGGCTTGATCGCGAGAAACTCGTTGCCTCGTGCCGTGGCGCGGATCACGACGCCGCCCGCGGAGTGCTGTCGTATCCAGGGTGCGCCCCGTCGCCGGTTCATGTCACATTCTGACACGACGCGATGACGCGGCAGCCCGGTGCTTTATGCCGCGTCGGCCTTTTCGGCAGGGATTTCGGCCGTCGCTTTGCGCCAGCCCTCCTCTCGGAACAGCATGTGTAGAGCCGCGATCTGTGCGTCAGCAGCAAACTCGGCGGGGACTGCTACGGTGCGAATCTCTGCTGTCAGCTCATTGCGCACGGAAACGGAAAAAACCTGCACGGAACACCTTTCGGGGTGGGGATGATGGGACGAGGATGAGTCATCGACAAAACCGCCGACAGCCTATCATGGTCGGTCGGGAGTGTCAACGGGGGGGATGGTAGCCATCGATAATGCCATAACTGTCGTCTCGACACGCGCCCGAGACCACCTCCCGGACGGGAGCATTATGGAGGGTGGACCCGCCCACTACATCGGCACGGCGCTTGACCGCTTGGGTCATCCCTGGGAGCTGATCACCGGGCAGGTCGCGCCCGTTCATGTCGCTCTATACGGCGGAGAGGAACACTATGTCATCCCCTCGCTGGAGCCCATTGCGCTCCCGCCGACGTTGCCCGGACCGGCCACCATTCTCTCGCCCATCATGCGAGAGATCCCGCCGGAGGCAGTGCCGGCGACGGAGGGGCTCCTGCTCCTCGATCTCCAGGGCTTCGTGCGCCGGCCGTCGACACCCGAGTTGGGAAAGGATGTGGACCTCACGGCCCTGCTGGCTCGCGCCGATGCCGTCAAAGCGAGTCCCGCCGAGCTGGCGGCACTCGACTCGGCCTCCAGACGAATGCTCGATCACACAGTCGTGCTCGTGACCGGCGGAGAACGTGGAACCGTGGTCCGACACCGAGGTCGGGAATGGCGCGTGGCCGCGCAACCCGTGCGCGCGCACCACTCCATCGGGGCCGGAGACATGTACCTGGGGGCCTTCGCGGTGGCTTTGCTGCGCCGTCAGGAACCTTGCGAGGCGGCCGAATTCGCTGCACGGTTTACCGAGCGCATGCTCGCCGAGCGGGCCTGAGAGCGTGCCGGACGTGAAGCGATGACGGATAGATCGTTGGGCGAGCCGTCTCCGCGGCATCAGGCCCGGACCGAGATCTGGCGTCGGCTGCCGTACCACGTCGGGCCAAGCGCCCGTCACGTCGCCATGAGCGACAGATTGGTCCGCCACGGGCGAGTCCCGACCATCTGGTGGCATAGCACCGACAGCCCGACGTTATTGCTCGGAGCGGGACAGACGCTCAACGGCGCTGCCCGGCGCGACGAGACCGTCCGCCGCCACGCGGGTGGAACCGCTGTTCTCGCCGGGCCCGGGGTCCTGGGTCTGGACGTCATGCTGCCCGCCGGTCACCCTCTGGCCCCGCCGGACATTGTCGAAGCGTACCGCTGGCTTGGTGAGACGTGGGTGGGCGCGCTCTCCAATCTCTCCATCGATGCCCATCTCGTCACAATCGCGGAAGCGCGGGCAGCGCCGCGCGATCCCGCACTTGCCGCCGCATGCTTCGGGAGTCTGTCGCCGTACGAAGTCACCGTCGCCGGGCGGAAGGTTGTCGGCCTGGCACAGGTCCGCCGCACCAATGGAACGCTCTTGCAAGCCGGCGTTCATCTCAGGTTTGACGCGGACGCCCTGGCTTCTGCTCTCTATCCCGGGAACCCCGGGCCGTTCGCCGAACGGCTGCGGCTTTTCGCCATGGGGCTGCACGAGGTGACGGACGCGGGCGCCGACACCATCATGGATGCCTTTCACCGAGCCCTTACAGACTCACTCGGCATTGCCCTCCGAGACGGAGAGTGGAGCATCGGCGAGATGCCAACGTAGCAGAGGGTCAGCCGGCGCGCACCAGTGCATCCATCATCCGGGCGACCTGAGACATCTCGCCGACGTCGTGAACGCGCACCATGTCGGCGCCGTGCGCAATCGAGACGGCGACCAGCGCCGCGGTCCCCGCGAGTCGATCGGAGACGCCGACACCCAGCACCTTTCCGATCGTCCCCTTGCGGGACGGCCCGACGAGAATGGGCCGGCCAGTGGCCCGGAGAGATGGCAGATCGTTCAGGAGCGTGAGGTTCGCCCGCCAGTCTTTGCCGAAACCGAGTCCGGGATCGACGAGGATCCGATCCCTCGCGACTCCAGCCGCCACAGCCGCGTCGACTCTGTCTTGCAAACGTGCGCGCACGACGTCCGCGACGCGCGGCCCGCGCGCGGAGCTGCCATCAACGACGACGACCCAGACTCCCTCGCGCGCGACGACCGCGCGCATCAGTTGATCCGCAAGGCCCGACACATCGTTGACCATGGTCGCGCCCTCCGCGATGGCGGCGGCCGCCACGGCAGGTTTACGGGTGTCAATCGAGATAGGAATGGTCGTCGCCGCTCGCACGGCGCGTAGGGCTGGGACGACGCGCGCGATCTCCTCCTCCAGGGTAACCGGGAGATGCCCCGGGCGCGTGGACTCGCCGCCAATGTCGAGCACGTCGGCTCCGGACTCCTCAAACGCGCGAGCCCGCTGTGCCAGCTCATCGGGCCGGCCCATCACGCCATCACCGGAGAAACTATCCGGGGTCGCATTGAGGATGCCCATGACATACGTCCGCGTCCCCCAATTGAATGGCGGAGCGTCAGCCAAGGCCTTCCTCGGCGCTCTCGACCACGTTGTGCAGGAGCATGGCCGTCGTGATCGGTCCCACCCCTCCCGGTACGGGCGTGATTGCGCGCACGAGCGGTAGAACTTCGTCAAACGCAACGTCACCAACCACGCCGTGCTCGGTCACCGTGATGCCCGCATCGATCACGACGGCTCCCGCCTTGACCATATGGGCTCTTACCAGCCCCGGCTCACCGGCGCCAACCATTAAGACGTCGGCCGTTCGCGTCTCCGCTGCCAGGTCAGGCGTGCCCCTGTGGGTAACCGTGACGGTCGCGTCTTGCTGCAGGAGCAACTCGGCGACGGGATGTCCCACCACGTTACTTCGGCCGATCACGACCGCTTTACTGCCGGTGGCCGATACGCCTGACGCTTGAAGCAGCGCCATCATTGCCAGCGCCGTCGGAGGCCGCCGGCCGGGCACGCCAAGATACAGCCGGCCGGCATTCGCGACGGTGATACCGTCGATGTCCTTCCTGGGTGAGATCAGGCCTGACAGGTCGGTGTCACCCAGTTGAGGGGGAAGGGGCATCTGCACGAGGATGCCGTCCGTGGCGCGATCCTCATTGCTCGCTACGATCGCCTCCTCGAAAGCACTCGTCGGAACATCGCCAGGCAGTGCATGCTCCGTCATCGCCACACCGACGCGGCCGGAGAGTCGGCGTAGCCGCGAGGCATATAGTCTGGCCGGCCCAGAGTTGCCGATACTGACAAAGAGTAGAGCCGGGCGGTGTCCCTGTTCGGCAAGCCGAGCGGCGCGCCCGGCAAGATCCACGGCGATGGAGTCCGCGACGGTCCGGCCCTCCAGGATGGTGCCCGTCACCCGGATTCGGCTCGCAGCACATTCTGAGCGACGGCCTGTGTCTCCGCATCCCAACCGGCCGGGTCTCCCATCGTCTGCATGATTCCCCGGATCTCCGCGACCCACTCGCGGTCCCGAATCAGGTGGAGATTCGCCTCGACATTGAGCCGCGCCGCCCGGAAGGCGGCCGTTGCCAGCAATGATCCACTCGCCGTATCGGTGATGAGCGCCGGATTCCCAATAGTTGCCAGCTGATGAGCAACGCGCGTGACGGCGAGGGAGCAGTGCATGAGCTCAAGCGGGGGTCGTGCCGCGCCCTTCAGGGCCTCCTGGAGACACCGTGATCGTCGGGCCCGCTCCTCATCCGTGGCACGGGGCATCGATTGAGCGTCGGCGACGGCCTGGTAGGCTGTCTGGTCGTCCTCTGCCAGAGACTCCGCTCTCCGCCGCAGGTCGGAGGTCTGCTCGACTATGTGAGCGACGTCATTGCGTACCTTCTGGAACCGGCGGCCGGAGGTCAGGCGGGCCGCCATCCCCACCAGAGCCGCACCCATGGCTGCGGCATACGCAGCCGCCGCGCCGCCACCGGGGGTGGGGCTCGACGACGCGAGAGCGTCAAGAAAGCGCTCGATCTCCGGCATCCGTTGTCCAGCCCATGGTACGGGCAAGAAGGGCTGGACTCAGCGCCTGGCGTGTTTCATAACGGGCGTCCGGTCGACAACCCACTGCGGAAGGCCGCAGCGGCGGCAACCGTAGAGGCGTACTGCCACGATATCGTCCCCGACCATCTGCATATTTTCCTCGACCAGGTCGGCGTGGCCCCAGTGGCAGTACCGGCAACGGCGTCGCTTGTGCATGGGCTCGGAGGAGGCAGCTCCCGCCGCGCAGACGTGATACGAGAGCAGGACGACACAGCCGATGAGAAGGGCGGACACGGCGATGCCGGCGGCAAGCGACAGGAACGTTGGATCGAAAAGATGGGACATGGCGGGCCTCGCAGTCAAGATCGCGGCAACCCCCCTGCAAGGGGTATGCCACTATCGAACAACGCTGACAGATGCCGCGTCACTCCCCGATAGGCGTGGCACGATAGCAGTGATCAGGGCGGGATTGTGCGTCACGTCGCGATTGAACTGAGCGAGTCCTCGACTGTCAGCGTCGTCGGCGTCCATCACAGACCCATGGCGCCAGACATTGTCCGCGACGATGGCAGCCCCCGTTTGGGTAAGGCGCAACGACCACTCGAGATACGAGGGATACGACTCCTTGTCGGCATCGATGAAGACCAGCCCAAATGACTGACCCTGAAGTGACGGCAAAAGATCGAGGGCCCGTCCGACTCGTACTTCGATCCTGTCCGCAACGCCCGCACGCTCGAAGTTCCGGCGGGCTATCGCCGCGTGTTTCTCATTGAACTCCAGGCTGAGGATTCTGCCGCCAGGAGGGAGAGCCCGCGCCATGACTATAGAGCTGTAGCCGAACAGAGTGCCCAGTTCCAGGACACGCGTGGCGCGCGTGCTGGCCACCATCACTTGAAGGAGCCGCCCGAGCTCGGGCGGCACCTGTATCGCGGGTACTCCCTCCCGAACCGCCTCATCCCGCATCTGCGCGAGTAGCGGATCCTCGCCTCCATACAACTCGTCGGCATAGTGCTGCAGCGGGGTCTCATCCATGGCGTCCCTCCCGCCGAGTATACCGAGCGACTGGGGCGCCCTAGACGATGAGCTGCTCCGACTGCTCAGCCGGTGACCACACGACGATTTCCGTTCCTCGGCCCGGCTGTGAGTGAATTTCGAGCCAGCCCCCGATGGCTGCAGCCCGCTCGTGCATAATCTCCGCGCCGAAGTGGCCGTCTCCGACTGCTTCTGGCACGAACCCGCGGCCATCGTCGGCCACCGTCACTCGTAGGCCTCCAGCCCACGGCTCCATGTCGACCATGACCGTGTGAGCCTCGGCGTGCTTACGCACGTTGTTCAGCGCCTCTTGCACGATGCGCATCAATTCAGCCCGCGCCCGTGGGCCAATGTCGGGCGCGCCCTCCGCGATCCGCACGACCGACTGGATTCCCGCCACCTGCCCAAACTCGCGCGCGTAGCTTGCCAGGGCCTCAACCGCCGACGCATCCGAGACATCACTTCGCAATGTGCTGATGGCCTGCCGCGCTTCCGTGAGAGCGGTCGCGACAACTCCCTCAATGTCCTGGAGTTGCTGCGAGTCGATGGTCGGCGAGCGCTGGAGCCAGGCGACGCGCATTTTGAGGAAGGCCAGATGCTGCGCCAATCCGTCGTGAATCTCGCGGGCCAGTCGGGAGCGCTCTTCCATGATGGCGCCGGCTGCCACCTCTTCGTACAGCAGGCTACGTTCGAGAAGTACCGAGCACTGGGCCGCGAAAGCCTCCAGCAATCGCAACTCGTGCGCCGTAAATGGCTCCAGGTACGGGCGCGACACGACGAGCGTGCCAAGCACGCGATCCTGCACTCTAAGCTCTGCTTCGATATGCCGCGGCGGTCCTTCCCCAAACTTCCGGGTCCGAGCATCCTCCAGATCGGATACCGGTGCACCATTGCCGTTCGGCATCACAATACGCACGTTGCCGTGCAACGCCCGTCCGATGACCTTGGTCGCATGGCGGACCACGTCCGCCGGATCCTGGATGGAGGGCGCGGACATGAGGGCATGCAGCACCTCGAGCTCACGCGTCTGCGACCGCAGGACGCGGTAACCGCGTCCCCACTCTGCCAACAAGCTGAGCAGAACGCCGAAGTAGAAGATCATGCGCAGAACGTCGCCGAACTGGACGATGCTGCCGCCGTAGACATGCGCGGCGTACTCCAGCTGAGAAAATCCGCCGAGGCCGAGAACGATGGCGAGCCACACAAAGCGGACTCGGTGGACCCTGCGACCGTGACGCCAGAACAACGCGCTCGCCATGAAGAACAGCCCGGCACTGATGACCTGCATCGCGGTATGCGCGGCCGTGGGCGGCGCGGTGGTCCGGTCGAGATCGACCCACACGCCGAAAATGGCGGCGACGATCGTGATCAGTACGACGCCGGCGATGAGGTGGCTCCATCGTTCGTGTCTGTCGTCCACCCGCACGCAGTCATTGGCCGCCGCGACCAGGCAGGCGGCGGCTAGCGCACGTTGAACGGCCCATGCCGTTTCCGCAGTTTTTAGTGATCCACCCCACCCGGCAATCTGCGGCAAGAGTCCAGTCGCTGCTCCGGAGTCAGCAAGGAGAAGGAACGCGATGCCGATATACAGACTCGCCACCGGCCCGGAGAGAACATATTCGGTGAGGGCAAAGTAGGCAGCACCCAGAGCGACGACCACGCCGGCGCTGGTGATCGCAACGTTGGCGGGAATGCTGTGAGCGATGACAAGACTGCTCGGGTGGACGAGCCCAATCGCCGTTAGCGCCGATAAGGCGGCCGCAATGACGAAAATCGGGCCGTAATACGCCGAGAACTCGCGACGGTACAGTGCGCCTGACTTTACCACAACAATTCTGCGGAATAGCGTAGCAGAGTATCAGCTCGATTGCGAGCCGATCAGCCGCTCGACCTGCTCCAGCAGCTCATCCATTTCAAATGGCTTCCGCAAAAAGGCGCTGGCACCTACGTCCTGCGCCAGACGCTGGACCTCGTCTCGACCTGTAATCAGGATCACGGGCGGAATCGTCGCGACACGCGCCCGCATGTCGGCCAGCACCTCGGCTCCGGTTCTGCCCGGCATGGCATAGTCGAGCAGCAGCAGCGCGGGTTGCGCCGACTCAAGCCGCTCAACCGCCGATCCGGGGGTGCTCAAGAGTACCCGGTATCCGGATGAGCGCAGGACATCTGAAAGCAGTTGCGCGAGATCCGGTTCATCCTCCACGATCATGACCGGCGCGCTTTCCTGCATGACAACCGTCCTACGAATGGAGAACGGGTCCGCGAGGGACCCGTTGAGAGATGGAGGCGACGGTCGGAATCGAACCGACGATAGGGGTTTTGCAGACCCCCGCCTTAACCACTTGGCCACGTCGCCAAAAAAATGGAGCGGAAGACGAGATTCGAACT
>JAJPIP010000055.1 GCA_021324655.1 Pseudomonadota bacterium
ATACCTGTCTCTAGGGCCTCCGGCATACGTAGCGAGCGGATGGGTTGCGTGGACACGCAATCTCGCTTGCGTCTGCCTCGCGAAGAACCGTCCTGCCGGACGGGAAAGCCTGGAGGCTCGTGGAAATACCGAGTTCCCTACAGGCTCTCAGATCTGCTGACTCTTTTGCCGGACGGACCTCGCCCCAGAAACCTCACTCCCTAACCCACCACGGGGCTCCTGTCACCACGGGCCTAGCTGCCCTGCCTGCCTCTCCTTGACAAGGAGAGGGGGAACAGAAGGAACGTAAGGAGAGGGGGAACATAAACCGTCCTGCCGGACGGAAATGCAGGGAGCGAGGCACCGCCGACTCAACCGTCTACTTGACATGGGGTAGGCGGTTTAAGATACTCTTAGAGTCCATTCCAACGCTTTTTACGGAGTAACCGCTTTATGTCCGACCCTTCCGGCGCGCAGAATCGAGCGCGCCCCTCCGGGCCTGCGTCCGAATCCGGCGGACCGGCGGAGCGAGAAGCGGCTTCGCCGCTCTCTGGTCGACCGGTGGCCGCCATCATTCTGGCGGCCGGGAAGTCTACCCGGATGCGCTCCAAGCTGCCCAAGCCGCTGCATCCGATCTGCGGCCTGCCGATGACCGCTCACGTCGTGCGCGCCTGCCGGGCGGCGGGCGTGCAGCGGATCGTGGTAGTGGTCGGGCATGAGGCCGAGAAGGTGCGCGCCGGACTGGGCGAGGATGTCGAATATACCTTGCAGGAGCAGCAGCGCGGCACCGGCGATGCGGCCCGCGCCGCGCAGCCTCTGCTGGCGGACTGGCCGGGAACGATCCTGGTTTTGGCAGGAGACGTGCCGCTGCTGCCTGCCGCGACCCTGCAGCGCCTGATCGCGCGCCATCATCAGTGCGGAGCCGCCGCGACCCTGCTGACGGCCTTTCTGGAAGACCCTACCGGCTACGGCCGCGTCATCCGCGATCCTTCCGGAGGCGTTGCCCGCATCGTCGAGGAGCGCGATGCCAGCGCCGAGGAGCGCGCCATCAAGGAGTGGTTCCCGTCCATCTATGCGTTCGATGCCCCCGCGCTCTGGTCCACGCTGGCCGCCGTGCGCGCGGAGAACGCGCAGGGCGAGTACTATCTGACAGACACCGTTGGGCTGCTGGTGGGGCAGGGCGCACGCGTGGAGGCCATTCCCGCCGACGAGACCGCCGACGTTCTGGGGGTCAATACGCGCGTGGAACTGGCCGCCGCCGCCGCCATCCTGCGCCGGCGCCTGCTGACCGACCTGATGCTCTCCGGAGTCACGGTCACCGATCCGGCCAACACCTACGTAGAAGTGGACGTTCAGATCGGGCAAGACACGGTCCTCGAGCCGAACACATTTCTTCTGAACGGCACGCGCATCGGCGAGGACTGCGTGCTCGGGCCGTTCGCGCGGATCGAGAAGAGCACGCTGGGCAACGGCGTGCGCGTGCTGGCCTCGCAGGTGGTAGAGAGCGTACTGGAGGACGGCGCGAAGGTGGGTCCCTTCGCCAATCTGCGGCCGGGCACGCATTTAGGGCCGAAGGTCAAGATCGGTGATTTCGTGGAATTGAAGAACGCGCGCCTGGGCGCGGGCGCGCAGGCGTCGCACCTGGCCTATATCGGCGATGCCGAAGTGGGCGAAGGAACCAACATCGGCGCCGGGACGATCACCTGCAACTACGACGGCTACGCCAAGCACCGGACCGTCATCGGCAAGAACGCGTTCATCGGCTCGCACGCCACCCTCATCGCGCCGGTGACGGTGGGAGACGGCGCGTTTGTGGCGGCGGCCTCGCCGGTCGCCGAGAATGTTCCGCCGGACGCTCTGGCCATCGCGCGCGCGCACCCGACCATCAAGGAGGGCTGGGCGGCCCGCCGCCGCGCAGAGAGAGGCGCGAAAACGCCCGATAAGGACAAACAGGGATAACGGCATCCATCTTCGGCTCAAAAGCCGGGTTGGCTGCGGATTTTCGAGAGCAAGGCACGCGAAGGAAGTACGAGGAGAATCGGATGCGGACAGATGACCTGCGGATCTTTACGGGCAACGCCAATCCGGCACTGGCAGCCGCCATCGCGGAGGAGCTGCAAACGTCGTTAGGCGCGATTTCGGTCACCCATTTTTCCGACGGCGAGATTTCGGTAAAGATCGATGAGAGCGCGCGGGGGCAGGACATCTTTATCGTCCAGCCGACGTGCCGGCCGGTCAACGACAATCTGATGGAGCTCTTAATCATGATCGACGCCTTCCGGCGAGCCTCCGCGCGCCGGATCACGGCGGTCATTCCCTACTACGGCTACGCGCGCCAGGATAAGAAGGTCAAGCCGCGCGAGCCGGTCACCGCCCGCCTGATCGCCAATCTCATCACGACGGCGGGGGTGAGCCGGGCGTTGTGCGTCGATCTCCACGCCGGCCAGATCCAGGGATTTTTCGATATTCCCGTGGACCATCTCTACGCCGGGCCGCTGATCGCGGACTATCTGATCCAGCAGGGGCTTGCCAACGGCAACACGGTGGTGGTCTCGCCGGATGTGGGCGGCGTGGCCCGCGCCCGCGCGCTGGCAGAGAGTCTGAAGACGCCGATCGCCATCATCGCCAAGCGGCGCCCGGAGCCGAACAAGGTCGAGATCATGGAGATCATCGGCGACGTGACCGACAAGGTCTGCGTGATGATCGACGATATGTTCGATACCGGAAGCACGATCGTACAGGGCGCTGAGGCGCTTGCGGCGCGCGGCGCCGCCGAGGTCCACGCCTGCTGCACCCACCCGGTCTTATCCGGGAACGCCCTGGAGCGCATCGACGCCTCTCCGCTGCGCACCGTGGTCGTCACCAACACTATTCCGCTGCCGCCGGAGAAGCGCTCGCCCAAGATCCAGGTGCTCAACGTCGCCCCGCTTCTGGCCGACGCGATTCAGCGCATCCATGAAGACAGCTCGGTCAGCGCGCTGTTCGTCCACTACGCGAGTCATTAAGGCTCCAGGCCCCCCAGGCCCCCACCCCCGTCCCCTCCCCCAATTCTAGGGGAGGGGGGACTCTATTGCTGTCTTGTGCCCCTGCATCCCTGATCCCTTCTCCCACAAGGGGCGAGGGGAGCTACTGCCCTGACTTCTGTCCCTGCTTTTAGGCTAGAGAAGCTTTCAGCAGAGGCACAAGAGAGCGATATAGTCCCCCCTCCCC
>JAJPIP010000069.1 GCA_021324655.1 Pseudomonadota bacterium
CTGGTCTCGTTCGGTGTCGGTCAGGGTAACAGGATACTTCTTGTGCATAATGCCCAGCATACCGACCTCGCTCCAAACGGTCAAATCAGGAGTAACAGTATACTAGGCGCGGATAATCGTTTCCTGAACCATCCGCAGCAGGACTATGACGACCATTCCGACGACAACGGCGTAGATGCCGTTCATATGCCCGAAAATACCGGCTATGACCATCAGCGGAATCGCCAGCGCAATAATGCCTTCTATCCCATCGTCCTTGCGGCCCTTGGCCAGCCTCTTGACATGACGGCGCGACAGGTTTCCGACCTGCTGCTCGACCTGCTCGCTGACACGCCGGTCGACTTCTCGCTGCATACGATCCAGAAAGGCGCCGATCAGCTCGTCGTCCATCTCCGGGCCAAGCTCACGGCGAGCCGCCACGGCCGCTTGCAAATCCTTCTGAAGCTCAGCCTTGTTCGACGTCTCCATGCCCGAGATTGTACGGCAGACGACACAGACGCGCAACGCTCGCCGGCCCGGCTGCCGGGGCTCGTGCATTAACGGTATCGCCGGGTCGTCGTGGCCGGCACTCGGGCCGGCCAGCCTGACCCAGGCGTAGACCACACCGGGCTGGTCGCCATGCCGGGCGACCACGACGGGATAATGCACGAGCCTTAGCCCGGCTCCACGGCACCAAATACCGCATCTTCTATACGCCGAATTTTCATGATTTTCATGCCCGTTTTTTGGCTTCTACAAGCCAAAAAACGGGCTCCTTGATTTGACAGTAATCCCCGTATCCCTTACTATTAGGACAGGTGTTCAAGGTCATCGGAGACAGAGAGGAACGGCCATGAAGAAGGACTACATCATCACGCGACAGGGGAAGGAGTTTGTCCTCTACGAAGGACTGCTCGATGAGGCGCACCAGCAAGGGCTGAAGCGGATCACCACGACCCTGATCCAGATTCCGCACGACGACAACGGAAACGTTGCCGTAGTCGCGGCGGAGGTGGAGACGGGAAAAGGCTCCTTCTCCGGCATCGGTGATGCCTCGCCACAAAACGTCAACCGCATGATCGTTCCCCATCTGATCCGGATGGCGGAGACGCGAGCCAAGGCGCGAGCACTCCGCGATGCGGTCAACATCGGGGTGACGGCTCTCGAGGAGCTCGGCGATGTCGAGGAGCCGGAAGAGGTCCGTGAGCCGGCCGCCGCACGCGAGAGCCGCGGTTCCTACCGGGCCGCCGAGCCGGCGCGGCCCGACTTCCCCAAGGCCTCGCCCTACAAGCCGGCGAGCGCCAATCAGCTGGCGACCATCGCCAAGCTGTCCCGCCTGCTGGGTGAGCCGGATGCGGCCGATGAGAGCATGACCTCGGCCGAGGCGTCCGATCGAATCACCGAATTGTCGCGGCTGTACAACGAGCGCAAGGGCGGCGAGCAGCGCCGATCAGCGTAACTCCCTGCGCCCCCTCCTTACTCCGGGCCCCGGTTCCTGATGTAGGAACCGGGGCTCCGCCTTACCAGAACCCGAGCTCGAGCCGAGCGTCCTCCGACATCATCGACAGATCCCAGCGCGGCTCCCAGACCAGGTTGATCCTCGGCGCCACGCCGAGCGGCTCCATCGCCAGCTTGACACTGTCCTCCAGGATGGGACCGAGGGGGCAGAGGGGGGTGGTTAGCGTCATGGTGATGTCGGCGACGTTGTCCGCGACCTCGATGCCGTACACCAGGCCCAGGTCGACAATATTGATGCCGATCTCCGGGTCGATCACGTTCTCGCGGAGCGCTTCCCGCACGATCTCTTCGGTCACTGTCGTCTCTGTCATCTCTCTCTTCCTCGTCAGTGATCAGCGTCCCGCCAGCCGACGTAAATGGTGTCCCCCTCGACCTTGACCTCGTAGGTGGGCAAGGGGAAGATTGCCGGGAGGCTCAAGACCTCCCCGGTACGCACATCAAATTGTGCGCCATGCAGTGGGCACTCGATGACGTTGTCCCAGAGATCCCCGTCGACCAGGGACGTCTCTTCGTGGGTGCACACATCGGAGGTCGCGTACAGCTGCCCATCAACGTTCCAGATGGCGATCGGCTGACCATTGATCTCCACGAGAAACCCTTCCCCCGGCGCGACGTCTCCGACCCGCGCCGCGGGCACCCACTCGCTGACGGCCATTAACTCTCGTCCAGTTTCCGGCCGATGAGATCGCGCAAGTTATCGCGGATAGACGCGACCGGCTCACGCTGCAGCACGTCCTCGAAGAACCCTTCCACGACGATCCGCGTGGCCATGTCCCTGGGGATCCCCCGGCTCATGAGATAGAACAGCTGGTCCTGATCGATCTTGCCGACGGTGGCCCCGTGCGTACAGCGCACCTCATTCGCTTCGATCTCGAGATTGGGGCTCGGGAAAGCGGCAGCCTTCTCGCTCAGCAGCACGTTGCGGTTTGCCTGGTAGGCGTCGGTCCCCATCGCCCCCTGCACCACACGGATGCGGCCCGAAAAAACTGACTTCGCTTCATCAGTGAGCGCGCTCTTGTAGAGGAGATCGCTCGTCGTATGAGGCGCGATGTGATCCTGCACCGTGTGGTAATCGGAATGCTGGTTGCGCGCCCCCCAGATGATGCCGAGCATCTGGGCGAACGCTCCCTGGCCTTGCAGGCCAGTTTCGATGTTGGTCTTGGTTGTCCCGGTCCCGACGTTGATGACCAGCCAGTCGATCCTGCTGTCCCGTCCCAGCAGAGCTCGCTGCGTCGAGACGTCCCAGACCTTGCCGGCCCAATCCTGCAGGGTGATGAACGTGAGATGGGCTCCCTGGCCCACATACGCTTCGCCCACACCGGCATTGAGCGATTGGCGGTCGACCTCCGGCGAGACGTACTCCTCGATGTAGGTGGCACGCGCGCCGTCCTCCAGCACCAGCAGCGTGTTGCCGAAGGTAGCGATACCTCCCTCCGTCAACCCGTAGAGGGAGCGCAGCGGCAGAACCACCTCGACCCCGCGTGGCACATACAGGAATGTGCCGCCGCTCCAGTAAGCGGCGTTGAGGGCAGCGAACTTGCCGATCTCGGGATTCACCGCCTCCGTCATGAAGTAGCGCTGGACCAGATCGGGATGCTCGCACGCCGCCGTCTGCAGATCCGTAAAGATCACGCCGTCCTCGGCGATGTGATCTTGCAGCGAGCGGTCCGTCGTCACCGAATTCATCTGCGTGATGAGCCCGCCGACATTCCCGTCCAGGCGGAGCGGAGATTCGATCTGTCCGCTCGGCTCGGCGAAGGGCACCAACTCGTCCAGGCGAAGACCACCTGGGTTCGTTCGCCGCCACTCCTCGTCCTGCCGGCTCGGCATGGGACTCATCTCGAAGATCTGCCACGCACGGAGGCGGGCGTCCGCCAGCCAGGCGGGCTCGTCGTACTGCCGCGACAGCCGTTCGACAGCCTGCCGCGTCATTCCAGGTGCATATTCTGTAACCATAGCGTTGCGTGCGGCGCTCCGAACTTTGAGCTATGAGCGCGGAGGGAGACGCGTGTGTGGCGCTCGATCCTCAAGGCTCATAGCTCATTGCTCTCGGCTATCCGACCGATCCCTCCATCTCGAGCTCGATGAGGCGGTTCAACTCGATCGCGTACTCCATGGGGAGTTCCTTGGCGATCGGCTCGATGAAGCCGCGCACGATCATGGCACGAGCTTCGTCCTCCCGGACACCACGGCTCATCAGGTAGAACAGCTGATCCTCTCCGATCTTGCTGACCGTCGCCTCGTGGGTGACGGCCACGTCGTCCTCTTCGATCTCCATGTATGGATAGGTATCGGAGCGAGACTCGGTGTCGAGCAAGAGCGCGTCGCAGTTGACGTGTGTCTTGCAGCCGTTCATGCCGGGATAGATCTTGACCAGGCCGCGGTAACTGGTGCGGCCCGTGCCCTTGCTGATGGACTTCGAGCTGATGGTTCCCGTGGTGTGCGGCGCCGCGTGCACGATCTTCCCGCCGGCATCCTGGTGCTGCCCATCGCTCGCAAACGCCACCGACAAGACCTCGCCTTTCGCGCCCGGCTCCAGCAAGTAGCAGCTCGGGTACTTCATCGTCACCTTGCTACCCAGATTGCCGTCCACCCACTCCATCGTGCCCTCGCCGTACACGGAGGTGCGCTTCGTCACGAGGTTGTAGACGTTCTTGGACCAGTTCTGGATCGTGGTGTAGCGGACCCGCGCCCCGCGCTTGACGATGATCTCCACAACGGCGCTGTGCAGCGAGTTGGTCGTGTAGATCGGGGCGGTGCAACCCTCGACGTAGTGAACGTAGCTGCCCTCTTCGGCGATGATGAGCGTCCGTTCGAACTGCCCGGCGTTCTCGGCGTTGATGCGGAAGTACGCCTGCAGCGGGATTTCAACGTGGACACCGGCCGGCACATACACAAACGAGCCGCCGCTCCAGACCGAAGAGTTGAGCGCCGCCAGCTTGTTGTCTCCGGGCGGAATGACCGTCCCGAAGTACTCCTTGACAATGTCGGGGTGCTCGCGCAGTCCACTATCCATGTCCAGGAAGATCACGCCCTGGTTGGCAAGATCCTCGCGCAGGCTGTGATAGACGACCTCCGATTCATACTGGGCCCCCACGCCGGCCAGGAACTTGCGCTCGGCCTGCGGGATCCCGAGGCGGTCGAACGTCGTCTTGATGTCCTCCGGAACCTCATCCCAGGTGCGTCCCTGCTTTTCCATCGGTTTGATGTAGTAGAAGATGTTCTGGAAATCGATGTCCGCCAGGCTCGCGCCCCAGGTCGGCATCGGACGGTTCTCAAAGATGCGAAGGGCGCGGAGGCGGAAGTCACGCATCCACTGCGGCTCGCCCTTCATGTACGAAATCTCTTCCACGATGTCGCGGTCGAGCCCCCGGCGGGACTTGAAGTGGTAGTTCTCGGGCATGCTGAACCCGAACTTGTAGTCGCCGAGCTGATCCAGCTGGGACTGCTGAGAAAGTGCCATGGGTGTCTCCTTTAGGCCGCCGAGGGCGGCTCGAACTTCTCGTACCCGGATCTCTCAAGCTCAAGTGCAAGCTCGGGACCGCCGTTGGCGACGATGCGGCCGCCCACAAGCACGTGGACATAGTCGGGCTTGATGTAATTCAGCAATCGCTGATAGTGCGTGATGACGAGGACCCCCATCTCCGGGCCGAGCAGAGCGTTGACACCGTCGGCCACAATGCGAAGCGCGTCGATATCGAGTCCGGAATCCGTTTCGTCGAGAACCGCGTACTTGGGCTGCAGCATCGCCATCTGAAGGATTTCAGCGCGCTTCTTCTCGCCGCCCGAGAACCCCTCGTTCACATAGCGCCCGGCAAACTCGTCCTTCATTTTGAGCAAAGCCATCTGCTCGCGCATGGTCTTACGGAAATCACGGGGCGAGACCGGCTCGGGGCGCGTCGCATTGACTGCGGTGCGCAAGAAGTTCGCCATGGTGACGCCGGGGATCGAGTGCGGATACTGGAAGGCGAGGAAGAGACCCGCCTTCGCGCGCTCGTCGGGTGCCATTTCCGTGATGTCGGTCCCGTCGAGAAGAATCCTGCCCTCGGTGACCTCGTATCCTGGATGTCCCATCAAGGTATACGCCAGCGTGCTCTTTCCGCCG
This sequence comes from Pseudomonadota bacterium, assembly GCA_021324655.1. Classification (GTDB taxonomy): domain Bacteria; phylum Chloroflexota; class UBA5177; order UBA5177; family UBA5177; genus JAJPIP01. Next base: position 5,603 of record JAJPIP010000069.1, read on the forward strand.
CCGTTCGGCCCCATGATGGCATGGACTTTTCCCGGCTCGACCGTCAGGTCGATTCCCTTCAAAATCTCCTGATCCTCCACGCGCACGTGGAGGTTTTCAATCTTCAGCTCTTGCTGCTCACTCATGCCTGTGCGGTTGTCCTCCCAGTTGTTTTCGTTCGCGGGGCCATGGGTGCCTTCGGTGGAACCAGGTCGGCCAGTGTGAGGGAGTCAAGGGCCTGCGCCACACTGTCGCGTACCCGTTCCCAGACGAGACTCGCGCTGCAAAATACCTGGCGCTCACACAGGAGATCCGTCTCGCCCTCGGTCGCGCACACCATCGGAGAAATGGGGCCCTCGAGCACCCGCAACACGTCGCCAACGGTGATCTCGGCCGGCGGCCGAGCCAGCTCATATCCCCCGTGGGCTCCTTGCCGGCTGACCACAAATCCCGCACGACGCAGCTTCCCGACCAATTGCTCCAGATATGCGGCCGGAAGGTCCTCGTGCCGTGCGACCTCAGTCAGCGGCTGGGGACCCTGGCCATAGCGCCGCGCCAGATCCATCATCATGCGCAGGCCGTACTCGCCGCGTGCCGAGAATCGAATCATGGCACCCCTAAACCCGACTTATTTACTCGGATTTAGTATACCTTCCGCGTGCTGGTCCGCCGAAATCATAGGACTAATATCCTGTTGACTGTCTCCCCGCGCCCGGCTACGATTGCGCCGAAAGAGGCGTGCACCCGGGGAAAGGTCGGTGGTCGGCAAAATGAGATGGCTGCTGGTGGTAGCGCTGTTTGGCGCCGCGGTCGCCGGCTGCGGATCACCGCACGCTGCGTCGCATGCATCCCACGTGGCTGTGGCCGTCGGGACGGCAACACCCGAGGCGCAGGTCATCCACATACGGACTCTGTCCGCTTCCTCTCGCCAGTATGTCTGTCTGACGCAACCGGCAGTCTCACAACTGCGGGCAGCCGCCGGCTACCTGGGCGCCGCCCGGCAAGCTGTGGTGGACCAACTCATGGATTCCGCGCGGCTCGACGCGCAAGACGTCGCCTGGGATGCGCTCATCGCCACTTTCATCCTGAACCACGTCACGGCAACCACCGATATGGCCGTGTCGGCGAGTGACTTGATGACGTCCGGTCAGTGGTTCCGGCAGGCCGGGTCCGTCCTGGACGGCGACTATGCGCGCGGTGATCTACGGGCTGCCAACCGGGATATGGCCGCAGTGTCGCGCGGACAAACGGCCCTCCGCGCCGGGCTCAAACTTCGCGCGTCCAACACCCCGCTTGCCGGGTGCACTCTCTCCCACCTTCAGGCCGTGCTGGCAGCGCAGAATATCTTCCTTCCGTCGCGGTACCCGACCTTTCATCATCCGAAGGCGCGCAAGAGGGCAACGAAACGTGTCGTCCGTCGGCAGCCGAAAGCCCGCAAGACAACGCGGCATCATTCGTCCAAGTCCCGAGGATCCTCTCGCCACGCGACGCACCGACCCGCCTCTTATCACGCCCGGCTCCGCTCCTTCCTCCACGATACGCAGCACGCCACGGCCGCCCTCGAGCTGGCAGCCCAGGCCCTGGAAGCCGGCAACACGTCCGGCGCCGCTGCTTCTCTCGGGCGGGCTCAGTCCCAGCTCACGCAGGCCCAGCGCGAGGGGCATGGCTTGCACGCACCGTCATCGGGCGATGCGACAAACCAGAGCACGATCCAGCGCGCCCTGACGAGCGACACCAATGCCGCCCGCGAGCTCCGCAATGACCTTCACGATCTCACAACGGGATCCGCCCCGCCGTCCATCGCCCAGACGCTGCAATCGGTGTCCTCCGGCCTGCAGCAGATCGCCGGCGGCCTGCAAACCGTCTCGACGCGTATCGGCTAGCTACGCGGCCCCGGCCGCCGCTTGTGCCGCCAGGTCGAGCGTCGCCTGCGCGATGACGGCCTTTTGATGCGCAATCAGCAGCGGAGCATGAACATCCTGCAGAGCGAGTTGTGCCGGATGAGGGTGCTGCAGCGCATCGGCCAGGACGAGACCGTCCATGCGGTGTGGATTCAGTCCGAGGAGAGCGAACACTGTCGGGGCAACATCCATGAGACGCGCCGGGAACGGCGACGTGAAATTGCGGCGCACCCCCGGTCCGCTGATGACCAGCGGAACGTGCTGCGCGCCCCAGGTCGCCCCTCCGTGCTCGCCGTGCCGGTCCGCCGCCGCCCGGCTGATCATGTTCTCGGGATAGGAGAGCACAATGTCCGGCGCCGAAAGATTGTTGAAGGTGCCGAAAAGATACTGGTAGGCGGCCTCCAGATCGGGTGAAAGGGACGTCCCCGGCGCGACGACCGGATCGTAGCGATAGTGCCCCGCGACGAGATGCCGGTAGTGGGCGAAGGTGATCGCATCGGAGGGAGTCGTGCCGTTCGTGGGGAGCGTCGGCAGCACGGAGAGGATGTTCGCCGCGACCGCTGCGCTGTCGTGTGGATTGCGCAGCCAGATATACGCGCTGCTTCCACCGACATGAAAGAAGAGGTCTCCGCCCGCCTTTTTTACCGCGGTTTTGATCACGGCGTCATCAAGCTGGTAGGTGTTCTGCACCATTCCATGGTCCGCCGTCACAACGATGATCGTCTGGTCGAGAATGCCGCGCCGCTGGAGGTGCGAGACGAGACGGCCGATCTGCTGGTCGGCATGTTGAACGATATTGGCCATGACCTTCGGTGCATCGGGACCGCCGATGCGGTGGCCGTAGATGTCGGCACCGGGCAGGTTGATGAGCAAGACTCGCGGATCGAGGAGATGCAGCGCCTCGATCGCCATCGTCATTGCCATCTCGTCGAATTGCCCAAAGGTCAAAGGCCAGGGCCAGGTAAGACGCGGAGCTTTCAAGAAGGACGCCGGTGGCTGGTGATGCGGGATCCCTTGCGTGATGATCTTGGCGCCCATGGGGCGTCCAAACATGATGAAGTCGGCAGCCGGACCGCCCATCGCGTCGGCGGCGTAATACTTCTCGCTGCTCAGCGACACGACGCGCGCCGACGGATCGAGCCGCTTCACGGCTTGCGGTATGGAGTCGACGCCATGGGCCCTCAGGGTCGCTTCCAGACGGCCCGACATCACTCCGTTCCACCAGGCAGTGAGATCCTCGGCGCCGGTCTTGGGATCACGCCACTGAAAGCCGATCACACCGGTCCGCGCCGGAGAAGCGCCCGTGGTGAGCGTCGCGTGCCCGGCCGGCGTGTACGATTCGAGCTGGCCGACCCAGGCATTGGGGTAGCGAACCCCCCGGGAGGCGAGCCAATCAAGGTGCGGCATCGGTGCGAGGTCGGCATAGTCGGCCCGGAACGCATCGAGGACCACCATGACGACAAACGGCGTGCGAGGACGGAGCGACTGTGGATCAGCCAGGGCGCGAGAGACTCCGGGCCCCAGCAAACTCTCGGCGAATCCGAGTCCCGCCCCGGCAGCCAGAAGACGGCGCACAAATGTCCGGCGGCTGAGCCGGCGGCATGCGTAATCGTCAAGAAGGGTTTCGATCTCGGACACGCGGTATTGTACGCACGTTACAGTCGGCTGTGGAGGGTAATCAGCCCGCCGTGATCCGAGCGCGCCTCGCCGCGATGCGGTCTCACCTGCTGATGCGTCTGGTCGGCCGGCCGCGTCGGGATCTGGAGGAGGCCGGCGCCGATGGCGTCTCGCCCGCCGATGCCCTGGTGGGTCTGGCCGCCGGTGACTGGGCCGCCGCCCGCCGGCTGAATCCGGCCATCCCGGGACGCACATTCCAGCGAGTCAACCGCACCATAGAGGAGGCGGTTGAGCAAGCGCATGAGGCGCGGGTGTCGCTGCTCGCCGCCTATGCTCTTCTCGCCGAACCACTCGCTCCCGACGTCGCGGAGATCATGGGTGAGCGGGCGGCTCGAGATGCCGCATGGTCGGTCCGGCTGGGAGCCGAGTCCGGTGACGTCGGCCCAGCCCGTGTGCTGAGCTCAGCGATGCGAGCGGCCCGCAAAGAGCTCCTGACCGTGATCGCCTTGATTCCTCTGACGGATCGGCCGGAGCTGGCACCCGATCTCGCCCCCATCGCCGTGACTGAGGCCCAGCTGCTCGCAGCACTGACCGGGCAGACCTCGGAGACCTGCGATTCCTGGCCCGAGTTGTGGCGGGGTCTGCACCGCACGCATCACTCGCTGCTTGAGGAGGTTGATCGGCTGACCGAGCCCGGCCTTGCGCGGCGAATCGGTCCGGTAAGCCTGTATGGACGGCTGGGGCGCGTTGCCTACTCCGACATCCGGCTCGCCGCCCTCCTGCGTGCCCGGCTCTAGCCGATGGGCACACCGTTCGCTCGCCTCTGCAGGCTCGCCACGTTATAGAAGGCGGCCCATCGCGGGTACACGCCGCTGTCGTCCAGGTCGTCCTCAATCAGCATCAGCTGGTTGTACTTCGCCGTCCGTTCGCTCCGCGCCGGCGCGCCCGTTTTGATCTGGCCTGTGTTCAGCGCCACCACGAGGTCCGCGATCGTGGTATCCTCCGTCTCGCCGGAGCGATGTGAGATCACGGCGGTGTAGTTGTGCTGCCGGGCCAATTCGATCGCCGCCACGGTTTCGGTGACCGTCCCGATCTGATTGAGCTTGATAAGGATGGAGTTGGCAACCCCTGCTTCGATGCCGCGCCAGAGACGGTCCGTGTTGGTCACGAACACATCGTCCCCCACCAATTGCACGCGGTCACCGAGACGCTGCGTGAGGGATGACCAGCCTTCCCAGTCGTCCTCGGCCATGCCGTCCTCGATAGAGATGATGGGGAACTGATCACAGAGATCCGCGTAGAAGTGGACCATCTCCTCTGCGGACAGACGCCGCCCCTCTCGCCGCAGCACATAAACGCCGTCGTCAAAGAGCTCGGTCGCCGCCGAATCCAGAGCGAGAGCGATCTGGTCCCCGGCACGATAGCCGGCCAGTTCGATCGCGTCCATAATGACCCCAAAAGCGTCACTGTTCGACGTGAGGCTGGGAGCGAATCCGCCTTCGTCGCCGACCGTCGTGCCAAGACCACGCTTGGTCAGCACCTTGGCCAGCGCGTGATAGACCTCCGCGCCCATGCGGATCGCCTCGGCCTCCGACTCCGCACCGACCGGCATAATCATGAATTCCTGCAGGTCGGTCGATTGCCACTCGGTATGCTTCCCGCCGTTGAGGATATTCAACATGGGAATGGGCAGAATGCGGCCGAAGGGGCCACC
>JAJPIP010000106.1 GCA_021324655.1 Pseudomonadota bacterium
ACCACTTGGTCACCGACGAAATGTCCATCGGCGACTACGTCCTTTCTTCCGGCGAGCTGGCCGCCATGGTGGTCTCGGATGCGGTGGTTCGGCTGGTGCCGGGGGCCCTCAGTCACGGCTCCGCCGACGACGAGACATTTACGTCCGGGTTGCTGGAATATCCCCACTACACGCGGCCCGCCCAGTTCCGCAACTGGACGGTCCCGGAGGTCTTGCTGTCCGGGAACCACGCGGAGATCGCCCGATGGCGCAGGGATCGGTCGCTCATGGAGACCGCGCGGCGACGTCCGGATCTCCTGGCTTCCGCCGAGCTCACGCCGGACGATCGCGCGATACTTGGCGGCGTGGCGCGGGATGAGCCACCCGATGATGTATGATGGCAGCGGGTGATGGGCCCGAACAGGGCTATTTTTTTCGCCTTTTAAGAGGTTCACCCGGGAATGGAGAGGATAACAGTTGGAAGAACGATCGAGAGACTTTGAAGGCATGCTGAAGCGCTGGAAGCGAAGTTCGCAGACGGTCGTCGCGGAATTCAAGCGGCGCCGGTTCTACCAGCCGCCTTCGGAGCAGCGGCGCCTCGCCAAAGCAAAGGCCGAGAAGCGCGCCCGCCGCGCACAGATGAAGCGCGAGCGGATGGAGCGACGTAACGGGTAACCCGTATGGGAGTGCCCGTCACCATTACAGTCAACGGTATTCAACGCCAGGACGAGGTCGAGGCGCGTCTTCTCCTCGTCTACTATTTGCGCGACACCCTGGGCCTGACCGGTACCCACGTCGGCTGCGACACGACCAGTTGCGGGGCCTGTACCGTCTTGCTGGACGGGGAGGCCGTCAAGTCCTGCACTGTCCTTGCCGTCCAGGCTGACGGCCACGCCGTCACGACGATCGAAGGGATTGCCACGGACGGGCAGCTTCACCCGATGCAAGAAGCTTTCTGGGCCGAACACGGTCTACAGTGCGGGTACTGCACGCCCGGCATGATTATGGCCAGCATTGCCCTTCTCGACCGGCTTCCCCGGCCGACACCAGAGCAAATTCGCGAGGGTCTGGAAGGCAACCTATGCCGGTGTACCGGCTATCAGAATATTGTCAAGGCGGTGCAGACGGCTGCCGAGCAGCTTGCCCGCGCTTGACCGCTGCACCTCTCGATCGAGGAGGAACCGGTGATTCCTGCAGCCTTTGATTACGCCGCGCCCGCATCCCTTGAGGAGGCTATGGCGCTCCTGGCTGGCCACCCCGACGACGCGAAGCTCATCGCGGGCGGGCACAGCTTACTCCCGCTTATGAAGCTGCGCCTCGCAACACCGCAGCTTCTGGTCGACCTCGGAAAGATACCCGACCTGCGCTACATCGAAGAGAAAGGCGATCACCTCGCGATAGGCGCCATGACAACGCACTATCAAGTCAGCATCTCGGAGGCGGTTCGGCGCCGGGCGGGTCTGCTGGCGGATAGCGCCGCGGTGGTCGGCGACATGCAAGTCCGGAATCGAGGTACGGTGGGTGGGAGTCTGGCCCATGCCGATCCTGCCAGCGATCTGCCCGCGGCGGCCCTCGCCCTGGGTGCGCAGCTGGTTGCCAGAAGCCGCTCCGGCGAGCGCGTGATCGCGGCGGCGGATTTCTTTCAGGACATCTGGACCTCGGCGCTCGAGCCGGAAGAGATTCTGACGGAAGTCCGCATTCCCTTTCAAGACGGCAAAGCGCAGGCCTACGAGAAGTTCCGGCAGCGCGCGGGCGATTGGGCGATCGTGGGAGCGGCCGTCAGCGTGGCGCGCCGCAATGGAACCATCGACCGGGCGGACGTCATTCTCACCAACGTCGGGCCGACCCCGGTTCGGGCGCGGGCCGTGGAGTCAGCCCTGCAAGGTCAACCGGTGTCGCCGGAGGTCGTTCGCGCCGCGGCCGAGCAGGCGGCCGACGGCCTGGACCCGGCGCCCGAATTGAAGGCGAGTCCGGATTACAAACGACATCTCGCCCGGGTGCTCACGCGGCGCGCCCTCGAGCGAGCGCTGCAAATTTCCTGAGGAAGGGCTATGGAGTTCACTAACTCCTTCACCGTGGCCGCGTCGGCAGAGCAAGTCTGGTCATTGTTGACACAGATTGAAGAAGTGGTCCCCTGCGTCCCGAACGCGCAGGTCACCGAAATGCTCTCCGACAACCGCTTTCGCGGGCTGATCAAGATCAAACTCGGCCCGGTCCAGATGAGCTACCGCGGTGAGATGACGATGGAGGCGAACGAGGCCGCCCGCACCATCGTGCTGCAGGGAAAGGGGACGGCCCAGGGCCAGGGAAACGCCGCAGGGACCGTCACCGTACACGTCCAGGAAGGTTCCGACGGCACCGACATCTCCGTCGTGTCTCAGGTGGACGTGACGGGCCGTGTCGCGACGTTCGGGCGCGGCATCATGCAGGATGTGGCGAACCGGCTCGTACGCGAATTTGCCCAATGCCTGCAACAGAAATTGGCGGCTCCCAGCGACGCGGAGAATCGGGCGGCGCCCGAGGACACGGCGCCACTCCCGGATGCTGAGCCCGGCGGGCCAGAACCGGTCGGGGCAGGCACGGCGGGAGGCCCGCCGGCAGCTCCTGCGCCGATTTCCGCTTCGCCGCCCACGTCTCAGCCGCCACCCTCAGGGGAAGTCAGGGTCCTTGATCTCCTTGCGGACGTCGCGAAAGCGCGTCTGGCGGAGGGTCTGCGGGCACTCGCCGATCGCATCGACCCCAGCTGACACGCCTCGCTGGTTATCCGGACCCTGCGACAGGGGTGGTTAAGGCCGTGAACGCCCGAGCTCCGCGGCCGGCTGTCGGCGGCGGGGCGTGTCGATGTCGCGCTTCCGTGCGCTGATCGGTCACGACAATGCGACCATTGACAATATAGGACGCGTGTACTAATATTGTTTTAAGGTCGCATGCGTTGAGGAGGGCATGATGATTCAGGTCAAGCCGGAGAGCGACGTCGAGGTGCTCGAAGAGCGCCTCTCACGCGGCGCCGAGATTCTCTTCGACATGGAGCGGCGTGGTGAGTGCGAGGGGGAGTACGAGCGGTACCTGGACCACTACACCCTCCTGCTCGGCGAGTACGAGCAAATGCAAGCCGCGTAGCGGCAAGACGCTGGCGTACAATGCGGCAGGGCGGTATGGATACTGCTCTAGATGCGATGATGGACACACGAGAAGCAAGACTTGAGTTGTGCGATATGGCGCAAGCCGCGCTCGGCGTAGTCGAGCGGTTGGTTCGCGGTGTCGCACCGAGTCCCGACGAGCGCGGTCAGCTGCGGCGCTTTGTGTCCGATGCCCGGTCGTTGCTGCCCGATGCCGGGTACCCCGGCGAGGCAGCCTGGCGCGCGTTGCAGCGTGCCAGCATCGGCATCGACACACTGGGTGATGTACCGGACCGTTCCTATTGGGCAGACGTCGAGACCGATTTGCGGGCCGCGATCGGAACGCTATCGAGCCTAGTGCGTGTAGGTGGCCGTGACGCTGACATTCACATCATTGGTTAGCTGCATCGCCCCGGCCGAATGGCTCGTACATCCGAACTACATCTGAACGATGCTCAACGGGCGGCTGTCGAGTTCGATAGCGGTCCCCTGCTGGTCCTGTCCGGCCCCGGTACGGGAAAGACACGGGTCATCACCCTGAGGATCGCTCGGCTCATCGCGAACGGGATGCCGCCCGAGCGCATCTTAGGACTGACCTTCACGAATCGGGCGGCGGGAGAGATGCGAACCCGCGTCGGACAGTTGGTTGGTGACGAGCACGGTCTCCGGCTCGGGACCTTTCACTGGGCCGCCCAGGCTCTGCTCCGCCGGTACGCAAACCGCATGGGCATCGACCGTGATTTTCGCTTGCTGAGCGCCGGCGAGGCGCGGCACGTCTTGGCGGTTTGCCTGAATCTCCCCCCGCCCCAGGTTACCCGCGTTGCGCATGCCCTCTCGGCGCTCAAGAACGGCGCGCCGCTCCCTACGGTCGTGCGAGAGTACGGTGTCGAGCAGGGCGCGTTGGTGGAGTATGCTCGAGGCTACGCATCGGGTTTGCGGTCTGCCTCTGCTCTTGATCTTGACGACCTGCTTGCCCTTTCGGTGCAACTCCTTCGAACGGACGAAAGCGTTCGTGATCGGTGCCGGCGCCAGTACGAGGAAGTCCTCATCGATGAGTATCAAGACACGAATCGAGTCCAGCAGGAACTCGTACGCCTGCTGGCGCCGCCCCACGACCTCCTCACGGCCGTCGGCGACGAAGACCAGGCCATCTACGGGTGGAGATATGCAGACAGTGGCACGACGAGCCGGTTCCTGGACGATTTCCCCGCCGCGACGATTATTCGTCTCGAGGAGTCCTACCGGTGCGCAAAGCGCATCGTCCGCGCGGCGGGTGCGCTGATTGAGCACAATCCAGGACGGCTCGGGCTGTCGCTCCGGACGCCGAACGATGCAGGAGCGGAAGTGGTTTGCCTCGCCGCCGATGATGAGAAGGAAGAGGCGGCTTGGATCGCGGACGAAATTGCGCGTGAGGCCGGGCAGGGCGTGCCCCTCGCCCACATCGCCGTCCTCTACCGTACCAACGCCCAGTCACGGGCCATCGAGGACGCTCTGATACGACGCGGACTTGCCTATCATGTTCATGCCGGACGCCGATTCTACGAGCGTCCGGAGATTCGGCGGGCGCTGGCGTGGCTCCGATTGACGCTTGGACCCGATGACGAGGCGGCCGAGTATCTGACATCGACGGTCACGGGGGTGGGTTCGCGTCGCCTCGATGCCCTCCGGAGGCAGGCAGAGGACCGGCCCTGGGATGAGGTGTGGGCGAACCCCGAGGGCGTCCCGCAGGCGGCGGCGTTCCAACTGTCTCGCCTCGCCCAGGCGCTGCGAGAGCTACGAGCACTTCGCACTGAGCCACTTGCCGTGGTCGTCGAGCGGGCCGCGTGGTGCGCGACCGACCTCGTGGCCGCAACCGAGGATGAGACAGACTCGATAATGGAAAATCTGCAGGAGCTGCAATCCATCGTGCGAGATATGGGGCGCGCCTCGCTCCATGACCTCATAGATCGCCTCACCCTTAGTGACGAGCCGGCCCGGGGCGGGGTGGCGCTGATGACGCTCCATGCCGCGAAGGGGTTGGAGTTTGATGTCGTCTTCCTGGCAGGACTCGAAGAGGGACTGCTCCCTCACCGCCGCGCTCTCGATCGTCCTGGAGGCGTGGAGGAGGAGAGACGTCTGTGCTACGTCGGCATGACGCGAGCCCGGAGAAGGCTCGCTTTGACTCACGCGTATACACGGTTTCTGGGGGGTCACGCGCTGCTCGGAGAGCGCAGCCGATTCGTCGCTGAGATGGGCCGTCATGTGACGGTGCGGCTTTCTCCCCGCCGGAGCGCCAAACCTCGCCTTACCTCCGTGAAGCTCGGGGAACGCGTGGTCCACGTCCGCTTGGGGCCGGGCACGGTCGTGGCCGTTGAGGGAAGTGGACGAAATACGCTGGTGACTGTCGAGTTTGATGAGGTGGGTCGGCAGCGAGTCCAGCTTTTTCACGCGCCGCTCACGCGGGCCGGGAGTCCGGATGTCCTCGCCGGTTAATATCGTGCCCGCCGGCGGGACGCGGATCTGGTCTCGTGTGGTCACGGTCGTGCTCGTCGTGTTGGCGGCGGCGGCCGGAGCCCTGGAGCTTGTCCCGGTTCACTACTACGCCATTGTTCCCGGTGACGCGCTACCCGTTCAACGATTTATTCACATGAAAGGGTACCCGCCCCCCAAGGGGGCCGGCCGGCTGTACATGGTTGACGTCGGAGTGATTCCGGTCGACCACCTGCTGGAGAAGCTGTATTGGGAGACCCAGCCCAACACCGAGCTCGACAAGGCGCAGGCGGTGTCGGGGAATCTCTCGAACGCGCAGTACGAGGAGCTCAACAACCAGCTCATGCGCCAGAGTATTCAGACAGCCGAGATCGTGGCGCTCCGTCTGGCGGGTTACCGGTTATCCTATCTGAACGGTCCCGTCGTGGTCCTGGTACTCCCCCACTACCCGGCGGACGGGAAGGTGCACGTGGGAGACATCATTGAGGGAGTAGACGGGTCAGCGACCCCGACGATCGAAGCGGTGTCGGCGGTCATCAAGGCGCGGCGGCCCGGTTCCGTCGTGACCCTGAGTGTGGTCCGGCACGCGAAGAAAGTGCTGCTTCACGTCCCCACGAAGTCCGTCTCGGGCAAGGCAGTGATCGGCATCGAGGCGCAGAATCGCATCCACATGCCCGTCTCGATCAACATCAATCCGGGTGACATTGGCGGCCCCTCAGGCGGCCTCATGTTCACGCTCGGTTTGGTGGAGCGGCTCGAACATCGCGACCTCGCCCACGGCTGCCGAATTGCCGGCACCGGTGAAATCGAGCCAGACGGCAGCGTGTACGCGATCGGCGGAGCTCCCCAGAAGGTCGTGGCGGCGGAGCAAAAAGGAGCGGTGCTCTTTCTGGTTCCCGACTATCCGGACAACGTCAATCCGGCTCGCGCCCACGCGCACAATGTTCGCGTGGTGCCCGTTAAGACGGCACGGCAGGCGTTGCGGATCCTGAACGCGATCCACCCCTGCCGGCCCTAGGCGGTGTCGGCGTCGCCTCCGCGCGCCGCCTCTCCTCTTTCTTTCGCTCTGCCTTCAGACGCTTGTGCCACGCTACCTTTTTTCGCTTGTTCATTCCTTCTCCTGATCTTCCAGCACCGGTTCGCCCGGCGCGACCCAGTCTAGCCCGTCCGCCGGATGGTCCCAGCAAAGGGTCAGGCAGAGCGAGTAGTATTGGCGCGTGACATTCCCCTTCGGCCTCTTGATCGGGTTCCTCATGGGTGATCTGACGTGGCAAGGAACCGAGTGGGCAACGGCGAATCTGCCGGGCGGCGCCAGGCCACTCGCGCTCCTGCCGGTCGCCGTCGCCGTGCTCACCGGACTGCTGGCCGGGTCGTCGGCGTGCCGGCGAGTCCGCGCCGGGGCTTCCCATCCCGTCCTCTTCTCCGCCCTGGCATTCGCGGTAGCGGGGGGCTTGACCGGCGCGGCTCTGCTCGCATCGGTCACGGGGCTCTACATTGCATCGTACGGCGTGTCCCCTGCGGACACAATCGCCCAGGTAGCCACGGTCGCCGTCTATCCCTTAGCGGCACTCCTCGGGCTGGCCGCCGGCGGCGCGGCAGCGGCTCCCGCCGGTCTAGTGGCCGGCGCCGGTCTGCGGCGCCTGTACGCGCGGTAGCACGTCGCTGCGCGTCCACCGCTGTCCCTGCGCCGTATCCTTCACGTCGAGACCACCGGCGGCCAACTTGCTCCGCAGCTCGTCGGAGAGAGCCCAGTCTCGTTCGGCGCGTGCCTGGGCGCGCCGGTCCAGGATCTCCCTCTCGGCAGGACCAGCCACGATCAGCCCCCGGCCCACGGCCAGCAAATCGAGCGCCAGCACGCGGTCGAAGTCGTCGAGAAGGGAGAGCTTGTCCTCAGGCGGAAGCGTGCTGTTGCTGAGCATCGTGTTCAGGACCGCTACCGCTTCCGGCAGGGCCAGGTCGTTATTGATCGCCTCACGGAACGCATTCCTCACCGCTGCACCGGACTCCGTCAGGCCGGCGGGCTCGGATGATTGGAGCAAGTCGGCCACCTGGTCGTAAATGCGGTACAGAGCGGTCTGGGCCGCTTCCAACGCCTCCCAGGTGAAGTTCTGGGGTGTGCGGTAATGGGCCTGGTACGTGAAGTACCGGTACGACAGCGGGTGGATGCCGCGCTCGGCCAGGTCTCCGACGGTCAAGATGTTCCCGACCGACTTCGACATTTTTTCGGCACCGCTTAGCTGAAGAAACGCATTGTGCAACCAGTACCGGGCAAATCTCTTGCCGGTTGCTCCTTCGCTCTGCGCGATCTCGTCCTCATGATGCGGAAAGACGTGGTCCTCGCCACCGGTATGAATGTCGAGCGTCTCGCCAAGAAGGTCAAGTGCCATAGCGGAACACTCGAGATGCCACCCCGGGACACCCATTCCCCAGGGGCTCTCGTATCGCATCAGCTTGTCCGGCGCCGCGGCCTTCCACAGAGCGAAATCGGCCGGGGAGCGCTTTCCCTCTCCGACTTCAACGCGCGCCCCTGCGATCAAGTCCTCCACTGTATTTCCGGAGAGCATCCCGTAGGAGGGAAACTTGTCGACGTCGTAGTAGACATCTCCCTTGACGCAGTATCCGTACCCGCGCCCGATGAGGCGCTCGGTGAGCGAGATCATCTGAGGGATGTACTCCGTGGCGCGAGGTTCGGCGGTCGGTTCAAGAATGTTCAGGAGGGCCTGGTCGCGGTGAAAGATCTCGGTAAAGTGGTCGGCAATCTCACGCGGCGTCAGATTCTCCCGCCGAGCCGCTGCCTCCATCTTGTCCACACCTGTGCCGAGGGTCTCGTTCGTGAGGTGTCCGACATCTGTAATGTTGCGCACGTGGCGCACCCGATAGCCGTTGTATTCGAGAACGCGGCGCAAGGTGTCCGCGAAGAGGAAGGCGCGGAAATTACCGATGTGCTGATAGCTGTACACGGTCGGACCACAGGTGTAGACCAGGACCTCATCCGGATTCTGTGGCTGAAACTCTTCAACCCGTCGGCCCAGCGTGTTGTGGAGGTAGATTGGAAACTGCTCTGTCATGATTGTGCGGCACCGGCTAGGGAATCAAAGGATTCTACCGTGGCAGGACCTACCGGCCGGGAGCAGGTACTTCGAATGGGCAATTCGGCCCTCGGGGTCTTGAGGCTGTCCTGTTTCCTGGGTATAGTTAGCTCGTACCGACGCGGACAGGAAGGCGATGCGACCGACGCTGGATGACAGAGACCGAGACGAAGCCGGACGAATCATCTACCTCGGAGACGTTCGCCGGCGAAAAACCTCGCGCCGGCGCCTGTCGCCGGACCGACATTATCTGGCGGCTCTGGCAGTCGTTGCGCTCGCCGCGTGGGCATTATGGGCACTCGTTGTCCTCACCTTGCCGCCGGCCCGTCTGCTCACCTACCTGGCCTTTTTCCTTCCGTTCGGCCTCGCGCTGGCATCGACGGGCGCCCTTGTTGCGTACGCAGCCGAGCGGCGGTTCGGCACGGCGCCCTCGCTCTCCGGTAGTGTTCGTCGGGGTATTTTGCTGGGCGCGTTTGCCGTTCTGAACGGCGCCACGCTCGCCGCCCACCTCTGGTCCCCGGTCGTTCTTCTTGGCGGCGCCGTTGTCGCCGCCGCCGCCGACACCGTGCTGTCGCGCCGCAGTTTCTGAGGCCCGTCAGCTCGCGCCGACGCGCCGCTCGCGTTTCAACTCCAGCCGGATCGTCTTCCGGATCCGGTGCGCGTCGCCGCAGTCCCGCGGGTTGATACCACACTTGACGCAACGGCCGTAGCGGCAGTCGTCCGTCATACCCGCTTGCAGGGACTTCTCGTACTCCGACCAGAGAAATTCCGGGCTGGGACCGGCGTCGATGTGGGACCATGGCAGGGTCTCATGGCGCGCCCGCTCCCGATGGCAATACCAGTCGAGGCTTAGACCACGCTCGTCGAGGGCCTGTTGCCACGCATCCCACCGGAACCACTCGCGCCACCCGTCGAATCGCGTACCCAGCTGCCACGCCCGCTCGATGACGTCGCTGAGTCGGCGATCGCCACGGGAAAGCAACGCCTCGAGTTCGCTGGCATCCATGTCGTTCCAGTCAATCTTGAGTCCCTGCGCCCGCCCTTCGCGCCGCAGAATTTCCTGCTGCCGGCCGATGGTATCGCGGTCCGCTTGCGCGGCCCACTGGAAAGGAGTGTGCGGCTTCGGCACGAAGGTCGACACTCCGACGTGGACCCGAGCCGCACGCCCGTGGTACGAGCGGCCGACGTCGAGCACGCGCTTCGCGAGCCGGCAAATGGCGACAACATCATCATCAGTCTCGGTGGGAAGCCCGATCATGAAATAGAGCTTGACGGTGCGCCAGCCCCGCGAGAACACGACATCCGCCGTCGCGAGAAGCTTTTCATCGGGGATCACTTTGTTAATTACGCGGCGCAGCCGCTCGGTGGCGGCTTCCGGAGCGAAGGTGAAGCCGGCCCTCTTGCCCTCCCGAACCGCATCGGCGAGTCCAACCGAAAACGACTCGATGCGGAGCGAAGGCAAGGCCACAGCGACGCCGTCCGCGCAATATTCCTGAGCCGCGTTACGTGCGATCTCTTCGATCTCGCTGTGGTCGCTGCTGGAGAGCGAAAGCAGAGAGAGCTCGTCGTAGCCGGTGGACGACAACGCCTCGGCGGCCAGCTCTCGGATCTGGGCCGCCGATCGCTCGCGGACGGGGCGGGTGACCATGCCCGCCTGACAGAATCGGCAGCCTCGCGTGCACCCCCGAACAATTTCTACCTGCGCCCGGCCATGGACCGGGCGTACCGAGGGGACGACGGGCGCCGCGGGATACCATTCGCGGCGCAGCTCCGCAACGTATCGTTTGGCCACCCTTTTGCCCTCGATGACCGCCGGGGTACCGTCCGCGTGGTAGCTCACCGCATAGTGCGACGGGACATACCAGCCCGGCAATTCAGCGATTTTCCGGAGCAGGCGCTGTCGATCCTGCCCGGGATCCGTTGCGACCAGATCGGCGAGATCCTGCATCGCCTCCTCTCCATCGCCGATACAAAACGCATCGATGAACGCGGACATCGGCTCAGGGTTGAAAGCGCTATGACCGCCGGCGACAACGAGTGGGTGCCGGCTGTCGCGTTGCTCGGCGCGAAGCGGGATGCCGCTCAGGTCGAGCATCGTCAGTACATTGGTGTAGACCGTCTCGTAGCCCAGGGAGAAGCCGATGATGTCGAAGTCGCGGCACGGCGTCTTGCTCTCCAGGCTGAAGAGCGGGAGCTGGTGGGCACGCAGTTCGGCTTCCATGTCGGGCCACGGAGCGTAGACGCGCTCGCAGACGTAGTCGGGGCGCTGGTTCAGGATGCTGTAGAGGATCTGCACCCCCTGATTGGACACGCCCACCTCGTACGCATCCGGGTAGCTCAACAGGATGCGCAGCCGAGTCGCGGCGTGGTCCTTGTGGACGGCATTCCATTCACCGCCCGTGTAACGGGCCGGCTTCTGGACTCGGGCCAGGATCGATTCCAGCGCTACCCGGTCGATCACCATGACCCGTCACGTCTCCCCATCGCCATCTGCCCGTTGCCGGATTGTAGCAACGGTCGCGCCGCCGGACCGCCGCAGCCAGGGATGCGGTATAAGGATGTAGCCGTTATCCGCGAGGCACCGCCGGACGGCTGATGAACGGGAGGTCGGAGACCGCATGAAATTGCAGGAGTATGTCTCGAAGGATCTTCTCCGGAAGGCGGGGGTCCCGGTGCCCCACGGTCAGGTGGCCGAATCGGTCGATCAGGTGGAGGAGATCGCGCGGCGGCTCGGACCGGTTGCAGTCAAAGCCCAGGTGTTGGTTGGCGGACGTGGCAAGGCAGGAGGCATCAAGCTGGCCGACACGCCGGAGGACGCACGGCAGGTGGCACAGCAGATCCTGGGAATGGACATCAAGGGGCTGACCGTCGAGAAGGTGCTGGTAGAACAGCAGCAGAAGATCGCGAAAGAGTATTACGCGGGGATCACCCTTGATCGCGCGCGACGTCAATTCGTGCTCATGCTGAGCTCGATGGGAGGCGTCGACATCGAGGAGGTAGCCGCCGAGCATCCCGATGCCATCATCAAGGTCCCCATAGACCCAAGCTTCGGTCTCCTCGCCTACCAAATTCGCGACGCCATGTTTCGGGCCGATTTTGATCGCGGTGCATTCAAAGGGCTGCAGGGCATTCTGGGCGGGCTCTGGCGGGTGACGCAAGACAAGGACGCCATGTTGGCAGAGGTCAATCCCCTCGCGGTGACCGATGCGGGCAACGCCATCGCGGCCGATGCCAAAATCGACATCGACGACTCGGCTTTGTTCCGCCACCCCGATTTAGCCCAGTACGAGGCGGAGTCCATCAACGATTCGGTGGAGCGCTACGCTGCCGAACACAACGTCCCGTACGTGAAGCTGGACGGGAATATCGGGATCATCGCCAACGGCGCGGGCCTCGCCATGATGACCATGGACGCCGTGCGGCGACTCGGCGGGCAGCCGGCCAACTTTCTGGATGTGAGCGGCGGGGCACGGGCGGAAGTGGTGCGGCAGGCGATTCAGATCGTGCTGATGGACCCCAAAGTCGAGGGTATTGTCATGAACATCTTCGGAGGCATCACGCGCGGCGATGAAGTCGCGCGGGGGCTCCTCGAAGCGGCGAGCACGATGGACATCAAAGTTCCGATCGCCATCCGTATTGCCGGCACCCGCGAGGCAGAAGGACGCAAACTCCTGGAAGACTCCCCCTTCACGCCCGAACCGAGCCTCGATGCCGCGGCAACGACCATCATCCGCCAGGTGCATGAAAAGCATGCGGCACCGGTGGGAGGCCAGTAAACATGTCGATCTTGATCGATCAGAACACGCGGGTGGTCGTGCAGGGACTGACGGGCCGCGAGGGAAGCTTTCACGCCGACCAGATGAAGAAGTTCGGTACCCAGGTGGTCGCGGGGGTGACGCCGGGAAAGGGCGGGACGGAGGTCGATGGCGTGCCGGTCTTCGACACGATGCGGGAAGCGATAGAAAAGACCTCTCCCAATTGCTCGGTCAGCTTTGTCCCCGGGCCCGGAAGCGCCGATGCCGTGATGGAGGCGGCGGACGCCGGCATTCCGCTCATCGTCGCCATCACCGAGAGAACCCCTATACATGACGAGGCGCGCGCTTACCGCTACGTGAAGGACCGTGGCCTGCGATTGATCGGGCCCAACTGCCCGGGTCTGGTGAGCGCCGGCAAGTCCAAGGTGGGCATCATGCCGAACCAGTTGTTCAAAGAGGGCAACGTCGGCGTGGTATCGCGCAGCGGAACCCTGACCTACGAGATGGTCAACGAGCTCTCGTCGCGCAATATCGGACAGAGTACCGTGCTCGGCATCGGGGGAGATCCCATTATCGGAACGTCCTTCACGGACGCTCTGGAGCTATTCAATGCCGACCCCGATACCCACCTCATCGTGCTCATCGGCGAAATCGGTGGGACCGATGAGGAGGATGCGGCTCGATACATCGGCGATCACGGTTCCAAGCCCGTGGTCGCGTTCATTTCGGGACGGACGGCACCCCCCGGAAAGCGGATGGGACACGCCGGAGCCATCATCACCGGGGGCCAGGGAGGACCGGAGCACAAGGTCCAGGCTTTTGAGAAGGTTGGCGTGCCGGTCGCCAACACGATTGCAGAGGTAGCGGATCTGGCTGCTCGGCGCCTGGGAGCAGCGACGTAGCGCGCGCTCATGTCAGCCGCTGAGCAGCCTGTCGAGACACCTTCCGGGATTCCGCTGGCCGCGTTCTACGACCAGGGCGCGGGAACAGCCAAACCCCCGCCCGGCCGCTACCCGTTCACACGCGGCATCCACACCGACATGTATCGCCGGCGTCTCTGGACCATGCGGCAGTACTCGGGCTTCGGCACGGCGCAGGAGACGAACGAGCGCTTTCGCTTTCTTCTGGAACAGGGTCAGACCGGTTTGTCTGTCGCGTTCGATCTGCCCACGCAGATGGGCTACGACTCGGACAGTCCCCGAGCAACGGGAGAGGTGGGCCGCGTCGGAGTGGCGATCGACAGCCTGCTTGATATGGAGACGCTGCTCGAGGGCATTCCGCTCGATGCCGTCAGTACGTCGATGACCATCAATGCCACCGCTTCATCTCTGCTCGTTCT
This sequence comes from Pseudomonadota bacterium, assembly GCA_021324655.1. Taxonomy (GTDB): domain Bacteria; phylum Chloroflexota; class UBA5177; order UBA5177; family UBA5177; genus JAJPIP01. Next base: position 13,751 of record JAJPIP010000106.1, read on the forward strand.
CTATCAACTGGCCGGTGAGCGGAAGGGTGTCGCCGGACACCAGTTAAACGGCACCGTTCAGAACGACATTCTGAAGGAGTACGCGGCGCGCGGCACCTATATTTATCCGCCGCGCCCGTCGATGCGACTCGTTACCGACCTCATGGCCTACGCCCGCCAGGAGATTCCGAGCTGGAATACGATCAGCATCAGCGGATACCACATGCGCGAGGCCGGTTCCACCGCCGTGCAGGAAATCGCTTTCACGCTGGCCAACGCTATCGCGTATGTGCAGTCGGCGATCGATGCCGGTCTCGCCGTGGACGACTTCGCCCCGCGCCTGTCGTTCTTTTTCAATGCACACAGCGACTTTCTCGAGGAAGTAGCGAAGTTTCGCGCGGCGCGCCAGTTGTGGGCTGAAATCATGCGGGACCGCTTCGAAGCCCACAATCCGCGCTCGCTGCTCCTGAGGTTCCATACCCAGACCGGCGGGTCGACGCTCACCGCTCAACAGCCGCTCAATAACGTGGTCCGCGTCGCGCTGCAGGCTCTCAGCGCCGTGTTGGGCGGCACGCAGAGCTTGCACACCAACGGCTACGACGAAGCGCTTGCCTTGCCGACAGAGCAGGCCGCGACACTGGCGCTGCGGACGCAACAGATCATCGCAGACGAGACCGGAGTTCCGGCCGTCGCCGATCCTTTCGGCGGGGCGTATGTGATCGAGTACCTGACTGACTCCATGGTCCGGCAGGCGCGGGAGCTCATCGAGCAAGTCGAGGAGCGTGGCGGGGCAATTGCCGCGATCGAGGCGGGGTACGTGCAAGCGGAGATCGAAGAGGCGGCGTACCGACAGCAGCGGGCCATCGAGTCCGGCCGGCGCACGGTTGTCGGGGTTAATCGCTACCGGCAGGCTGAAGTCGAGCGCATCGAGGTGCTCGAGCCAAACCCGGAGCTGGAACGGCGGCAAGTGGAAGGATTGGAACGTCTGCGGGCGGAGCGCGATGACGGCGCCGTTGCGTCGGCCTTGCGGAGGCTGGCCGATGCTGCCCGCGGGGACGACAACCTCCTCTACCCGATCAAGGACGCGCATGCCGTGTATGCGACGATCGGCGAAGTCTCGGCGACGCTACGAAGCGTGTTCGGTACTTTCCTCAACCCCGCGCCGCATACCCAAAGCGGGGTGAGCCTGTAGTGGCCACATGACGACGGATAGCGCGCGGTCGACCTTCGAAAGCCCGGCTGAGCGTCTGGCACGCCTTGACGAGATTGCCGAGCACCCGGGCGGGGCGGACGCAGAGGCGCGCCAGCACGAGCGCGCCAAGCTGACGGCACGCGAGCGGGTAGAGCTCCTCCTGGACCCGGAAAGCTTTGTCGAACTGGACAGATTCGCGGCGGCTCGCTCCGAGCAGCTGGAGCCGGACAAGCGATTCCTGGGAGATGGCGTCGTCACCGGGTGGGGTGCGATCGACGGACGTCAGGTCTTCGTGTTCTCGCAGGACTTCACGGTCCTGGGTGGCTCCCTCGGGGAAGTTCACGCCGAGAAGATCGTGAAGATCATGGATCTGGCGATGAAAACGGGCGCGCCGATTATCGGTATCAACGATTCCGGAGGCGCGCGCATCCAGGAAGGAGTCGTGGCGCTCGGCGGATATGCCGATATCTTCTGGCGCAACGTTCGCGCGTCCGGTGTCGTTCCGCAGATCTCGGTGATCGCTGGTCCGTCGGCGGGCGGAGCGGTGTATTCCCCCGCAATCACCGACTTCATTTTCATGGTGCGCGGGATCTCGTATATGTACATTACCGGCCCGGATGTTGTGGCTACCGTGACCGGAGAGGAAGTGACGCACGAACAACTGGGCGGGACGGACACGCACGCCACGCGCAGCGGGGTAGCGCACTTCGCCGGCGCGAGCGAGGAAGATACCTTTGCCGACGTCCGGCGCCTACTCGGATTCATACCCTCCAACAACCTCCAGGATCCGCCGCGTGTCGAGCCGGAAGACGACCCGGACAGAGAGAGTCCGATGTTGGCCGGCATCATTCCGGAGTCACCCGCCAAGCCCTACGACATAAAGGACATCATCCACGAGGTGGTGGATGTCGAGGACTTCTTCGAAGTGCAGGAGTCGTATGCGCAGAACATCGTGGTGGGATTCGCCCGGCTCGACGGGTATCCGGTCGGCATTGTGGCCAATCAGCCGCGCTTTCTCGCCGGCGTTCTAGACATCAACTCGTCGAGCAAGGCCGCGCGCTTCGTCCGGTTCTGCGATGCCTTCAACATCCCGCTTGTGACGTTCGTCGA
>JAJPIP010000110.1 GCA_021324655.1 Pseudomonadota bacterium
AGATCGCCCAGTATCGAGCCTGGCCGGTCCCGCATGTACCCTCCCGTGTCCATACCCACCATACAGGGAGGTGAGGGACGACGTCGCTGTCGGCGCGGTTTCCTCTACCCTTTTGCCCCACCGACGAAGTCCACCGTTATCGCCCGATCGAAGGGGACCACGACCCAGACCTCGCCGTCCACCTCGGGCGCCGGCGGCGATACACGCTGTATCTGATCCTCCGGCACGGCGTGACCGGTGCAACGGACGTGGACCGCGTCGGGATCAGCGGCCCGGGCGCCGATGTGGAGCGTGTACCCGTCCGGCGCTCGGTCAAGCAGCCGAACCTGGACGGAGTGGCCCCCTGTGATGGGGCGAGCGCTGACCTCGAAACGCGTCTCCCCGATCTTGCGGCGACAGGTGATTGTTGGGAAGGAGTGAGGGCGGGCTGGGCGAATGTGCAAGTGACGGCCCTCGGCGTCGACACGGATGCCGGTGAAGGCACGAAGCGAGGTGATGAGCGAGACCATACTCCAGGCCTGGAAGTCGGCGCCGAGCGGGCCGCGGAGATCGTTGAGTTCGCCGAGGCCGCCCACGCCACCCTGATCGAGAGCACGGTCGACGAGTGGCTTGACGTAGAGAGAGAACGCCGTATCGTTGTCGCCGTACCGCAACTCTCCCTGGACGAAGAACTGGTTCAGCCAGAGCCACTCGATGCCGCGGTGGTAGTTGTACAGGCCAACGCTGGCCATGCCGCTCTTCGTGACAAACTGGTGGTCGGCGACGAACTCGGGACTGAGAACGTGCGCCCAGTCTCGCAGAGCCAGACTGCGTATACCGCAGGCGCCGGCCAGCTGCTGTCGCGCCAGCACCACCATGCTGCGGGCCAGGTCGGGCGGCAGCGGGAAATCGAGGCCGAAGGCGATGTAGGGGTTTGGGGTCAGCTCGGGGCGCGGTTGCCAGCCGTAGGTGAGGCTGTCGGCCAGGTAACCATCCAGCGTGAAGAGGTCGAACGTTTTCATTCCCTCCGCCAGGGTTTGCTCCAGGCGCGTGGCGAGGGCGGGGTTTCGGGACCGAATGATGGGGATGAAGTGGCGCAGGTTCGTGAGCCAGAGGAGCTCGATCTCCACGGGGTAGCCGTCCCGGGGCGTATAAGGAGTATCTTCCCAGGTCTCCCACAGGTAGCTTCGGTCGATGATCCCGCCGGACGGCAGCAGGCCTCGCTGCACGAAATTGAGGCTGGCCTCGAAGAAGTGCTCGACCATGTCGTACTTCGCGTCGAGCAAGCTCGTGTCACCACTGGCATGGGTGTATTGCCAGAGGCGCTGCAAGGCCCACAGCGTGCCGTCACTCGAGTAGTAGACGAGCGGCTCGCCGAGACGGATGATATGTGGCAGCCGGCCGGTGCGCTCATCCTGGAACTGCCAGGTTTCGTTGAGGATGGCGCGCATCGTGACGTAGTCGTCGGTGTCGAGCAGCGCCGCCAGCGAGATGTTCTCGTCGCGCTTCCAGGCATCGAGGAAGTACTTGTTCCCGGCGAAGATGGCGTACCAGTGCGAGACCGTCCGGCCGGCCGTATGGATCGTCACGTCGCGGGCGACCAGGGCATCATTGAAGCGGATCAGGACCTGGTTGTAGACGGTGTCGACGTCGGCGCGGTCCACGGAGAAGCAGCCCTGCTCCAACCGCTGACCGACATCGGCGCGCTTCTGATCTTCAATGCCGCTCAAGTGGCTGATGACGTACTGTGCCGTCTTGTCGGCATCATCGGGCACGTCGCTGAAGGCGTACACGAGGGACACGGCGCCGGTGCCCCGGATAATCGCCGGCGCGTAGACGGTCGTCTCGTAGGTGTCCCACAGCGGCGCCTCGTCCGGCACCTGGACGTGCGTCTCCGCGTAGGCGCGCTGAATCAACTCCTCGCGCATCTCGTCCTCGACATAAACATGGCGGCGCAGCCGTTTGTCGGGAGCGATGGCCTCAAAGCAAACTCGGTCGGGTGAGGCAATACAGCAGTAGAAGGTCAGGCTGCCGGCCTCCGGGCTCTCGACGCGGTTGGACACATGTAGCTTTTCTTCACTGATCGCGACGTCGTATCCGGAGAAGTCCTCGTTGAACGCCTGGTAGTACCGCATGTCGAATTCGGGCTCGATCTCGAAGCTGAGGTCACCCTCGGCTTCGAGCTTCATGATGAAGGCGCGCCACTGGTTGGGCACCAGGAACGTCTGGCGGACGATGTGTCCCCCGACCAAAAAACTGCGCTCGACGTGATCGAGATACTGGACGAAGCCGGTTTGGTTCCGGCAATCAAGACGGGTCCGTTTCTCTCCCTGAACCACCCAGACGACGTTCGCCTCTAGATATTTGCGGCCGAATTCCGAGGCGCCGAACCACTTGATCGGAAGGAGGTTGGTGTCGGTTCGGTTCTCGGCAACCGGCTCATAGAAGACGAAGCCGCCTTCGTCGCCGAGCAGAAACGTGCGGTGTGCCAGGTGGGCGCGATCCAGGCGGATGGCATACTCGGCCCAGGGCGCATCGGGAACTGCACCGGCTCGCTCGTGGACCGCCATCAATCCATGCTATACCGCGGAATCAGGCAGGTCGGTATCCCAAACGGTGAATGAGCCCTTCTCGGACCGCCGGCCACTCCTCTGCCGTGATGCTGAACATCACTGTATCGCGAATGAAACCGTCCGGCAGGATGATGTGTTTTCGTAACGTCCCCTCATAGACAGCACCCAGCTTGCGAATGGCAGCCTGACTGTGCAGATTGCGGCCGTCCGTTTTGAGCTGGACACGGACGGCCCCGAGATCGTCGAAGGCGTGCCGCAGCATGAGGAATTTGGCCTCCGGATTGACAAACGTGCCCTGATAGGGAGGGCCGATCCAGGTGCTGCCGATCTCGAGGCCACGGTGGGAAGGCCGAATGTCCAGGTATGTGCTGACGCCGATCGCCTCGCCGGTATCCTCACGTACCATGGCGAGCGCGACCTGGTTCTCCATTGCCGCCAGCCCACGAATGTAGGTCCGGAAACCCTCTTCATTCCAGGAAGGAGGCGCGCTGAACATGTAATCGAAGGTGCGCCTGTCACCGGCGACGCGCAAGAGATCGGCGGCATGGAACGCCGCGAGCGGCTCCAGCCGCAATGAGCGGCCCTGTAAAGTGACCGGACCTACCTCCATCGCCATCAGCCGATCCCGACAATCTGGCCGCGCACTCCCAGGGCAAGGACGTGCCAGGTGAGGTGCGCCGGGGCCGCGATCGTCCAACCGTCCTCCGCGCTTCCGGTCACGCCGTCGAGGCTCGTGTCGCCGAAGGTGACGGATAAAGCCGAACCGGACCAGACGTAGGCCGGCGCGCCACCGGAGAGGGCAACGGCCACGTAGCGGACGGCGCCGGAGACGGACTTCCAGGTAACGGTATCGCCGCTGGAGGAGAGTTGGATGGAAGCGATGCCGGCGTGCAAAACTGCGGAAAACGAGCGCTTCCGGGAAGGGTGGGGAGTGATCGTGACCAGCCGCTGCACCGCGGCCCGGGCGTCTGCCGAATCACCAAACGTGTAGGCAGCGCGCGCCGTCTTCCGCAGGGACCCGGCGGTGGTCGCACTTAAGCGGCTCGCGAGTCCGGCGTCGAGACGACCCTGCAGAACGGTCGTTTCGCTCTCCCCTTCCAGGAGCAGAATCTCGCGGGCCATCAGCGCGGCCTTGCTCCAGTCGCCGGCGGTCAGAGCGGCATCGATGGCCGCGCCGTCGCGCGTCGCGACAATCGTCCCCTGCGCTGTGACCGACGGATCGAGCGCGTCGGACAGACGCACCGCGTCGCCGGCCTGGCGGGCCTCGGCCGGAGAGCTGCCCGTGGGGAGGGACGCCAGGAGATTGGAGGCGGCGTGCGTGCGCCAGGTCGTGAGGCGAGTCTGCAGGCAGGCCCCGACCGAGTTCTGCAGGGCGGAGAGCGGAGCGAGAATGGCAGACTGGGCCCGAGCGAAGGACAGTGGGGCGGCCAGGAGAGCGTTACTCTGCGCGATGAACTGGTCGACCTGAGCGCTCTGCGCGGAATAGGCGGCGGCCGAGGCGCCGTGGACAGACCACTGGCCGTCTGCCGTCCCGGTGCCGGGTGCGCTCATCATGTGTCCCTGCCCGTCATCCACGATCTGCTCGGTGGGGAAGCCCTGTTCGGCGATCGTGCCGGAGGCCGAGACGCAGTCATAGCCGGCAGCGGAGAAGGTGTAATCCGGCATGGTGATGAACTGCTCGACGGTATACCCGCCGCCGACGTAGGTTCCCCAATGCATGTCGATGACGGGGGCGCTGAGGGTGAGGGAGGAATCGAGCCGGCCGGTCAGCGTACCCGAGATGCTGCCCGTCCCACTCGACACATCCTGCCCGCCGCAGTCGGTGACGGGCGCGCCGACCGTCCCGCTCACCGAACCGGTTGCCTGCCCGTGGCTGTCCACCACGAGGGTCATGGTGCCCTGGATCGTCACGTCAAGATCGACTCCGGTGCAGTAGGGGACATCAAAGTGGTAGTGAGCGCTCGACTGCCAGGTGCCGGTATAGGTGTCGGCGGCCGGAGAGTCCGCGGACGTGACCGAGGGGAGCGCGGGCACGGCCACCGCCAGGACGAGCGCGAGGATCAGCCGTCTCATGGTCCTCCCGAATCCCAGATATTGTTCGCTCCTACGGTATCACTGCGCGGCGTGCACGCGCCGAAATCTCTCCGACGACCTCCGTCTTCGCGTCGGCGTGTTGCGACGTGTGCTTCCACGTGAGAGCCGCCAGATCACGTGTAGTCTCTTGCCGAGGCGGCAGTCAGAATCGCGGCGCAGGTGATCGCGGGAGAGCAGCATCGTGTCGATCTCTGGATAGCCGGCCTGTTGGAAGTTAACCGTCGGCCCTGGCGTCCGCCGAGACCTGGCGTCCCCGACCGGGCGCTCCTCCCTCCCGTCGGGTTAATGGCAACTGCCGGCTGCCGGAATGCTGCTGGCGGCTGGTCCACGCGTAGAGCCGAACTCGGGTGCGGAGGTGCCATAGGAGACCGAGTAGATGGCGTGGATTGTCCCGCGCGTCTTCACGTCGAACCCAAACGTCGCGGCCTTGCCGGGCTCGATCGGCGTGCTGTTGGTCGACCAGTAGATCAGCAGACCGGGATGCTTCTGGCCGCAGACGCCGCTGCCGAAGAAGATCCATCCCGGGTTGACGATGTGATACAGATTGGCGGTCGGACCGTTGACCTGGAAGCCGGCGATCGGCAAGGTGCCGGTGTCGTGGACCGTGTAGCGGAAGCGCCAGGTGCCGGCGGCCAGCCGTTGCACCGACAGCGTCACGCGTCCCTTCACCTGGCCGGTCGGCTGGGTGGTGGGAGGAGCCGTCTTCGGCGTCGGCAGGACGGTCACGACGGCGATGCTGGATGGACTGGTGATCGTCACGCCCCCCATGGCGATGACCAGTCCAAACAAGACGGCCGCTGCGATGAGGGCAACCACGATGAGGCGCCGCGTGCTGGGCAGGTGCTCCTCCATAGCTTCTTATCGTAGAGTATGGGTCCGATGCCATGTCTTTTCACGTGACCCGGGCGATGCTCGATCGCCCCAAGCAGACCATCCACGCCGCCGAGCTGTTCCACTCCGCCGCGGCCGTCATTGCCCGCGCCTGTGAGGAGGCGTCCCCCCGTGAGGTCGTGGTGGCCGTCGTCGATTGGGAGGACATGATCTTCACCGGCTGCCATATCGTTCCAACCGCGGAACTCCAGGTGCGGGTTCCGGATCTCGAGGGGCGCGGCTACGCCTTGATTGTGGCACCGGGGACACGCCGTGCGGAGATCGAAGAGCGGGCGCTCGAGATGGCGCACCTGGCCTTTCGACGGTGGGAGGCGCTGACCCGGTGGACGAGCCGCCACGCGTAGCCGGAGGGAGTTTCGGTCTCCTGGGCCGCTGCCGGACCTAGCCTTCGTCTTGATCCCCGCCAGGATCGATGCGGATCAGTTGCTCCTCATCCGGGGAGATGACGATGGCCGGCAGCTCCGCGATGCCGAGCCGGGATGCCCGATAGATACGGTGCCAGCCGTCAATGACTCGTCCCCGGCTGCCGTCGAGCTCGTCACGGCCCGCGACGACCAGGACCGGATAGGAGAGATCAACCGTCTCGGCGCGCGCCGGGTCGATCTGCACCTTGTCGTCGGGCAGCTCCCCGGCGTCGCGCGGGTGAATCAACTTCGCGCGCTCCGCGACGTTGACGGTCGTCTCCGGCTGACGCCCCTCGATCAGTTCAAAGGCCCTGGTGATGTTGTAGAGGTAGAGCTCGTCGCCTTCCTGCATGACACAGACGTGCGTCCCGCGCGGCAATGTCCGTAGCACCGGAGCCATAGCCTGAATCCGGTCGCGGAGTTTGTCCGGCTCGGTGCCCTCGTCGGCAGGCGGCTGCTCGTTATCTGCCATGTCCACTCCCCGGATCGCGCCGAATCGTCCGCCGGGAAATCGATCCGCTGTAGTCCACATAGGACTTGCCGGCTCTGACGTCCCGCCAGGAGTGCGCGGAGGCAGCCGGGGGTAGAGTCGGTCCTGAGGGAGATTCTGGACCTGGCCGGCGGAGATAGGGCGTGATGATATCCCAGATGCCGAGGAGGTAACTCGCGACGGCCAGCAGCGCGGCCAGAAGACAGAAGGGGATGACCATCTGCATGTCCTATGGTAGTGCCGCGCGTCAAGTCCTCGCCGCCGTAGTGGCCGCCTCCAATGGCGGCCAGCCCCGAGGGCCTTCTCGCAGGGTGCAGCTATCGTCACCAGGGCTGGTGGCCACTCGGGGCCACCACTACAGGGCCACCGCGACAGAGCCACCACTACAGGGCCATCGCTACGGGATCACCACGGTGGGGCCACCGGGATGGAGCCACCACGATGGGGTCACTACGGCCGGGCCACTACCTATCGGCACGCCAATCCGGGCAATCGCGCCGGTTCTCGGCAAGGGCGGCGGGGATGTGGATGCTGGAGTCGTTCAAGGAAGGGGCCTGGGTGTTGCCGGCTGCTCGCCATCACGGCGGCACCTGTCAGGAACTGGAGGGCGGGGAGATCGAGAGGCCCTTTCCCCCGACCGGACGCATCTCCGTGCCGGTGATGCCGGCGATCAGCGGACGGGCCTGCCGGATGGTCGCCTGCACCTCCTCTCGCTGCAGTGATGCGTCATGCGCCTCCTGGCTGCTCCACGCCTCTGTCACGTAGATGGTGTCGGGATCGTCCGGGGCGCGACTGACGACGTAGAGGAGGCAGTCGGCATTGCTCTCCAGGGCCCGCGCCGCGGCGAGCAACATCTCGGTGAGCGTATCCGCGTCGCCGGTCTGAGCCGTGAAGCGGGTGTGCACGCCGTACGCCGCTTGCCCCGCCGCCTGGTTCAGCACGGCCTTCTCGTGCTCGGCTCGCGCATCCGGGATCTCCTCGGCCATGACCGCCTCCGCCTCGTGCTACGCCATTGTCGCTGCTTGATCTCTAAGCGACGTACAAGACCAGGGCGATCACCAGCAGGACAACAGCGCCGACGGACAGTGCGATCCAGCGCTGGGCCATCGTTCGGTCCAATCCATCGGATCTCAGGAGCCGGAGGGCCCTTCCCACCGTCATCGCCGTGCGGCCCATCTCCCGGCGTTTCAGGTTGACGAGCTGCCCAAACGCTCCTGCGGCGAAGCCAACCGCCGCCACAAGATGGGCCGCCACGAGGCGACCGTCCGGCGCATCGACGAGTGCCTGGAGCAGCTGGAGCGCGGCCAGCACAAAAAACATGCCGACCAGCAGCCGCAGCATTCCGGGACGCTGTGTCGACTTCTCCACCCCCGACACTACTCCACTATGCGGTGATGTGGATAAGACCGGCGTGATCGAGGCGCCGGACCGTGTCGTAGATGCCGCCGGGCTGATCTTGGAGTAAGCGAGAGTGTCCGACGCGAACGATACCACCGCACGCCGGAATGTCGGTGACGAGGATGGAATGACCGTGGCGCGGGTAGAAGATGAAGTCGACGTTGGGATCGGGAGGCATTCGCATGCAGAGGAATGACGGACCGTTCGCGCTAACAGGGAGGTGATTCACGGCTCGGACCAGAGCACGGACAGCTGCGGCATTCGTGATGGTGCCTGACTTGGGGAAGCCGGGCCAATCGCCGCTCAGCGAGATGCGGACGATGTCCCCGGGCAGGTACGACCCGGCCGGCCGGGGCGGAAGAACGATCTCCTCCGCCTCATAGAGCACCAACACGCCTTGCCGGATGTGGTCGTAGGCTAACTCGACCTTGAGGAGCGGGTTGCGCAGAGATGTGTATCCGACCATGCCGTTGCCATAGTTCAGGTCGGCCGCCGCGTCGATGCCTGTGGTGACGGAGAGTCGATATCCACAGGTGTGAAAGGCCCTGCGGTACCAGGAGTTGATCCGAGTCACGGAGGCGTGACTCAGGAAAGTGGCCGGGGCGGTCTTCAGGTAGCCGGTTGCCGGATAGTCGATGCCCTGAGGAAAGGGCAGCGGCCGCGAGGAGCGGTGCAGACCCGGGTAGAGGGGCAGACGGACGATGGTGGGGCGCCGCGGAATGTCCGGCGCCGACTTGAAGTGCGCACCGTACCACTGGGAGTTCGGCATGTGGAAGCCGGGAATCAAGGTGAGGGTCAGGGGCGTCCGGCAGACGCCGGCTCGTTTTGCCGCCGATCGCACCGCCCCGCACCCGGCCGCCATGATTGCGGCCGTCACCAGCGTTGCCATCATCAGGACTCGCGCCAGCATCGCCATCTCTACTCCGGGAACGATGACGAGACGCGAATGTCACACATAAGGGGGAATATTCGACCATGCCCGCTTGGGTGCGACCAGTGGCTTCGGGGTGGATCTAGCTAGAAGTCGCCCTGCCCCCCGACGAGGGTGCGTGCCTGCCCGCCGACCCAGATTTCACCCTCATCGTCACGCGTGATCTCGATGCGTCCCTGGCGGCCGAGGGCGGTTCCCTGAGAGGCCATGTAGGGTGCCTGCGCCCGTCCCGTACCGAGTAGCCACTGCGCAACCGAGGCGTTGAGACTGCCCGTCACCGGGTCTTCGCGGATCGTGCCGAGATGATCGCTGAAGAAGGCGCGCAGCTCGAAGGCGGCCGGACGTCCCTCCGGATACGGACCCACCACGCCGATATCGACGCGTGACGCGTGCCAGCGCTCCGGCTCGAGCGCCAGAACGGCATCGGCGGACCGGAGGAGAACGGCGACCCAGCCCGGACCGTTGTCCGCCCAGGCGATGTCGACGACGGTGTCGCGGGGGATACGCAGAACACTCAATGTCTCGGCGATTTTCGGCTCATCGAGCGGACCGGAGCGGATCAGCGGCGGCGCGGCGAAGGCGAGGCCGGAGTCGCGCCGCGCCACGGGAACCAGCCCGGCGCCGCATTCCTGGACGATGGTCGAGCGGCCAGGAGGGTTCACCCGCGCCGCGAGCCAGGCATGGCAGGTCCCGAGTGTCGGATGGCCGGCGAAGGGTAACTCGCGCTCCGGGGTGAAGATGCGGACGCGATAGTCGGCCTCACTGACGGTGGGGCGGAGCAGAAACGTGGTCTCGGAGAAGTTCAGCCAGCGGGTGATGCGCAGCATCTCCTCCGTGTCCAGATCATCGGCGTCATGGACCACGGCAAGCGGATTGCCGGAGAATGCCTCGATGCCGAAGACGTCGACGAGGGTAAAGTTATGGGCCATACAGTCCTCCGTACGGGGCGGCCTGACACGCGCTGCCGGCGCGCGCCGGCATGAGTCATTGTGACCCGGGGACGTCGCGCATGATTCTCTACCTCTTCGATATCGACGGGACGCTCCTGCGCGGAGCCACGGCCGTCCATCAGGACTCCTTCGGCGTGGCCATTCGGGAGGTCTACGGCGTGGAGGGCTCGCTGGCCGGCATCTCGGCGGCAGGACGGACCGACGCGTGGCTGCTGGTGGAGGCGTTGCGGCGGGCCGGCGTGCCTGATGGCGCAATCGAGGAGCGCATGCCACGTGCCTATGCCGTGATGGAGCGCTACGTCGCGGAGAATCTGGGCGATCTCCGCTCCATGGTCTTGCCCGGCGTCCCGGAGACGCTGGACGGCCTGCACGCTGCCGGCGGAATGCTCGCCCTGCTCACGGGGAATGTGGAAGGCGTGGGCTGGGCCAAGATGCGGTCGGCCGGTCTGTCCGGCTACTTCGACGTCGGCGCGTTCGGCACGGAATCGGTGACACGGAGTGATCTGGTACCCGCGGCGCTGGCCAAGGCGAGTGATCAGGTGGGGCAGCTTGTCCTGCCCGACCGCACGGTCCTCATCGGCGATACGCCGCTGGACATCGAAGCCGGCCGCGTGCATGGCACCAAAACCGCCGGCGTGGCGACGGGGCCGTTCAGCGAGGTGGAGCTGAAGGAGGCGGGAGCGGATCTCGTCCTGCCCTCGTTTGCCGACGTAGAGGCCGCCGTGGTCGGATTATGCCGGCTGGGACGAGGCGGCTAACGGCGTCAGACGGCGTTGTACACCCCAACATCGTGGCGACCGAGAACGCAGGGACTGAGGGCACTGCGCTACACCGGCATCGTGGTGATCCCGGACACGGTTGGTCGGGAACCGGCAACGTCAGGATCTCCCACCATGGAGCGGAGGTCCTCAGTCCCGACGGTGTCACCGCAGTGCCGTGCCATTCTTCACCCAGAGTCTCGCGGCACGGGCCATCTTGTGCCCGAGTTCTCGGTGGCCCCTGTCAGTCGGGGCAGCCCACGTCGTCCGGGATACCGCCGGCTCGCAGGCCATCCATGCAGCGACTCAGCAGCGCGACCAGCGTGTCGCGCTCGGGCTCGTCCAGAGCACTCATCATCTGCGTCTGGACCGCCTCCACGCGCCGGGTGGCCTCCTCGAAGCGCTCGCGTCCCTGCGGCGTCAGGCGGGTCAGCAGGACCGTTCCGTTGGTGGGATGGTGCTCGCGGACGATGAGGTCGCTCTGTAGCAGGTTGTGCAGGATAGTATTCATGGTTTGCGGCGTCACATGGTGGATGCGCGCCATGTCGGCCCCGGACAGGCATTCGGCTTTCGCCAGACAGCCAAGGACGGCCCACTGCGGGGTCGTCAAACCAACCTGACGCAGAGCATCGTCGGTCGCGTGGCGAAGCATGCGATAGACCTGGAGGATGGCGTAGCCCGCCGCCGTCTTTTCCGTCGCGCCCCGATATCCGATCATCTCGTCGCCTCTGTCTAGCGGATTATTGCCGAATGGTGACCTTGTCTGCATTATCAGCATTCTGATAATGTGATTCTATCAGGGTGCTGATAAGTCGATTTCGGGAGTGGAACGTATGGCGGTACAGGCACCGGCGCGGCTCGAGGCGCGTCACATCAATCCCTGGGCGGTCTTCGCGGTGGCCGCCCTGGCCCAGGTCATGGTCATTCTCGACGCGTCCATCGTGAACGTCGCCTTGCCCTCGATCCAGCGGGGTCTGCACTTCTCGCAGGCCGACCTGCAGTGGGTCATCAATATCTATGTCCTGATGTTCGGCGGCTTTCTGTTGCTGGGGGGACGGGCCGGCGATCTGTTCGGCCGGCGTCGCATGCTGATGATCGGCCTCTTCCTCTTTTCCGCGGCCTCCCTCGCCGGTGGGCTGGCGCACTCCGCCGCCTGGCTGGTGGCGGCACGTGCCGCGCAGGGCCTGGGTGGCGCCATCCTCTCGCCGGTCGCGCTGGCGATCGTCAGCAGCACCTTTGAGGAAGGCGCCGCGCGCAATCGCGCCGTGGGCATCTTCGGCTCGCTGGCAGGAATCGGCGGTGCGATCGGCGTCCTGCTGGGTGGGGTTCTCACGCAGTACCTGGGCTGGCAGTGGGTTCTGTTCGTGAACGTGCCGATCGGCGCTGCCGCGATTATCGGCGCGACGCAGCTCATTCCCAACGATCGGTTGCCGGAGATGCGGGCAGGTTTCGATCTGCCTGGCGCCTTCCTGGTCACGGCCGGCCTGGTCTCCCTGGTCTACGGGGTCGTCAAGGCGCCGTCCGCCGGTTGGGGCTCGGCGACCGCTCTCGGTTTTCTCGCCGCCGCGGTTGTTCTCATCGCGGCCTTCATCGTCCGGGAGTTGCGGACGGCAGATCCGCTGGTCCGTCTTGACATCTTCAAGAAGCGGAACGTGACCGTCGCCGATATCGCGGGTGGGCTCTCCGCCGCCGGCATGTTCAGCATGTTCTTCTTCCTCTCGCTCTACATGCAGATCGTCCTGCGCTACGATGCCCTCCAGACCGGCATTCGCTATCTGCCTCTGGCCCTCAGCATCATGGTCTCGGCCGCGCTCACCTCTCAGCTGGTGACGCGCTTCGGCTACAAGTACATCATGGCGCTGGGTCTGGCCGTCGCCGCCGGCGGCCTGTACTGGCTGACCCGCATCCACGTACACGGCAGCTTCGAAGGAGACGTGCTCTTCCCCATGTTGCTGCTCGCCTTCGGTCTGGGCATGACCTTCGTCCCGCTCCAGATCGCCTCCGTCTCCGGCGTGCCACCGGACGACATCGGTCTCGCCTCGGGGTTGGTCAACGCCTTCCTCCAGGTGGGGGGAGCGATCGGGTTGGCTGTTCTCTCGACGATCTCGACGACCGAGTTCAACGGGGTGGTCCGCACCATCCACAGTCCGCTGGCCTATCCCACCGCGCTGGTGGACGGTTTCCAGCATGCGTTCGCGGCGGGCTCCATCCTGATGCTGGCCGGTGCGGCGGTGGTATTGCTCCTTCTCCCGCAGGGCGGAGCCGGCGCGGCGCAGGCGGTGGTGGACGAGAGCGAGGAGATGGAGCCCGTCACCGTCGCGTAGCGGACCGCTCCTGCCGGCAACCGGGCGCGCCCTGTCCTGCTCACGAGCCGCCAGGACAGGGCGCGCTCTGTCGCCTCCGGTTCGAGAGTGACCCGGATCTCTGACTCAGTTCGCCGCCGCCGGGCCCAGTCCGATAACCGGCGGCCGGCCCGTCAGTGAGTCCTGCACGGCGCGCAGGAGATCGTCCAGGTCAAACGGCTTGGTGAGCGCACCAACGCCGTGCTCCTGCAGCCATGTCATCTTCTGCCGCAACTCGTCGACCGCTGCCGAGCAGAGGATGATGGGGATGTGCTTGGTCTCGGGGTCCAGAGTCAGGCACTCGGCGATCTGCCAGCCCTCGTTGTCGCCTCCCATGCGGATATCGAGAACAACGAGGTCGGGATGCTCCGCCTTGAGCCGGTCGTATGCTCCTGGCGCTTCTCGCACGACGAGGGATCCGTACCCCTCCATCTCCAGCAGTTCATTCATCAGGTCGAGAAACGCGGGATCGTCGTTGACCACGGCGACTGTAACCACGGGCACCTCTTGACGGACCATATCATACCGCCGGGGTCGTGGTAATCCCCAATATCAGATGGCGTAGCGGAGAAGAGCGCCGAAGCGGGACGTCCTAACCAGGGCAGCGGCGGTGGCTGGATAGGCATATGGTGTGGCGGGGTACGGTCGTCACTGTGCGCTCCTGGGAGCGACGAGGTGCAGGAGCCGGCGTGTCACGGCAAGGACCGGTTCGTGTTCGATCCGCTTCGCGCGTCTCAGCTGCCGCTCCTCCGCGACCTCCTGGCGAAGTTCCTTCTGGTGCTGCTTCGCTCGCATGTAGAGAGTCTCGTCATGTTGATACATCTTGCCCTCCGTGTCCCCGGCGTACCCGGGATTTCTTGTGAGGTCCAGTCTGCGCCCCCATCGGCCCGTGTACCACGAAGAAGTCACCTTCCAGCTCACCGATTGCTCACCGGATAGTCACCGAGTGGCGCGAGTCGGCGCGGGTGCTATGATCCCGAGACGCAGGACACTGTCTGGACCCAGAGTGGGGACCCGGACCGGGGGCGCTCATCTCGCCCCGGCGAGATCGACCGAGCCGAGCGCATCGTAGAGAACCAACTCGTCACGATGGCTGCCCGGGACGATCGGGATGCTGACACAGGCGACCCGGCGGGCGCACGGCGTCTCCGCGACGGGGCGCCGGCGGCATTTCGTACCGTCCGGGTGCAGCGCCTCGTCGAGGAGACGGAGCGCACGCTGGCCGCGGTGCCGTAAGAGGCGGTTCCATCCCGCCGAAACGTTCACCTTGCATCGCTCGGTTAGTGAGTGTACACTAACTACATGCGGATGGAACTGCGCACGACGTCGGCCGCAGCCGGCTGTTAGGCCCCTTTTTTACCCCGGTATGTTAGTGACCACTCACGATCGAGAAAGGATCGCAACCATGACGACTCGTTCCCGCGTCTGGACCTTCGCCATCGTCTCCCTCGCCCTCTTCATGGCCATGCTCGACAACCTGGTGGTCATTACCGCCTTGCCCGCCATCAAGCGAGCGCTCGGGGCGTCCGTCTCTGACCTCGAATGGACCGTCAACGCATACACTCTCGCCTTTGCCGTGCTCATGATGACCGGCTCGGCCCTCGGCGACCGCTTCGGGCGCAAGCGCGTGTTCCTCGCCGGGGTCGCCGTCTTCTCTCTGGGCTCGGCCCTGGCCGCCCTCAGCGATTCCTCAACGCAGCTTCTCATCAGTCGTGCCTTTCAGGGCCTGGGCGCCGCCTTCGTGACCCCGCTGACACTGACCATCCTGGCCCGCGCCTTTCCCCCGCACCAGCGGGCGGCCGCCATCGGCCTCTGGTCCGGTATTTCCGGTCTCGGCCTGGCCATTGGCCCATTGGTCGGCGGCGCCATCGTCAACGGCGTCGCCTGGAATGCCATCTTCTGGATCAACGTGCCGATCGGCGCCCTGGTCGTTCTGCTGGGCGTGCTGCGCCTGGAAGAATCGCACGGCGATCGGCAGCCGCTGGACTTTCCGGGCCTTCTTCTCGCCGGTACCGGCCTCTTCGGCATCACCTTCGGACTGATTCGCGGCAACGCCCTCGGCTGGACGAGCGCGGCCATTCTCGCCTCCTTTGTGGCCGGTGCCCTCTTGCTGGCGGCTTTCATGTGGCGCGAGCGTCGGGCGGCGTCGCCCATGCTCAATCTGCATCTCTTCGCGGCGCGCGGCTTCTCCGTCTCCAACGGCGTGGGCTTCCTGATGAGCGCCGGAATGTTCGGCTCCATCTTCCTGCTGACTCTCTACATTCAGCAGATCCAGGGCGCTTCCCCGCTCACCGCCGGCATCCGCACCATGCCGTGGACCGGCACCATCATGCTGGTGGCCCCGGTGGCCGGGATCATTGCCGGGCGGATCGGCTCGCGTCCCGTGGTGCTGCTCGGCATGACGCTGCAAGCGGCGGCCCTGCTCTGGATCGGCGCCGTGGCGCAGATCAGCACGCCCTACAGCACGCTGCTGCCTGCCTTCATCCTGGGTGGCGTCGGCATGGGCCTGACCTTCGCCCCGCTCTCCGCCGCCGTCATCAACGCCATCGCCCCGAACCTGGAGGGTCAGGCCTCCGGCGCCTACAACTCGATCCGTGAGTTGGGCGGCGTGTTCGGCATCGCCATTCTCGGCGCCGTCTTCCAGCACATCGTCACCGTCCCCACCGCTGCCTCCTTCATGGCCGGCTTCCGGGTCGCCGTCTTCGCCGGTGCCGGGATCGTGACCGCCGGTGTGCTGCTCAGCGTGCTCCTGCCCGCTGCGTCGGCAGCACGCTCACAAGCGGCGGTCCCCGCCGAGGCGGTCGCCTGAGCGAACCGGAACTGGCGTCTCTCTTGTGAGCCGCGGGCTGACAAGCGTGGTAGCAGAGGCCTTCAGGCCGCCGCACCCGGCCGGCCTGAAGGCCTCTGCTACGGGTGCGAACCACGGGTGTGAACCATGTGCTGCTCACGCGAAGGCGGGCTAACGAGCACAGGCGCTTATGGCCGCGAGTCCAGCGCTGTCTCGAGAAAGACACGCTCGTTGGGCGAGAGTGGCAGTCCCAGCACCGTATCCACCGGCATGAAGCCGGACCATCTCACAGAGCCATCGTCGACGATGCGGTCGGGACGATGGCCGGTGGGACGCGCGGTGAAGACGAGCTGGAGGAAGTCGGGATACGGATAGCGGTAGCCGTCAGGCCGGGGGGCGAGATGGTGAAAGTGCATGAAGCCCAGCTGGGTGCCGTGCGCGAGGAGACACCCGGTTTCCTCCGCCACCTCGCGCGCCAGGGTGTCGTCCACCGATTCTCCCTGCTCCCTGCGGCCGCCGGGCAGGATCAAGTGCCGCCCCCCGTCGTCATGCAGGACCAGCACGGCATCCTCGCGGAGGACGAGGGCGCGGACCGAGGTCACGTACTCCAACGGAGGGGTTTCGCAGGTGATGTATGAGGCGACCTGCAGAGGCATATCACCCCAGTCGACCGCCTTCTCAACGACGGCCGTGTGCCGCGTCAGGAATCTCGCGAGGCTGGCGTCCATCCCTTTCGAACTCAAAGAGTGATGAGGTCGAGATAGTGCCGAACCCAGCGAGCGTCGGCGGGATCCTCCGCCCATAGGTCCAGCGTCCACCAGATGTACCGCAGTCCGATGTAGTGCGCCGCCATCCGGAACTTCGCGGCAAAATCCTGGGGATCGATGCGGTCTCCCAGACGTTCTCGGGCATGAAGATACGCCGTGGCGGCGGTAAGGGTATGGAGATGGTGAGGAAGGTCGAGGTAGAAGGGTCCATAGCACGCCGCCTGCCAGTCGACGAAGTAGGGACTGCCGCCGGAAATCAGGACATTGCCGGGATTGAGGTCGCCGTGCAGGAGCGTAAGATCCCGTCCGTCGGCCGCCAGGTCCTCGACCGCGTCCGGGATCTGCCTGGTAGCCGCTTCCACGGCATCGATCGCGTCGCCGAACTCCCCGCGGAAGGCGACATTGTCGACGGCCCGCTGCCAGGCCGGCTCCCAGAGACGCGCCAGGTGCTCGCGCACGTACCGGCTGTCGACACGGGGCAGCGAGAACTCCTTGGGGTCAATGCTCGCGTTGTCGTGGTGAATCCCGGCGAGAGCAGACGCCTCGCGCCGGATCAACTCCGGAGAAATCGGATCGAGACTGGTGGGTCTCCGCACATCGCCCAGATCCTCCAGGCACAGCGGAGCCACCGCCTCAGTCAGAGTCAGGGAGTGGTTGAACGGGATGCCCGGTTGTCCCTGCTCTTGGAGCAGGGCCAGGATGCGCCGCTCGATGAGGCTCGCCTCTTTGGTCACCAGGGATACTGTGCGCCGAACGCCCTGGCTGTCGAACGTCACGCTGTGCCGAGCCACGGTTGCCCCGGACAGTCCTGGCTCAATGGGCTCGCTGCTGATCGCCACGACTTGCGCGTCACCTATGACGTGGCGCCGCAGTGTCTCGTCGATGAGTCGAGGAAGCGTGGTGCCCATCAATTCGGAGGTCACGTTAGACAATCCCATCCAGACGGCAGGTGGGGTAGTCCCCAGTCTGGGTTTGGCCGCCAGCTATGCCACGGATGATTGAACGGGGCAAGATTGGCGTCGAGCTGCCGGATCACGTCGGCGGCCTCCCGCCGGACCCGGCACGCTTCATCGTTATCGATGATCCCCTGGGAGACCAGCGCCTCGAACTCGTCCTCGTCCTTCCAGCGCCACCGTCGGTCCGGCGCCACCACGATGTCCAGCATGAGATCCATGGTCTGGATGCCGGTGGGTATCCGAATCATGGGTCGCTGGAAGTTGACATACCATCCCCACCACTCTCCGTTCTCGCGCCAGGACACCCATGTGGCGTGCCAATCTTCCGTCCGAACCAGCACGAGTGTGGAGATGTCCCAGACGAAGTCGCGCCGCACCCAATCGCCCAGTGAGAGCGAGAGTGCGAATCGCTCGGCACGGGTCGGGGCCCGCGGTCGTGTCGGCGGGGTGGACGCAGTCTTCCAGAGCGTGCCATGGGGGACACCACAGGACCAGCTCATCGCCTCGATCCTCGATGACCCTCATCGGGCGGGCCGACCAGAGCTTGCCGCGCCACACCTCCTGCCGGACGACGATGCGCCCCACCGGCCATGGAGTTTGCTCATCCGCTCTCATAGCGTCTCGTCCGGTCGTGGCGTTCCCTCCTTGACACCAGTCACTTTTGCCAGATCCCCTCCCACTGTGACCACTGCCCGGGAGCAGGGGGCTGCCGGCGAGTGGACCGCAGCCGTAGTGGGAGGACCGGCCGGAGGCCGGCGAGCAATGACTCGAGTTCAGCCCGCGCGAAGAAGTGGATATCCAGGCCGCTCTTCGCGCCTTCCCGGTAGCGCACCGAGAACCCGTCATCGGCCCCTCGCTCCGTGATGGTATGTGCCGGCCAGACATCGGTCTGGGCAGCGTTGACCCGGATGGCGAAGAGGCCGTCCGGTGCGACACGGTCCACGGCCGAGCGAATGTGCGCGTGTGCCGTCGCGCGATCGCCGTGCTGAAACACCTGAATACCGAGCACGAGGTCATAGCAGGCATCCCGAGGAAGGGCACCCAGGTCACCACAGATGAGCGAGTCGCGCCGCTCGGGGACGCGTTCCGCAAGTTGCGCGAGGGCAATCGGAGAGATGTCGAGGCCCACGACATTGAGGCCCGCACGGACCAGCGGCACATAATTGCGGCCGTTGCCACAGCCGATGTAGAGGCCGCTGGTGATGCCGGCCTGACGCGCGGCGGCCAGGATATCGTCGAGAAACGGCTCCGGCGGCTCGGCATCGTAACGCCCGGCCTCGTACTCTCGGTCCCAGGCGCGGGCGCTTTCACTCCCCATGCGGCTCGGCGATCTCTGCGATTGGACCGAATTCTTCCGGGACGCCGGCCAGCACCTCACTCTCGACCACGATCGCCGTCATGCCGCTCTCCGTGCCTGCCGCGTGTTCCTCGCCTGGTTGCCAGAGAGCAGCCTCGCCGGCGGCGATTGGCGCGATCATCCCATCTCCTCCCTGCACCCATCCCTCCCCGTTGACCACGATGAAGAGCTGAGGTGAGGTGGCCGGATGACGTCCGACCCCACCGCCCGGCGGGATGTGCATGCAGCCGACGTGGATACCCCGGGTATGGGCCAGCCGTGCCATCACGAAATTGCTGCCGAAGGCATCGATCTGCCGGCCGTGACCGGCGTTGAAACTGAAGGTTCTGATAGGCGTCCCCCTGGTCGATCCGTGCTACCGGCTCACGCCGGCCGGCATTTGCTCTCTGCCGAGGATGGACGCCGCCCAGGAGGCAACTTTCTCGGCGGACTGCTCGACGGTGTCGTGCGTGGTGTCGAGCAGAGTGATCCGATCCGGCTGTCGGTCCGCCAGTCGCCGGAGGGCATGAGTCACGTCGATCATGGCGGCGATGAAGCCATCGCCGCCGGAGCGGCGCCAGTCGGGACGCGCGAGGAGGCGCTCACGCAAGACATCATCCTCGCAGACCAGAGCCAGGGTGTCGATCCGGGCCAGGTAGCGGCTTTCCGGCAGAGATGCGTACCCCTCCGGGTCGGCGGCGCCGAAGAGCATGACGGGCCGGCCGTTCTGTCCTATATGGAATGCCGTCTGGAGCCAGAGTCGCTTGAAGCGCCGCCAGCCGTCGTCGGGCGTGTCCATCTCCGGCATCCAGATGATGTCATGGTCAAGCACGACCACCTGGTGGAGAGTGCCCGCTAGATGCTGGCAGAGCGTCGACTTGCCGGTGCCGCTCGCTCCGCAGACAAGCAGGAGAGGGAGCCGCGTGATGGCTCGCCGGTGGCCACAGTTGCAGACGACCTCCGCTTCCACGACCAGCCGGTCCTCCGACCATTCACCGCAGCCCGGACAGATAAACACGACGCTCCCCTGCTACTGGACGCAGAACTCATTGCCTTCCGGATCGTGCATGACGACCCAATGCTCGTGGCCCCCTTCGTGATCCTCGACCATCGTCGCGCCGAGGTCCGTCAGACGCTGCACTTCCCGGGCGACGGTCACGCGATGTTCCTCGTCACTCTCTCCCTCCCGGACCCCCGTGTTGATGTCGAGATGGACCCGGTTCTTCAGAGTCTTCGGCTCGGGGACACGCTGGAAGTAGACGCGCGGCAGGGTGTGACCCGGATCGACGATGGCAGACGCTTCGCCCCAGTCTTCCTCAGGAACCCCACGTGCCTGCAGAAAGTCCTCCCACGTGGCATAGCCCGGCGGAGGTGGCTGCATCTTGTAACCCAGTGCGTCGGCCCAGAAGCGGGCCAGAGAGTCGGGATCGCGACAATCGAAGACGATTTGGAATCGCGCCGGCATGGATAAACCTCCACGTGGGGGATGCACTGAGCGATGAAGACGACGTTGCTCATTATTCATCCATCCCGTGGCACACTGGTAGCCTATGACCTTTCTCGAGTGTGAACTCTGACCAGATACATCGCCTTGCTGCGCGGCATCAATGTCGGCGGGAAGAAAATCCTGATGACCGACCTCCGCGACCTCTTCACCGGTCTCGGCTACGAGAATGTGGCGACGTACATCCAGAGCGGCAACGTGGTCTTTTCGGCCGCAACCCCGGAAGCGGAGACAAGAGCTCGTCTCGAGGGCGCCATCGCCGGCACGCTGGGACTTGACGTCGCGGTCCTGGTGCGCACCGTCGAGGAGATGCGAGCCATTGCCGGGAGCAATC
Source organism: Pseudomonadota bacterium (assembly GCA_021324655.1). GTDB lineage: Bacteria > Chloroflexota > UBA5177 > UBA5177 > UBA5177 > JAJPIP01. The sequence goes on from JAJPIP010000110.1 coordinate 20,496, forward strand.
CCTTCCTTGCCGCCGGCGACGATCCGGCGTCGCTGCACGTGACCTTCCTGGCCGAGAGCCCCCACGTGTCCTCGGTGGACGCTCCACCGGGTGGCCATGATGAGTTCCGGATTGCCGGCCGCGAAGTCTATCTTGCCTGCCCCGATGGCTACGGGAGGACCAAGCTGAATAACAGCTTCTGGGAGCGCCGCCTGAAGATGCCGGCCACGACGCGCAACTGGCGGACGGTCATGACGCTGCTGGAGATGGCGGACCAGTGAGGACAGTAGGAGGTTCCGTTCACATCCCGGCATGTTGCCTCTCACCCGGCGATTGCCGTGGGATCGCCCTCCATGAGATGGGGCGGCCGCGCCGACTGCTCGTGAGAACTGGAAGACCGGTCCCTATAAATCAAACGCCACCGGCCACGTCACCCGGCCGGCAGGACGCGCGTCACGCTCGATAAGGGCGAAGTACCTCTCGAGGACGGGAGAACCAAGGGATGTCGCCATCGCCGCGACCCAGCGCTGGACCGACACGTCGCCGAACGCAGACGCGGCACGGGCTGAGGGATGGATGGGAAGGGTGATATCCGGCGATCCGGCAGCATGCGCGACAGACGCCGCCACCAACCGTGCCGCCTTGGGGTCTGGGGCCAGAAAGACACGCGGACGGGCCGGCTCGTCTTTGTGGATGCGTGTATATCCGACGATCCGGCCGTCGCGCTCGTAGACGCGCGATGAGATCGCCGGGTTGGGGCTGACCCACTCCAGAAGATCAAGGCCCGGGTCGAGGGAGAAGTCCACGTTCGCTTCGTCATCCTCCCAGAGCCGGTGCAGGGTCGGGATATCGGCGCCCGTGATAGGGCGCGACGACAGGATCGGCGCAGGAAGCGCGTGGGCCGAGACCGTGACCCCAGACACTCCGTAGGCACCGGTGCGGTAGCCGAAGCGCGGGTAGTACGAGGGGTGGCCCAGCAGAAAACTCAGCGCAAAACCTTTGTCACGGGCAATGCGGTGCCCCTCTTCGACGAGACGGCTGCCGGCGCCCTGACGCTGACGGCCGGGCAGGACGCCAATCGGCGCGAGGTTCACGGCCGGCACGTTCTCCCCGAGCAGACGGAGCGTGTAGGGAAAGAAGAGGACGTGGCCGACGATCTCCCCCGCGAGTTCTGCGACCAGCGACAGGTCGGGGTCGAAGCCACGTCTCTGCCGCAGGAGGGCGACGACCGCCGGCTCGGTCGTGCGGTTGTCGAAAGCCGCCGCGTGCACGGCGGCGATGGCGGCGTAGTCCTCCGGTACTTCTGGGCGGATGATCGGTGTCTCTGTCACGCTCTATACTGGCGCACTATGCCGCGGGAAGGGCCCCCATCAACTCCGCTGGACACTTTGCGCCGGATCTGTCTGTCCTTTCCCGAGGTCACGGAGCGTCTCAGCCACGGTGAGCCCACCTGGTTCGTGCGGGACAAGAAGGTCTTTGTGATGTACGCGGATCAGCACCACGACGATCGTGTCGGATTCTGGTGTGCGGCGCCGGCCGGGGTCCAGGGCTTTCTGGTGGCGGAGAGCCCCGAACAATTCTTCATCCCACCCTATGTCGGCCACCGTGGCTGGCTCGGTGTGTATCTGGATGTGCCGGTGGACTGGGATGAGGTCGCTGCCCTGGTGCGGGATGCCTATTGTCAGATCGCGCCGAGGCGCCTCGCTGCGTTGCTCGACCAATCCGACAGACCGGAGGCGTAGCGCTGGACGTGCCCAGCCCTACGCCTCGAATGTAAAACGCGTCGTGTCTTCAGGAAACTGGGTCCAGGCGAAGGCTTTGCGCGGGCGGATGGCGTAGAGGCCACCGTCGTTCCACTGGTCGGCGGCCGGGTGGTAGCCGCCGGCGCCGTACTTGGCGTCCAGGGCGTCGACCAGCTTTTGCGCCAGGTCGGGGGCCGGCGGCACGACGTGCTCCGCCGTCCCTTCCAGGATCACGACGTCGTCGCCGCTTTCCAGATGCACGGCGACATTCGGATTCTGGGCGATATTGCGCCCGCGGCGTGTTCCGGGGCCTCCCTCGACATAGAGCGTGCCGTCGACGACGGCGCCCCAGATGGGAGTGGCATGGACGCGACCCGCAGCGTCGGCGGAATCGACCCAGTAAGTGCGCGCGGCGGCCAGCCGTCCCGCGACGTGCTCCCAGGAGAGAAGCCCGTCACTGTGCTCCGGGATGCCGTAGCCGGGTGCGTGGGGCCGCGAAACCAGGGGGCCCTCCATGCGACCTCTCAGGAGACGTTGACGATGGTGAAACTGCGCGTGCGGCCCGGCGTGTTCGCCTCAGCCTTCTCCCCGGCCCGCTTGCCCATGAGCGCGGCGCCGATCGGCGACTGATCGGAGATCTGGCCGCCGGAGGGATTGACCTCGTGCGAGCTGACGATGCGGTAGGTCCGCTCCTTGCCGTCCTCATCACGCACCGTGACCGTTTTGCCGATGCCGACACGGTCGCCGGTATCCTGAGCGACTTCGGCGTTGCGGAGAATATACTCCAGCTCGGCGATCTGGCCCTCGAGGCGGCCCTGGTCTTCCTTCGCCTGGTGGTAGGCGCCGTTCTCGGACAGATCTCCGTCCGAAGCAGCGCGGCCGATCTTCTCGGCAATTTCCGGACGCTTGACCGATTTCAAGAAGGCGAGCTTCGCTTCCAGCTCGTGCTTGCCCTCGGCGGTTAGCGTCACAGGTTTGTTGATTGACATTGCTGTGCTCCCATAGAAAGACGCCCCGGCGACCGGGGCGTGTCGCATATTATAGCAATCGCAGGCACCGCTTGAGTGGTTTCTGTCAACCGGCGCGGGTGAGATGCTCGGCCAGCAGGAAGAGTGCCAGGGCGGAGAGAGTGACCCCGGAGAGGCGCTCGGCGCCGTGCGCGACGCGCTCGCCGAGCCGAGCGCCCAGCCCGGTACCGAGCAGAGTGACGAGCAGCGCCTGGGCGGCAATGAGAGGAATGGCGAGCGCCACCGGGATCCCGAGCAGTCCCAGGCTGAAGCCGGCCGCCAGTTCGTCAAGGCTCACCGACAAGGCGGTGAGCAGGAGGACCGGCAGCGTTGCACCGCGAAACTCGGGCTCCTCATCGCCAAACGACTCATACAGGGTGTAGAGGCCGACGGCAAGGAGCAGGATGATCGCCACCCAGGAGGCGGCCGGCCCCACCGCATGGGCCGCGGTGCTTCCCGCCAGGAAGCCGACGAGCGGCATGATCCCCTCGGCGCCGGCAAAGGCAACGCCGTAGCGCAGGCGGTCCCCCTGCTGCAGGCCGCTGATGCCGAGGGCAACCGAGACCGCAAAGGTATCGAAGCCGAGAGAGAGGACGAGACCGGCGGTCTTGGCCAGGATGGGAATAGTCATACTTCCCATTCCCCATCATCACTTGCGGCCGAGGCCCGACAGGATCATGTCGCTGAAGGCCGTGGCGATCTCCTCCGGGGTGTGCGCCCCGTCGGGACGGTACCAACTGTACAGCCAGTTGCACGCCGCCAGAATGAGAAGGCCGGCCAGGCGCGGATCGGGGGCGACGATCTCGCCGCGTGCGATACCGTCGGCCAGGATATCGCGAAAGATCCGCTCGTAGCGGTCACGCTTCTCCTGGATCCGCTCGCGGCGCGGTGGGCTCAGCGCTTTCATCTCGTTGAGAAACACGCTTAGCTCGTCGAGGTGATCGGCGACCGCGGTGATGTGGGCGCCCATCGCCTGCCGCAGACGATCGGCCGGGGCGGCGTCCGGATCGATCGCCGCCAGCACGCGGTCGGTCAGCACGTCGACCGCCTCGTCCATGATCCGGAAGAGAAGATCTTCCTTGCCCGGGAAGTAATAGTAGAGGGCGGCCGCCTGCCAGCCCAGGGCGGCGGCGATGGTGCGCATCGACGTGGCGTGATAGCCGCGCTCCCGGAAGATGCGACACGCGACGCGCGAGATTTCGGCCAGACGGCCGTTGACCTCCACTCCCTCCACTGCCGTCACCAGGTGGACTCCTCCGCCGCGATCTCATCCCAGTCAATCGCGTGCTCGACGGTCCAGAGGACGTCGGGATTGTCGATCAAGCGCTTCGTCATGCTGCTCCCCCGTAGAAGCTCCGGCCGCGGCGCGCCATGGCGACCAGCGCATCGGCTGGCTCGTACTGTGGTCCGTCGGCGTCGGTCATGCGGCGCAGCTCCTCGACCACGGTTGCAGGACCGAGGGCATCGGCATGACGAAACGGACCGCCCAGGAACGGCGGGAAACCGGTGCCGAGCACGGCGCCGACATCCCCGTCCCGCGGGGAGGCGATGATGCCCTCGTCCAGGCAGCGCACCGCCTCGTTCACGAAGATCAGCGCCAGGCGCGGCGCGATGAGGTCCGCCGGGAGCGGGCGGCCGTGACCTGTTTCCAGGGTCGGGTCCGGCCGTTTCCTGCGCCCACTGTAGTCATAGAAGCCTCTCCCGCTCTTCCGTCCCAATCTCCCCGCCGCCACCATCCGGTCGACCGACGCCGAGCGTGGGAAGCGATACCCGAAGGCGGCCGCCAGGGTCGCCGAGACGTGGGCGGCCACGTCGAGGCCGACCTCGTCGATAAGAGCCAGCGGGCCGGTGGGGAAGCCGAAGGAGATCGCCGCCCGATCGACGTCGGCGATCGGCGTGCCGTCCTCCACGATGCGCCCGGCTTCCTGCAGCATGAAGCCGAGGACACGCGTCGTATAGAAGCTCGGTCCATCGCGCACCACGATCATCGTCTTACCCATGCGCCGTCCCACCTGCAGCGCGGCGCGCACCGTGTCATCGGAAGTCGCGGGCGCTCGCACGATTTCGAGCAGAGGCATCTTGTGCACCGGAGAGAAGAAATGCATGCCGAGGATGCGCTCCGGATGCCGCGCCCCCTCGGCGAGCGAGGCGATGGGAAGACTCGACGTGTTGGAGGCGATCACCGCCTCGGGCGAAAGGATCTCTTCTAACTCGGCAATCACCTGCCGTTTCAGTGCTGCATCCTCGAAGACGGCTTCGATGACCAGATCGGCCCGTCTCATCCCGCTGTTGTCGGCCGCGCCGGAGAGACGGGAGAGAATAGCGGCCGCTTCTGGGCGGGTGAATCGCCCGTTGCGGGCAGCGCTGAGCGTGAGGTCACGGGCCGACTTCAGTCCGCGCGCCACCCGCTCCGGGCTGGTGTCGCGGAGGCGGACGTCCAGTCCCGCGACCGCTCCCGCCTGGGCGATGCCGGCTCCCATAAAGCCGGCGCCGATCACTCCCACGCGCTGAACTGGACGAGTCTCGCCCCGCTGTTCGCGTTTCAGCCCCTCCGCCGCCAGGAAGAGGGAGATCAGGGCGTGCGCGTGAGAGGTGCCGGCGAGCTCGCCGAAGGCGGCGGCTTCGGCCGCCAGTCCGGCTCCAAACCCCTGCTCCAGTCCGGCCCGCACCGTGTCCAGGGCACGGAGTGGCGCCGGGTAGTGCCCTTTGGTCCTGGCACGAACGGTCCTCGCTGCTTGCCGGTAGATGACGGACCGCACGAGCGCCGAGTGTGCCGCGAGCCGGTCGAGGTGAGACTGGGGAACCGGACCGCGCACCTTGGGCCGGGTGAGCCGGCTGCGTGCCGCCTCGTCGAGGTCGCGTGGGTGCACGACCTCATCCACGATGCCGACGCGTTTGGCCCGACGCGCGGAGAGGCGCTGTCCCTCGAGAATGAGGGAGAGGGCGCGGGAGAGCCCGATCAGGCGCGGCAGGCGCTGCGTGCCGCCCCCGGCCGGCAGCAGGCCGAGTGACACCTCGGGGAGACCGATGGCCGTCACCGTCTCGGCGGCCACCCGGTAGTCGCAGGCCAGGGCCAGCTCAAGGCCACCACCCAGGGCCGGCCCGTTGATGACGGCGACGCTGGTCATGGGGAGAGCAGCCAGACGTGACAGGACGCGCTGGAAGCGTCGCGCCAGACGCGCCACCTCCTCGGTGTCCGGCGCCGGCGCGATCTGGGTCAGGTCGGCGCCGGCCACGAACTGGCCCTCCTTGGCACTGCGAATCAGGACTCCGGTCGCGCCGGAACCGGGGAGTGCCCGTACCGCCTCTTCCAGCCCCCTGATGAAGGCAGGGTTGATCACATTGACGGTGGATCCCGGTTGGTCCAGGATCAGGACGGCCGTTTGGCCGTCGATCTGCAGCCGCACACCGGTCTCGGCCGCGGCCGGAGTTGGGACGTCGATGGTCATCAGACACGCTCCAGGATGACGGCGCAGCCGAGACCCCCGGCCGCGCACACCGTGGCCAGACCAAACTGCTCGTCGCGCCGTTCCATCTCGTTGACCAGCTGCATGAGGACGCGGGCGCCGGTCGCCCCGAACGGATGCCCCAGGGCGATGGATCCGCCGTTGACGTTAAGGTGGGCCGGATCGATCTCGCCGACCGCCTCGTCCTGTCCCAGCTCCCGCTGTGCAAACTCCCGTGAGGCGAGCGCCTGCGTGGTGGAGAGCACCTGCGCGGCGAACGCCTCGTGCATCTCGATCAGCCCGATATCGGAAAGGCTCAGGCCGGCACGTTGCAGCGCGACCGGCACGGCGTAGGCGGGGGCCAGGAGGAGTTGATCGCCGGGATCGACCGCGGCATAGGCGTAAGAGCGAATCACCGCCCGCGGCCGGTAGCCCAGCGTGCGCGCGTGTGATTCCGCCATGAGGAGGAGAGCTGCCGCCCCATCCGTGAGCGGACTGGAGTTGCCGGCGGTGATCGTGCCGTGCCGGTTATCGAAGATGGGTGGTAGCGCGGCCAGGCGCGCCAGGGAGGTATCGGGACGCGGGTGGGTGTCGGCGGTGATCGCCCGGCCGTCGGGCCGGTACACCGGGACGACCTCCGCGCTCGTCCGGCAGGCGTCGCGCGCGGCGATAGCGTTCTGGTGGCTGCGCAGCGCCAGCTCGTCCTGGGCGGTACGGGAGATGCCGTTGGCTTTCGCCATCAACTCGGCCGACTGCCCCATGGTGAGTCCGGTCGACGTCTCCCGGATACCGGGCGCGACCGGCGCCAGGTCGCTCATCCGTACCCCGGCCAGGTTCTCCAGCTTGGCGCGGACCGTCTTTCCCTGCGACGCGCCGACCACGGCTCGGGCGAGACGGTCGCTGTACTGGATCGGCACGTTGGAGAGCGATTCCACGCCGCCGGCGATGACCGCGCCGGCATAGCCGCGCTCGATGCTGTCGGCCGCGGACGTGACCGCCTGGCAGGCGGAGGCGCAGGCCAGCCCGACGGTAAAGGCCGGCACGGTGCGTGGCAGCGTGGCGAGCCCAATCTCCCGGGCCAGATTGTGATAGCGCACGGGACGGGACACGTTGCCGATCACGATCTCGTCGACCTCTTGTCCATCCATCTCGGCGTGCGCCAGCACCTCGCGGACGGCGATTGTGCCCAGGGCCAGCACATCGAGGTCGGCGAGGCCGGTCCCCGCCTTGAGGAATGGCGTGCGGCGTCCGTCGATGATGGCGGCACGCCGCGTCGGTGCTGTCATGCGATCCCTTCTCCCGTTCTCTCTTCACGCAGTGAGCGCCGCAGCACCTTCCCGATGAGGGAGCGCGGCAGGTCATCACGGAATTCGATGACGCGTGGCACCTTGAAAGCCGCCAGTTCGTCGCGGCACCAGCCGGCAAGCTCCTCGGTGGTCACCTCCATTCCCTCCTTGAGGACGATGACCGCCTTCACCGTCTCGCCCCGGTACGCATTGGGAACCCCGATGACCGCGGCGTCGCGCACCTTGGGATGGGCCAGGAGCACCTCTTCGACCTCACGCGGATAGATGTTGTAGCCACCGGCAATGATGACGTCCTTCTTGCGATCGACGATGCGGAAGAATCCGTCCTCGTCCATCACCGCCATGTCGCCGGTATGGAGCCAGCCGCCGCGCAGCACCTCGGCCGTCTCCTCGGGCCGGCGCCAGTAACCGCGCATGACCTGCGGGCCGCGCACCGTCATCTCTCCCACCTCGCCCACCGGTAGCGGCTCCCAGGTCTCGGGATCGGTGATCATGGCCTCGGTGTCGGGGAACGGGACGCCCACCGTGCCGACCCGGCCGCCGGTGCCGACAGGGTTGCAGTGGGTGACCGGCGAGGCTTCGGTGAGGCCGTATCCCTCGACCAGGCGCGCGCCGGTGACACCGGAGAAGCGATGCTGCACGTCGGCATCGAGCGGAGCGGCGCCGCTGATGCAGACCCGAATTGAGCCGAGTTGCCGCGGTGAAACACCTGATTTCTCGGCGAGAGCAATGTACATGGTGGGCACGCCGGGGAAGAATTGCGGCTGATAGCGCTCCGCGACGTGAACCACGTCGTCGGTGATGAAGCGTGGGACCAGCAGCATGGTGGCCCCCTCGGCGACCGCCAGGTTCATGCCGATCGTCAGCCCGTAGACATGAAAGAAGGGGGCGGCGCAGAGCACGGTGGGGTGATCGATGTCCTCATCGACGCCGTGCTGCCACTCCAGAGCCTGGAGGGCATTGGCGATCAGGTTGCGGTGTGTCAACATGGCGCCCTTCGAGGTACCAGTGGTGCCGCCGGTGTACTGGAGTACGGCCACCTCGTCGGGACCGGTGGGGATGGGCTCGGACAACGGCGCCGCCCGGAGCATTGCCCCGAATCGATGGACGACACCGCCGGCGGCGATCCTCCGCCCGCCGGCGCGGCGATCGCGGAGACCGTAAAAGGGCTGGAGGCGAGCCGGCAGAGCGGAGACGACATCGGTGACGACCACGCAACGCACGTCGGTGTTGGGCAGCGCGGCCTCGACACGCGGGAAGAAGTGGTTCAGCGTGACGATGGCCGCCGCGTCCGCATCGCTCAGCTGATGCTCTAACTCGTGGGCGGTGTACAGCGGATTGGTGGGCACGACGATGGCGCCGGCGCGGAGGGTGCCGAAAAAGGCAACCAGGAACTGGGGGAGATTCGGCAGCATGACGGCGACCCGGTCGCCGGGGCGGATGCCGGCGTCAAGCAGGCCGGCGGCAAAACGATCGATGCGGCCCTTCAGCCGGCGGTAGGTGAGCTTGGCATCGTGGAACACCGTTGCAACGCGGTCACCGTACCGGCCGGCCGTCGCGTCGAAGAACGCCGGCAGGGTGAGATCCGGGTACGCGAGGGACGCGCGCACACCCGCGTCGTAATGGGCAAGCCAGGGACGGTCCACGCCGTGCTCCGCTTACTGAACGTTCGGTAAGTCACTTCAGAGTAGGAGGCTACGGTCATGCTGTCAAGTGCCGGCGTAGGGCTCGTGCATTATCCCGTCCTGGTCGCCCCGCGTGGCGACCAGCCCGGTGTGGTCTAGGCCTGCGAAGGCTGGCCGGCACGCGGGCCGGCCACGACGACCCGGCGATGCCGATCATGCACGAGCCCTGAGTGCCGGAGCGCCCTTGGTCGCTGCGCTGGAAATATGTGATAAGGTGTCTGATGACCAGCACGGAGCGCTACGGCGCCGGCAAGATCGTCGTCCGTGAGTATGACCCGGCGTGGCCGGAGATGTTCGCGGAGGAAGAGGCGCAGATCGCCGCGGCGCTTGGGCCCATGGTGCTGTCGGTCGAGCATGTGGGAAGCACCTCGGTGCCCGGTCTGCCGGCGAAGCCGATCATCGACATGCTGGTGACGGTGCGGGACATGCCGGAAGCACGGCAGTGCGCCGTTCAGCCGCTGATCGATCTGGGCTATGTCTACTACCCCGAATATGAGCAGTGGCTTCCCGACGAGATGTTCTTCCGCAAAGGGCCCCCCGGTCCCTGGACACATCACGTGCACGTGGCCGATGCCACCAGCCCGCGCTGGGAGGAGTTCATCCTCATCCGCGATTTTCTGCGCCAGCGTCCCGAGTTCGCGCACGCCTACGGCGATCTGAAGAAGGCTGTCGCGCTCCTCTTCGAGGACGACTTCGTCGGCTACCGCGAGGCCAAGCGACCTTTCCTCAAGGCGCTCCTCGACAAGGCGCGCACCGAAGCGAACCCGGATCTCTCCCTGGGAATCCTCACCCAGGGACAGCGCACCGGCGGGGATGATCCGGTTGCCGGCGCGGTGGCGGCGGATTAGCGCTTCAAGCCAGGTTCCGCGATCCTGGCACTGGCTTCGGCCACGGCGTGGGAGGTGGTGGTCAAGCTCCTGGGCCGCGTCGCGATTGAACGGAATCGTTCCTAATAGAGTGGATTGACTGGCGACTGTCTGGATGCGACAGTGGAGTCGCATGACAGATGCTATCCGCGAGCCGGCAACGCGGCACTCCTTGCGCTTGGCGGGTTACGAGTACACTCGGGCCGGCGCTTACTTCGTGACCATCTGCATTCGGGAGCGCGTGTGTTTATTGGGTGACATCGTCGACGGTGTCATGCGTCTCTCGCCCATCGGCCAGATTGCCCAGGATCTCTGGCAGACTCTGCCGGAGCGCTTCCCCCCCTCTCACGCTTGACGTGTCAGTGGTCATGCCCAATCACGTGCATGGCATCATTCTCTTGCCGGAAGACGGGACTGTGTCGTTGGGCTCGGTGGTGCGCTCCTACAAAGCAGCGACCACCCGCACTGTTCGCCAGTCACTGCTGCTCGCTTTCGCCTGGCAAGCGAACTACTACGAGCACATCATTCGCACGCCGCATGCCTGGAACCATATTCGGGAGTACATCACAACCAATCCCCGGCGCTGGGAGTTGGATCAGGAGAACCCCGATAGCACACCGTAGAGAATCTGTTGCGTCCTACGGTTGGGCCGAAAATGCATCCGTCGCGGAACACTTGCATCTGCCCTGTAGGGGCTTGATTCATCAAGCCGCTGCGCCGCAGCGCAGATTTGACGTCTGCTGCCGGATTGTCTTCCGAGGAACGATACGACGGCCGGCGATCAGAGAGCGTCGTGACGGCCCGTAGGCGAGACCGGAGACGGGAAGCTCGGCTGCGGCCGAGCGGTTCGATGAATCGAACCACTACATGCGGTCGGCGACGGGTCACCTTGGCACCTGGGATGGCGTTCGCTCTCCCGAGGTCCGCGTGATGGCTATTGGACTTGCCTATCCGATCTACGGTCAGTTTTCCTCAGGCGGCCGCTCGCGGTGAAGCGCTGTGATTCGGCGGGCCATGAAGTCGGCGTAGCGCGCGAGGTCGGCGCCGGCGACGGGAGCGAAGTGATCGCCGCGGTACTCGGCCAGGGCGTTTGCCACGACGCCCCGGAGATCGGCCGGGACTCGGCTCAGCGCCCAGACGCCTCCTTCTTCCTTTGAGGACAGTGTTCCCTCTTGCAGGTGCCTCCAGACGCGGCACGGGTTGAGGACACTGTAGAGCGGATTCCCCGTGAGGTTCTCCAGGATGTCCTCGTAGTCGCCCAGGATGGAGGCGCGGTAATCCTCGAGAGGAATCGCCGGAAAGACGTCGGCGATCGGGGCGCCTCGCAGGCGAACGCCGCGATCCCGCAGGTGCGTGATGTGGGCGGCCAGGTCGACGTCGCGGCGCCTCTCGGACGGTGTGGAGAGCGGAAGATTGCTGTCACCTCGCTGCACGCGGTCGCGCACGAACTCACTGACGTGGAGATCGTAGGGGGGCGGGTAGCGCCACGGGTGGAGATCGGACCACGCCAGGACGCTCATCTCCAGGGGAATGGGAGCGCGAGACTCGGCGAGCAACGCGTCAAAAACCCTGCCCTGCGTCTCGGCGTCGAGCGGTCGGTGCGTCACGGCCAGCAGATCGAGATCGCTCCGTCTCGGATTGAAGCAGCCCATGGAGAGGGAGCCGTGCAGGTAGAGGCCGACGAGGTTCTCGCCCAGGAGGCGATCGAGCGCGGCCTCGATGCGGCCGACCTGGCCGCGTACGTCCCGGGGGGCCGTGTCCCACGAGTAAGGCATGGGCTAGCCCGCGCGTTCAGTCGCGATACGTCTTGATGGTTCCATCCCATTCCGACAATGGGGGCCCCTGCCAGGCCCAGTCGCGTCCCAGCCTCGCGTGCCCCGGGAGGGCGCGGCGCCCGTTGGCCCAGAGCAGGGCGTCCCACGGCGCAGCCTCCGGTGCCCAGGGAAAGAGGCGCGCCAGCACGGCACGGCACAGGTCAGGCGGCGGATGGAACGACAAGGAGAAGGCGTTCATGATGTCCTCGGTATGGACCAGCATCTCGTCGCAGCCCATGGCGGCGAACCCCTCGGGGTCGGCGAGGCCGGTGACGTGATACCCCCGAGCATCCGGCGCGGCCTCAGCCACCACGGCTCCCAGGATGGCTGCTGCCACCTCCATCGCCTGGATGAGATCGGCGGGCCGCATCGGCGTGCCATCCCGCCGAACGGGCGGACTCATCCGAAAGGGGAGCTGCTGCTGCGTGCGGGATGCCAGTGAGGCGGCGTAGTTCATCAGGCATCCCGCGACATGCGACAGCGTCTGTCCGACCGTCCAATCCAATTCGGCGGCGCGTACCGACCAGTCGTGGCCGGCGACCTGTTCCAGCGTTCGCGCGCAGATCGCGGCCGTCGATTGCAGATCAGAGTTCCCCACACCGGCCATCACCATGACCCTCCCCGGCATTATGCGCGCCCGCCCCGCCTTCCTGCCGTCTTCCCGCACCTTCTAGAATGAGAAAACCTCGGCCTGGTTGACCCAGTTGCGCGGCTTGGGTGCCTGGGTAGCCGTTCTGGCCCGTGTGCGGGACGCACACGGGTTAGCGCTGCGTGGGCTGGCAAGAGAAGGACACATCCGATGGTGAAAGAGGTCGAGCGAAACCGGCTGCAACCGCACACCACACAGAACGCGCCCGTCGAGTTTCACGAGAGCCGGCAGGAGTTGCACGACATGCTGGCGCAGATGATCCTCATCCGCCACTTTGAGGACAAGGTGTACGAGATGTACACCCGTGCCAAGATCGGCGGATACTGCCACATGAATCACGGCGAAGAGGCGACGATTATCGGCGCCATCCGGCCGCTGCGCCCGCAGGACTGGATCATCAGCTTCTACCGTGAGCACGGTCACATCCTCGCCCGCGGCACCGAACCGAAATACGTCATGGCGGAGCTCTTCGGACGTGAGGACGGCGTGGCACGCGGCCGCGGGGGATCAATGCATCTCTTCGACGCGAGCCGCCGCTTCCTCGGCGGCTACGGCATTGTCGCCGGACAAATGCCGCTCGCGATCGGCGTCGGCTACTCCACGAAGTACCGCGATGCCGACGAGGTGACCCTCCTCCTGACGGGTGACGGCGCCATGGCCAACGGCGCCTCGCACGAGACGCTCAACATGATCGGCATCTACCACCTCCCGGTCATTACCCTGATCGTCAACAACCTGTACGGCATGGGCACCACCGTCGAGCGCTCCGCCGCCAACCCCGATCTCTGGAAGCGGGGTGAGATGTACAACATGTGGGGGACGCAGGTGGACGGCATGGACGTCATGCAGGTGCGCCGCACCATGGAAGAGGCGATGGATCGTGCTCGCCACGGCCAGCCGTCGCTCATCGAGGCCATTACCTATCGCTACCGTGGCCACTCTGTCGCCGATGCCGCGCGGTATCGCACGCCGGAAGAGGTCCAGGCCTGGCGTGGCGCCGACCCGATCGAGCGCTTCTACCGGCAGCTGCTGGAGGCCGAGGTGGTGACGGAGCAGGACCGTCAGGAGATCGAGCGGCAGGTAGATGCCACCGTGCAGCAAGCGGTCGACTTCGCCGACGCCAGTCCGCAGCCGGACCCCTCCGGACTGTTCGACTACCTGTATGTCAATCCCCCACCAACCCTGAACGAGCCGGAGACTCCCGATGCCTGAGATGACCTATCGCCAAGCACTGCACGATGCCTTGCGCGAGGAGATGCAGCGTGATCCCAATGTCTTCCTCCTCGGCGAGGAGATCGGCATCTTCGGCGGCTCCTATAAGGTGACCGAAGGATTGATCGACGAGTTCGGCCCGCAGCGCGTACTCGAGACTCCGATCTCCGAGGGCGGCATCATCGGCCTGGCAACCGGGGCCTCCATGACCGGCCTGCGACCGGTTGCCGAGATCATGACAATCAACTTCATCGTCGTCGGCATGGACCAGCTGGTCAACAATGCCGCCAAGATCCCCTATATGTTTGGCGGTGAGGCGAAGGCGCCGATCGTGATCCGCACGCCGAGTGGTGCAGGTCATCAGCTGGCCAGCCAGCACTCGCAGGTACTGGAGAGCTGGTTTGCCTACGTGCCCGGCATGTATGTCATTGCCCCCTCCACGCCGGCTGATGCCAAGGGACTGCTCAAGGCGTCGATCCGTGACGATAATCCCATCCTCTTCGTCGAGAATGTCCTTCTCTACAACGAGAAGGGTGAGGTGCCGGAGGGCGAGCATATCCTTCCCCTGGGAAAGGCGGACGTCAAGCGCGAGGGGGAAGATATCACGCTCATTGCGTACTCGCGCGCCGTGCACATGGCGCTCGCCGCGGCCGATGCCCTGGCCGAGCAGGGGATCAGTGCCGAAGTCGTGGATCTCCGTTCCTTGCGTCCTCTCGACATCGAAACGGTGGTGTCCTCGGTCCGGAAGACGAACCACGCCATCGTCCTGCATGAAGGGTGGAAGCGGTACGGTGCGGGGGCCGAGATCGCGGCCGAGATCCAGGAGCATGCCTTTGACGACCTGGATCACCCCGTCGAGCGCATCACGGGAGCCGAGGTGCCGCTGCCATATGCCACATCACTGGAACGCGCCGCCCTGCCGCGCGTCGAGGACGTGGTGATGCGCGCCGCCTTCATCCTGGGGCGTGACAAGGTGGGAGTCTGAGTATGGCCACCGAGCTTGTGATGCCGCGTCTCAGTGACACGATGGATTCCGGCACGATCGCCAAGTGGCTCAAGAAAGTGGGCGACCGGGTCGAGAAGGGCGAGATCGTCGCCGAGATCGAGACGGACAAGGCGAACATGGAGATGGAGTCCTATGCCGCCGGCATCCTGGCCAAGGTCATCGTCGGCGAAGGACAGAGTACGGGAGTCGGCGAGCCCATCGGGGTGGTGGCCGCCAGCGAGGACGAGGTCAAGGAGATCCAGGGGCAAACACCGCCGACCCTCGCGGAAGGCAAGCAGGCGGCACAGCAAGCGGCCGAGCCGGCCCAGGTGCCGCCGGAGCAAGCAGGTCCGCCGGCCAAGCCGCAGATTGGACAGACCGAGCCCAACGAGCGCATCAAAGCCTCACCGCTGGCGCGCCGGCTGGCCCAGGAGCACGGTATCGACCTGGAGGATGTCGCCGGCACCGGCCCAGCGGGACGAATTACGAAAGAAGATGTGCAGTCGTTCTTGCAGCAGGTGGCTCCGATCGGGCGCACCGAGCAGCCGGCGACGGTCGTGACGGAGCGTCGCCCGGCGCACGCGCCGGAGAAACCGAGCGAGGCGGCGGAGGGGCTGCGTGGCGCCGAGCGCACCGAGATGACGCGCATGCAGCAGACGATTGCGCGCCGCATGGCCGAGGCGAAGGCAACCGCCCCCGAATTCGTGCTGACTGCCGAGTTCGACATGACCGAGGCGCGCGACCTGCTCTCCTCGCTCTCGGGGGTGGAGGGCGCACCCAAGGTCGGTCCCAACGATCTGCTCATCAAGGCCTGTGCGGGGGCGTTGGCCCGGCACCGGGACGTCAATGCCGGCTGGGAAGACGGCATCGTCCGTTACCACCGCATCAACATCGGCTTCGCCGTCGCCGTCGAGGGAGGCCTGGTCGTCCCGGTCATCAAGGATGCCGACAAAAAGACGTTGGGAGAGATTGCCCAGGAGACCAAGGATTTGATCGACAAGGCGCGGCACAACAAGCTCGCGCTGGGCGACTACGAAGGTGGAACCTTCACCATCTCCAATCTCGGCATGTTCGGCATCGACCAGTTCACCCCCATCATCAATATCCCGGAAGCCTGCATCATGGGTGTGGGGACGATCGGGCCGAAGCCCGTGGTGGTCGATGGGGAGGTCGTGGTGCGACAGCGGATGCGCGTGACCCTCTCGTGCGATCACCGCGTGATCTACGGCGCGGAGGGCGCCGCATTCCTCCAGACCGTCCGCCGCTTCCTCGAGCACCCGTTGCTGGCGGTTCTGTAGCGACAAGCCGCGCGCTACGAGTGGTCAGCCATGGGTCTTGAGTCTTGAGTAATGGGTTCTGAGTTCTTGAAAGGAGGGGAGGTGGGAGTGTGAGAGCGAGTTCAAGCTCACGGCTGGGAACTCATCGCTCATCACTCACAACTCACAACTATGACTGATCAACATTTCAACGTGGTTTTCATCGGCGGTGGGTCCGGAGGCTATGTCGGGGCGATCCGCGCGGCGCAACTGGGGATGCAGGTCGCGGTCATCGAGAAGGACAAGCTCGGCGGCACCTGCCTGCACCGCGGTTGCATCCCGAGCAAGGCCTACCTGGAGAGCGCCCACATCTTCCACCAGCTGCACGAGCTGGCCGAGTTCGGTCTCAAGGCCGACAACGTTGGGTATGACTTCGGTCAGATCAACACGTATCGCGAGAAGGTCGTCACCGCCAATTGGAACGGTGTGAAGTACCTGATGAACAAGAACAAAATCACCGTCCTGGAAGGAGCGGGGACGGTCGTCGGCCGTGGCCAGGTGCAGGTGACAGGAGGTGACGGATCGAAGCAGACCGTTAGTGCCGACAACCTGGTAGTGGCGGTGGGAACGGCGCCGCGGACGCTGGGCATTCCGGTGGATGGGAAACGGGTCTTTACCAGCGATAACGTGTGGGATGCTCAGGAGATGCCCAAGTCGGTCATCATCCTGGGTGGCGGCGTCATCGGCGTCGAATTCGCCTCCTTTTACAGCGCCTTCGGCGTGGAGGTGACGGTCGTCGAGATGATGGGCAGTTTGATCCCGATGATGGATGCCGAGGCCGGCAAGGAGTTGGGCCGGCAGTTCAACAAGCGCGGCGTCAAGGTGCTGACCAACGCCAGGGCACTGCCGGATTCGGTGCAGTCCACCGAGAACGGCGTTCAGCTGCAGGTCGAGATCAACGGCCAGGAAGAGACGTTACACGCCGATCAGCTCCTGCTGGCTGTCGCGCGCGAGGCCGAAACCACCACCAGGGATCTGGGACTGCAGAACCTGGGCGTGCAGATGGACCGCGGCTACGTCGCCGTGGGGGAGAACAACCGGAGCAGCGTCGCCGACGTCTACGCGGTCGGAGATGTGGCCGGTGGCCTCATGCTGGCGCATAAGGCCTACGCCGAGGGAATCCTGGTGGCGGAGAGCATTGCCGGGAAGAACCACCTGAAGAGCATCGACATGAACCGGGTGCCGCAGCCTGTCTTCTCCTTTCCGCAGGTCGCGGCGATTGGACTCACCGAGCAGCAGGCGCGTGACAGCGGCGCCGATGTCGAGATCGGGAAATTTCCCTTCTCGGCCAACGCGCGGGCCAAGATCGTCAATGATGCCGTCGGCTTCGCCAAAGTGATGGCGGATAAGAAGACCGGCGACATTCTGGGCGTCACGCTGGTTGGCCCGAATGTGACCGAGCTGATCTCCGAGGCGGCGCTCGGCAAGTTCCTGGAGTCGACTCCCTGGGAGCTCGCCTACAACATCCACCCGCACCCGACCCTTTCCGAGGCCATCGGCGAGGCGGCGCACGCGGCAGAAGGTGAAGGGGCGCTGCATATTTAGAAGTCAGGGTGAGGACGGGTCGTGATGTCCCTCCGCCTCGCCGCGGCAACCACCTCACTCCGTGACTGGCGGCTCGACGATCTTCCCATCTGGCGCCACTGGTTGCTTGAACCGGGCCGCTGGAAGGAGCTCGATGCACCGTACTACCCTCTCATGCCGCCGGAGGACGTCGAGCGGATGATCGCCGCGCGGCGGCGCACTATCGAGTCCGG
This sequence comes from Pseudomonadota bacterium, assembly GCA_021324655.1. Lineage (GTDB taxonomy): Bacteria > Chloroflexota > UBA5177 > UBA5177 > UBA5177 > JAJPIP01. The sequence goes on from JAJPIP010000110.1 coordinate 38,261, forward strand.
CACCCCTCCGGTCCCACGGCGCTCGCTGGTCATTGCCGCTGAGGACGATCACCTGATCGGGACGGTCACCTGGTACTGGGAGAGCGAGCACACCCTGTGGCCCGGCATCGGAATCGCCATCTTCGACGAGAACGAATGGGGGAAGGGGCGTGGCTCTGAGGCGTTGGGGCTGTGGTGCGAGTACCTGTTCCGGTCGCTGCCGCCGATCGTACGACTCGATCTGCGGACGTGGTCCGGCAACGCGGGAATGATCCGCCTCGCCGAGAAGTTGGGCTTCCGCGAGGAGGCGCGATTCCGGCAGGCCCGTCTCGTCGATGGCCGCTATTACGATGCGCTGGGCTACGGCATCCTCCGCGAGGAGTGGGAGCAGCGGCAGGGGATGCGTCCGGACTCGAGCTCATCCCGACGTCAGCCGGGATGAGCTCGGGCGTCCCCTTAGCCGGTCGTGAGTGAGGCGCACTCCCCGACGGCCTGGCCAAGCACGACATTCGGGCTGCCGCCGGAGTCGCCGATTTGGGCCGCGGGCATATTGCCCCGGCAGGCCAGATTGCCTGCTATCCAGTTGGTGACGATCTCGTTCGAGTCCGGGTCGACCGTCACGACATTCATCCACATGACGCTGCCGTA
>JAJPIP010000057.1 GCA_021324655.1 Pseudomonadota bacterium
ATCGAGGTGGAGAGCGAGCCCGGCAAGGGGACCAGCTTCCGGCTCACCCTGCCGCGCTGAGATCCTGCGGCAGCATGGTATCTTCGGCCATGGACCCCACCTTCATGCAGTATCTGTTTTACCGGCTCGATCCGGCCTGGCGCCGCCTGGCGGAGGATGAGCGGCACTGCCGCACCACGGAGTTTGCCGAGGCGGTTGAGGGGGCGGAGGACATCACGACCTACGCCTACAACATGACCGGACTCAAGTCCGGAACCGACCTCATGCTCTGGCGCTCCGGACCCGATCTGGCGCGCTTGCAGGGAGAAGCGGCGCGGCTGCAACAGTCGGCGCTCGGCAAGTATCTGGATATCACCTACTCCTATATAGGCCTCATCCGCCCCTCCACGTACGTCCGGCGTCAGACGCCGCAGGAGCAAGCCGCCCTCTCCCAGGAGCGGAGCACCTATCTCGTGGTCTACCCCTTCAGCAAGACCACCGAGTGGTACCTCCTGAGCCAGGCGACACGCCAGGGCATGATGAACGAGCACATCAAGATCGGCCACGAGTACGCCCACATCCGTCAGGTGCTGGTGTATTCCTTCGGGCTGGACGACCAGGAGTTCATCGTCTCCTACGAGGCGGACGACCTCCTGGAGTTCCAGTCGCTGGTCATGGCGCTGCGTGCCACCGACGGACGGATCTACACGCTCCGAGACACGCCGATCTTCACCTGCGTGCACCGTCCGTTACGAGAGGCACTGGCGCAGCTGGCGTGACGCTGCGCAACGATCTGCTCCTGCGCGCTCTGCGCCGCGAGCCGGCCGAGCGCACCCCTGTCTGGTTCATGCGCCAGGCGGGCCGAGCGTTGCCCGAATACCGCGCCATCCGTGAGCGGGCGTCGCTGCTCGAGATCTGCCGGAATCCGGACCTCTGCGCCGAGGTCACGATCCAGCCGGTACGCCGCTACGGTGTCGACGCCGCCATTCTCTTTGCCGACATCATGCTGCCGCTCATCGGTGTGGGGGTGGATCTCGACATCGTGGAGGGAGTGGGACCGGTCGTGGCGCATCCCATCGCCGCCGGGTCCGATCTCTCCGTCCTCCGACCGTTGGAACCGGCAGACGTGGCCTTCGTGGCCGACGACATCGCCGCGGTGCTGGCGCGGCTCGGGAATGAGGTCCCTCTCATCGGCTTTTCCGGCGCGCCTTTTACGCTGGCCAGCTATCTGATCGAGGGGCGACCCTCGCGTGACTTTCTCCGCACGAAGCGGTTGATGTACGGCGCGCCGGCCCTCTGGGACGAGCTCATGATGCGCCTCGCCCGCGTCGTCGCCGCCTACCTGCGGATTCAGGTGGAGGCAGGTGTCCACGCTCTCCAGTTGTTCGACTCCTGGGTCGGGGCGCTCTCGCTCGGCGATTACGTGCGCTACGTGCGGCCGTATGTGCGAGCCATCTTCGATGAGATCGCCGAGCTGCCGGTGCCGACGATTCACTTTGGTGTCGGCACGGCCCACGTGCTCGAGGCCATGCGTGACGCGGGCGGCGACACGATCGGTGTCGATTGGAGGCTTCCGCTCGACGCGGCATGGGAGCGCATCGGGCACGACCGGGGCATTCAGGGCAACCTCGATCCGATGGCGCTCCACGCGCCGGCCCAGGTGATGGAAGCGCAGGCCGCCGACATACTGCGGCGCGCCGCAGGACGGCCCGGGCACACCTTCAACGTCGGCCACGGCATCCACCCGCAAACCGATCCGGACCAGGTCAGTCGCCTGGTGGAATTCGTCCGACGCATGAGCGAGAGGGAGAGAGGCGAGCCTGCCGCATCGGAGCGAATCCTTCCGCCCTCTCCCTCGTCCGTCTCTTGACGTGCTCTCTATCCGGCGGCAGCAACCGGCCGTGTGCCGCGCGTGAACTCTCACCGTCCAGATATCCATGCATGACCGACATCCCCTGGTAGGGCGGCGCGTCATCATGACGCGGCCGGCCGGCGATGGGCAGGCGCTTGCCGCCCGTCTCGCCGGCCTGGGTGCCGATGTCGTGACGGCGCCGATGATCGAGATCGCGCCGCCCGACGATGTGGCGGCGCTCGACGCCGTCTTACGCCAAGTCGGTACGTACCGGTGGATCGCCTTCACCAGCCGTAACGCGGTCCGCGCCGTCGCTTCCCGCCTGATGGCCTTGCAGCTGGCGATTCCGCCGGCCGTCCAGATCGCGGCAGTCGGGCCAACGACCGCCGCCGCGCTTCGTGATGTGGGGATACCCGTTCATGTCGTCGCTCCCGAGGGAACGGCGGAATCCCTGGTCCACATCCTGGGCGACCAGGTTCGGGGGGACCGGGTCCTGGTGCCGCAAGGCGATCGAGCACGCCCGGATCTTGCCGAAGGGCTGAGGAGAGCCGGAGCCGGCGTCGACACGGTGATCGCCTACCGGACGGCTGATTCAACTGGCCCTCTACCGACAATAGGACAGGGAGACATCATCGCTCTCTTCAGTCCCTCCGCCGCGCAGCGGCTCGTCGCCCTAGCCGGGCGGGTGACACTGCAACGTGCGAAGATCGTATGCATCGGGCCCACCACGGCGGCCGCCGTGCGTGATCTTGGTCTGCTACCGGCGACGGTTGCCGCGGGGCGCACGGTGGAGGCGATGGTGGAGGCGATCGCGGCAGCAGCGGGAGTGAGAGATGACTGATCAGGACAGAACGGGCGTGCTCCTCATGGCCTACGGCACGCCGGATTCAATGGACGCCGTCGAGCCGTACTACACCCACATCCGCGGCGGACGGACACCGGCACCCGAGCTGGTGGAAGACCTGAGAGAGCGCTACCGGCTGGTCGGTGGCTCGACGCCGCTGCTGGAGATTTCGGAGCAGACGCGCGCCGGCCTGGAGCAGGCGCTGAATGCCCGGGGCAACGGGCGATTTCGCGTCGTGCTCGGCATGAAGCACTGGCACCCGTTCGTTGCGGAGGGCATGGCGCAGCTGGCGGCCGAGGGGATCCGGCGAGCCGTCGGACTGGTGCTGGCGCCGCATTACTCGTCGATGAGCATCGCCGGCTACTACCGGTACGTGGACGCGGCGGAGGGCCCGACCATCCTTCCCATCGAGTCCTGGCATCTGCATCGCCCCTATCTGGAAGCGGTGGCGCGGCGGGTGCAGGAGCAGTTGGTGGCGTTTCCACCCGAAGAGGACGTGACGGTTGTCTTCACTGCCCACAGCCTGCCCGAGCGGATTCTGGCCGAGGGTGATCCCTACCAGGATCAATTGCTGGCAACGAGCGCGGCCGTTGCCGAGATTCTTGGGCTGCCGAGATGGGAGTTTTCCTACCAGAGCGCCGGACAGACCCGGGAGCCGTGGCTGGGGCCGGACCTCCCGGACAAGGTACACGAGCTGGCCGATCGGGGTGTGCGGAATATCCTGGTCGCGCCCGTCGGCTTCGTCTCCGATCATCTGGAGATCCTGTACGACATCGACTATGAAGCCCAGGCCGCGGCGCGCGAGCGCGACGTGACGCTGCGCCGCATCGAAATGCTCAATGCGTCGCCGGACTTCGTGGAAGGACTGGCCGATCTCGTCCAACAACGCCTGGCCGAGGCCGAGATCCGGGCGTGACCTCCCTGCGGATGCTCGCCGTGCTGGCGGTGGCTGCCTTCGTGGCCGGCGTTGCCGTCGTGGTCGCCGTTCACCAGCTGAGCAGCCGTAATGCTCTCTCCGCCGTGCCCACTGCCACCGCTCGCCCTACGTCACTGCCGACGAACCCGCCCAGGCCCACGGCCACCGCGAGCACGCCGCAACCCGCAGCGACGGCTACCGTGGCTCCCACCACCGCGCCCACGACCCCCGCCAACGCGCCGGCCGCCGATCGCGCTCTGATCCGCGCTCACGGCTATGTGCCGGATGGCGGGAGCATGGCCGGCACGCCGGACGGGTCCGGCGGCACGCTGTACGCCTGGATTGCGACCTGTGCCGGTAGCGCCGACGGCCACTGCCAGCGTGTCTTCTTCTTTGACGGCACGCGGTATCTCGGCACGGACACCAGGTACGATTCGAGCGAGATCTTGCACGCGGCCGGGGCCGGCAACGCGGCCATCAAAGTCACCTATGCCAATTATTTGCCGGGCGATCCGCTCTGCTGCCCCTCCGGCAAGCCGGTGACCATCACCTATCGCTGGAACGGGCAGCACCTGGTGCCGTCGGGAACGCCCCCCAACGCGCAGACGTAGAACTGTGGAGTACTCTCAAGACAGGTGCATGCACCAGTTGATCCGCACAAGGGGGTTTGAAATGAATCTCGCTTTGCTGCTGTTTCCCCTGCTGGCGTTCCTCGGTCTGCGCACGCGCTACTGGATCATCATCATCGTCGTCGTGGTGATTCTGCTCCTCGTCGCCTTCTTCGCCCGCCGCGGACGATAACGCCCCGATCAGATCGACATCCCCGTGCGGCGCAGCGCCTCCTGCGTGATCGGATCCACCCGAAGACGGAGCGGGAGGCGCGGCAGGGTCCGGTGCGAGATGGCCTGGGCGATGCGGTGCGCCGGCGAGACGCGCGGCCGGCGGATGCCGAACTGCGCCGTCAGCGCCTCCGGCACCGTCAGACAGGCGATGTGGCGGGAAAGGGTTGAATAGATCCGGAAGGAACGCGACCCGACGCTGCCGGCCCGCGTGAGGTGGTCATGGATAGACCGCGCGTGACTGCCCACGGCGACCGTGCCGCTCGCGATCATGTCGTCCATCCAGGCACGAAGGGACGCGGGATCGCGGGGCACCATCTCCGGCGGCACCTCGACCATCGCGCCCAGCCGCGCCCCGTCGTCCAGGAATCGCCGTGCCATCTCCGGTGACAGAGGACCAAAAAACCCTTCATAGACAGTGAGCGAGGTATCGAGCAGGGTCGCCAGCACCCAGGCGAGCGCCTCCGGGTCATTGGCGCGGTACGGCGTGCCGGCCGGCCACCGCCCGACGTCCTCGTCCAGGGTGCCGACGATGTGGGTGTGAATGGTGCGAATGTGGTGGGCGGTCGCATCGGCCTGCGAGCGGCTGCCGAACATGAGCAGCTGCGCGGCTTTGGCGGTGGCCAGCAGACGCTCGACGGGTTGCTCCGGAGCCGTGCTGTGGTCGGCGATCGCCTGCGCGACCCAGGGATGGGAGATTTGCAGGAGGAGAGCGCGTCCCAGTCCGAGCGCGCAGACCGCCTCGCGGTTGACGTGCCACATGGCGCTGTCCGGCCCGAAGTAGCCCTCATCCTTGGCCGAGGCCACCTGCTCACGGAGCTCTCGTGCCCACTCGGCGGGATCGAGAGAGTTTGACGTCGTCATAATCAAGTGTAGAGTGAGACCCGTGAAGAGCTACGACTACGCGCACCGCGCGGGCGTCCTGCCGATTTCGTGGGAGGAGTATGCATCGCTGGCCGATCGTCTCGCCGAGGCGATTGCCGGCTCCGGGCCCGATCTCATCGTCGGCATCGCCCGGGCCGGGCTCTTCCCCGCGACGAGCGTGGCCGCCGCGTTGCGCCGCGAGCTTTATCCGGTCCGGATCACGCGTCGCGTCAACGACGAGGTCGTCCACGAAAGACCCGTGTGGCGCGTGCCGGTGCCACGCGAGGTCGCCGGCCAAAGGGTGACGGTCATTGACGAGATCGCCGACACGGGAGAGACGCTGCGCCTGGTCGCCGAGGAGGTCCGTCGCCTGGGTGCTTCACACGTGGTGACGGCCACGCTCGCCGTCCACAGTTGGGCGGACCCCATGCCGGATGTCACGGCCCTCGTCTCCGACGCCCTCATCATGTGGCCGTGGGACCGCCGCGTGTATACGGATGGACGCTGGGTGGAGAACCCGGAGTTGACGAGCGCCTTGCAGGCCCAGAACCCGGATTAGGGGGCCGAGAGCTCCCGGGTGAGCAGGATCCAGACGGGAGACGACTATGAGCCCCGAACGGGATGAGGGCCTCGTCGACCGGTTCATTCAGGACGTCCTGATCCTCACCTCGGTGTGGAGCGTTGTGTGGATTCACTTTCAGACACCGCATCACGTCAGGGAGATGGCGACGACGCAGGTGCTGCGTACACGATCGACGCAACCGGATAGCCGATCCACCCCAACACGGCATGCCAGGCGAGGAGGCCGCGGCAGGCGCCGGCCGGATAGGGAAAGGGATACACGCGGGATCCCGACCGCGGCGCCCAGGTCCAGTCTGCCGAGTACCAGGGGTGGGAGAGACCGGGAACTCGACACGCTGTCCATCCTTGATAGAGCAGGGCACCCCTCGTGCCATGTGGCTTCGTGATGAGCGCCGACACGTGCGGTGGTTCCGTCACCACCATGGGCAGGGAGGGGGAGGGGACAAGGCGCACCTGCACGGTGGGACCGGCCACGCTGACGCGACTGCCCGAGGGGGTAACGATGGTGACCCGCGGCTGGAGGGTCGCCCCTCGCAGCACGACAACGACCCGCCCCTCCAGACGTGTGCCGGGAAGAAGTCGGGGACCGCTGCCGGTCCCGCACGCTGTATCGGGGGCGGGCGGAAAATGGAGCGCTGGAGGATAGACGGCACGGCCGCGCGTGGTGCTCACCCGGATCGACGGGTTCTGGCCGGTGCAGACGCCCCGCAGGACGACCGGATGATCAGAGCCGTTGTGGAGAGTGACGGGAATCGCGGCCAGGGCGTCGCGCGGGTAGGTGGTCCGCGACAAGTGGATAGTGAGCGAGACACCGCGGGTCCACGTCCCGCCGGAGCCGCCCGCGCTCGCTGGTGACGATCCCGCCATCCCGGCGATCGCCGCGACCACCGTCACCAGAACAACCGGTACCCTGAGTCCGACCGACGGCCGCATCCCGAGAATCCGGTACAAGCGATGGCCTGGCGACACCTGACGAGGTGACCCGGTGCCGATGCCGATGTGGCGACTACGGGTAAGTCGGACCATAGGGCGTGCACGTGTTGTTCTGCTGGTCCCAGTCATCCTGCAGGATGCGGTGGCGGCTGTTCCAGTCGTGATTCACGTCACCATTGTCGTAAGTCACATCATCATGTTGCACGACGCCTGCTTCCGCGTTAGTGAGGCGAAGGTTCGTGGTGTGTTGGGAGTTGGATTCCGCCGGCAACTGTGGCAGCGTCTACTGCTGATCCCGTGCGTGGCCGCCGCCAGCTTGGCGATTCTGTCTTACCTGCTGTACGGCAGGACAACGGCGCTGCGCGCAGACACCGTGCTCCAGGTAGTTGTTACGTGCAGGTCGGACCCGTCGGCGTTCAAACAACTTTGGGTGAGGGGATGGCTCGCCGCCGATCACAGTGAACTGAGTCAGCCTATCGGACACCTGATGGAACTCGGAACCCTCTACGAGGACCGGAATACAATCCTCGGTCAGGGGCCTCCTCCCCCATCAGTCACGCTGCTAGGCTCGCCCGGTCGGCATCTCCGCCCGAAATCATCGATGACGATCGACGCGTACGGTACCCTGATTTGCGCTACGGGGACGCCGCAGCTGTTTGTCTCCAGGTACCAGCCCGGCTGATCACGCCGGATCCGCCAGGGCGTCAGCGCGCCTCCCGCCGCCTCGTGGCAGACTGGGTAGGTATCCCCGGGAAGGACGACACGTGACGACCGAAACCCCGGCGCGAACGCTCTCGCGCCAGCAATTGATCGACCTGTACCGTCTCATGCTGCTGACGCGTGAGGTGGATAACCGCGTCCGTATTCTCTATCGACAGGGCAAAGTCACTGGCGGCGTCTACAGCCAGCTCGGTCATGAGGCGATCTCCGTCGGCAGCGCCTCGGCCCTGCGTCCCACCGACATCCTGGCGCCGATGCACCGTGACCTGGGCGCGCATCTGGTGCGTGGCATGGATCTGCGGCAGATCCTGGCGCAGCTCCTGGCGCGCGACAACGTCTACACCGGCGGCAGGGACAACGCCCTCCATATCGGCGATCAGCATTTGCGCGTCATCCCGCAGATCAGCCATCTCGGCGTCTCGATTCCGGTCGCGGCGGGCGCCGCGCTTGCGGCGCGGCAGCGCGGCGAGGACAGCGTGGCCTTGACCTATGTCGGCGACGGCGCCATCAACACCGGCGATTTCCACGAGGGACTGAACTTCGCCGCGGCGCTGCGGCTCCCCTTTATCCTCATCATCGAGAACAACCAGTTTGCGTACTCGACGCCGCTCTCGCAACAGACCGCGCTCGATCAACTCGTCCGGCGTGCGTCCGGCTACGGCGTCCCGGGCGTGCGGGTGGACGGCAACGACGTGGTCGCCGTCTACGAGGCCGTCGCCGCGGCCGCGGAGCGGGCACGGGTCGGCGACGGGCCCACCCTCATCGAGGCGGTGACGATGCGCATGCGTGGCCACTCCGAGAATGACAATGCCTCCTATGTCCCCAAAGAATTGCTGGAGGAGTGGGGGGCCAGGGATCCAATCGAGCGCATGGAGAGACAGCTGCTAGACGAGGGTATGATGAGTCCGGACGACGCCGCGCGTCTCAAGGCAGAGATTGCCGCCGAGGTCTCGCAGGCGGCCGACTGGGCGGAGGCCCAGCCTCTGCCGGAGCCGGAGAGCGCGGTTGCCGGCGTCTATGCGGAAGGAGAGTGAGCGTGGCTGAGGTCACGTATCTCGAGGCGATCAAAACCGGGCTGCGCGAGGAGATGCAGCGCGACGAGAGCGTCTACATGCTGGGCGAGGACATCGGCGTCTACGGCGGCGCCTTCAAGGTGACGGCCGGCTTCCTCGACGAGTTCGGTCCCATGCGGGTCATCGACACCCCGCTCTCCGAGTCGGCGATTGTCGGCGCGGCGATCGGCTCGGCCCTCATGGGCCAGCGGCCCGTGGCCGAGATGCAGTTCATGGATTTCATTACCTGCGGCTTCAACCAGATCGTCAATATGGCCGCCAAGATGCACTACCGCAACCATCTACCGGTGCCGATGGTGATCCGCGGCCCCTCGGGCGGCGGAACGCACGGCGGGCCTTTCCACTCCCAGAACCCCGAGGCCTGGTTCGCGCACACCCCCGGCCTCAAAGTCGTGGCGCCGTCCACGCCGACCGACGCCTATGGCCTCATCAAGTCGGCGATTCGGGACAACAATCCGGTCCTCTACTTCGAGCACAAGTACCTGTACCGGCGTCTCAAAGAGGAGTTGCCGGGCCGCGACTATACCGTCCCCATCGGCAAGGCGCGCGTGGCGCGCGAGGGCACGGATCTCACCATCTACACCTATGGCTGGATGGTGGAGCAGTCGCTGCTGGCCGCCGAGCAACTGGCCGGCGAGGATACCTCGATCGAGGTCGTCGACCTGCGCACGGTGCACCCGCTCGACAAGGAAACGATCCTGCGCTCGATCGAGAAGACGAGCAAGGCGCTCATCGTCCATGAGGATACGCGGACGCTGGGCGTGGGCGCCGAGGTTGCCGCCATTCTGGCCGAAGAGGCGTTTGACATGCTGGACGGACCGATCGTCCGTGTCACCGCCCCCGACACGCCGGTTCCCTTCAGCCCTCCCCTGGAGCAAGCGTTTCTCCCCAATGCCGAGAAAATCGTGGCGGCCGCTCGGCGACTGGCCGCGTACTGATCGGGTGCCTACCATTCCTGGATACCGATCGTTCTCAGAGGAGTAGCCAATGTCCACCGTCATCGTCATGCCCCAGCTCGGCGAGTCCGTCGCGGAAGGCATCATCGGCAAGTGGCTCAAGCAGGAGGGGGATCGGATCGAGAAGGATGAGCCGATCGTCGAGGTGATTACCGACAAGGTGAACGCCGAGATTCCGTCACCGGTCGCCGGTGTCCTTGAGAAGATCACCCAGCCGGAAGGCGCGACCGTCGCGGTGGGACAGGAAATCGCGGTGGTGGGTGACAGCGCCTCCGGGAACGGCGCCTCCGGCAACGGGGCATCCTCGGTTGAGGCGCCGCAGCCGGTGAGCGCGACGCCGGCTGCCGACATGGCTCCGACCATGCCGCCCGATGCGCAGCAAGTGAGCGCCGGCCCGGCAACGCAAACCGTCGTGGTGGACCGGCCGCGCAGCGAGCGGGTGCGCACCTCGCCGCTGGTGAAGCGTCTGGCCGAGGAGCACGGCATCAATCTCGCCGAGGTGCCGGGTACCGGCATCGGCGGACGGGTCAGCAAGCAGGATATCCTCGCTTTCATCGAGCAGAGACCGCAGCCCGCGCCCCATCTGGCGCCGACCGGCGTCTTCGAGGCGCCGGCCAGGCCGGAGCCGGCGGTGCAGGCTCCGCCCGCCGCCCCGCCACGCGCGCCGCAGCCGGCCCAGCCCGCCGGGGCACGCGCGCTCGGACCCGGCGAGGAACTGGTGCCGGTCTCGCCGCTGCGCAAGATGATCGCCGAGCGGATGGTGCAGAGCGTCTACACCATTCCCCATGCCGTCACCATGGCCGAGGTCGACATGACGCCGGTGGTCCGGTATCGCGACGCCCACAAGCGGGCGTACCAGGAGCGTGAAGGCGCCCCGCTCTCGCTGGTGGCGTTTGTCATCAAGGCGACGGTCGATGCGCTCAAAGAGTTCCCGCTGGTCAACGCCGAGTGGGCCGGCGACAACATCATCCTGAAGCACGAGATCAACATCAACGTGGCGGTGGATGCACCGGAGGGCCTGACCATTCCCGTCATCCACCAGGCCGATCACCTGAGTCTGGCCGGGATCTCGGCGGCGGTGGTCGATCTCGCCCGGCGGGCGCGTGAGCGCAAGCTGAAGATCGAGGACATGCAGGGCGGAACCTTTACCGTCAACAACACGGGGGCCCTCGGTTCCGTGGCCGGCGTCTCCATCATCAACTATCCGCAGGCCGGCATCCTCTCCTCGGGCGCTATTGTCAAGCGTCCGGTCGTCCTGGAGACGGGGGCCGGCGACACGATCGCCATTCGCAGCATGATGACGCTCTCCTTCTCGTTCGATCACCGGGTGCTCGACGGCGGCACGTCCGCCGCCTTCGTCAATGCCGTCAAGAACCGGCTTGAAGGCTGGAGTCCCGACTATCCCCTGTACTGAGGCACGATTTGGTCACTGATATTCCCCTGCGTCCCATCCCCCAGCGGCCGGACTGGCTGAAGGTCCGGCTGCCGGCCGGTCCCCGCTACATCGAGCTCAAGAACCTGATGCGCGAGCAGGCGCTCCACACCGTCTGCGAGGAAGCGCGCTGTCCCAATATCGGCGAGTGCTGGGGGCACGGTACCGCAACGTTCATGATCCTGGGGGACGTCTGTACCCGCGCCTGCCGCTACTGCGCCGTCACGTCCGGGCGCCCCACCACGCTCGATCTCACCGAGCCGAAGCGGGTGGCGGAGACGGTGCAGACGATGGGTCTGCGGCATGCCGTCGTGACCTCGGTGGACCGCGACGATCTGCCCGACGGCGGCGCTTCCCTCTTTGCCGCCACCATCCGCAAGATCCACGAGCTCAATCCCGACTGTGCCGTCGAGGTGCTCACTCCCGACTTCCAGGGCGCGCTGGGCTCGATCCGCATCGTGCTGAACGCGCAGCCCGAGATTTTCAATCACAACATCGAGACGGTGCGTCGGGTTTTTCCGTCGGTCCGTCCCGGCCGCTCCCGTTATGACATCTCGCTGGAGGTGCTACGTCTCGCCAGGGAGATGAATCGAGACGGTCTCACCAAGTCCGGCATCATGGTGGGACTGGGGGAGACCCGGGAGGAGATCCTGCAGACGATGGGCGACCTGCGCGCCGTCGGCGTGGACATCCTCACCATCGGCCAGTATCTGCAGCCGACCGGCAAACACGTGCCGATCGATCGGTACTATCACCCCGACGAGTTCGCCGACCTGCGGACGGAAGGCTTCGCCCGTGGCTTCAGTCACGTCGAGTCCGGCCCGCTGGTGCGTAGCTCCTATCACGCCCACGAGCAGTCGGATATGCTGCGCGCGAGGAAAACCGGATGAAGCTGGAAGATAAGCTCTTTCTCGACAAGTTCACCCGCGACGAGCGCTCTCACATCGACATCGTCTCGGACGACGTCTGCCGGCGCTGCCCCGACAAGCCGTGCACGATCGTCTGTCCCGCCGACGTCTATCACTGGGAGGGCGATCACATCGTCGTCTCCTACGAGAACTGCATCGAATGCGGCGCCTGCCGCCTGATCTGCCCCTACAACAACATCGCCTGCACCATGCCTCGCGGTGGTTTCGGTGTGCAGTATCGCTACGGGTAACCCGGTGGCGCTCACCCGCGACCCCTCTCCCATTGCGATGGGAGAGGAGAGTAGGGCAGAGCAGGGCTCTGCCACTACAAGGACGGTGGAACAGGGGATGGGGCCTTCGCGATCTGTCCCCCCCTCGCCCACCGCAGGGGGAGAGCAACGTGTGAGACCAGGGCCTGCCGCAAGGGTGACAGGGAAACCCCTGGGCGAACACGTTGTTGGGCTAGGGGGTGACGGCCGGCCCCTCCTCGTCCGCCGCCTCGGCCGTGTCGACTATCAAGATGCCTGGGACTTGCAACGGCGACTCGCCGACGCGCGGCGGGAGGATCTCATCCCCGATACTCTCCTCCTCCTGGAGCATCCGCATACCTACACGCTGGGGCGGCGCGGCCGCCGCGAGAATATCCTGATCCCGCCGGAGGACATTGCGGTGCGGGGCATCGCCGTCCACGACGTCGATCGCGGGGGCGATGTGACCTACCACGGTCCTGATCAGTTGGTCGGCTATCCGATCCTGAAGCTGCCGGAGGGCTACACCTTCGTGCGCTACATCCGGACGCTGGAAAGCGCCTTGCTGTCCTCGATCCGTGATCTGGGCTTCGACGCCGGCCTCCTGGAAGGATATTCCGGCGTGTGGGCGGGGGATGAGAAACTCTGCGCCATTGGCGTCAAGGTCGACGCCGCCGGCGTGACCACCCACGGCTTCGCCCTCAACGTGAATACCGATCTGTCTTACTTCGGCCACATCGTGCCCTGTGGCATCACGGACAAGGGGGTGACCTCGCTTCAGGCGCTGCGGGGGCGCCGTGTCTCGATGCGGAAGGTCGAAGACGCGGTGGTCTGCCGCCTGGCGGAGACGTTTGGCCTGGTCCCGACACGGGCCGGACGCAAGGCCCATGTCGCGGAGCTTCATCGCCTCGCGCTCTGACGTGGGCCGCCGGCTCTCGGCTGGGCACTCATAAAATGAGACGGAGGTAGCCAATGGTGCGGATACTGCGCGTGGCGCTCGATCAGATGAATCCGGTGGTCGGCGCGCTGCAAGGGAATGCGGACCGCATCATCTCAGGCATCCGGCAAGCGGAGGATCTGGGCGCCGATGTCGTCGCCTTTCCCGAGCTCGCCATCACCGGCTATCCGCCGGAGGATCTCGTCCTCAAGCCGAACTTCATCGCCGAGAATCGCTGCCAGCTCGAGCGGATCGCCGCGTCGGTGGGCGACATGACGGCGATCGTCGGGTTCGTGGACACCGACGGCCAGGATATCTATAACGCGGCGGCCCTGATGCAACAGGGAAAAATCGTCGGCGTGCATCGCAAGTTCTTCCTGCCCAATTACTCCGTGTTCGATGAGCAGCGCTACTTCAAGGCCGGCAGCGAGTGGGCCGTCTATACGGTTCGCGGTGTCCGGATCGGCATCACGATCTGCGAGGACATCTGGTATCCCGTCGGTCCCGCCACCCTGCAGGCAATGGCCGGGGCCGAAGTCATCATCAACATCAACGGGTCGCCCTTCCGGGCCGGCAAGCATGCGCAGCGCGAGCGGATGATCGCGACGCGCGCCCTCGACGAGCTCTGCTACGTGTGCTACCTGAACATGGTCGGCGGCCAGGACGAGCTGGTCTTCGAGGGCGGAAGCTTCATCTGCGACCAGGACGGCGACCGGATGGCGCAGGCACGGACCTTTGAAGAGGACATGCTGGTCGCCGATCTCGACGTCGAGGCCGTCTTCTCGGCTCGCCTGCACGATACGCGGCGTCGCCAGGGCGCGCTCCTCCCCGATGATTTCTGGCACAGACGGGGACAGCAGCTCGAAACGCCGCTGGCTGCCCCTGCCGAGCCGCAGCGGAACCCACTGCCGAAACGGTGCGAAGAGGTGCCGCGTGGACCAGCCGAGATGTACGGAGCGCTGGTGCTGGGCACCCGGGACTATGTCCAGAAGACGGGCGCGGGCAAGGTCGTGATCGCGCTCTCCGGCGGCATCGATTCCAGTCTGGTGGCCGCCATTGCCGTCGATGCCCTGGGCGCCGAGAACGTCACGGGCGTGTCCATGCCATCCCGCTACTCTTCCGAAGGGAGCCGCAGCGATGCCGGCGAGCTGGCGCACAACCTCGGCATTCCTTGCCTGTCGATCCCGATCGAGGACGTTTTCGGCGGCTACCTGCACACCCTGGAAGGCGCCTTCCAGGGACGCGAGCCCGATGTCACCGAGGAGAATCTGCAGGCCCGCATCCGCGGCAACCTGGTGATGGCTCTGACCAACAAGTTCGGGGGGATCGTGCTGACGACCGGCAACAAGAGCGAGATGGCGGTGGGCTACAGCACGCTGTACGGAGATCTGGCCGGCGGCTTTGCCGTCATCAAGGATGTCTTCAAGACGGACGTCTACCGTCTGGCACGGTGGCGGAACGAGCAAGCCGGTCAACCGCTCATTCCGGAGGCGGTGCTGGTAAAACCGCCCTCGGCGGAGCTACGTCCCGGGCAGCTCGACCAGCAAAGCCTCCCCCCGTATGACATCCTGGACGGCATTCTGAAGATGTACGTCGAGGATGACCGTAGCATCGAGGATATCGTGGCCCATGGCTTCGACCAGGCGACGGTGGTGCGCGTCATCAACATGGTGGACCGGGCTGAGTACAAGCGCCGCCAGGCCCCGCCCGGCGTCAAGATCAGCGCCCTCGCCTTCGGCAAAGATCGCCGCCTGCCCATCGTCAACGGCTATCGAGTAAGGGTGTAAGTGGACGATTCGGCCGGCGGGTCGGTGTCCTGGCTGGACCCGCGGATCGAGGTGGGAGACTCCGCCATTCATGGGAAGGGACTCGTGGCGCGTGAATCCGTGCGCGCCGGAGAGGTGGTCATCCGCTGGGGCGGCGAGATGCTGCCGCTTGCGGCGCTGGATGACCTGAAGACGCGCGAGCGCTACGACTGTGCCGCGCTCTCGGAGGACACGATCATTGTCTTTGCCGCCGAGGACCCGGTCATCTACGGCAATCACTCCTGCGATCCCAATCTCTGGATGGAGAGCGAGACGGCAATCTCGGTTCGCCGCGATATTGCGGCGGGAGAGGAGCTGACGATCGACTACGCCGTCCTCAGCGACGACCCGACGTGGTCGATGGGATGCGCCTGCGGCTCACCTCTCTGCCGGGGCGTCGTCCGGGGCGACGACTGGGCGCGTCCCGAGCTTCAGGAGCGTTACCGTGGCCACTTCGCGCCCTACCTCACCCGGCGCTACCGTCGAGAGGCATCTCCATGATGAGGTGCGTCTCGGGGTCGCTGAGCCCGTGGTCCATGCCACATCTGAGAGCTGTTCGCCGCCGGACCCTTGCCGTCAGCGGCGGATTGTCTTAGTCGGCGACGTCCCGGTACCCAACGACATGGGTCACCCGCACCCGAACGAACAGCTCGCCGGGAGCGCCGTTGCGGGCGCCGTACTCCTCGGCGCGGTCGGCGCCCATGTAGCGTCCCCCGATTCTCGCCGCCCAGTAGCGCAGCTGCTGCGGATCGTCGTGGAGCGTGGCCGTACCGTCGATCGTGACGTAGGAGAAGGGTGGATTCTTGTCGTCCACGCAGAGCGAGATGCGGCCGTCCCGCCGGATCGCCCTGGCCTTGACCGAGTCGTGGTCGGTGGTGAAGACGATCTCATCACCGTCGAGATCGATCCAGACCGGGGAGCAGTGCGGCCGCCCATCGGCGCGTGTCACGCCGGCAATTGCCGTCCGCGGCGCCTCGCTCACAAAATGCTTCCACTCATCACCCTGCATGTGTCTCATCGTGCTGTCCCCCTGCGTATGGTACGGCGTCCTGTCCACGCCGCGGCCGAGCAATCCGGACGTCCTTTCAGGGCTCACCTCCCTCAAGCGTCACACCCGAGTCAAACGCGGGCCAGCAGGAGACGCAAGGGCCGCGGTGCCTGGGAAGGGTCGAGGCTCTCGACGAGCAAGCGTGCATAGCGTGCCTTGCGGCTGCCGTTTCCCAGAAAGCGCCGCAACTGCTCTTCCAGCCTCCGCCCGCGCCATGCCGGCTGCTTCTGCAGCGTATGGAAGGAGTCAATTTCACCCTGGGAGTCGACGACGGTGAGGACAGAGGAGGCGCCGACAGCCCGAATCAGCTCGTCCTCCAGGTCGACGACACAGACGTAGAATCCCAGGTCTTCCATATCGGTGCGGGTCAGCGAGGAGCCGGCGCCGAGCCCCGCCCGCCGCAGCGCGCCCCGCACTACTCGCTCCTCCCCCACATCGTAGAGCCCGGCCAGCCGCATGGACGCGCCGGGCACGCCGAGTCCGGAGAGGATGCGTCCCATCGCGTGCGCTCCTCCCATCGGCATCACCGTCACTCCTTCACTCGCCAGGTTCCGCCCCAGCCGCGCCGCGAGCGTCTCGACCGCGACCTGGTCGCTGACCCCTTCGACCAACAGTACCGACCGGGTGTCCAGTGGCGAAGAGCCGGCGAACTGAAATTCCTCCACGCCCTGATGGTCTCATTCCCGCCATGGGATGTCCGTGCCCGAGCAAATGGGGCTCACGTTGCAGCCGGCCGTGTAAACGACATCGTCCCACCGGCAGCCGGTTCTGCGCTACGTGGCGGCATGCTCGGCCACGGCGGTGGGAGCGGGGCGCCGCTTGAGGCCGGCCAGGACAATGCCGCCGATGATGAGGACGGCCCCGGCCAGGACGCGCCAGCCGATGACCTCGCTCAGGAAGACCGCGCCCAGCACCAGGCCGACGGCCGGCACCACGTAGGTCACGAGGGTGGCCCGCGAGGCACCCCAATTCATGATCAGGAAGTAATAGAGCAGGTAGGCGATGGCCGAGCCCAGGACGCCGAGCCAGATGACGGCAAACCAGGTGCGACCATGCATGGTCGCCAGCGGTGGCGGACTGAAGATGAGGCTGATGACGATGGACTGTATCGCCGCAAACCAGATCGTGTAGGCCGAGATCGTCAGTGACGGCACACCGCCCAGCCACCGGCGAACGGAGACGGCGCTGGTCGCGTAGCAGGCCGCGGCCACGACGATCGCCCCCTCGCTGAGGAGAGTCTCCCAGCGCACCGCACCCCCGCTTAGCCCGCCACTGAAAACGAGCAGCACGCCGAGGAATCCGATGACGATGCCCGCCGCGCGGGGCAGCGTGAGGGACTCGTCGCGCAGCAGGAGGTGGGCGATCAGGATGGAGAAGATCGGTGTCGTGCTGTTCAGGACGGCCGCCAGCCCGCTCTGTACCTGCACTTCGCCCCAGGAAATGAGGAGGAAGGGAATGGTGGTATTGACGGCGGCCAGGGCCATCAGCAGGACAAGGGAACGGCGCGTCGGCCGGAGATCGGCGTGCCGCCAGAGCGCGATGACGGTAATGGCCAGCGCCGCGAAGAAGAGACGCAGCGCCACCAGCGCCACCGGTGAGATCTGTTCAACTCCGATGCGGATGAAGAGGTAGGAGGAGCCCCAGATGAGGCTGAGGAGGAGGAACGAGAGGGAGATACGCGCGTTGGGCATGAGGTTCCTGCGGATGGGAATGCTCCTGAGCCTAGCAGAGCAGTTGAGGACTCGGCCCTCCCGACCGCACAGAGCGAGTGCGGTCGGAGCATCGCCTGATTCCCGACGTCTTCTCAGCGATCGGCGTTCCAGTCAGGCGATGATCTGACGGCAGGGCGCCATGTGCTCCGTTTCCCCGTCTTCTGACCGACCAGAATCTGCGCTGAGGGTCGAGTCTACTCGCCGTAGACGATCCGGCCGCCGAGGACAGTCATCGTGACTTCGACCTCGCTGAACTCGTCGGGATCGGTGACGGTCGGATCCTGGGAGAGGACGGCGAGATCGGCGAGCCGGCCCGGCGTGATGGTGCCGAGGCGGTCATCCATTCGGCCGGCATAGGCGCCCCCGGCCGTATAGTTGCGAATAGCCTCAAGAGGGCTGACGCGGTGCTGGGGACCGAGCTCGATCCCTTGCGGCGTGCGCCGCGCCATGGCATCGAGCACACACTCGAGCGGATCGCCGGGAATGACCGGACGGTCGGAGCTGAAGGCGACGCGCACGTTGTGCTGCCGGAAGAGCGCCATGGGAATGACCTCGGACGCCCGCTCCATGCACAGCGCCGTGATGTAGCTGTCGCCCAGCTGAGAGATATCGGGCTGAAGGTCGGGGACGACGCCGAGATCCTTGATGCGGCGTACCAACCCTTCGTCGGCCAGCATGCAGTGCTCGATGCGGTGCCGGTGGTCAGGACGCGGGTCGACCGCCAGGGCGGCCTGGTAGGCGTCGAGGATCAGCTCGATCGCGGCGTCGCCCAGGGCGTGCGTGGCGACTTGCCAGCCGGCGCGGTGGGCGCGGCCGACCATGCTGTGCAGGGTGTCGCGGTCCCAGATAAAGATCCCGTGATCGTCGGTACCGGCGTAGGGACGGCGCACTGCGGCCGTGCCGGTGCTGAGGGCACCGTCGGCAAAGATCTTGGTGGCGCCGATGCGGAGCCAGTCCGGCCGATTGCCGGCATCGAACTCATCCGGCCGGCGCGTCTGGTTCGAGGCCGGCGGCGCCACGAAACCGATTTGCGGCATAAGGGTGATGCGTCCCAGCAGGCGGCCCGAGTCGAGCGCCCTCCGGTACATCGTCAGTTCGTCGTCGAGGTTGTCATCGCGCGGGGTCGCGGCATCGCTGGCGCTCGTGACGCCTTGCTGCACCATCATCGCCATCGCCCGCAGGATGGCCTCGGTCCCCTGGCCGACTGTCGGCGGCGGGATCAAGTCCCCCACCAGATCCATGGCGGGCGACTCCTTGAGGAGTCCGGTCGGCTCGCCGTGTGCGTCGCGCTCGATCTCGCCGCCCGCCGGCGCTTCCGTGACCGCCGTGATCCCCGCCAGTTGGAGGGCTTTGCTGTTGGCGACCAACACATGTCCCGACGTGTGCCAGAGGACGACCGGTCTTCCGCCCGAGGCATGGTCCAATTCCTCGCGCGTCGGGTGGCGCCGCTCTCGGAGTCGGTTATGGTCGTAGCGGCTACCGGTGATCCACGCGTCGACCGCCGTCTGCTCGGCCCGTTGTGAGACCAGTCGCTCAATGTCGGCGATGGTGGTTACCTGCTCTGGCCGGAGCACCAGCGACTCCATCTCGAGGCCCGCGGAGAGGATGTGCATGTGGGAGTCGTTGAAGCCGGGGACCACGGTCTGCTCATGCAGATCGACGACGCGGGCTCCCCACGCCGCATTCTCCACGTCGGCCCGGCTACCGACCGCGGCGATCATCTCGCCGTCGGTCAGGATCGCCTCCGCCCTGGGATTCGTGGGGTCCATGGTAAGGACATGGCAATTGACGAAAAGAAGCGGCGGTTGGTCCATGGGGTTCCTCCGCACCATGATAGGACGCTCCTCGTATGCTGAGAGTCGGTGAGTTCTCCACGCCTCTTCGCGGCCGGCGCGTACGTCGATGCGGTGCGCGCCTTCAACCGCAATGTCGTCCTCCTCCTGTCCGTCACGGCAGCGCGGGGCATGACGATCGCCGCCACCGGCGCGGTCTTCAACCTGTACCTGCACGCCCTGGGTTTCGGCACGCCGTACATCGGGCTTGTCAATGCCACCAACGCCCTGGCGACGCTCGTGGTGTCCGTGCCGCTCGGCTATCTGGCGGACCGCATCGGGCGGCGCCCCGTCCTCCTGCTCGGGGGAACGCTCTATCCTTTTCTGTTCCTGGCAGTCACTCTGACGCGCTCACCAGCGGCGATCCTGGTCCTGAGCTTTCTCTTCGGTGGGGCGGCTACCGCCTATTGGGTCGCCGGCGTCCCGCTTCTCTACTCGAGTGCCGGTGAGCGCGAGAGAGTACATGCCTTCTCCATCAATTCCTTCCTGCTCTGGGGCATCGGCCCGCTGGGCGCTCTTCTCGCGGGATTGGTGGTGGAAGCGGCAGGGCATCTCCTCGGCGTGTCGCCCTCCGCGCCGGATGCGCTCCGGTTCGGTCTCTTCTTTGGCGTGCTGGTCTCACTGCTGGGCGCCGTGCCCTATCCCTTCCTCGAGGAGCGGGGAGAGCACGTCCACCACGAGACGGCGCCGCCCATCCGGCAGCTTGCCGGCCTCTTCATCCGCCTGCTGGCTCCTGATCTGCTGCTGGCGATTGGATTGGGCGGGCTCGTCACCTTCATCCAGCTGTACTACGCCCTGCGTTTCCACCTCGACGCCGGACCGATCGGCGTGATCCTGGCCGTGGGCGGCGTCACGGCCGGTGTCGGCACGCTCTTCACTCCCAGCATCGCCGCACGATTTGGGCGGCTGCGGACCGCCGTCTGGCTGCAGTGGTCGACCGTCCCTTTCATGGTCGTCCTGGCTGCGTCAATGCTTCTCCCGCCCTCGATCCTGGCCTACTGGCTGCTGGTGACCTTGCGCGGCATGAGCGATCCCGTCTACACGACCTTCGTGCAGGAGCGCGTGTCGGACCGCTACCGTGCCCGACTCACCGGCCTCTATTCCGTGACCTACAGCATCGGATTCTCCTTCGGCCCCGCCACCAGCGGCGAATTGCAGCAAGTAGGGGGGTTCACGGCGGCGTTCATCGTGGCGGCCGCCGTGTACTTCGTGGGTTCCAGCCTCCTTTGGTTGTTCTTCAGGAAGCGGCCGGACAGTGAGGCGGCTGGGGTGCAGAGAGAAGGGTGGAGCTAGGGGGTGAGGGTCGTCTCCCGCTTGTTGGCAACCATGTGGATTGATTCGTGGATGCACGTGCATGTGGGCGGGGAAGCCGTGGACATTTTGTCGGATGACGGCCGTCTTCCGGGCGACCGAACGTCTGGACGGGGACTTTGTCCTCAACATAACGCGTGACCATCGTTTCCACTACTACATGTGGTCTTGGCAGTTTGTCGCAGACCATATATAGTGCTTATAGGCAATCTGCGGAGGTGGGGGATTGCCTATGGGTGGTGCGGCCTGGGGAGGCCCGCACCACCCGCCCTTTTAACGGCGGAGGCGCCGCATCTGGCGCTCCGGCGCCGCTGTCGGCTACACTCTGGTAGCTACGCGAGCAGTTGGGCCGCGTGGCCCCTTTTTTGTCTGGGCCCGCGGCGATCGGAAAGAGAGGACCATGGCCAATACGAAGTCGGCCATCAAGCACATCAAGACGTCGGAGAAGCGTCGGAAGCGCAACGTTGCCGTGAAGTCGGCGACCCGCACCCAGGTGCGAAAGGCCCGCCAGGTGATCGCGCAGAATCCCGCGGAGGCCACCGAGCAGTTGAAGACGGCGATCTCTCAGCTGGATCGCGCTGCGGCCAAGGGAGTGATCCACCGCAACAACGCGGCGCGCCGCAAGTCGCGCTTGATGAAGGCATACCAGAGCAAGCTCGCCCAGTCGTAGGGACGTTTGCCGGTGGGGCAGGGATGATTCCCTGCCCTTTTGTCATTTCAGGAGCAGAGGTCGCTCACCAGGAGATCGAGGCCGGTGGCAGGATCGCTGCGGCTGCTCTTGAGGTCGTGCTCCAGGCCGGCGAGGAGGTCGAAGCTGCCGCGGAGACGCGCCTCGGAGAGACGCCTCGCCTGCCGCACATAGCGGTCGCGATGATAGCTGCGCACGCCCAGATCGGACAGGATCTGAGGCAGGGGACGTCCGGCCTGCTGACCGAGACGCAGCCGCAGGAGGATCCGCATCTGCCGGGCCAGCATGCGAATCAGATACACGGCGACCTCGGTTGGGTTAGAGCCGGTGGCGAGCTGCGCCCGAAGGAGACGGAGCGCGAGGCCGCGGTTGCCGTCGGCAATGGCATCCACCAGGGCGAAGATCGAATCCTGCGTCACGACGCCGACCATCTCCTCCACCATGGTGCCGGTGACACGCTTCTCGCGTCCGGCGTACGTCGCCAGCTTCTCAAGCTCGACGTCAAGCAGCTGCGTATTGCTGCCGATCATCTCGGCCAGCGCTTCGGCCGCGTCGCGGTCCACCGTCGCCCCGTGCGCCTCGCCGCGGGCCATAATCCAGCGCGCGAGCTCTCCCTTGCGCGGTGTCGTGAAGCCTTGCACCTTGCCGCCCACGGCGCGCACCATCGCCACCAAACGATGATCGGCCGGCATGCCGGGCGAGATGAGGATCAGTGTGGTCGTGGGAGGCACCGAGCCGAGGAGACGCTCGATCTCCTCGCCATCTCCGCCGCGCGCCTTGATACGCTCATGGAGGTCGCGGACCAGCACCAGACGGTCGGGGTCGAAGAGGCCGGCGGTGAGACAGGCTTCCGCCAGATCCGGCAGGGGCACCGTACTGCCGTCGAGCGGCGCGGCGTCGGGACCGGCGAACGAGCGGCGGACCGCGGCGACGGCTGCTTCCAGCTCGACGGTGTTGTCGCCATGGAAAAGAGAGACAGGCACGGCGTATCCTAGCAGCGCGAAGGTGGTATGCTCTGCGTGCGAGAAATCTTTGGAGCGATGCTGATGCCTAGAGGAGACAGATGGGGACTGCGCCGCCTGCGTGTACGCTGGCCGTATGTCATTCTGGGACTGCTGCTGATCCTCTTCGCCGTCAAGTTCGTGGAAAAGACCCGCGAGCTGCAGCAGCTCAACCAGCAAGCGGCTGCTCTCCAGCTGGCCAATCAGCAGACGATGGCGGACAATACGCGTCTCCAGCACGCCATTCGCTACTACCGGACGACCGCGTATGTGGAGGCCCGGGCTCGCTCGGTCTTCGGGCTGACTCTGCCGGGAGAGGTTCCGGTCGTGGTCACGAGCCCCTCGCACCCGCGCTATACCGCCGCGCCGGCCGTCATTCGCCGCGTTGCCTCGTCACCACCGCCCTGGCGGCAATGGTGGCGCTCCTTCTTCGGATAACCGCAGTCGCCCTGAGCTATAGAGGCAACGAGCTCTGCGTCTTCGAGGCCGGCTAGCCGGACGCCCGCTTTCTCCCTAGTCCTCACGGACACCTGCGGAAGGGGTATTGCCAAAACTCTGCCCTGCGCGTATGCTGGTGTCCAATTGCGACAGAGGTGACTACACGCATGCGGCGTGCCCGACGGGACGGGCACGAGGAGGAAGGATATGCGTCTCCGAGCTTTGCTTACTCTCGTCATCATCTTTGGCATGGCTGCCGTCGGTCTGGTGTCTCCGCCGTCGCGGGGCCAGGCCGCGAGCGGAACCACCGACCAGGCGGTCGCCTTTCAGGAGAACCTGACCCATTCCGGCGCTATCAGCGGCGACGCGCTGACTCCGCCGCTGACCAAGGTCTGGTCGGCCAACCTTGGCGGAATGATCTCGTACCCATTGATTGCGGGCGGCATGGTCTTCGTCACTGTCAGCAATACCGTCACGCCGACGAACTCACCTAACTACGGCAGCACCATCTACGCCTTGAATGAGCAGACGGGCGCCACCGTCTGGAGTGTGGCGCTCGGGGGAACCTACTACTGGTCGGCGGCCGCCTACGACAACGGAGCCGTGTTCGTCATCAACGAGAGCGGCTTACTACGTGCCCTCAATGCCACGAACGGCTCACTCCTGTGGTCGGCCGTCATGCCGGGGCAGTACTCCTTCTCCTCCCCGCCAATCGCCTACAACGGCGTTGTGTATCTGAGTGGGGCCGGCACGGGCGGCACCGTGTACGCCGTCGACGAGGCGAGCGGTGCCGTGTTGTGGACGCAGTCGGTGGAGAACGGGGACGATAGTTCGCCGGCCACGGACGGCACCAATCTCTACGTGTCGTATGCCTGTCCGCAGGCCTACGCGTTCACCTTGAAAGGTGTCCCGGTGTGGCACTACAGCGGTCCATGCGAAGGGGGCGGCGGAAGCACGCCGGTCCTTAACGGGGGGCAGTTGTACGTGCGCTGGGCGAGCATCCCCAACCAGGGACTGCAACTGGACGCGGCGACGGGCGCCGCCGGCACGGCGTTCACCGCCAGTGCACCGCCTGCCTTCTCCGGCAACATCGGCGCATTCCTGACCGGCGCCAGCTCGTCGTCCGGCGGGACGCTGCAGCTGCAGGACTGGTCGAATCCCGCCTCCCCGTCGGTTCTGTGGAGCTTTGCCGGCGACGGCACTCTTGATTCCGCGCCCATCATCGTGAACAACGATGTCTACGTCGGGGGATCGTCGGGAAATCTGTACGCGCTCGACATGACGACGCACCAGGTGGTGTGGAGCACCAACGTGGGAGCGGCCATCCCTCTTTCCAACGATTGGAGTCCGCAGGGCCAGTCTGAGACCTTTGGACTGGGTGCCGGCGAAGGCTATCTCATGGTCCCGGCCGGCAACCTCCTGGTTGCCTACAAGACGGTGCAGCCGCCGTCGGTGACGGGAACGGGCACCACGCTGAGCATGACCGAGGGGACGGCTTTCAGCGGTACCGTCGCCACCTTCACCGATCCCAATCCGAATCCTTCCGGCGACACGGCGACCATTGCCTGGGGCGATGGGACCACGTCGGTGGGCACGGTCACGGCCAACGGTTCCGGTGGGTACACCGTCACGGCCTCGCATACGCCCGCGGAAGAGGGAAGCTACACGGCGACGGTCACCGTCAGCAACGGCTTCACCTCGAGCTCGGCGCAGGATGCCGTGACGGTCAGCGACGCCGGGCTGCTGTCATACGGATATTCGCTTGCCGGTGCCGCTAACGGCGTCAGCATGACGCGCACCGTGCTGTCCTTCTCGGACCATGATCCGGGATGTGCCGCCGGCGACTACACGGCGACCATCGCCTGGGGCGACGGGACCACGTCGGCGGGGACAATTTCCGCGGGAAGCGCCGCCTGCAGCTTCACCGTCTCCGGTACCCATACCTACAAGACGGGATCCTACACCATCACGACGACCGTCAAGGACGTCGGCGGCAGCACGACGTCGAGCATCAGCACCATCGGCGTGAAGCACCACTAACAACTCAGGGGGAGCACGCAGGGGCGGCCCCGCCGGGCCGCCCCTTCTCTCTGGAGGCCAGGCCACGCTGCCGGTCAGTGCCGCCGGCAGCGTGCGGCCAGAAACACCGGTACCGGATCCTTCTGCGGCGAAGCAGCGGCCCACGCGGCCGGAAACGCAGGTTCGGCTACCTCCTCCAGCACCAATCCGTGACGAATGAAGGTGTTGAGGTAGGTGGAGAGCATGCGATGCGTGGCGCCAACCTTTCGGCGCAGCGTGGAGGAAGGCGCCTCGGTGAGCCACCACCCTTCCTGGTAGTAGCCGCCACCGGGTTGCCAGGAACTCGACCCGTCCTCCCGCCACCCCGGGAAGCAGGGATGCAGAAGGGAGAACACGAAGTGGCCATCAGGGTGCAAGACACGGGCGACGGTTGCGAGTGCCCCGTCGAGGTCGTCGATGTCCGACAGCCCGAAGCTGCACACCACGACGTCGAAGCTCTCTCCTGTCAGCGTCTCGGGCGCACTGGCATCGGCGTGCACGTACGTGATGCCGAGCGGTGCATTCCGCTCGGCCGCGCGCGCCTTCTCGAGCAGCGCTCGGGACAGGTCGATCCCCACGACACGCGCCCCTTGTCGTGCGAAGAAGCGCGCAAACCGCCCATGCCCGCAGGCAAGATCGAGCAGTCGACGCCCCGCCACCGGCCCGACCAGGCGGACCACGTCGGTGTCGGGTGGCTCTGTGATGGCCTCGGAGACCATCGACTCGTAGAAGTCGGCCACTTCGTCGTACCGGGCAGGGAGTGGGGGTGTATGGTCCTTCATTGACCCATGGTATGGCTGGGTTTCGCAGACCAGCAACGGCCCCGCCGCGTCGCTCGCACGTCGACCTTGACGACGCGTGCCGGGATCCAGACCTGGCTGTTTCCAGGCGCGCGTTCGTCCCTGTAAGGGACCGATTCTTTGCCGCCATAATGGCCGGTGTCTACCCCGATAGCACTCCAGTCTTTCCCTGCCGACCTCCTGAATCGGATCGTCGATCGGTGCCGCGGCAGCGAGGCGGAGCCGCTTGCCGTGCTGGTGACAGGCAGCTATGCAGCCGCCCGAGCGACCCCGCAGAGTGATCTTGATCTGACGACCTTGCTCCGTGGCGAGCCGGCAGTCGGCTATCGCACCTGGTTCGAAGACCGTCCGGGACGGCTTCTCCATGTCTCGGCCGGCTTTGAGTCGCTGGAGGAGTGGCTGCGGCGCTACGACGAACCCGCCGACTGGTCCTTTGGCTTTCCCACCGAAACGGCCGCGCGCTTCCTCTGGGGGACGGAGGAGGCGCGGGCCGCATTGCCCGCCCCGCCGGCCTTGCGGCGGCCGGCGGCTTCTCCCGAGCTGGAAGACTTTGTCGAGGCGGCGAGCAAAGCGCGGCGCTCCGTCGCCCGGGATGACATGCGTGCCGCGCGCCTCCATGCGCACAACATGGCCATGCTGGCGCCGCGCCTGCTGATTCCCCTCAATGGCGAGCGCCGGGTGGGTGACCGCCGCGATGCGATGGAGGCCGCTCTCTCCCTCCCGGTTACTCCGGCTCATTACCGCGACGATCTGACTGCCTGTCTTGCGCTGCGGGCTGCGTCCGATGCCGAGCTCTCTGACGCCGCCCGCCGGCTGCCGGTGGAGATGCTGGACTTCCTGCGGGCGCGGTGCCCCGATGTCGATCCTCAGCCCTGGCTCAGTGATTACCTGCGTGACGGGACGCTGGAGCGCCATCTGAGCGAATAGGTTTCCGCCGTCAGATGTCAGTCGGTACCA
This sequence comes from Pseudomonadota bacterium, assembly GCA_021324655.1. Lineage (GTDB taxonomy): Bacteria > Chloroflexota > UBA5177 > UBA5177 > UBA5177 > JAJPIP01. The sequence goes on from JAJPIP010000057.1 coordinate 26,734, forward strand.
ACACGGAGGCTCGTGCCGTCGGGCGGCCGGTGCCGGCAGTGGGCCGCGCCCCTTCGGCTACAGCAGGAGTTCAGAGAGGTCTGGGGTACGAGAGACCAGGGTGGCGGGACACTGCTCCGCGACGCTGCGCGGTCCCGCCCTACATGAAGCCTCTACCGTTTCGGGGGTTATCGTACGGCGCATGCTGGGGTCAGATCCTGGTCCACATCGGGCGGGGTGGGGATCGCCGGCGTTGTGGTGGCGGGAGAACGCAGGGACAGAGGGCGCTGCGCTACACCGGCATCGTGGTGATCCCGGACACGGTTGGTCAGGAACCGGCAACGTCAGGATCTCCCACCACCATGGAGCGGAGGTCCTCAGTCCCTGCGGTGTCTCGGGTCCGAGCCTGTTTGATCGGACGTGGAGGGCAGGCCGAAGACCTCCGCCTCCTCCGGCCCGATGGCATCGCCCCACCGCAGGTCCTTCGCTCGCCGGAACGCTTCCCGGTGGGTTCTCGTCACGACGATCTCCCGCACTCCCTCCGGCGTGCAGACGGTCAGGCGTATGTGCCCGCTGCGGATCTGCGGGCGGCGAATGACGCGGGCGGCGATCTGCTGGGCAGGCAGCCGGGAGCCTGCCACGTACGAAAACTTCTCGTCCTCGTAGGAGAGATCGGCTCCTTTGACGCTGCGGTGCAAGCGCGTACGGGCGACGCGCGCCGCAAAGTGCAGCCAGTCGTCTCTCCCGGCGAGACAGTCCCAGGCGATGGGAGCCGGCGCCACGATGTGCGCTCCCAAAGTCGCCAGTGCCCGGCTCGCCTCCTCCACAACTCGCCACCCCTGCGGGGTGCCCGGCTCGATGATGACGCCGGTCTGGAGCGCATGGCGCCAGAGTTTTTCCGGGAATCCCGGCTGCTGCTCGGGGGGAAGCTCGCCAAGCGTGTAGGCGGCGATGACCAGATCGGCCGGTTCCACCTGCCAGTCTCCCGTGATGTCGGTCGGCCGCCACGTGGCGTCCCGTAAGGCGAACGATGGAGCGGCCGCCGCCAACTCCTTCCCGAGAGCGAGCATGTGGGGGTCACGCTCGATGAACGTGATGTGCTGGATCTCCGGCCAGACGGCACATGCCGCCCAGGCGCCCGTGCCGGGCCCGGCGCCGAGATCGAGGAGAGAGGTGGGGCGCAGATCGGGCTCGGCGGCCCGCACCTGGGAGAGAGCGGCCATCGTCGCGGCATAGGTGGCGGGAAGCCGGAAAGCGGCATACGCGGTGACGTCGGCGGCGCCGCGCAGGAAGCTGCCCCGCTGCTCCCGGTACCGCGCCGAGAGCCCCTTGGCCGCGGCGGTGAGATCGCGCGCCGGTAGGCCAGAGATGGCCGTGGTCAGCGCGGCGGCCAGTGCCGGCGGAAGGGCCACGGCTTACCGGCTCTGGCGCACGGCATCGATCGCCGCCGGGTTCTCCAGTGACGAGATATCGCCGGGATCGTGGCCCAGATAGGCCGCGCGAATGACGCGTCGCATGATCTTGGCATTGCGCGTGCGCGGTAGATCGTCCACGAAGCGTATCTCACGCGGCAGGAGCGACTTGCCGAGCTGCGACCCGACCTCCTGCCGGATCTCGCCACGCAGTTCCTCCGACGGCTCGTGCCCCGGACGCAGTAGGGCGAAGACGGTAATGGTCTCGCCCTTCACCTCGTCCGGCACGCCAATGGCCGCCGCCTCACGCACCGCCGGATGGCTGACCGCCGCCGATTCCACCTCGGCCGGTCCCACACGCTTGCCGGCGACCTTGAGGGTGTCGTCGGAGCGGCCCAGGATGTACCAGTCGCCGTCGTCGGCGTGGAGTGCCCAGTCGCCGTGCGTCCAGACACCAGGGAAGCGCGACCAGTACGTGTCCAGATAGCGCTCGTTGTCGCGCCAGAAGCCGTGCGTCATCCCGACCCAGGGTCTCTTGACGACCAGCTCCCCCACCTGTCCCCGAACCGGCTGCCCGTGCTGGTCGAAGACATCCGCTGCCATACCCGGCACGGCGGTGGAGAAAGCGGTTGGCCGGAGAGGAAGGATCGTCGTGCAGCCCAGGATGCCACCGGAGGTCTCCGTTCCGCCCGAGTAGTTGATGATCGGGCAGCGGCCACCGCCCACCACCTGGAAATACCAGGTCCAGGGATCGGGGTTCCAGGGCTCGCCGGTGCTCCCGAGCACCCGCAAGGCGGAGAGATCGTGGCGCCGCACGAGATCGTCGCCGAACGGCATGAGGGCGCGCACCACCGTCGGTGAGATCCCGAGGATGGTCACACCGTGCCGCTCGCAGAGCGCCCAGAGGCGGTCCGGCTCGGGATAGTCGGGTGAGCCGTCGTAGAGGACGAGGGTGCCGCCCAGAATGAGCGTGCCCATGACTGCCCAGGGACCCATCATCCAGCCGATATCCGTCAGCCAGAAGAGAGAATCGCTGGGGTGCACGTCGAAGCAGTGGGCCATATCCTGCGCCGCCTTGAGCGGAAACCCCGCCTGAACATGCAGCGCGCCTTTGGGACGCCCCGTCGTGCCGGAGGTGTAGATGATCATGAAGGGATCGTCAGCCGAGGTTTCGGCGGCCGGAAGAGCGGCCGGCTGCCCGGCCACCACGTCCTCCCACCACTCGTCACGCCCTCGGGTCCATGGCACCTTGGTGCCGACTCGCCGGGCCACGATGACGTGCTCGACCGACGGCGACACGGCGGCAGCCGCGTCCGCCGTCTCTTTCATCGGGATGACTTTGCCGCGGCGGTAGTAGGCGTCGGCGGTGATCAGCACCCTGGCCTCCGCATCCCGCAACCGGGCCGCGACGGCTTCCGGGCCGTATCCTGAGAAGCAGGGTACGTAGATCGCGCCGAGTCGCGAGCAGGCGAGGGTTGCGATCGCCGTCTCAGGTGTCATCGGCATGAAGATACCGATGCGGTCGCCGGCCTTGATGCCGCGGGCTCGCAGACCGGAGGCCAGCTGATTGACCTCGGCCAGCGTCTCGGCATAGGTGAGGACCCGGGTTGTTCCCTCTTCTCCTTCCCATCGAATCGCCGGGCGATCGGGTGCTGCCGCGGCGTGCCGATCGAGCGCGTTGACCGTGTAGTTGAAGAGGCCGCCGACGAACCAGTGCGGCCAGGCCGGTCCGTCCGACAGGTCCAGCACGCGATCGTAGGGGCGGAACCACTCCAGACCCAATTCCTCACGCACCACGGCATCCCAGAACCAGGCAATGTCCGCGATGGAACGGCGGTAGAACTCCTCATAGGTGGCAATGCCATGCCGGCGCATGAAGGCCAGGACGCGGCTCTCGGCCACATAGTCCTCGGTCGGCTCCCAGATCACCTCGGCCGACTGTATCGTCATCTGCTCTCGCCTCCACGCGCGGCCTCATCGACCATGTGCCGGATCGCGCGGCGAATCACGTCCTCGAGTCCTTCGCCGCGGTCGTGCATGCGGTATCCGTCGAGAATGAGCCGGATGTCCTGGTCCTGAAGGACCTGGTGGTAGAGCGCCTCCTCGTCCGTGCTTCCCGCTGAGCCGGCGCGTTGCACGGCGTCGTCGACGATTTCCTGCAGCGATCGGCCTTCCATCAGCCTCATGCTACTAAGAGACACTCGCTATGCCAGGTGTGCCTTGGCCGTCCGTGTTGCACCAATGGCCGCGACGGTCACCAGCACCACGGCAAGTATGGCGCGGAGGTGGAGCAGCTGGTGGAGGAAGATCAGTCCGACGATGGCCGCCACCGCCGGCTCGGTGCTCATCAGGACACCAAACACGCGGGTGGGGAGCCGCCGGAGCGCCTCCAATTCGAACGAGTACGGGATCACGGAAGAGAGCAGCCCGACGCCGGCGCCGAGGAGAAGCACACGGCCCTGGAGGAGGGAGGTGCCGGCCCCCAGCACGGCGATCGGAAGCAGAGCCACCGTACCGACGCCGAGGGCGATGGCCAGCCCCTGGCCGCCGGCGAAGAGTCGGCCGACGCGAGCGCTTAGCAGGATGTACGACGCCCAGAAGCCGCCGGCGAGGAGCGCCAGACCGATGCCGAGCGGATCGAGGCGCAGCCCACCCCACGGCGTCAAGAGAATGATGCCGCCGGCGGCGAGGGCAGCCCAGAGCCCATCGAGCAGACGCCGCGACCCCGCGACGGCCACGCCGAGCGGCCCGACAAACTCCAGCGTCACGGCGATGCCCAGTGGGATACGGTCGAGCGCCGAATAGAAGACGGCATTCATGGCAGCGGTGGCGAGGCCGAAGGCGACGGCGGCTGCCCACTCGTGGCGGCTCAATCCGTGCAGCCGGGGCCGCCAGAGAGGAAGCAGGACGAGTGCTCCCACCAGCACGCGGAGAAAGGCCGCAGCGGCCGGCCCGACCGAGGCAAAGAGATGCGTCGCCACGGCCGAGCCAAACTGCACGGAGAGCACGGCGCCCAGCACGAAGACGATGGGGTGGACGCCGGGTAGCGAGGATGTGGGCGTGGCGGTCTGCTCTCGCTCGGTCACTGGCTATGCTACCGCGCACCAGATCGACATAAGTGGGGCGTGGCCGCCAAAATATGTGGATGATCGTGGATAGCGGCCAGATGCGGCGGCATGCTAAGCACGAGTCCGAACCGACGGTGGACAAAGCGGCGGCGCTCGCCGGGAGCAGTGGATAAGTCGAAAATTGGGGCTTGTCAACCGTGGCTCTCCGTATTACGATGACTTTGCCGTTCGGTAACGGGCGGCTGTGGGGATAGCCGAGAGGTGAACCCCCGAGAGACTCCAGCGCACGCGACGTCGTCGGGTGACTGACGCGACGCTCCTCCAGGCGGGCAACCGAACGAGAGGCAGTTGGAGCAGGTGCAGAGGGACGTGCAAGCGCCTCTCTGCACTTTTTTCTCTCGCGAGACAGTGAGAGCGGGCCTGGCCGCCCGCTCCCACCGGCCGCTCTCCCGTGCAAGCGAGGCGTGGCGGCATAGAGGCCGGCCGGACCCCCGATGACTGGGATCCGGCCACACCTGCCTTATGGTATCGGCTGGACGGGCCGGTGTATAGGGGGCACTTGTCATAACCCTCGATTTCATCCGGTATCCTGGGACGGATATCGCGCGGGGGAGACTGGGATGAATCTGAGTGTCGGCATTATCGGGCTGCCGGGAGTCGGGAAGACGGCCCTCTTCAATGCCTTGACGCACCGTGCCTCGTCGGGCGGGGGACGATCCACGTCGGCGACGGTGCCCGTGCCGGATGAGCGTCTACAGGTGCTGGCCGATATGGTCCACCCCAAGCGCATCGTGCCGACCGGCGTGCAATTTGTCGATGTGGCCGGTCTGGTGAAGGGTGCGTCACAGGAGGGTGGCCTGGGCGGACAGTTTCTCTCTCAGCTGCAGTCGGTGACGGCCCTGGCGATTGTCCTGCGTTGTTTCCCGCTGCCCGATATCGGCTTTGGCCCGGAGCCGGCTCATCCGCTCGCCGACCTGGAGAGCATTCTCCTCGAGCTCCAGCTCTCCGACCTGGCACGGGTGGAGAAACGGTCGGAGCGAACCGCCAAAGCGGCGCGCTCACGCGATGCTCAGGCGCAGCGGGAGGAGCAGATTCTGAACCGTCTGCGCGCGGTGCTGGACGCGGGACACAACGCGCGGACAGCCGAACTCTCGGAGGCCGATGCTCTGGCCGTCAAGGATCTGGGACTGCTCACCCTCAAGCCCATGATCTTCGTCGCCAATGTCGCCGAGTCCGATCTCCCCGCCGCCACCAATCCGGATCTACCGGATGAGGGAGGCGTCCGTCCCCTGCTGGCGGAGATCGAGGAGGCGGCGCGTGCCAACGACGCCGAGGTTGCGGTGGTCTCGGCGCAACTGGAGGCGGAGCTGGCCGAATTGGATGAAGCCGAGGCGGCCGAGTACCTCTCCAGCCTCGGCCTGTCGGCCACCGGACTCTCCCGCTTCATTGCTGCCGCCTACCGCGAACTGGGGCTCCTCACCTTTCTCACTGCCGGGGAACCGGAAGTTCGGGCCTGGACGGTGCGCCGGGGAGCGCGTGCCCCGGAAGCCGCCGGCGCCATTCACTCCGACATCGAACGCGGATTTATCCGCGCCGAGGTGACGCCGTACGACAAGCTGGTCGAGGCGGGCAGTCCGCAGAAGGCCAAGGAACGCGGCTACACGCGGCTGGAAGGGAAGGACTACGTCATGCACGAGGGCGACGTGGTCTACTTCCGCTTCAACGTGTAGGGGCTAGACTCCTTCCGGGCTGCGCCCGTAGCGGTCATCCTGCCGTTCGATATCGGCTCCCGTTTCGGTGAATCCCGGGACCACGAGCCCTTCCGAGAAATGGTGCGGCACCTCCGCCGCCATCACGGCATCGCCCATCGGTTCCACAGGACTGGGCGTACCTGCTCCCGGCAATGGGGACGGCGCCGCAGTCCTGGCCCTGCCGAGTCGCTGCCGGAGGTGCAGCACGCCCATGGTGCTGAGAGCGGCCAGCAGGCTGAAGCCGATAGCCCCACCCGCGATCTCGGTCGCGCTCATTTTGGAGAGGGAATCGGTGACGTCTTTGGTATCCATGGCGTTCTCCCTGCCCGCGCCACTGCAAGCAGCGTGCCCTACGGTTGGAAGACGAAGGGGAGCGGGGACGCCTCCGCCGCTCGTACCTGCGCCCACGTCGCGTAGCCGTTGGTGGCCATGTCGCGCAGCACGGTGTGCCAGCGGTAGATGACGGCGCTCGACGTGGGATGGGAGCCGTAGATCGACGGCGCCTGCGGCATGGCGGCGAGGAACGCCGCCTCTCCCAGGGTGAGGTGGCCGGCATCGGTTCCGAAATACACCTGAGCTGCTGCCTCTGCGCCGTACGCTCCACGTCCGTAATACGCGTCGTTGAGATACAGTTCGAGGGCGTAGCGCTTGGAAAAATCCTGATCGATGGCCCAGGCCAGAGCGAGCGTGCGGAGCTTGGCGTGCCACGAGCGGTCGTCGTGCACGAGGGCGCGCTTGGCGAGCTGCTCCTCGAGGGTGCTTCCGCCCTGATCAACCCGCTTGGCTTCGGTATTCACCAGAGCGGCGCGAATCAGCCCGATGGGGTCCACCCCCGGATGCACGTAGAACCGCCGATCCTCGATCGACACAATGGCATTGGGGAGATCGGGCGAGATCGCCGCGAGCGGCGTGTACGGAGCGTTGTGGGCCGCCAGTTGATTCCGGACGATGGCGGGGATCATTGCCGCCTCCGCCTTGAGGCCCGGGGCATAGACGCGTAGCGCATACAGATAGGCCCCGATGGCCGCGAGCGCGACGAGGATCAAGGTGATCGCCAACCGCCGGAGAGGGTGGGAACGCCGGCGCGGCACAGAGCGGACCGACCGGGACGGGACGCTGCGGACCGGACGCGCCGGCATGCGAGTAGCCATGCGAAGGCAGCATAGCAGACCCACAACGGGTGCCGGATAGGATACACTTCGACACCAGGAGCAAAAGATGCCAAAGATTGTTCGTGTCATCGCTGTGACCTTTGTCTTGCTGGCCGTGCCACGTGCCGTGTCGGCGAGCCACGCCCCGTCCGACCTCTTTTTGCTCCACCGCGCCGCCGGCCTCGCCGCCCACGAGTCGGTGCACCGGGTGGCCGCCTGGCTGCGGCACCAACCCGGTGTGGCGCGTGCCGGCATTGGGCGCGACCACAGGACGATCGACATTCACTTCACAGACGGCCGGGAGATGCTGGTCCTGCCCGCCGCGCTGCATGCAACTCGGCTGGCTCCGGTTGCGCGCCGTCTCCACGCGGCCCTTCGGCCGCTGGCTCGCCTCGCCGATCCCACCCCGCAGGCAGCGGTGCTGGAGCCGTTCGCGGCGGAGCTGGGAGCCGGCAACCACGTCGGCGATGTCGAAGTGCAGGATCTGCAGTCCGCCGGCTTTCAGGTCACGCAGGCCTATAACTCGGCAGTCACCGTGGAGTTGATGACGACGCTGCCCCGCTACCAGGTCGTCTATATGAACACGCACACCGGGACAAGCGCCAACGGCGACGGAGTCGTGGCGACCGACGAACTCGTGTACGGAAACAACGATCCATCCTTGCTGCCCTACCTCAACGACGGGTCAATCGTTCCGGTGGGTGTGGCGGGGGACGTGACTGACGCTTTCTATGCCATCACCGCACGGTTCGTTAGCCTGCATATGGGCCAGTTCAGCCACGACTCGCTCATCTTCGTCAACGGCTGTGCCCTCCTGCCCGCAACGGCCTTCTGGGGAGCGCTGGCCTCGAAGGGTGCCGGAGTCCTTATCAGCTGGAGCGGCGACGTGGCGGAGTACGATGACTATCTCTCGGCCGCGGCCCTCTTCAACCAGATGGATAGCGGCGCCTCCGTGCAGGGAGCAATCAATACGCTGCTTGCCAATGGGTACGGGCGAAGCTCTTCGGGCGGGACGACATCGACGATCGGCTTCGAGGGCGACGGGACGATCACCCTGGCACGCGCCGCGGCGGGGACACCGGTCACGACGCCGTCACCCACGGCCACGCCGCTCCCGACCGCGACACCGTCACCCACCGGCACGACCGTTCCCACGCCAACACCACGGCCGACGGCCACCGCCTCGCCGACGGTATCTCCCCCTCCGGTGTCACTGCATGTGACTGCCGCGCATGCGCAGGTGAAACCGGGACAGACGCAATCCATCACCGTGCAAGGGCCCGCCGGGGTGACCGTCCCCGTCCAGATCCACTACCCGAACGGCGTCGTCCAATCGCTGAGCAGCGCGCTATCCTCGTCCGGCTCGGGCACGATTGCGTACCGCCAGCCGGGAAGTGAGATCTCGCGCCGGGGTCGCCGAGTAACGGTGACGGCGTCGCTGGGGGGAGTCAGTGCCCGGACGACATATGCGCTCCGGTACGGTCACGTCGATCTGGCCGTGCCGCCCCTCCACGCCGGCAAGTCGCTGTCGCTTGCCGTCCACAGCGCAGCTCGTTCACAGGTCACCGTGACCATCATGCAGGGGGGGCACATTCGGACCATGCATGTGACGACCGCCGCCAACGGATGGGGGACTCTTCATGTCCGCCTGCGCTCGGCCGGCACTGCCGTCTTCCGGGCGACGGTGCGCCTGCACGGGCGGCTGTACCGGACCTCCCTGAGCCTGCCGGTCGCCTAGCCTCGCGTCCCCCCTCATAACGAACTTTATGTAGCATCACAACTGACTCCCTTCCATTGTCGCGTGCGGAGCAGTAGTATGGGGGCATGGAGGGTGGGAGCATGCCCATCCGAGATGGAAGGAGTGCCGGCAACACAGAGATCGACCGCATGCCCTGTGTCTTACGCATTCTCAGGAGGCAACCTCTCATGCGCGTGATATCACGCTTTTCCGCAGTATTCGCCGCGGCGGCTCTGCTCTTGCTCTTCGTGCAGCCCGCCGGCACATTCGCTCAGGGCACATACAGTGCCTACAAGGACATCAGCGGTGGGTTCTCCTGCGCAGCCCCGCCGGCTGATCTCACCGCCGTAGCGTATTCCACGACGACGTCGACCGCGACGCCCGGGCAGTGCGTGGCGATCAGGGTTGGCCTGGTCAACACGACCGGACAGGACATCACCGGCTTGACGCTGTCCGATACCCTACCAACCGGCCTGACGGGATGCGCCTTCGTAAAGGGCGCGGCATCCGCAACCTGTCCGGCTCCCACGAACCCGACGTCGAATACCGGGTGCTACTTTGCGGGCCTCAATCCGAACGTCGTGTGCACAGTGTCCTCCTCTGGTCTGGCGGTGTCCACCACCAGCGGTTACACCTGCCCCGCCACGGGTTACACCACGGCTCCTGGCTGCTATGAGATCTTCGTCGCCCAGGTCGCGGCGAATGCCTGCGGGTCCATCGGCAATACCGGGAACGCCACCGCGACTTCGCCGACCGGACTGACGTCGACGACACCGAACGGCGCCGGCGCGACGCTTATCGTCACGTCCTGCACGGCGGCCACGCCCTCGGTGACGAAGTCGGTCGAGGTCAATGGGGTCCCGTACGCAGGGACCGCGGCCAGCCCGGCTCCGGCGGCTCCGGGGAACACCCTCACGTACGTGGTGAAGGTGACGAACGGCACGGGCGCGCCGCTGAGCGGCGTCACGGTGACCGATTCGCTGCAAACCACCGGTGAGGCAGCACTGATTCCGGCCGGGTACACGCAGTGCTCGTTCACGTCGCCCACCTTCACCTGTCCCGTCGGCACGCTCGCCGCCGGCGCCTCGGCGACTGTCGTGATGTACGCCGTCGTCCTGTCGGGCTTCTCCGGCACCATTACCAACACGGCAAAGGCGAGCTACACGAGCGGCCCCGCCGGCGGCGTGAGTTCCAACACGACGTACGTCGTTGTCGGCCCCACAACTCCCACGAGCGGGACATTGACGGTGTGCGGGCCCGTGACCGCGTATTTGCCGCCGACCACCGGCGCCAACGGCTCGGTCACCATCAGCGGCTTGACCATCCCGCTGGCCATGAGTGCCGCTTCGGCGTCCTTTGCCGTCACCTCGCCGACCACGAGCCTCTGCGCTCAGTTCGCGATCACCAACGGCGTGGCGACGGCCGTGGCGATCGGCCAGAATCTGTCGGCGCAGCTGGTCGCGTGTGGTGTCTACGCACCCAGCAGCACTGCCGGGCAGGTCATACTGGGCGGCGTCCCGGTGACGTTTGTGGCCGGCACGGTGACGACGGGTCTGGTCGCCGGCGGCTACTACTGCGCCCTGCTCACCACGAGTGGTCAGGCGTACGCTTTCCTCACCGCCGTTCCCACCGCGGTCACCGCGGCGCCCACCGGACCGCATGGGGCACACGCGTATCACATGCCGTTCGAGAGTTAGAGATACCTCGAATTGAGGGGGCGCGGCCGCCGGCCGCGCCCCTTTTTTCTGCGTCAGGATCCGCCGGCCAATCACATTCCCGTCCGGCCGTCACTGATGCGTTTGCCTCATTGCAAACGTCAAGAGGGCGTGCTACTCTGACCCCACTCGTTGACGGAGGAAGCGGGCAGCAGGGCGTCTTTTTGGAGGGGGAGCCGGGAAACCGGCGTTCGGACGGGAAGGAAACGTCGTGGCTCGATACGCACCGGGGTCACAGTCACGTTCAGTTATGGAGCAGAAGGAGGACCTGGCCCGCCGCTTACTGGCATCGGGTCTCTCCGTCAGTCAGGTCAGCGCGCAACTGCGCTGCAGCAAGCCGTTCGTCCGGCGCGTGCGCAACGAAGAGGGCAGGCGCATCGCGTAGGGGGAATCAGCGCACCACGAGCCGGAGCAGGTGGGGAGTGAAGACGTAGATCCCCACGATCACGGCGGCCACCGCCGCGATCAAGACGGCTCCCGCTGCCACATCCTTGGCGACCTTGGCGAGAGGATGGTACTCGGGCGCAGCGATGTCGACGAGCGCCTCGATGGTCGTGTTCAGCATCTCCATCAACAAGACGGCCAGGGACACCAGGATCAGAGCCAGCCACTCGCCGGCCGAAACACGCAGGAGAGCGGCCGCGATCAGCACGACCGCCGTTGCCATGAGGTGGATGCGGAAGTTCGGTTCGCCCAGGGCGTACCGCACGCCCTCGATGGCGTACCGGAAACTGGCGGCGCGGGCGCGGGCGGCCGCGCCGTATGTCGGCTTCTCACGGCGTCGTGTCTTGGACATGGGACCACTCCCCAGAGATTGTCCCAAGTCCGGTGAGTGAGAGACCTGACCAGCCGGGCCGAATGGCCGCCGTCACAGCCGGCTCGTCGAGCGGATAGATCGGTAAGTGGGTCTCGGCCAGTGAGGCGGCGGTGCGGAAGAGCGCCGCGCGCGACGCGCCGGCCGGGGGCAATCGCGACGCCTCGGCGAGTAGGCGCGCGTAGATAGGGCCGGTCCAGCCGGTCACGTTGTCGCTCGACGGCCCGATCTGGGTGCCAAGAAAGTCTTGCGGGTCCGGATAGTCGCCGCCCCAGCGCACCAGCGCCACGTCAAACTGCCGGGAATCGAGCACCGTCGTGTAGTTCGTCGGATTGAGCGGGCGAATGGCCACCACAACGCCCAATTCCTGGCGCCACCGTGCCGTCAGCCGGTGCGCGAGAGCAATCAGGTGAGGATCGCGTGGCAGAACGAGCGCGACCTCCGGAAAGCCGCGCCCCCGTGGATAGTGGGCCCGCGCCAGATAGTCGGCCGCGCTGCGGTGCGGCGTCCAGAGCGGCACATTGATGCCGAAAGCCGACGGCAGGAACCCGGCTGCTGGGAACGCGGTCCCCTGCATGACGGCAAGGGGGTCACCTGCCGCGGCAGCGAAGGCATGGCGGACATCGAGCCGGCGAAAAGGGAGGCGTGTGGTGTTGAACGCCAGGTAATCCATAGCCAGGGCCGGCATGGCCCTCGCCCCGCTCACGTGCGGCAGAGCCTGAGCGGGAGGCAGGCCGGAGAGGACGTCGACCGCACCGGAGCGGTACGCGCGGACGCCGGCCGCATCACTGCCGTACATCTGGAGCACGATGCGCCGCACCTTCGGCAATCCGCCGTAGTAGTACCGGTTGCGCACCAGGCGCAGCGACCGGCCGTGCTGCCAGCTCTGCACGGCGAAGGGGCCGAAGCCGGCGGCGTGAGAAGTCCAGGCCGATCCGTAGCGCGCCGGCAAGTCCGGCTCCGGGACGAATGCGGTGGGAAAGGCGAGCTCCGTCAGGAATTGTGCGGCGGGATGGGTAAGGACGATGCGCACGGTCGCATCATTCGGGGCCGTCACGCCATGGGCCGCGATGTCGGCGAGATAGACGGCAGCGGGCCCGGCGGCCCCGTCCGGCCCCAGCGCCCGCTGCAGCGATGCGGCGATATCGGCGGCGTGGACCCGCCGGCCGTTCGCGTAGCGCAGGTCATGGCGGAGGTGGAAGGTGTAGATCGTTCCGCGATGGGAGATGGTCCAGCGCGTCGCGCCGTCCGGGACGGCGTGCAGATGCTGATCGAGCCGGACGAGCCCGCCATAAATCAGTGAGCAGACGTTGATCGAGACCGGGTCGGAGGCCAGGGCCGGGTCGAGCGTGGGAATATCCACCACTCCGGCCAGACCCCAATGCAACGTGCCGGGATCGCGGGGCCGGGACGTGGCCGGCGAGCAGCCGGAGATCAGGATGAGGCAGACGGTGAACAGGACGAGGGAACGGACCAATGCGGTGGCATTGTACCGGAGGCGGGTGTGCTTCTTGCTAGGTTAATCGCCGAGCGGCGAACCTTAACAACACTGTTTCTCTTCGTCGGTGAGCCACGACTCACCGAACGAGCGAAGGGCCTCGATCACCGGGAGCGTTGCCTCACCCTTGGGCGTGAGCGCGTACTGGACACGCGGCGGAATCTCACGGAACGATTCCCGGGTAATCAGACCGGATGCCTCCATCTGACGTAGGCGATCGGCCAGCGTGCGAGGACTGATCCCGCCCGACCCGGCTTCCAGTTCCGAGAAGCGCCGGGGACGCGCCGCCAGATCGCGCAGGATCACGAGTGTCCAGCGATCGCCCAGCATCCGCGCCGCGTTGGCGATCGGGCAGACTTCGGTGGCCGTCGGCCGTTCTTGGAGACGTGGCATAGCTCTCTTGTCCTTTATAGTAGCACCATTGCTATCTAGATGATAGCTACTATATACTTGGAAGTGAAATCCCGAAAGGAGTGCCTCGATGGCCCATCCCGTTGCTATTTCCGATTCCTCATTTGAGCAAGAGGTCGCCAATGCCGACAAGCCGGTGCTGGTTGACTTCTGGGCGGAGTGGTGCGGTCCCTGCCGCATGATCGCCCCGATCCTCGAGAATCTCGCCGATGAGTATTCGGACAGCCTCAAGATCGTCAAGCTGGATGTCGACAACAATCCGAACACATCCATGAAGTTCGGCGTGCAGAGCATCCCGACCCTGATTCTCTTCAAGGGCGGAGAGCCGGTGGAGCGCCTGATCGGCTACATGCCGAAGGATCGCTTGCTGGCCAAGATCAAGCCGTACATCGGCTCGGCTGCCGCCGCTTCGTAGTCTCGAATCTGTCGGGGGCCGGGCAACCGGCCCCCTTTGTCGTGGTATGGTCTAACGCTATGGATAACCGCCGTTCCCTCATGGTCGTGCACGCCCACCCGGACGATGAGGTTTTCAGCACGGGTGGGATTCTCGCCAAGTATGCTGCCGCCGGTGACCGTGTGGTCGTGGTCTACGCCACGCGGGGCGAGGAGGGCGAGCTGTACGACGAATCTCTGAGCCCGGACGAGGCAATGCCGCGCCTCGGCGAGATTCGCGAGCGGGAAGCGCGTGAGGCATGCCGGCGCCTGGGCGTGGAGGAAGTCCATTTCCTGGGTTACCGCGACTCCGGCATGGCCGGTTGGGACCAGAACCAGCGTCCTGACGTCTTTGCCAACGCGTCGCTCGACGAAGCGTCCGAGCGGTTGCTGGCGATCATGCGAGAGACCAGGCCGCAGGTGGTCATCACCTACGACGAGGAAGGCGGCTACGGTCACCCGGATCACATCATGACGCATCGGGTCACGGCGGAAGCGTTCCAGCGGGCGCAGGGTGAGCCGGACGGTCCGCAGAAGCTCTACTACGGGGCGCGCTCACGTGAGCAGTTCCGCCGCCAACTGGAGACGGGCCACCGCCCGGCGTGGCTCCGTGACGACTTCGACATCGAGCAGTACGGCCTACCGGATGACGAGATCACGGCCTTCATCGACATATCCCGGCAGGCGCCTCTGAAGAAAGCGGCGCTGGCCGTTCACCGCACCCAGATCAAGCCGGACTTCTACTACCTGTCCATTCCGGACGAAGAGATGCGCCGCAATCTCGGCGTCGAGTTCTTCCGGCGCGTGGTTCCGCCGCACCAACCGGGCGAGCGAGAGACCGATCTCTTCGCGGGCACCGACGGCGCGGCGGAAGCCGCTTAGGCACGGCCGACAAGCCAGCCGATAATGACGCCCGGGATAAACCCGATGGCGATAAAGAAGATGACGACTCCGGCGACGATCTTGCCGAACAGGCCGATCATTAGCGGGTCGATGATGCTGAGATCCATCTCGCACCTCCTGGGCGTCGGGTAGGCAAGAGACATGCCAGGGACTACGCCTGGTGGGTCGGGTAGAGCAAGACCTTCACGCAGTCGTCCAGTTTGTGCTTGAAGATCTCGTAGCCGTGGGGCGCCTCGTCCAGGCTGAGGCGGTGCGTGATGATGTAGGTGGGGTCGATCTTGCCCTTCTCGATCAGTTCGAGCAGCGGCCGCAGGTAACGCTGCACATGGGTCTGCCCGGAACGAACGGTCAACGACCGGTTCATGATCGAGCCGAAGGGAATCTCATTGAGAAACCCGCCGTAGACCCCCGCGACCGAGACGGTGCCTCCGTTGCGGCAGGCCATGATGACCTGGCGCAACGCGGTGGGGCGGCCCGTCTCTAGCCGCACTGCCTGCTGGACGCGGTCCATCACAGCCGCCGGCCCTGTCCCGTGCGCCTCCATGCCGACGGCATCGATACAGGCATCGGGCCCTCGTCCCCCTGTCATCTCTTTGAGCGCGTCGAGGACGTCGCATTCCTCGTAATTGATCGTCTCCGCCCTGCCCTTCTCACGGGCCATCTTTAGACGGTAAGGTAAGCGGTCGATGGCGATGACCCGGTCGGCGCCGAGGAGATAGGCGCCTGCGATGGCGAACTGGCCGACCGGCCCGCAGCCCCAGACGGCGACCACGTCGCCGGCATGGATGTCGCAGTGCTCGGCCGCCATGTACCCGGTGGGCAGGATGTCGGAGAGGAAGACTACCTGCTCGTCGGTGAGTCCTGCGGGAATCGTGATGGGCCCGACATCCGCGTATGGGACCCGCGCGTATTCGGCCTGGCCGCCGGCATAGCCGCCGAGGAGATGGGAGTAGCCGTAGATGCCGGCCGGTGAATGCCCCCAGAGTTCCTCCGCCATCCAGGCATTGGGATTGGAGTTCTCGCACAGGGAGAAGAGCCCTCGGCGGCAGGACCAGCAGTCTCCGCAGGAGATGGGAAACGGGACGACCACGCGGTCACCAGGGACCAGGGTCTTAATCGCCGCGCCCACCTCGACGACCTCACCCATGAATTCGTGCCCCAGGATGTCTCCTCCCTTCATCGAAGGGATATAGCCGTCGTATATGTGGAGATCGGAACCGCAGATGGCGGTCGCGGTGACGCGCACGATCGCATCCCGCGGATTGAGGATTTGCGGATCGGGGACCTCCTCGACGCGCACATCTTCCTTGCCGTACCAGCAGGTCGCTTTCATGGCGTGCCTCCTGGCGGCTGGGCCGGACCCGCTCCCGGCAGCGTGCTGTCCGATTGCGTGACCTCGCCGGTCTCCATCAGCTGTTTGAGGGCGCGCAGGTCGTCGAGCAGCTGCTGCCCCGGCGCCTGGCGAAACACTTTCGCGATCATGGTGCCGACCGAGCCGGCCGGATCCTGGTAGTGCAGATCGACCAGAATCTCGGTCCCGCGATCGCCGGGCGCCGGCGTGAAGCGGACCGAGCCGCTGTTCTCGACCGTGGCGCCCGGCAGGGATCGCCAGGCAATGAGCTCGTTGGGGCGGTCCTCGGTGATCTCGGCATCCCACTCGGCGGTGACACCCATCGGTCCCTTGACGCGCCAGTGCGACCGGCGTTCCCCTGTCGACTCAATGGACTCGACATTGTCAAACACGCGCGCCAGGTTGGCGGGGTCGTGCCAGAAGCGATACAGCTCCTCGGCCGGGCGGAGGATGGTCACCGCTCGCCTGACATCCATCAACTCGTCCTTCCTGTACTCGCGCCCCCTGAAATGGGTGGCCTGGAGGAAGCACGATCTGTACCATCGGCGTTTTGCTCGGGTGCGGGCCGGGATGTAGCCTCGGGCGGTTATGGGACGGATCGTGGATGTCCAGGGCGTCGGCAAGATCTACGGCCGCTCGGCAGCGCTGCGCGGCGTGACCCTGACGGTCGACGAGGGCGAAGTGCTGGCGCTGCTTGGGCCGAATGGATCCGGGAAGACGACGCTTCTCAAGATCCTGGCCGGCGCCATCGGTCCCACCGTGGGACGAGGAACCGTGCTGGGAGGTAGCCTGCGTGACCGGCGCGAGGGTGTGGCATTGCTGGCGGCAGAAAGCTATCTGTACGACGACCTGACGGCGCGCGAAAATCTCTCCTTTGCGGCCACGATGGCGGGCGAGCGGCTCGCCGCACACCAGATCACGGCGGCTCTCGACCGGGTGGGCCTGGCTGGGCAGGCAGGCACGCGCGTGCGCTCCTTCTCCAGTGGCATGCGGCGCCGTCTCTCCCTGGCGCGGGTGGCGCTGCTGCGGCCGCGGCTTCTCCTCCTGGATGAGCCGTACAACAGTCTCGACGAGGAGGCGGTCGCGCTGGTGGACGATCTCATCATCTCGGTGGCCGCCCGGGGAGGGGTGATGCTCGCCACCCACGATGCGGAGCACGCGCGGACGATCGCCGATACCGTCGTGTCGCTGGACCGAGGGGTCGTGGTGCGGCGGGAGGTACTGCGTGCGCAGCACGTGGGCTGAGCAGGCGCTGGCGGTCGCGCGCAAGGATCTGCTGCTCGAAGGACGTAGCCGCGTTAACCTGAACGCCATGCTGTTCTTCGCCGTGATGATCCTGCTGGTCTTCAGCTTCGCGCTCGGGCCGGATCGCACGCACCTGCGTGCCGCCGCCGGGGGGCTGCTCTGGCTGGCGTTTCTCTTCTCCGGGCTGCTCGCCTTCGGCCGCGCCTATCAGCTGGAGACGGAAAACAACGCCTTTGAAGGGCTCCTGCTCATCGCCCGCCATCGCAGCGCCATCTATGCCGGTAAGGTGCTGGCGGTGGTCGCCGTCATGCTCGGCCTCGAGATCATCATCGTGCCGCTCATGGCGGTCCTCTACAATCTGGACATCTGGACCGCCCTGCCCGCCGCCTTCGCCGTGGCCGTACTCGGCACCCTGGGCTTCGCGGCGATCGGTGCCCTCTACGGTGCGCTCACCATGTCGCTGCGTGCCCGTGAGGTCATGCTGCCCATCCTACTCCTGCCGATCACCGTGCCGGTGATCCTGGGCGCCGTCAGGGCCACCACCATCGTTCTCACCGGTGCCACCGGCCGCCTCGATCTCTGGCTCGAACTGCTGGTGGCGTTCGACGTGATCTTTCTGACGGCAGGGGTTCTGACCTTCGAGTATGCCGTGGGGCAGTGATCAGCTGAGAGCAGTCTCGTCTTCCGGATCAGATCGAGCAGCGTGTCGGGCCGCTCCCGCCAGCGCTGCGGCGATGAGACAGAGCACGACGACCAGTGCCAGTCCACCGCGCAACGTGACGGCGTCGGCGGTGAAGCCGATCGAGGGTGGACCGGAGAGCATGCCGAAGTACCCGGCCGTTGCCACGGCGGCGATGCCGGGCCCGGCGGCCACGCCGGGCGTTCGTCCGCCGGCGCTGAAGACGATCGGCACGATATTGGCGAGGCCGATCCCCATGGCGGCGAAACCGACGAGCGCGGTGACTGGAATCGGAACCAGGAGCGCGAGCGACAGTCCGCCGGCCGCCACCAGAGCGCCCGCGCGGACCAGCCGCACCGGTCCGAGAGCCTTGGTGACCCGGTCCCCCAGCAACCGGCCCGAGGTCATCGTGAACTGAAAGGCGGCGAAGCCCCCCGCGCCCAGGACGGCGGTGGCGCCGAGCGTGCGGCGGAGATACACCGCGCTCCAGTCGGCCACCGACCCCTCCGCCAGGAACGAGCAGAAGCAGACGATGGCCAGAGCCAGCAGCGGACGCGTGATGGGCGCGAAAGCCGGAGAGCCGCTGGAGCGCGCCGCGGGCAGGGCGGGACGCGCGACCAGAATGGCTGCCGCCAGGAGCAGAGCACACCCCACCAGAAAGGGCAGGGTGGGAACGGCCAGACCGGCGGCGGCCGTGGCGGCCAGCGCGCCCGCGAGGGATCCAAAACTCCAGAGACCGTGCAGCGAGGACATGATGGGTGAACCCATGGCGTCCTCCACGGCGACACCCGCCGTATTCATGGCGACATCCATCGACGCGGCGGACGCCCCGAAGATGACCAGGGCGCCAAAGAGGACGGGTGCGCTCGGCGCCAGAAAGACCAGGGGAAGGAAGGTACAGAAGAGGAGCGCCGCTGCCGTCACGACCATCCGCGTGCCAAGTCGTGCCGTGACGGCACCCGCCGGCGGCATGACGGCGACAGCGCCGAGCGCCGCGCCGAGTAGCGTCAGTCCGAGTCCGCCGGGGGTGAGATGCAGGCGCGCCTGGACCGACGGGATCTGCGGCGCCCAGACAGCGAAAACAGACCCATTGATGAAGAAGGCGGTGGCGACGGCCATGCGCGAACGGGACGGGGACGGAATCGTGACGGCGTGAGTCGCCGTCACGCCTGCTCAGCCCGCGGCGCAAACTCCCAGTCGATCAGAGTCTGGTCCGTGCGACGTGTACCTCCCACAGAACGGTAGGTTGCCAGCGCTGCGTCGTTGTCGCCGTCCGTCAGCACCCACATGCCGTAACAACTCCGGGCACGGGCAAGATCGGCGAGCGCTGCGACCAGCGCCTTGCCGTGTCCTTTGCCGCGAAAAGACTCATTCACACCCAGCTCGTGGAGGAACATCTCGGTTCCCTTATCAGGATGGGTCATCTCCACCCCGGTGACGAACCCAACCGGTGTCTCGCCCTCGTACGCCATCAGAAGGTGGTGCGTCTCGGAGTCCAGGAAGCGCCGCGCGGCCGCCGGCTGGAGTGGGTGATCGAAGAGGTGCTCGGCCTCCTCCAGTAACCGCTCGTCGCCGGGTTCAAGTCGTCTGATGCGTCGTGGGACAGCCATGACACTTTCGTCCTCTCGCGGTACGAGCATGGGCCGGACGCCCTCACCGGTGGTTGTGCACGTCCGACGGACGCGCGTCATTCGACCTTGGTGAGTCCGGTAGGGACTGCAGCTCTGTCTCTGTCCTCCCGGACGACATCCTGGCATCCTCATACTCGCCGGGCGCCACCATCCTCGGACAAGGACATTTCGGCGATGTCGGGAGGGCTTGGCGCCCAGCGACTGGCCTGTCCCGAGGATTGTGGCGGGGCGGACAGAGACGGAGCTCAGTCGCTACCGGACTTGACATGGACCCTCAGCCCCTGGCTGCAACCGGTCCCTCATCGACCTTCGCTCACAGCATTGGCATCGTGATCCGATGCTCCCGTGCCGTCTCGATGGCCTTTTCGTAGCCGGCATCGGCATGGCGCACCACGCCGAGCCCGGGATCGGTCGTGAGGACGCGCTGGATGCGCTCCTCCATCTCCGATGTACCGTCGGCCACCAGCACCTGACCGGCATGGAGGGAGTAGCCGATGCCGACACCGCCGCCGTGGTGGACGGACACCCAGCTGGCGCCGGAGACGGCGTTGGTGAGCGCGTTCAGCACCGGCCAGTCGGCGATGGCATCGCTCTTGTCGAGCATGCCCTCCGTCTCGCGCCGGGGTGAGGCGACGGAGCCGGTGTCGAGGTGGTCGCGGCCCATGACGATGGGAGCTTTGAGTTCGCCGTCGCGCACCATTTTGTTAATGGCGACGCCGAAGCGGGCGCGCTCGCCCATGCCGAGCCAGAGGATACGCGCCGGCAGGCCCTGGAAGGCAATCTTCTCCTGGGCCAGCTTGATCCAGCGGACCAGCCGCTCGTTGTCCGCGAACATCTGCAGCGCCAGCTCATCGGTCTTGCGAATGTCGTCGGGGTCGCCGGAGAGGGCAACCCAGCGGAAGGGGCCGCGTCCCTCCAGGAAGAGGGGACGCACGAAGGCCGGCACAAAGCCGGGAATGTCGAAGGCCTCGTTGACGCCGGCGTCGTACGCCTGCTGCCGGATGTTATTGCCGTAGTCGAAGGCGACCGCGCCCTTCTTCTGCATCGCCAGCATGGCCCGTACCTGGTGTGCCATGCTCTCCTTTGCCAGCTGCACGTAGCGCTTCGGGTCGCTCTCCCGCAGCGCGGCGGCCGCCTGCAGTGAATAGCCGGCGGGGATGTAACCGCGGAGCGGATCGTGCGCCGACGTCTGGTCCGTGACCAGGTCCGGAATGCGTCCGCGGTCGACCATCGCGGGGAAAATCTCGGCGGCATTCCCGACGAGACCGATGGAGAGCGGTTCCTTCTTCTGGAGAGCCTCATCGGCACGCTGCAGGGCCTCATCCAGCGATCCGGCGATGGTGTCGCAGTAGCGCTGGCGGATGCGGCGCTCGATGCGCGCCCGGTCGACCTCGACGTCGATCACCACGCCACCGTTCATGGTCACCGCCAGTGGCTGGGCGCCGCCCATGCCGCCCATGCCGCCGGTGAGCGTCAGTGTCCCCCGGAGATCGCCGCCGAAGTGCTGAGCGGCCGCCTCGGCGAAGGTTTCGTACGTGCCCTGCAGGATGCCCTGAGAGCCGATGTAGATCCAGGAACCGGCCGTCATCTGGCCGTACATGGTGAGGCCCAGCCGCTCCAGCTCCCAGAAGGTCTCCCAGTTCGCCCAGGCCGGGACCAGGAGGGAGTTCACGATGAGGACGACCGGATTGTTGGGGCCGGTCTTGAAAACGGCCACCGGCTTGCCGGACTGGATGAGGAGCGTTTCCTCGTCCCCCAGTTCTTGCAGGGCCGTGACGATGGCCTCGTACGCCTCCCAGGTGCGGGCGGCCTTGCCGCTCCCACCGTAGACGATCAACTCCTCGGGTTTCTCCGCGACGTCGGGATCGAGATTATTCATCAGCATCCGCAGCGCCGCTTCCTGCTGCCACCCCCTGGTGTGCAGCTGCGTGCCGCGTGGGGCGCGAATCACACGGGCCGGGGTCTCGGTTGTCATTGCTCCATCCTCTCGTTCGGACGCGGCCATCCGCTCACTACATTCTCCACCCGCCGGGCGATCTCCGCCGACGGGATCGCCGTCAGCTCCAGGTCGCGCGCCACCTCCCGGCCGCCGACCACGACGCGCCGGATACCTGGTGGCTGCAGCGCATAGACGATCTGGGCCAGCAGCGCGCTCTCCGGCACGGGCGCCGGCTGCATCGAGAGATCGCCGAGGCTGATGCCGACCAGATCGGCAGCGTAGCCCGGCTCGATACGGCCCACCGGAATGCCCAGCGCCTTGCCGCCGCCGGAGGTCGCCATGGCGAAGACCTGCTCCGCCGTGACGGCAGCCGCATCCAGCGTGTGGACCTTCTGCAGCAGCGACGCCATCCTCATCTCCTCGATGATGCTCGCCCGGTTGTTGCTGCACAACCCGTCGGTGCCCAGGCTTCCGGTGACTCCTGCCGCCAGCAGGCCGGGCAGATCGGTGACACCGTCGGCGAGGAACATGTTGCTGGAGGGGCAGTAGGCGAGGCCGGCGGCGCGCTCGCCCAGTAACCGGATCTCCTCACCGGAGAGCCAGCAGAGGTGGACCGCCAGCAGCGAGTCGTCGACCACACCCAGCTGATTGAGGAACTGAATCTGCCGCGTGCCGTGCTCCTCCAGCGTCTTTTCGACCTGGTAGCGCTCCTCGGCGACGTGAATGTGGAACTTTGTCCCTAACTCGCCGGCCAGTGTGTGACCTGCCTGAATCATCTCCGGCGATGCTCCATGCAGGCTGTGTGGCGCTGGGCAGACGGTGACCAGCGGATCGCCCTGGTACCGGGCGGCGAGCCGGCGCGTGCGCTCGACCGACTCCGGGATCGTCTCCTGGTAGGCAGCGGGCGCGCCGGACCAGTTGTACATGGCACGAGCGAAGACGAGACGGATTCCGACGTCACGGGCCGCGCGGATGACGGCCTCGTCGTTGCCGGTGCCGTGGTCGTGGACGTAGAAGAAGTCGGCGACCGTCGTCACACCGTAGCGCAGCATCTCCCCGAAGGAGAGGAGAGCCCCCGCGTAGATTGCCTCCTCGTCCAGATACGGGGTGTATCTGTAAAGGGAGCGGTCGCGCCAGACGAGAAAGGGCTGGTCTACCACGACGCCACGCAGCAGGCTCTGAAAGGAGTGGTTGTGGCTGTTGACGAGGCCCGGAATCATGACCATGCCGGACCAGTCGATGCGCTCGGCATCAGCATGTCGCTGGGTCAGATCGTCGGCCGGCCCGACCTCCGCGATGCTGCCTCCCTCAACCAGCACGCCTTCCCCGCGCCGAAAGGCGCCGTCTCGATAGACGAGATCGGCGGTGTAGATCTGTGCCATCTCCCCAACATAAAGGACTTTGGCGGCGCGGGAAGCGGTCAGAGAAGAGACGGCGCATCTCCCGGGCACCACCCGGCCGACCCGGAATAAGCTCGACGATCAACCCGGGAAGTTGACGATCTTATCGGGTCAGTGCTATAGGGATGAGGGCACGGCGTACATCTATGATCCTCCGTTTCGGCCTCGCGCTCCTGTTGCTCGGCGCCCTGCTGCCGGGGACGCGGCGTGTGTCGGCCGGCCCTGCGCTCACCACGCCCAATGGCTGTGTCGTGAACCAGGGCTTTACGGTGAGTAGCGATCTGGTGCGTGCCTGCGCCGTCCTACGGACCTATGTGAGTGCATACAACCAGGGAGACCTGCAGACAGCCCTGTCGGTTCTCGATCCCTCGGGATATTCGTTTGACTGCGATTTCGTCTGGAATCAGGTGGACAAGATCTGGAGGGAGAAGAGCGGTGGCCCTGCCAGAATGACCGCGGCGCGGTGGCTGCGGGACCGATTCGCCGAACATGATCGATTCCGGGTGACCATCATGGTCGGTGGAGTGATGGACGATTCCCTGTCTCCACTCGTATTCGGCTTTACCGGCGTTCGCTCGAACGACGTGCTGGCAGCCCGTGGGGAGCCGCCGTATGACTTGATGGGTAGCAAGGGAGTCCTCAACGACCGGGAGACCAGGATCCTGGGAATGACCCTGGGAGACAGCACCAATTGCGCCCGCTATCGGTATCCGGCTGGGGCAAGCGCCGAGCGTACCAGGGCCGTCGTGCAGGCCTTTCTCGACGCCTACAACGCCCACGACTTACCTCGTGTGCTCCAGACCCTGAGCAAGGACGTGTCATATCGGGACGGCGGCTCTGCTCATCGGATGTCGGCGATGCTGGAGGGGAAAGTGGCGATGGAGCACCGGTTACGAGTGCTCTTCAGGGCGGGAGATGTGCTGGGCGATCCTACTCTTACGATCCCCGACGCTGACCGACCAAGCCTTGCCGTGGTTGACGCCGCGCGTCCAACGTCCGCAGGCAGCCGGGCGCAGACAATTCACGTGCGGGTGGTGTTTGTCCTTGGCGGCCCGCACGACGATCACATCCGCTCGGTCAGTCTGAGCGCGCGGTGACGAGGGCGGGCCCTTGCCCCCACCGGCCATCTCGGCTCCCGGACGATTCCTACTTGCGGGACGCGGTCAGCACCGACTCCGGCCGAGCGATCGTGACGCCCTGTTCGTCGAACTCGATGGTCAGGCTCGACGGCCCCTCGACGGCGAACGATCCCTCCGACAGCGGCCGCAGGCGGTACTCCGGTTCGCCGGGCAGTTTGACCTGGAGTGTCCCATCGAACGCGGTCACCGTCACCGGATAGCCCATCAAGTCATAGCTGCCGGTGAACCGGCTGAGGTAGTCCGCGGACTGCAATGACTCATCAGGAGCATGCGAGAAGACGATATCGTCGCCGGTCGGCTCGAGCGGTGCGGAGAGTCCGCTGATCGTGCCGCGCACGTCGCTCAGGAACTGGGCGGGAGCGACGATGCCGAGATTCTGATTCTCGGCCAGGAAGGTGTCGTAGTGGTAGTGCTTGAGATCGGCCTCGAGATGGTGGTAGCGCAGTTTGAGCGCCGTGCCGTCGAGGCTGATCGTGATGGGCCCATACGCGGGGTGCGTGTAGGTGCCGGCATACGCCTCGAGAGGATGGGAGGGGCGTGTGCTCCGCACCCGCTTCGCCGCCACGCGCTTCTTCGCGCGCTTCGCCGCTTCCTCGAATTGCTGGTTGTCCTCGAGGAAGCGCTGATTCCAGGGCACCTGATCCAGCCCGAGGAGGCGGTCGAGGAGATTGAAGGCGATGACGTAATTGGCGGATGAGCCGCCCATGTTCGTCAGGACGACCACGCCCGAGCGCTCGTCCGGCAGAAGGGCGGCGATGGTGCTGAACCCGTCGATGCCGCCGGTGTGTTGCAGCATCATGTGGCCCCGATACGGCTGCACCACCCAGCCCATGGCGTAGGTGCTCTGCGGCATCTCCGGCCACCGACCCGGCTCCATCGCCGTGACCGGCGTGTGCAGCTCACGAACCTGCGCCTCCGAGAGAACGCGTTTCTCGCCCGAGAGACCGCCGTTGAGGTGAACCTGTAGCCAGCGCGCCATGTCCGCCACATTGGAGACCAGAGCACCGGCGGGCCCGATCGCCTCCTGATCTTCGTAGTAGGGAATCTCGCGGACCTTGGTGCCGATCTTCGCGTAGGGGAGGGCGTGATCCTCCGTGCTGCGGATGTCGCGGACCGAGAAGTGGGTAGAGACCATGCCGATCGGGTCGAGGAGGCGGCTGCGCACGACTTCTTCCCAGCTGCTGCCGGCCAGCTTTCCGGCAAGGTAGCCGGCCGCCATGTACATCAGATTCTGGTACTGGTAGAGGGCGCGGAGATCGGCGGTCGGCCGCAGGTGGCGCAGACGGTGGATGATCTCCTCGCGCGGGAGCGGGCTGCCGTACCACATGAGGTCGTGGCGCGGCAGGCCCGAGCGATGCGTGAGCAGGTCACGCGGGGTGATGCGCTCGCCGGCAAAGTCATCCCAGAGACGAAAGTCCGGCAGGTATTCTCGTACCGGACGATCCCAGTCAAGCTTGCCCTCGTCGACCAGAGTTGCCAGGGAGGCGGCGGTAAAGGCCTTGGTGACGGACGCCAGCGGGAAGAGAGTGTGCTCGGTGACCGGCTTCCGGTTCTCGGCGTCGCGCAGCCCGTACCCTCGGCAGAGAATGACCTTCCCATCCTCGATCGCCGCCACGGCAGCGCCGTTGACTTTCCAGTCGCGAAGTACCTTGCCGGCGAAGCGGTCGAAGCCTTTTGGGTCGTTCATGCAGTGGCCTCCAATTGTGGTATCCATGGATCGCCCGGCCGGTACGTCCTCAGGATCTCACGCAGCCAGGCGACGCGAGCAGGCGACAGATGGGGACGCACCGCCTCGAAATCGTGATCGTCCTTGGGACGATGATAGGTGGACTTGAAGAGCAGTTGGATCTCGGGTGCCACGACGTTGCAGCCCCAGGGGGATCGAGTCCAGAGGGTGGCGGCAGGCACCGTGAGCGAGGGGCGTTTGCGCGAGCGCCAGAGATCGCCGTCGATCTCATTGAGGAAGAACTCGAACTCGTGCAGATTGGGCTGCCGGATGATGACCTGATGCCAGGGCAGGTCGATCCGTTCCCCGTCCCACGGCAGGATCTCGCGATCCACGATCTTGAAGATCTCCGCAGCCGGAAAGAAGGCGTGGATGTGATGCTGATGCTCGCGGTCGATGCCGATTTCGATGTCGGAATGTTCACGCGTCTCCCGGCCCAGGAAGGCATCGATCGCCCAGCCGCCGCAGAGGTGCCAGGAGACAGGAAAATCGGCGAGGAGCGTGATGACCGCGTCGAGATCGTCCTTGGTGGCTCGTTCGGGGCGCAACACCCCGCAGGATAACACCGCCGGGACGCCCTCTCGCCGTCGGCCGGATGACCATGCGGGACGTGTCTGGACTCCGGGTCGGGCACGCTCGGCCCGTCTCCGCGCCACGCCGCTCCAATGGCCGCCGCGTCACTTCGGCTGCGTTCTCTCCCCGCGCTAGACTGTCGCAGGAGACTCACCTGTGCACTTTCTCGAGAGTCGAGGCTACCCGCTGGGGATTGCCTCGCTGGGGCTGATCGCCGTCAGCCTGTATCTCTCCCTTCTCTGGGCCCCGCCCGATGTCAACCAGGGCGACGTCATGCGCATCATGTACGTCCACGTGCCCACGATCATGCTGGCCTACGCCGCCTTCGGCCTCGTCCTGGTGGGTAGCGTGCTCTACCTCTGGAAACGAGATCTGCGCTGGGATCGCTTCGCCGCCGCCAACGGCGAGCTGGGCGTTCTCTTCACGGCGCTCGCCATCGCGGCCGGCTCGATCTGGGCCAAGCCGACCTGGGGCGTCTACTGGACGTGGGATCCGCGTCTGACGACCACCGCCATCCTCTTCGTCATCTACGCCGGCTACCTGATGTTGCGTGCGCTGCAAACCGATCCACTCGCCCGGGCGCGCCAGTCCGCCGTCGTCGGTGTCATCGGGGTCCTCGACATCCCCATCGTGCACGAGTCGGTGAACTGGTGGCGCAGCCTGCACCAGACGAGCAGCTTTCCCCTGATGCGCGATCCGCTCATTGACGATCGCATGGAAGTGGCCCTGCTGGTCAGCATGGCTGCCTTCACCGTGCTGTACCTCTTCCTGCTGGGACAGCGGCTCCGGCTGGCCCGTCTCGAACAGGATCGCGACGAGCTTCTCTGGCAGGAGGCGCAGCGTGTCTGAGTGGGGCTACGTCGCCTTTGCCTTTATCGTGGTATTCGGCGTGCTGGCAGCGTATACGGTGCTCCTGGCTCACCGTCTGAGACAGGCGCAGCGCGTGGATGAAGCGCTGCGCGAGGGTGAGGACGTGGCATGCGACGGTCATCCCGTGCCCTGATCGTGGGCGGTCTGGTCATCGCGGCCGCACTCGCCTTCATCCTCTACCAGGGCCTCTCCAACAACCTGGTCTACTACATCACGCCCAGCGAGTTGCTGGCCAGAGGAGCCGCCGCGCAGGGGCAGGATTTTCGACTCGGTGGACAGGTCCGGCCCGGCTCGGTCCATGTCTCGCATGGCATGCACACCGTGACCTTCATCCTGCAGGACCCCAGGGGCGCGGTCCACGTCATCAGCGAGGGTATTCCGCCACCGATGTTTCGGGCCGGCGCCGGCGTCGTGGTGGAGGGCATCTACCGCGGTGACATCTTCAACGCGACCACCCTGATGGTGAAGCACTGCGCGACCTACCGTCCGCCCACGCCCGGGACCGTTCCGGCGCCCGATAACTGCGTCACATGATCGGACCGCTCGGCCATCTCGCCATCATGGCGGCGCTCGTCGTGGCCGCCGCCGGCAGCCTCGCGTCGTTCGCGGGCGGCCGAACCGGCGATCACGCCCTGATCGCGGTGGGACGCCGCGGCGTGTACATCACCGCGGCGCTGGTCACCGCCGCGGTGATCCTCATGCTGACCGCTCTGGTCACCCACGACTTCGCCGTCAAATACGTCGCCGATGTCGGCAGCCGCGAGACGCCGCTCTACTACACCGTCATCTCCCTATGGGCCGCGCTCGAGGGGTCCATCCTCTTCTGGGTATTCCTGCTGTCGCTCTACACGGTGGCCTTTCTCCTGACCACGCGCCGCTTTCCCACGCTGCTTCCGTACGCGACGGGCGTTCTGCTGGCCATCTCGGCGTTCTTCCTGTTCGTGATTGCCGGGCCCGGCAATCCCTTCGCGGCGGTGCATCCCGTTCCGGCGGACGGTGCCGGCCCCAATCCTCTGCTCCAGAACAACTGGATGATGGGGGTCCATCCTCCTCTTCTCTACCTGGGCTATGTCGGTCTCTCTGTTCCCTATGCCGTGTCGGTTGCCGCCCTCCTGCGGGGAACGGCCGGCTCGGATGTCCTGCGTCTCATTCGCCGCTGGGCGCTCGTGCCGTGGGTGTTCCTCACGCTCGGTATCGTCGCCGGCATGTGGTGGTCGTACGCCGTGCTGGGCTGGGGAGGCTACTGGAGCTGGGATCCGGTCGAAAATGCCTCCGTCATGCCCTGGCTCGTTACGACCGCCTTCCTGCATTCCCTGCAAGTGCAGGAGCGGCGCCGCATGCTGGGCACCTGGACGCTCTCCCTTATCGTCACGGCCTTCCTGCTCAGCATCCTGGGCACGTTCCTCACCCGCAGCGGCGTTCTGGCCTCCGTCCACTCCTTCACCCAGTCCGGCGTCGGACCACTCTTCCTGGTGCTGTTCTCCGCCGTCCTCGTCTCCTCCATCGTGCTTCTCACGCTGCGCGGTGGGACGCTCGATGCCCCGGGCGTCCTCGACGCCGCCCTTTGCCGGGAATCCGCCTTCCTGGTAAACAACCTCCTCTTCATCGCCCTGACCTTCACCATCCTGCTGGGCACCATGTTCCCGCTGCTCGTCCAGGCGCTGCAGGGCTCTCAGCTCTCCGTCGGCGCTCCGTATTTTGATCATGTCGCCGTGCCGATCGGCATCGCCGTGCTGTTCCTGATGGGAGTCGGTCCCGTGCTCCCCTGGGGCGCGTCGCGGCTCGATGTGCTGCAGTACCGTCTCCTGCCGCCGGTCGCGGCCGGCACGCTGGCCATCATCCTCTTGCTGGTCCTCGGAGTGCGCGGTGTGTCCGCTCTGATCGCCTTCGGCCTGGCAGCCTTCGTCCTGGCCGTCACTCTGGGGCGGGTGGCCGGAGATATTCGCACGCGCCGCGGCAATACCTCGGAGTCGTGGGTCGGGGCCGGCGCTCGCTTACTGGCGCTGAACCCACGCCGCTACGGCGGATATCTCGTCCACCTCGGCGTTATCCTCGTCATCGTCGGGATCACAGCCTCCGGGAGCTACCAGCTGCAAGGTAACGCGACCTTGCGGCCGGGTGAGAGCGCCTCGATCGGCGCCTATCGGCTGACCTATCTCCACCTCGTGCCGCACGGAGAATCGAACCGCATGGTGCTCGGTGCCTCGGTTCGCGTGGCGCGGGCCGGTCGGGACCTTGGCACGCTGACGCCGTCGCTCAACTACTACAAGAATCAGTCGCAGCCCGTGCCTGACCCGGCGATTCGGTCGACGTTCGCCGGCTCACCTCTTTCCGACGGCGAGCAGTTGCTCCGGGGCCGGAATCCGTTCGAGGATCTCTACCTCGTGCTGCAGGGCTTCACCGTGAATCGCCGGCATCCCGCGCGGAGCGCTGTCGCGCTGCAGGTCTACGTCAATCCGCTTGTCGGCTGCATCTGGTTGGGGGGTGGAGTGATGGGCATCGGCGGTCTGCTGGCTATGCTGCCGGCACGGCGCCGCCGCACCGCCCGGGAGATGCCGGTGCCGGCGGCCGAGGAGGCAGCCGTATGAAGCGCCTGATCGGTGTCGTGTTTCTCGTGATCGCCGCCGGTGTGGTTGCCCTTCTTGCCTCCGGTTTCGGCCGCAATCCTGCCACGGTGCGTGATCCGCTGGTGGGACACCCCGCACCGGATTTCACCCTCGCCGCGTACGACGGCACCACGGTGTCGCTCCGGGCGTTGCAGGGCCGTCCCGTGGTGGTCAATTTCTGGGCCTCCTGGTGCGCCGACTGCAAGGTTGAGCATCGGGCCTTGCTGCAGGCGTGGCGAGCCGACCGCTCGCATGTGGTTTTCCTCGGCATCCCGTATCAGGACAGCCGATCCGGCGCCGCCGCTTTCCTGCGGCGCTACGGGGGCGGCTGGACTCAGCTCCGCGATCCGTCCCAGGACACCGCTATCAACTTCGGGGTTTGGGGCGTGCCCGAAACCTACTTCATTGATCGCCACGGAGTGATCCGCGCCAAGGTGACGGGGCCCGTGACGGCCGCCACGCTCCAGACCGACCTCCGGGAGATCGCGGGATGAGACGCCGGTTGGGCTGGATCGCTATCGCGTGGCTGGTGGCGATCTGTGCCCTGGCGCTGGCCGTCTACGGTTCCGCGCCGGTCCATGCCGGTCTGGACGAGCGAACGACCGCTGTTGCCTCGCAGCTGCGCTGCCTGGTCTGTCAGGGGGAATCAGTCGCCGACTCCCCCTCCGGCTTCGCCGCCGGCATTCGGGCGCTCATCCGGCGCGATCTGCGGGCCGGTGAGACGCCGGCGCAGATCGAGTCGTTCCTGGTCTCGCGCTACGGGAACCGCATTCTGATGGCCCCGCAGTCTGGCGGCATCGGGCAGATCGCCTGGCTGGCGCCGCCGCTGCTCGTGCTGGGCGGGTTGGGATTCGTCCTCACGCTGATCTTCGACTGGCGTAACCGTGGTCGGACGCCGGTTCTGGTCGCCGACTCGTACCTGGAGCGCGTAAGAGCGGAGCTGGCCGAGGAGTGAATACGCCGACTCTCGTCGCCTCCTTTGGCGCGGGATTGCTGTCCTTTCTGTCCCCGTGCACGCTCCCTCTGGTGCCCGGCTACCTGGCGTTTATGTCGGGCCTCGGGGTTGAGGAGGCGCAAGCCCGCGACAATACCGGCACGGTGTTCACCGCCGCTCTCCTCTTCGTGCTGGGATTCTCCCTGGTCTTCGTCGCACTCGGCGCGACGGCCAGCTATCTGGGTTCGCTCGTCCATCAATACCACCCGGTTCTGGTCCGCGCCGCCGGCGTCTTTATCATCCTGATGGCGCTGGTCATCATCGGCCTGGTGCAGGTGCCGGCGCTCTACCGCGAGCGCCGCTTTCACCTTGGGCGCGCGTTCGGCCGCTGGAGCGCTTTCCCGCTCGGTATGGCCTTCGCTTTCGGCTGGGTTCCCTGCATTGGCCCCATCCTCGGCGCGGTCCTGGGAGTGGCGTCGACCCAGGGGACGGCGCAGCAAGGCGCTGCCCTCCTTCTTGCCTACGCCCTGGGGCTCGGTGTGCCGTTCCTGGCCGTCGCCCTCTTTGCCGACCGGTTGATCCACGCTCTGGCGCCCATCCGCCGCCACTACGGTGCTGTCAACCTGGTCGGCGGCACCGTCTTACTCGTGATGGGGATCTTCCTGGTGCTGGGCACATGGACGCAGCTGCTGTCGCCCCTGATCAACTGGTACGGCGGCCTCAACCTGCCGACGTGATACGAATTGCGTCATCTCCCCTGGTCACCGGCTCCTCCGCTCTGGATGCCCCGGCAGTTGTCTCGATCCACGCATTCAGGGCCTCGGAGAGCGGCCGTAGAATCTGCCCTCTCTCGGTCCCCAGCGCGCTATACCTGGGTTTCATGGCCGGTTGCCCCATCTGTGCTGCCGGCACGGCGCGTATCCCCGCGGCCGGCACGCCGGCCCTCTGCGCCGCGATGGCGGCGAGATCTGCCCAGCTGACTGCGCCGTCGTTGGCCAGGTGACGGATCCCCGTCTCGCCGTCGATCAGCAGATCGAGCGTCGCGTTCACCAGATCGGGGACGTAGGTGGGTGAGACGATCTGGTCGGCGGCGGCGGCAAACGTTTCACCCGCGGCGAGGGTACGGAGTGCGATCGTGACGAAGTTGTACTCATCCCAGGGACCGAAGAAGGCGCTGGTGCGGATGACAAGTGCCGACGGGTGAATGGACAGCACTTCTTCTTCCGCCGCCCTCTTCGACGCGCCGTAGACGCTGACCGGGGCGGGGCGATCGCTCTCGACATAGGGCGAGCCCTTGTGTCCGTCGAAGACCAGGTCCGAGGAGAAGGTGACGAAGGGAATGTTCCTGTCCGCCGCCGCGGCTGCCAGGATGCCGGCCCCCAGGGTGTTCTCACGAAAGCAGCGCTCGGCGTCGCCTTCGGCGTCGTCCACGCGCACGTACCCGGCTGTGTTTACCACCGCCCACGGTCGGACCTTCTCCATCACGGCACGGACGGTCCCGGGGATGGCGATGTCCATCTCCCGCCGCCCGAGCAGGCAGTAGGGAATGCCGCGCAGCTCGCAGAGGCGGGCGGTAGCACGTCCCAGAGTCCCGGTGCCCGTGATCAAGAGGGGCCGGGCCAGGGCGGCGCGCATGGCCGGCCGATCGGGATCGACATCGTCCACCCGCCCGTCGTCGTGCAGGGCAAACCGGTGCTCAAAGCGGACGTCGCGATGCCACCAACCCGGCACGTCCAGGAGGGGATGGACCAGCGTCTCCCCGCGCGCGAGCGAGCGGAGCAATGGAACCATGGCCGTGGCGCGCGGGGGTGAGGAGCGCACGTCGAAGACTCCCGGCTCGTACGAGCCGTTATCGGTGACGAGCTGGTCCCAGCCGTAGACACCCAGAAGCGACCACGCGGTGACCGCACGGACGTCGATGCCCTCATCGCGCGCTCGGTTCGCCGTGTTCCACACTTCGAGGAACCAGCGCATTTGCTCCTCCCGGGTGCAGCCGTTGTGCGCCTCCGTGATGGCGATTGGCCGCCGGTAGCGTTCCCAGGCGGTCCGGAGCAATGGAGCCGCTCCGGCGTGTCCTTCGGCTCGCACGCGCGCCGCGAGCACGTCGACGTACCGATCCTGGCCGTTCCCGCCGGGAGTTTCTCCCGGATACCGCTCGAGGTGTTCGTCGAGGTAGCGATCACTGCTCAGGTAGTGGTTGATGCCCACGATGTCGGGCAGGCACGGGTGGTCACGAAACCACGCGAGGTCGGCGGGCTGTGTCCCCGCCTTCATCAGAAACTCCCACAGCGGGTGATCGGGTCCGACGCGCCCCGCGAGCAGATCGAAGGCGAGCCAGTGGCGGTGGTTCTCGTGGTCTGCCTGGTAGCGGAGGGCGGGGGTGCTGAAGGTGGTACCGAGATCGTCGGTCTGGACGAGAATCGCATCGGGACGGACGGCGCGAATGGCATCCATGGCGAGCACGACGGCGCGGCACTGCGTGAGAACCATGCGCACGAAGGTCGCGTCGTCGCGGCCGTGCGGATACCAATGGCCGTAGAGGCCGCTGAAGCGCGCCGTCGTCAGGGGCTCATTCACCGGTGTGTAGTGGGTGATCCAGGGGTAGCGCTCGGCCACGGCCCGGGCGAAAGCCGCGAGGCCCTCCGCAAAGGACGGATCCTGCAGCGAGGTGTGCGGCGGCCCACTGCCGTGATGGACTAAACCGACAATGGGTTCGATGCCCAGCTCACGCACGCGCTCCAGTCTCCGGTCGGCCCAGGACCAGTCGGCGTTTTCGATGCCGGCCGGCGCCACCCGTTCCCAGAGGACGGGATAGCGCAAGGCGCTGACGCCGAGATC
>JAJPIP010000081.1 GCA_021324655.1 Pseudomonadota bacterium
CGCTAGATCTCGAGAAGGCGCAACATCTCCAGGAACTGGTCGTAGATCGCGGCGTGCTGCTCGGCACTCCAATCAGTGCGCGGCGACGGCAGTTTATCCAGGAGCTGGGCCCGGGCAAGCGCCAGGCGGGCGGCGACGTCCGGAGGTAGCGACGAGGGGGCGGGTTGGGCCAGCGGATGCGTGGCCGGCTGTGGGGAACGTCTCTCCGCCGTCTCTCGCTCCGACTGCCCCTCCAGGCCGGCCATCTCGGCGACTGCGCGGAAGAAGCGGGCGGCGTTCTTGGCCTGCGATGGTGAGCTCGCCGTACGAAAGTACGCCACCAACTCATCCGGCGGCATCGACAGGCCGCCGTTATCGAGCAGCGGGGCGTATGCCTGCGACACAAGGCCGCGCAAGACGTCGGAGCGATCTGCGCCCAGGAGGCGCCGATACGCCGGCGTCGGTACTCCCTGCGGGTTGATGATGCCCAGAAACTTGAGAGCACTCAGCAACGCCCACTCGTTCCCGCGCGCCAGGCTCATCTTCTGAAGGAAGTTGCGATCCACCCGCGCCGGGACGCTGAAATTTCCCATGCGCTCGAGAAATTCCTCGAGCGCGGACACGGGAGCATACGGCGCCTTTCGCGCCTTGAACTCTTCGGCATCCATCATCGCGGCATGTCCTGCACCACTATAGGCGGCGCCCCACCAAAATGCCACCTTGAGTTCCACTCGTACGAACCCTGGATGAACATGCACAAGTGACAGTGGGGCACGCGAATTGTAGGCCCAACAGGTGATGGCGGAGCGGCTGCAGAAGGTACTGGCACATGCGGGACTCGCGTCACGGCGCGCGGCGGAGGATCTGATTGCCGCGGGCGCGGTGACGGTTAACGGCCGGCGAGCGGTTCTCGGTCAATCCGTCGAGCCGGACGTGGATCGCATCGAGGTGAATGGGCAACTCATCGAGCCGGCAGTGCCGCTCGTCTACATCGCGCTGAACAAGCCGACCGGCTATGTCAGTACCGCTCGCAGCACGCGCGGCGAGCAGACCGTTCTGGAACTCGTCGATGTTCCGCAGCGGATCTTCCCCGTCGGACGTCTGGACAGGGAAACGAGTGGACTGCTCCTCCTGTCGAATGACGGCGCATGGGGGAACCTCGTAACACACCCCCGCTACGGGGTCGAGAAGGAGTACGTGGCCCGGGTGCGGGGAGTGCCGTCGAGCGACGCGGTGCGCCGGCTACGGCTGGGAGTCCGTTTGCCGGACGGAGAGGTGACGGCGCCGGCCATGGTACGGCGGGTTGGCGGTACCCGGGAAGGGACCACCCTCGACATCACTGTCGCCGAGGGTAAGAAGAGGCAGATACGGCTCATGCTTGCCGCGGTGGGTCACCCGGTGACCGACCTCACTCGGGTCCGCATCGGAAACATTCGGCTCGATGCACTTCCTGTGGGAGAATGGCGGCGGCTCACAGCGGAGGAGGTAGGGGGGCTACGTGACGTCGCCACAAGGGACCAGCAGCACTAACCCGGCGATCAGGATCGCGATCGACGGACCGGGCGGAGCCGGAAAGTCGACGGTGGGCCGCGGAGTCGCCCAGGCACTCGGCTGTCCGTATCTCGATACCGGCCTCATGTACCGGGCCATTACCGCACTGGCTCTCCGGCGCGGCATTCCGCCGTGGGACGAGGCGTCCCTGGCGAGCCTGGCCCGGGCAACCACGTTCGATCTGGCCGGCGACGTACTCCTCGTCAACGGCCGAGCGGCCGGATCGGAGCTTCGTTCGCCTGACGTCGAAGCACGCGTCTCGGAAGTCTCGGCCCATCCGGGTGTCCGCGCAGTGCTGGCACGACGGCAGCGCGAGATCGCCGCATCGACCTGCCTGGTGATGGTCGGAAGGGACATCGGCACGGTGATCCTGCCCGGGGCCGAGGTAAAACTGTGGGTCACAGCCGCGCCCGAGATCCGCGCCCGCCGACGTCTGGCGGAACGCGGGGGACAGGACGAGGAATTGGCGGAGGTGGCCAGACAGCTCGCGGCACGAGATAAGCTCGACGCCGAGAAGCCCATCTCACCGATGGTTCCGGCCCCGGATGCCATTGTGATTGATACCGGCCTCCTATCCCCCGATGAGGCCGTCAGGGTCGCTCTCCACGCGGTCGAGGACGCACGCGCGGGAAGCGGTGCGGCGCCGTTCTTGCAGAGGTAGCAGGGGAGGAGCACACAGTGGCCAAGCCGCTTGTCGCCCTGGTCGGGCGGCCCAACGTCGGCAAGTCGACGCTTTTCAATCGTCTCGTCGGTCAGCGAATCGCGATCGTCGAGGACGTGCCGGGTACAACCCGGGATCGTCTGTACGGCGAATACGAGTGGCGAGGGCGAACCGTGGCTGTCGTCGATACGGGAGGCATTGTGCCGCAGGCCGGTGAAGATATCGCGGCCAGCGTCTTCGACCAGGCCCAAATCGCCATCGACGAGGCCGACGTCATCGTGTTCGTGGTCGACTCCCGCACGGGGCCGACGCCCGTCGACGACGAGATCGCCCTGCTTCTCCGGCGAGCCGGAAAGGCGATCGTGCTCGTCGTCAGCAAGGTCGATAACGTCCGACAGGAGGAGCGCGCGCTGGAGTTTCACGCGCTTGGGCTGGGTCAGCCGGTTCCGCTATCAGCAGAACGTGGGCTCGGCGTCGGGGATTTCCTGGACGACATCAATCGCCTCCTCCCGCCCGGCGTGGAAGAGGAGGGGAACCCGGAGGAGACTCGAATCGCTCTTGTCGGACGCCCCAACGTGGGTAAGTCCTCCCTGGTGAATCGACTTCTAGGGGAGGAGCGCACGGTTGTCTCCGAAGCACCCGGAACGACGCGGGATGCGGTTGATACCCGGCTGGACTATCAGGAGCATCCGATTCTTCTCGTGGACACCGCCGGTATCCGGCGTCGGGGAAAGATCGGGCAGGGCATCGAGAAGTACAGCGTTCTGCGGGCCTTCCGGGCCATCGACCGTGCCGATGTCGCCGTGCTGGTCATCGACGCGACCGAACCGCTGGCGGCGCAGGACGCTCACGTCGCTGGATTCGTCCTGGAGGAAGCGAAGGGTCTGGTGCTCGCCGTCAACAAATGGGACCTGATCGAGAAAGAGTCCAACACGATGGCGGAGTACGAGAAGATGCTGCGGGCCCACTTCAAGTTCCTGCCGTACGTTCCCATCATCTTTATCTCGGCCAAGACGGGGCAGCGCGTGCAACAAATCCTCGACGTCGCACTCTCTATTCATCGGGAGCGCCGCAGGAGGATTCCAACCGGTCTCCTCAATGAGACAGTGCGAAGGGCATTTGCCGAGTTCCCGCCGCCGTCACGTGGCGGACGCTTGTTGAAGCTCCTCTACATCACTCAGGTGAGCGTTGATCCGCCCACCTTCGTCGCCAAGGTCAATGATCCTGAGTTGGTGCACTTCTCATATCGCCGCTTCCTCGAGAACCGCCTGCGCGAGAAATTCGGCTTCTTTGGCACGCCGATCCGCATCGTTTTCCGCGGCCGGGGCCGCGAAGCCGCCTAACCCGACCCCAATCCGGCCATCTCGCGGCCGGCGGCGAGGATGAGCTGCGCCTCCTCCGGCGACCGTGCCTCCGTATAGAGGCGAATGAGCGGCTCGGTCCCGGAAGCGCGGACCAGCAGCCAGCTACCGTCGTCCAGGAAGTACTTGTAGCCGTCGATCGTCTGCACGTGGTCGACGCGGTGGCCGGCGATCGCTGCCGGGTGCTCCCCGGCGAACCGGTTGAGCACTTCCTGCCGCTGCTCCTCAGGAAACCGGACGTCGATGCGGTCGTAATAGGACGGACCGGCCACCTGCTGCAGGTGCGCGACGATCTGCGAAAGCGGCATGTCATAGGCGAGGAGCATCTCCAGCAGGAACAGTCCGGCCAGCACGCCGTCGCGCTCAGGGATGTGACCGCGGATATAGTAGCCGCCGCTCTCCTCTCCCCCAATCATCGCGTTCGATTCCCGAATCTTCGGCCCGATGTATTTGAAGCCGACCGGTGTCTCGATGACCGGGACGCCATACTTCTCGCCAAGCCGGTCCGCCATCGACGTCGTGCTGACCGACTTCACGATGGCTCCGCGCCACCCCTTCTTCTCCAGCAAGTACATGATGAGCAGGCCGTACACCTGAAGCTGATTGATGAACGTTCCCTTTTCGTCCACCAAGCCCACGCGGTCGGCGTCGCCATCGACCGCGATGCCGGCGGCCGCTTGCTTCTCCGGAACGGCCGCCATCAACGTGCCCAAATTCTTGGCGATCGGCTCCGGCGTGATACCCCCGAAGTACGGATTGCGGAAGTCATTGATCTCGGTCAACTGCAACGAGCCGCCGGACAGAATGCGCGGGAAATAGGACATGCCGGAGCCGTACATGGGGTCGACGACAACTTTGAGATGGGACGAGCGAATCTTGTCGACATCAGCCAGCGCGGAGAGGCGTTGAATGTAATCCGGCGCGGGATCAAAGTACCGCACCTTCTGGGTGCTGAGAGCATGACTCAGGTCGAGGCGTTCGACCTGGCCGTTTCCGTAGACCTCGGTGCTCTGGCGCTCGATCGCCTCGATCGTGGCCGGGTCGGCCGATCCCGCATATTCGGGCTTGTACTTGTAGCCGTTGTCGGTCCAGGGGTTGTGACTGGCGGTGATCATGGCGGCGCCGGCCGCCGAGTGCGTCAGGATCGAGTACGACACCGCCGGAGTGGGCGCGGCCACCTGGGTGAGCCAGACGTCGATGCCATTCGCTGCCAGGACTTCCGCGGCCGCGGCCGCGAAGAATTCGGACGCGAAGCGCATATCGTAACCGACGATCAGGCCGTGATCTGCCTGATTGTTCTGGTGCAAGTAGTTCGCGGTGGCCTGGGCCACGACCCGAACGTTGGCGAAGGTGTAGGTGTCGGCTATGGGCGCTCGCCAGCCGTCGGTGCCGAACTTGATAGGTGAGATGGGCGCGCTCGAGGTCGTCATTCTCGTCCCCCCGGCCGATTGATCGGTAGTGCGCCCGATTCTACAGAGCCGCCGTGGTACCGGCGCGCAGCCGCTCGGTCCACCAGGCGAGCGTGTCGCGAGCCGACTGTTCAAAGGGAATCTGTGGCGACCAGCCCGTGTCGCGGAATAGCTTCGCCGTGCTTCCGACGATCACCGGCGCCTCGCCTTCCCGGACGCGGGCCGGATCGACGCGGATCTCCGCGTCCGTGCCCGCCGCAGCCAGCATCGTCGAGAGCAGCTCGCGCAGGGTATGGCCCTGCCCTGACGCCACGTTGTAGGCAGCGGCGGGAAGCCCCTGGTGCGCCAGGAGACGGAGTGCCCGCGCGACATCGCGCACATCGGTGAAGTCACGGACGAGATCAACGTTCCCGACGTCGATCACAGGTGGCCGTCGCCGCATCTCGATCTCCGCAATCTGACGGGCAAAGGCGCCCGCCACGAATCGGTCGGATCGTCGCGGGCCCAACTGCACGAAAGGCCGCGCGATGGTGGTCTCAAGTCCGTACGCCATCGCGTACTGGTATGCCATGACGTCTTGCGTGACCTTGCTGACCGCGTAGGGCGTGATTGGCTCGAGCGGATGATCCTCGTCGACGGGATTCCGGCGCGGTCGCCCGTACTCGTCCGAGCTCCCCGTGACGACCACGCGGGCCCGGCTCCGATGCCGGCGCACGGCCTCGAGGACGTTGAACTGCATGCCGATATTGGCATAGTGGGTTTGGAGCGGCCGGGCGAGAGACTCGGCCACGGAGCTTTGCGCAGCCAGGTGGTAGATGACGTCCGGCTGGACATCCTCCACGAGGTCGTCGACGGCGGGCGCGTCCAGCAGATCGATGGCGTGCAGCGTCACGCCGGGCATCGTCTCAGCCGGAGGATCCTGATTGGTGCCGTGCACGTCGTCGCCGGCGGAAACGCAGACCGCCGCGAGGGCGCTGCCCACGAAGCCGGTGGCACCCGTAATGAGAACTCTCATGAGGAAAAAAATCGAGGGGCGCCGGCCGGCGCCCCTCTGAGTCGTCTACCTCTCCGCGCCTAGTGCTACGTTCCGGACTGCCAGGACGCGAGATACCGCTTCTGCTCCTCGGTGAGCACGTCGATGTCGATACCCATCGACTTCAACTTCAGCTCCGCGATGTGGTGATCAATATCTTTGGGGACCGGGTAGACGCCAACCGGCAGAGAGCCTTTGTTCCGTGTCAAATACTCCGCCGACAGCGACTGGTTGGCGAAACTCATGTCCATGACCGCGGCGGGATGCCCCTCCGCCGCCGACAGATTGAGAAGCCGTCCTTCGGCCAGGAGAAAAATCCGTTTCCCCTCGACAACGAACTCCTCCACGAAGTCGCGCAGTACCTTTTGGCTCTGGGACATCGCTTCCAGCTGCGGGATATTGATCTCATCGTTGAAGTGCCCGGTGTTGGCGATGATGACGCCGTCCTTCATGACGGCGAAGTCCTCGCCGTCCAGAACGTTGATGTCGCCGGTGACGGTGATGATGACATCGGCGACCTTCGCCGCCTCCGCCATCGGCATGACCAGGTACCCGTCCATCACCGCTTCCAGCGCCCGCACCGGATCTACCTCGGTGACGATCACATTCGCCCCGAGGCCCGAGAGGCGACTGGCGACTCCGCGCCCGCACCACCCGTACCCGGCAACGACGGCTCGCTTACCGGCCAGCAGGACGTTCGTGGCGCGCAGCAGCCCATCAATTGTGCTCTGGCCGGTCCCGTACCGGTTGTCGAACATGTGCTTGGTGAGCGCTTCATTCACGGCGATGATGGGATAGGTGAGCGCCCCCTCCCGCTGCATGCTCTGCAGCCGGATGACGCCGGTCGTGGTCTCCTCGGTTCCTCCGAAGATGCCTTCTACGAGATCAGGACGATCCTGATGGATGCGAGTCACGAGGTCGTTGCCATCGTCCATCGTGATGTTCGGACGCGTGTCCAGGACCTGATCGATGTGCCGGTAATACGTGTCGCGATCCTCGCCCTTGATGGCGTACGTGGGCACGTCGTAATAGGCATTGAGCGCCGCCGCCACGTCGTCCTGCGTGCTCAACGGGTTAGAGGCGCACAGGCTCACCTCAGCTCCACCCGCCTTCAGGGTGCGCATCAGGTTGGCGGTCTCGGTCGTCACGTGGAGACAGGCCGCAATCTTTACTCCTGTCAGCGGCTTTTCCTGAGCGAAGCGCCGGCGAATGAGGGCGAGGACCGGCATCGTCGCGTCGGCCCATTCGATGCGCACCTTCCCTCTTTCGGCCAGCGCCATGTCTTTGACGTCGCCACGGGCAATTTCGGTTGTCATGTCATACTCCCTCCGGAACGAGGTCCGGTTCGACTTCAGGAATTACGATTCGCGTGATCTCAGCCAGCCGGGCATACCGTTCGCAGAGCGACTCCGGGGTGGCCCGCCGCAAGCCACTGATGCTGAAATCTTCCACAGTAAAGCTCGCCATGACGGTGCCATAGACGAGCGCGGCGCGGAGATCGTCCAGCTGATGCGATGAGCAGCTGTCGAGATACCCGAGGAAACCGCCCGCAAAGCTGTCCCCCGCCCCGGTGGTATCCCTCACATGGTACGTCGGATAGGCCGGCACATGGGCCACGTCATCGCCCGAGAACATGAGGGCTCCATACTCTCCGCGCTTGACCACGACATGGCGAGGGCCCAGCTCCTGTACCCTCCCGGCGGCGGACAGCACGTTATACTGCCCGGTTAGCTGGCGCAACTCGCCCTCATTGATCAAGACCGCGTCAACACGGCGAATGACATCAAGCAAGGCGTCTTTCTTGAGGTCGATCCAGAAGTTCATCGTGTCGAGAGCAGTGAACGCCGGCGCGTCCATCTGCTCGAGCACGTCGAGCTGCAGCTCCGGGTCGATATTCCCGAGAAAGACCAGTCGCGCATCGCGATAGTGCGGTGGAAGCGTGGGATGAAAAGTCTCGAAGACGTTGAGCTGCGTGTCGAGCGTGTGGGCGGTATTCATATCATCCCCATACGCTCCGACCCAGCGAAATGTCTCACCTGGCCGCCGTTGCAGCCCGCCGAGATCGATCCCACGTTGTTCCAGCAGGGCGATGGCCTCCGCGGGGAAGTCGTCCCCCACCACGCCGACCATGCGGACATCGCCGAACAACGCGGCAGCGAGCGAGAAGTACACCGCCGTCCCGCCCAGCGCCTCTTCGGCGCGTCCGAATGGGGTCTGCACGGTATCGAGCGCGACCGAGCCGACCACAAGAGTGCTCACGAGCCTTGCCTCCTATCACCAGCCGGCGGCATCGCCCTCCCCGGCCCTCCCCGTATTGCGGCGCCATGGCGCGACGCACCCGCGTAGTATAGCGGAGCGAAAGGACCTTGTCATGAGTACTTTGATGCCCCCACTGCGATCGGATCGCCTGGAGATCCGGCCCTTCGTCTCGAGTGACCTGGATGACGTGCACCGTGTCCTGTGCGAGGCGTGGGACGTGGCGACAGACCAGCGTGAGGCGCAGCGAGCAGAGCGAGAGCTCTGGTTGAACTGGACGATTGCCGGCTATCGCGAGTACGCGCGCCTCCTTCAGCCGCCCTACGGCGAGCGAGCAGTCGTCCGCCGGCAAGACGAGCGGCTGGTAGGTGTCGTCGGGGTGGTGCCGGCGCTCGCTCCGTTTGGAACGCTTCCGCACTATCCGTCCGTGCCCGGCACTGGACACACTCCGGAGGTTGGCCTGTACTGGGCCACGGATCCGAGGGAGCAGGGCCGGGGGTATGCGACCGAGGCCGCCTGGACAGTCGCGCGTTTCTTATTCGAGTCTTTTGCCGTGGCTCGCGTGATCGCCACGACGGAATTCGACAACGCAGCGTCACGCGGGGTGATGCGCAAGCTCGGCATGCAAGAGTTCACGAACACGGCGGGACAGCCGGAGTGGTTCCAGGTCGTCGGGCTTCTGGAAAGAAGCAATACCGCTTGAGCTAAGGAGACGTGGCATGACGCCAGTCCTTTCTGAAGACGGCAGACAGCATCTGCGCGTCGCTCCCGCGTACCAACACGGACAGTTCACGATTGCGGTCAAGTGACTGGGTGCTGAGATTGATAGAGCCGACCATGGCCTCGCGCCCGTCGATGAGGACCATCTTGGCGTGAATGTACGGAGAACGGAGAGCACGAACTCGGACTCCGCCACGCAGCAGGTACCGCACATCAGCCGCGTCGACGCGCGGTGGAAGGAGGACCCGGACCGAGACGCCACGCTCGGCCGCCTGTACGAGCTGCCGCTCGATGCGCGCATCTGCCATCTCCTC
Organism: Pseudomonadota bacterium; assembly: GCA_021324655.1. Lineage (GTDB taxonomy): Bacteria > Chloroflexota > UBA5177 > UBA5177 > UBA5177 > JAJPIP01. Next base: position 9,285 of record JAJPIP010000081.1, read on the forward strand.
TCCGTAAATCGCGATGCTGTGCCGGGCCCCAGCCACCAGCGCCGCGAGCTTGCGCCGGGCGTTCGATGGAGAAACTGCCAGGTCATGGTCTCCGAGCAGGGCGGAAACCCGGTTCCAGTCGGCACGGAAGATGTTCGCCACGGCATGGACGTCCCAGCGAGCCGTCAGGAAGACGAGAAACTCGCGGTTGTGGGAGAACGCGGCGCGCGAGAGATTCGCCGTCCCAACGACCGCCATGCGATCGTCCAGAACCAGAAACTTGGCGTGAGTGAGCGCCACATCCGGCCGCGTCCATCTCACGTACACGCCGGCGGCGCGAAGAGCAGCGGCTACCCGATCCGGCTGCCCGGGCAACCCGTACGGATGATGCTCCAGGAGCACGTAGACGGCAACGCCCTGAGACGCGGCGCGTTCCAGCGCACGGACCAAGCGAGAGTCGGACAGGATGTACGTCTCGACGTAAATCGCCGTCTGCGCCTGGTCGATCGCCTTCACCAGCGGCCGCACGCCGTCGGCCAGCTCAACCACCAAGGGGGCTTCGATGCCGGCGCCGGGACGTCCGTCCACCGCCGCGTCGTAAAGGGGACGAACGCCATGCATCCGGGATGCGCATGCCGCGAGCAGGCCTGCCAGACAGAGCGCCGCCGCAGCTCTCCACATGGGCCACTATGTACCATCGGACGACGCCCCCGCACAACTGCCGGGGACTCCTTCTTGCAGGAATCCTGTCATGCCGATCTGGGCCATTGCCGATATCCATGCCTCCGCGACGGAGCCGGAATCCGGACGCCCCGTCAAGTCTATGGACGTCTTCGGCAAAGAGTGGGAGAACCACATGGAACGGCTGGAGGATGCCTGGCGGCGCGACGTGGCGCCGGATGATACGGTCATCGTGGCGGGCGACATCGACTGGGCACTGCATCTCGATGACGCGATGGAAACGTTGCACCGTCTGGCGGGCTGGCCCGGACGCAAGATCCTCCTGCGGGGGAACCACGACTATTGGTGGTCCAGTAAGACGACAGGCCGGGTCCGGCGCGCCCTGCCGCCCGGCATTGATCTGCTTCACAACAATGCCTTCGAGGCGGAGGGATTCAACATTGTCGGGACGAAAGGATCGCCGATTCCGGGCGGCATCGACTGGAGCGAGGAGAACGCAAAGCTGTTGAATCGCGAGACGCAGCGGCTCGAGCTCTCTCTATCGTCGCGTGACCCTTCCCTGCCGACGATTGCTGCGCTCCACTACCCGCCCTTCTACCCTGCCTACGGCACGAGTCCTTACCGGGAGGCTCTGGAGCGGGCGGGCGTCTCCCTCTGCGTGTACGGCCACCTCCATGGTGGCGGAGGCGGCGGACCGCGTGGCGTCCACGGAGGAGTCGAGTACGTGCTGGTCGCGGGGGATGCTGTCGGATTCCGGCCGGTCCAGGTGGCCCGCGATGGGCAGATCGTCCGTGGGGACATCGATATGACGGCGGCCAGGAGTGTGTCATGAGTGAGGAGCGCGGCGACGACGAACTGCGGCAGCTGGCGGAACGTGAGATGGCGGAGAAGACCGACATGGTCGAGAACGAGGCTCAGAGTCGCGAGCTCTGGGATATCCCGACGGAAACGGACGAGACGCTCGTCCGCCAGCAGGAGGACGAAGAAACCCGGGAGTAGGCTCAGCTAGAATGTCCGGACCATGGATGACCATTCCGAGGCCGAACAAGGGCCGAATCCCTATGCCGATCTGGTCCGTGGCAAGTCGAGCGAACTCGTCGACTTCGAACTCGCCACCGATCCGTATGCATCCATGCTGCCAGGAATCTCAAATGTCCGCGGGGCGCGCGCGCTGGGTGGATCCCTCGCCTCCAGGGGATGGCCGCGCATCGTGGGCATCGCCCTCATCCTGTTGCTGGTCGCGTTCCCTCTGATCGCGGCCGTGCTGTCTTTCATCTTCGGCGGGAGCACTCCTTCGCCGGCACCTCCCCTCCCACCGCACGCATGAGTTTTCCTGCCACGCGACTGCGGCGATTGCGCCGCACCGGGGCTCTCCGCGCTCTAACCCGTGAGACGCGCCTCTCCCCCGAGAGTTTGATCTACCCGCTCTTCGTGGACGCCGCCGCGCAGCAGCCGACGCCGATCGCATCCATGCCGGGCCAGTATCGTCACCCGGTCGGGACCTTGCCCGCGCTCGCGCGGGACATAGTGGACAGGGGCATCGGCTCGGTCATGCTCTTTGGCCTCCCGCTCGAGAAAGACGAGGTGGGGACGGGTGCGTACGACGCTGATGGCGTGGTCCAGCGGGCGGTTCAGGAGATCAAGTCCGCGCAACCAGAACTTATCGTCATCACCGACACGTGTCTTGATGAGTACACGAGTCACGGCCACTGCGGCGTGATCGTGAATGGTGACGTGGACAACGACGCGACACTCGAATTGCTGGCCCGGACGGCGGTATCGCAGGCAGCGGCCGGTGCCGACATGGTAGCCCCGTCCGACATGATGGACGGGCGGGTGGGTGCTATCCGGTGCGCGCTGGACGAATCCGGCTTTGCCGCGCTGCCGATCATGTCCTACGCGGCCAAGTATGCGTCAGCGTTCTACGGTCCGTTCCGCGATGCGGCTGACTGCGCGCCCCAGTTCGGCGATCGCCGCTCCTACCAGATGGATCCGGCAAACCGCCGGGAGGCACTGCGCGAAGTCGAGCTCGACCTTGCCGAAGGCGCCGATATCATCATGGTGAAGCCGGCGCTCCCCTATCTCGATATCATCGCGGACGTGCACCGCGCCTTCTCGGTCCCGGTAGCGGCCTATAACGTGAGTGGCGAGTACGCCATGATCAAGGCCGCGGCGCAGCAGGGGTGGCTGGATGAGAGGGCGACCATCCTCGAGATACTGACGGCGATCGCACGGGCAGGCGCGCAGATGATCCTTACGTACCACGCCCTAGAGGCAGCGGAGTGGGTGGAACATTCGGATGCACGTCCGTCGTGATGTCCCCCGGTTCCTCCGGCACCTGGATCGGCACCGGCGGCACGTCGTCGGCGGGAATGTGCGGCATGCTCACGTTGACGGTCCCGTGCTCCTCCTCGAAACGCAGCTCCTGACCCCGAAAACTCTCGTCGTAGAGAAAGCTGAGCAGAACGCCGTCGGAATGCGGCGACTGCGCCATGTGAGTGACATCCGGTTCGTACTCGGCAAGCCAGTGATTGACCATTCTCTCCAGATCCTGGCCACTCCCGACAAACTGCTTGTACCGGATCATTCAGCTTCTCCGTTGCGCCGCCGTTTGACAGCGGTTTACCATAAGTAGCTCGATTGTACTATGGCTCAGCCCGCACATCAGACCTTCCAGCCTGATACACATAACCACTCTCGGCGCGAAGATCTGATTCGCCGCCCCGAGCAGCGGCGAGCATTTCCGGTCAGGGAAGCTCAGCGTTATCTCCGACAGAAGGAGCGGAGTTTTGCGCCTCTTGCATATGCCGTGTTTCTGCTGGCGACCCTTTTGATCTTTTCGACGTCGTATACAACGTATGCATTTTCCAAGTATCGCGGCGTCATTCTCCCCGGCGTGTACGTCGATCACCTCGACCTGAGCGGTATGACATCATCTCAGGCGGAGAACGCTATCTATCGCCAGCTGACTGCCATTTACTATCGCCCACTGCATATCGTGTTCGGCACCAACTCCTGGGATCCGAAGAACACCGATATTGGGCTACGCTACGACGTACCGCGGACTGTTGCCCTGGCGGAGGGGATAGGACGTAAGGGAGGGTTCCTGCGCGATCTGATCGATCGGCTCCCATTACACCCCGATCACCACCTCGCCATGGGCTATGCGCTGAACCCGACCGAGCTCAATGCGTATCTCATGGCGATCGCGAACCATTACGTCCAGCGGCCTGCCGTGAACGCTCAGCTGCAGACGAGGCCCTCCGGCACCATCGCCCTGATCGCCAGCCGGCCGGGTCTCCGCCTCGATATGCCGGCCTCGCTCCGCGCGATTGAGAGTGCGCTCGGGTATCTCACGCGCCAGACGGTCGCATTGCGAGCGGACCACATCTCTCCGGTCATCACCAATGCCGCCGCCGACAGCGTCAAGGCGCGTGTCGATCGCTTCTTGCAGCATCTTCCGGTGATCAGGATGGGCAAGCACCGGATCGTCCCCCAGCGCACCGACCTGGTGAAGATGATCAGTTTCGGGCAGAAAGTGACGGGACCGCACAGTGCCGTCATTCAGATGAACGTGAGCCCGTCCGCGGTACGCGCCTACATCGCCGGGCTTGCCGCCCGCGTCGACCGTGCGCCGATTGACCCCCGCATGGATTACTCGATGGGACAGGTCCACGTTATCCAGCAGGCACGCAGCGGCCGGACCCTTGACCAGGCCGGAGCCTACGACGCCCTCCTCGCCACCATCACCTCACTGCGGCCCGGCGCACACCTCACGTTCACGGTTCATGTGATCCAGCCTCCCGTCGACCAGACGAATCCGGCGACGCTTGGCATCACCACCCTGCTGGCGGAGGGGACGACTAGTTTCTCGGGCGCTCCCGCCTCGCGGACGGATGCAATCGGAATCATCTTGAAGTCGCTGGATGGTGACCTCCTGCCGCCCCAGCAGCAGATCTCCTTCAATACGCTCGTCGGCACCAACTGGGATCCCAGCGTCTATGAGGATGTCGAAGTCAAGAAGAACGGCACGCTCGTGCCGGGAGCTGGGGGGGCCATGCAGCAGGTCGCCACGACCTTCCTCCGCGCGATGTATGGCGCCGGTCTGACTCTGGTGGAGCGTCACGCGCATACCTACCGTCTGCCGTGGTACGAGCCGCCGGTTGGCCTGGACGCGGTGGTTGCCCCCGACCGCAACTGGGACCTCGTCTTCACCAACAATACCGGGAAGTACTTACTCATCAAGACGCGTCTCGAACCGGTACGACAGCAAGCCTACATCTACGTCTACGGTCCGAAGTTGGGGTGGAACGTCTCGGTCGATCAGACGGGAAAGATCCTCAAAGTCATCCCGCACGGTCCCAGGCTTGTTCGCCAGGTGCCGACTCTTCCCGTGGGAACGATCCAGCAGACGCAGTACGCGCACGATGGAGCGATCGTCGTCGTCCGGCGAACCATCACGTACCGGAATGGGCACACCCACACCGATGAGATCCGCACCAGGTACAGTCCGTGGCGGGCGGTGTTCCAGGTTGGCACCCAGTCGGCGGCACCCAATCCCACCCCGACGCCGCCCGCCTCGAAGCACCGATCCTCCGGCTCGGGCGGCACGCCCACGCCAACCCCGATCCCGTCCGGCTAGTGCTGCGAGCGTAGATGGCCGACATCATCAAGATCGGCATTGATCCGATCCTCGTCCGTTTGGGGCCGATTGCCGTCCATTGGTACGGCCTGATGTACGTCGTCGGGATCCTCGCCGCCATCTACATCACGATTCCGTACGCGGAACGGCGGGGCATATCGAAGGACGCGTACTACGGCATTTTCTGGCCCGTGTTGATTGCCGCTCTCGTTGGCGGCCGCCTCTATTACGTGGTGCAGTCCAACCTCGGGTGGTATCTCCAGCACCCGCAGAACATCCTGGCCACGTGGGAAGGTGGGATGGCCTTTTACGGCGCGATCTTCCTGGGCGTTCCGGCGCTCATACTCGCGTGCCGGCGCCTCGGGGTGAATCCCGCGGTGGCCCTCGACGTCGCCGCTCTCTTCGCGCCCGTCGGGCAGGCGTTCGGACGCATCGGTAACATTATCAACGGCGACATTGTCGGGTACCCCAGCACCCTCCCGTGGGCGACGGAGTACACGAACTCCGCCAACACCTTTGTGGCGAGTCACGCGGTGGCATACCAGCCGGCGGCCGCCTACGAGCTCCTGTTCAGTCTCGTCCTCTTTGCCGTGCTGTGGTCGCTGCGCTTTCGGTACCGCGTGCCCGGTACCCTTTTCGCCCTCTGGGTCTTCGGCTACTCCGTCGGGCAATTCCTCCTGTTTTTCGTTCGGGCGAACATCGTCATCCTTTTCGGACTCAAACAGGCACAACTGACGGCAATTGCGGTCGTGGTGGCTCTCATCCCGCTCTACTGGCTCTGGCGCCACTACTGGGAATCACGACAGGAGAACCGGGAGGACACCGGCCTGCAGCGGACGGCCCTCAGCTAGCGAGGACTGCGGCAGGTTCCGGGCGGCTGATCGTGCCGGCCGCCACGCTTACCCCATACGTAGAGCCACGCGGGCGGAGGGTGTACACCCCTCAGGAGCGCGCGGCGAGTCGCTCGTCCACGATGCGCCCGGTGTCGAGCAAATGGATCAAGTACCCGAGCCGGCACGCATCCGGGCCCCAGATGATCCGGAGGTCGGCCAGATCCTCGGGCGTCTCGTACACCGCCGCCGGCGCGGGGGTGGACTCATCGGACTCGGGCTGCGGCAGGTAGTAGGCCATCGTGTGCTCCCTCGACGTGGCACCGGCGATAGGGCCGGTGAATAGATAGCTATTGGCGCTAGTATCCGGAACGATCTGCAGCCTGACTAGCCCTATCGGCACGCGTCCACGGGCGCCGCCTTACTTATGTCGTCTTCTCCTGCCCTGCCCACGTCACGGTAGCGGCGCCGATCTCCGGCACCGATTGACCTCCCGTGCTCCACCACCGCGACAAAATGCCTCCGGCGGGCGGGACCATCGTCCCCCTCAGGCACCGCCAATGCACAGGGCCGGTGCGTTGTCCACCTCTTTATCCGGACAATTGTCCACCGCTGCGCCGCTCGACCCCACGGCGTACACGCGGCCGTGCCGGAGGATCCATCCTCCCGTTCCACCCGCCGGATCGTGGTGGGTAAAGTGAATGAGGCCGCCCTCGGCGTCCCAGACGTACTGTCCTCGCACGGTCACGGCATCGCCGCGAGCAACCGGGACGCGCTGCCCAATCGAGATGTCGTTGACAATGAGCAACGTCTGCCCCGAGCGGCAGCGCACGATGAAACGCTGGTGACGATAACGGCCGTCGGAATCCGGCAACAAACGCGACACCGTGGCATGGACGGTGAGCCACCGCCCTGAAGCATGCACGGCGAACGCAGCTTGTGCAGCACGGCACCCCACAGCGGAGAGCCGGCGGGCCTGTTCGGCCGTTGGCCTGGACTCGTGCGTCCGCAGGTACACCGCCAGCCCGACAACCACCCCCAGAATGACGACAACGGCAACGCCCCAGCGCGACATGCCTACTCCAGGGAGAGAATGGTCCCTTCGAGCGGCGCCAGAGCGAGATGTCGCGGGTTGACACTGCCCGCCCGGGCCCGACGCGTCGACAGGAAGATCGCGGCGCGCTCGCCGTCGAGATCGAATGACGCGTGACGCTCCTCGGGCGCAAAGTTCAGCGCGATCAGGAGGCGCTGGGTTCCATCTTGCCTGAGATGCGCATAGACGTCCTCGGAACCGGCGTCGATCGCCTCATAGGTTCCCGTCAGCAGAGCGGGCGTCTCACGCCGGCGCCGCAGGAGATCGCGGTAGAGGGCGAGCAGAGACCCCGGGTCATTCGACTCGGTCGCGACATTGATCCTGTCGTGATCGGGATTGACCGGTAGCCAGGGGCAGCCGGAGGTAAACCCGGCAGTCGGGCCGGCGGTCCACTGCATTGGCGTACGCTCCGGGTCGCGTCCTGAGTTGAGGGGCCAGTGACGTATCCCGACAGGATCCTGCAAGCGCTCTCGCGGGATGATGCCGTTCCTCATGCCCAGTTCCTCGCCGTAATACAGGAACGCGGCACCGCGAACGGTCAGAAGCAGCATAGCGGCGAGTCGGGCGCGGGCTTCGCCCAGACCGTCCCAGTCGTAGCGGCTCACCAGACGCGATTGGTCGTGGTTGTTGAGAACTACATTCGGCCAGATGCGCGGCGGGAGGTTGGCGGCAAAGGTTTCAATCGCGGCACGAAATGCGCCGGCATCCCACGGCGCCTGCAGAACGTCAAAATTGAACGACATGCTCATCTCCGGCCGGTCGATACCGTGGAATAACGCCACAGCTTCGGGCTCGAGCCCGTAGATCTCGCTCACCATCATGCGCGGGGTGCCATCCTCCTCGGCCACGGCCCGGAGTTCCTGGAGCCACTCGTGGATGATGGGATGCCGGCGGTCGTAGAGATGCTCCAGCAACTCGTATCCCGTCGATTCGGGGGGTAGCTCCCCCTCCGCGGCCGGATTGTCGCGAAGACGCTCGTCCTTGGCGATGTGGTCGATCGCATCGAGGCGGAAGCCGTCGACACCCCGGCGCGTCCAGAAACGGATGACGTCAAACATCGCCTCGCGCACCTCAGGGTTTCGCCAGTTCAGATCCGGCTGCTGCGGGAGGAAGGAGTGGAGATAGTACTGACCGGTCGCCTCGTCGAAGGTCCACGCCGGGCCACCGAAGACGCTCAGCCAGTTGTTGGGTGGTCCTCCGCCGGGCGCGGGATCGCGCCAGACATACCAATCGCGTCTGGGACTATGAC
>JAJPIP010000040.1 GCA_021324655.1 Pseudomonadota bacterium
GGGAAAAGACATCCTCCTGGATATCCGGGACAATCCCGACGATCTCGACATCGTCGTGCATCCGGCGAGCCCTACCCATCGGCACGACGATTCCGTCGCGGACTAGTTATACGGCGACGTCGGCTACGGACCTCCGGAGGTCATCAACTGAGAGGCTTTGCCGTTCGGGCGCAGGTTCTCGATGTAGATCACTTCCGATCGGTTGATGACGACCTGATCCTCCGGCCCGTCGACGTCGTTGACCAGCTTGTTCAGCTTTGACCCCGTCTTGCTGCTCGTGAGGTAGTACACGTGAGTCAACTCGTAATAGCCGGTATTCGGTTCCGTGAGGTGTCCGAAGTAGACCTGCCCGTTCGTCAGGAAGACCGCCTGGTACTCGCTCGCGTTGATGCCGGGAACACCGGACGCCGCCGCGATGACGCCCCGCACGATGACCGCCAGGACGAGCGCGAGCACGATGAGCCCGATGATCGCGGCAGTCCAATTCAAGATGCGCCGCAGCGCCGTACGTGGGATAGAGATCGAGTCCGAATGCGGAGAGTTGTCCATGAAATCGAAAAGAGGGGCTCCCGCACAGGAGCCCCTCTATCGTAGTACGGCGCTGTCTGGTTAGCTGCCGATCACATGGTATCCGTACGCGATCGCGTACTGAAGAGGAACCGTGGCCACGCTGTTGGGAACGTAGTGCAGCGTGAACCCGGTGTACTGACCATTGTTGGTTTGCGGCGTCACCCAAACCTTTGGTGCGGCAGCACCGTTCGGGTCGGGATCCTGAAGCGCCGTCACCGTCACAATCGGCTGAGAAGCGAATGGCTTCGTGAACGTGACCGTGGCTGAATAACCACCCGTCTGCACGGCGCCCGCCTGAACCGTCACCGTGACGGCGCCGGCGACGTCCTTGTCGCCGTTCGCGTTGACGTGGCCGGCGGAGGCACCGCTAGAGCTGGTGGTCGTGCTGAAGGTCAAATCTGATGCGTTGCCGAGGCTGAGGCCGCTATTGGCGGTGAGCGCGCCGTTGACGCTGGTCGCGCCGTTCAGGGTGATTCCATTCCCCGTCAAGGAGAGGGCGCCCGGGCTTGTCGTGCCCGTGGCATTGGGCGCCGTGAGCGAGCTGGCTGTCAGGTTGGCCGCATTGAAATTCGTCGTGCCGTGCACGTTCAGGTTACCCCCGACCGTGACATCCCCCGTGGTTGACAGGCTGGATGCCGTCACATTGCCGGCAGCGTCCACGCCGATCTGCGCTGTCTTGCCATTCTCTTGCAGGGTGAGCGGCGACGTCGTGCCGGTCATGCTGCCGATGGTGAGCGTCGTCAGGTTAGAGAGCAAGCTCGACGCGCCGTTGATAGTGGCGTGGCTCAGGTCCAGCAAACCCGTCACAACGATATTGCCGGCGGCGATATTGGAGGCGTTGACAGTACCCGATGTCGTGATCGTGCCGGAGCCGGCGTCGACACCACCCGAGGCGGTGACCTTACCGCCCGTGGTAACGCCGGCCGAGCCGGCCGTGATCCCGCCCGACGTTGTCAGGCCGCCCGCACCCGCATCCATGCCGTTGCCGGCGATCTTGCCGGTCGAGCTAATCGATCCCGCCGTCAAAGCGTTGGTCACGTTCAGGCCGCCGGAAAAGACGCCGTCGGTCCCATTCAACGTGCCGCTCAGGCTCAGGCCGTCCGACTTGATTCCACCGGTCACGTTCAGACCGTTGGCGCGGATCAGGAGCCCCTTATAGATCTCCTGGCGCCCCTTCACGAAGAAGTTTCCGTAGACGGTCTCATTCTTCCGCACATGGAGGACGCCCGTCACGTTCTGATTGCCGTTGAGGTTGTGAAAACTCGCCAACTCGGCCAGGGGCCGACTCGCGAGCGCGCTGGTCATCACGCCCCCGACGAGGGCTGCGGCTCCGGCGAGCGAGACGAGATACTTGACAGCGTTAGACATGTACACCCCTTTTTTCTGCCCTTACTTTGGTCGCGCACAAAATACGCACTAGTTGTGTAACGGACGACCTGTCCGATTCGTAACGACCTTATCCCTGCTCGTTCTGGTCTTCCGTCCAGCCTAAATGCTTTCGGATGATCCCGACCACACCCAGCCGGAAACTCTCTTCCGGCTGGTACGCGGGCAACTCGCGGGCGACCTCGGCCGTCACATTGGTTTCAATCCGCCGATTCGTGATGCGTCCGACCTCTTGCGCCGGGATCATGATGTCCCTTCCGAACGTGCCCGACCGCACGACGACGCCGTGGAAAATATCCTCTGCGCCCAGGACGTCGTTTATCTCCCCGATCTGCACGCCGTCAGCGGAATAGACGGGCGTGTTCTCCAGGATGGCGTTCCAGGCCAACGGCCTCTCCTCAATCGGCTCCGGCTCTTTCATGCCGCTCCCTCCATGTCGTCCAGCGCGGCCACCCCCGGCAGTTCTCGGCCTTCCAGGAACTCCAGAGAAGCTCCGCCTCCGGTCGAGATGTGCGCCATATCATCGGCCAGGCCCGCTTGCTCGACGGCCGCGACTGAATCTCCTCCGCCCACGATAACGTCGGCCGGACTCTCTGCGAGGATGCGGGCCAGGGCCCGCGTCCCCTCGGAAAAGGCTGGAATCTCGAACACGCCCATGGGCCCGTTCCAGATGACCGTGCCGGCACGCCGCAGTACGTCGCCGAAGCGGCGCACCGTTTCTGGTCCGATGTCCACGATGCGCCATCCCTCCGCCACGGCGGAGGCAGGCACTACTTTCGTCTCGGCGTCGACCGCGACCCGTTCCGCGACGATCACGTCGACCGGCAAGTAGACCGGAGCAGACTGGCGCCGTGCCTGTTCGAGAAACTCCCGGGCGACATGCACAGCTTCCAGCTCGATCAGCGACGCGCCGACTTCCATTCCGCGGGCGAGAAGAAAAGTGTTCGCCATGCCACCGCCGATGAGGAACTCGTCGGCAACCGAGAGTAGATTCTCGAGAACGCCGATTTTGGATGAGATTTTGGCGCCGCCGATGAGGGCCGCGAGTGGCCGTCGTGGATCCTGGAGTGCGCCGCTCAGCGCAGTCAGCTCACGCTCCATCAACAATCCGGTGGCGGACGGAAGGAAGTGCGCGATCCCCTCGGTGGAGGCATGGGCGCGATGGGCCGATCCGAACGCATCGTTCACATAGAGGTCGCCGAGACGTGCCAGGGAACGTGCGAAGTCCTCGTCATTTGCCTCCTCTTCAGGCTGGAACCGGACGTTCTCCAGTAGAAGCACGTCGCCGGGCCGCAGTTGCCTCGCCATCGCCTCGACGTCTTCGCCGGCGCCGGGAGGCGCCAGCGATACCGGGCAACCCAGCAACTCCGCCAACCGCTCGGCCACCGGTCTCAGGCTCATGCCAGGATCGATCCGGCCCCGAGGCCGGCCGAGGTGAGAGATGAGAATGACCGCGGCCCCCTGATTCAGGAGATAGCGGATCGTCGGGAGGGCGGCCGTGATGCGAGTCTCGTCGGCGATTTGGCCGTCCTGCATCGGCACGTTGAAATCTTCTCGCACCAGTACACGCTTCCCGGCCACGTCCAGGTCGCGGACCGATCGCTTGCGCACCGCTGCCTCCTCGGACGACGGGCCGCCGGCCGGTTCGGGATCTACCAGTTCTGACGCGCCGCCGCGCAAATTATATCGGGTTCAGCATGCCATACTGAGACACCGGGGGCGAGAGATGACCGACGATATTCGAGTTCGCATGGCGCCGGGCCCGACCGGCTACTTCCACATCGGGCGCTCGCGCGCCGCGGTGTTGAACTGGCTGTTCGCCCGCCACACGGGCGGCAAATTCGTCTTGCGGATCGAGGATACCGATCAGGACCGCTCCCGCGAAGAGTTCTTGCATAGCATTCTGGACTCCCTCCGGTGGTTGGGAATCCACTGGGACGAGGGCCCCGAAGCAGGCGGCCCATACGGGCCCTACTTCCAGATGGGACGGCTCGATACCTATCGGGATTATGCCGACCGGCTCCTCGCCACCGGCCACGCCTACAGGTGCTACTGCACCCCTGAAGAACTCGACGCGCTGCGCCGCGAAGCCGAGGCGGAGAGACGGCCGTTCCGGTACCCCGGGACCTGCCGGGCACTGACACCCGAACAACAAGCCGCCTTTGAGGCGGACGGGCGAGAGGCCGCGATTCGGCTGCGCGTCCCCGACCATGGAACAACCGGCTGGGATGACCTCATTCTGGGGCAAGTGACGTACGCCAACGACGAGATCGGCGACTTCGTCATCCGCCGCAGCAACGGAATACCTCTCTACAACTTTACGGTGACGATCGATGACCTGACGATGCGCATCACCGACGTTATCCGGGGTCAGGACCACATCTCCAACACGCCGAAGCAGATACTCATTTATCAGGCGCTGGGCGAGCCGACCCCTCGCTTCGGACATTACCCCCTCATCGTCAGCCCGGAAGGCAAGAAAATCGGAGCTCGCTTTGGAGCAAAGCCCGTCTCGGGACTGGCACTGGATGGCTACTTACCGGAAGCCGTCTTCAACTACATCGCGACGCTGGGCGTGACGTACGAGGGCGACCGCGAAATCTTCACCCGAGACGAGCTCGTGCGGCTCTTCGACATTGGCCGTGTCAGCCGGTCCCCCGCGATCTTCGATCCCGACAAGCTTGATTGGATGAACGGGCTGTATATCCGGAACCTGCCACCCGACGAGTTCGTGAGTCGGTCTCTTCCGTTCCTCGAGGCACGCGGCCTGATCAGCTCGCCGCCGACACCTTCCGAGATCGCCTATGTGAAAGCAGCGCTCGTTCTCGAGCAAGAACGTGTGAAGACGCTCGCCGAGACGGTCGAGGCGGTCGAGTTCTTCCTCCAGGAGGACATCACCTACGATCCGGCTCTGCTCGTGCCCAAGAAGGGTACGTTGGCGGACTCGGTCCGAGTCGTGGACGCAGCGATGGACGTCACGAACTCCCTGTCGGAGTGGACGGTGGAAGCGCTGGAGGCGGCGTTCCGTGCCCTGGTGGACCGACTCGGCCTGAAGACAGGCGTGGCCTTTATGACGCTGCGGGTCGCCGTGACGGGACGCACCTACGCCCCTCCCCTCTTTGACACCATGGCGGTCCTCGGGCGCGAGCGAGTCATGCGGCGCCTGGGCGGCGCGCAGGTTGCACTGCAGAACTGGGAACGCGCCGAGCCAACCGCCGTACAATAGGTCGCCGGGGCGCGTAGCTCAGCCGGCAGAGCGCGCGGCTTACATCCGCGTGGTCACAGGTTCGAATCCTGTCGCGCCCACCACCTCCTCGGTGCCCCCGCCCGACAGAGACCTATAATGAGCCGGCCAAATGGCGCCGCTCAGTTGTTCCCGAGGAGGACACACGTGACGGACAGCAGCCCCCGCACTTATGCCTTTTTCGAGGGGGAGTTCGTCCCGCTCGGAGACGCAAAGGTCAGCGTGATGACGCACGCCTTCAACTATGGGACCGGTGTCTTCGAAGGGATCCGCAGTTACTGGAACGACGAGCATAAAGAGAGCTACGTCTTCCGCCTTCGCGAGCACTTCGTGCGGTTTCTCAAGAACACGGCCATGGTGTTCATCGACGTGCCGTACGGCGTCGACGAGCTGGTCGAGATGACGGTGAATCTGCTCCGCATGGAGGGCTTTCCGTCCGACATGTACATCCGTCCTCTCGCCTACAAATCGTCCGAGCAGATCGGCGTCTCAATGGAAGGTGTCGCCGACGGGTTCACCCTGTTTGCTGTCCCGTATGGCAAGTACATCGAGACCGACCGGCCGCTCTCACTCTGCGTTAGCTCCTGGCGCCGGTCGTCCGACAATGCGATTCCCAGCCGCGCGAAGGTGACCGGAAACTACATCAACACCGCGCTTGCCAAGAATGAGGCGGTGCGCAACGGCTACAACGAAGCGATCGTGCTGAACGAGCACGGATACGTGTGCGAGGGCAGTGCCGAGAACATCTTTCTCGTGCGGAACGGAGCGCTCATCACGCCGTCGATCGCCGACGGGATTCTCGAGGGAATCACGCGGGACACGATCATCCGGCTGGCCAGAGAAGAGCTCGGGATTCCCACCCACGAGCGCCAGGTCGCCCGCACCGAGGTGTACTATGCGGACGAGGTCTTCCTCACCGGCACGGGCGCCGAGGTGGGGCCGGTCGGCAACGTTGATGGGCGCACGATCGGCGGTGGCCAGATAGGTCCGATTACCGCGGCGCTCCAGGACCTGTACTTCGATGTCGTGAAGGGCCGCAAGCCCGCGTACTCCGACTGGCTCACTCCCGTCGGTCTGACGAGGAGGTCGGAGACGGCCGCTCCGGTTGCCTGATCGGGCCCGGGGCCTGGGCCCAGCCTCGTCCACCATGACTGACACACCGCGCCGTAGCGAGCAGATCGTCCGAATGTTCGGCGCGATCGCCGAGCACTACGACCTGATGAATCGGGTTATGACGCTCGGTCAGGACCAACGCTGGCGGCGGCAGGCAGTGAGCGCGGCGCAAGTAGGGCCGGGGAGCCGCGCTCTTGACGTTGCAACGGGGACAGGAGATCTCGCTTTCCAGCTGGCTGAGACTGTCGGCGCCGGCGGAGAAGTGGTGGGAGTCGACGTCGTCCCGGAAATGTTGTCGCTCGCCCGCCGCAAGGCCGGCAGCGAGGGCATCAACAACGTCACGTTTCAACTTGCCGACGCGCTGCGCGTGCCCTTTCCGGATCGGTCGTTCGACGCCGTGACCTGTGGCTTCGGCGTGAGAAATTTTGACGACTACCTCGAGGCGCTCCGGGAGATGGCACGCGTCGTGAAACCTGGCGGGCGAGTCGTGATTCTTGAGATGACGCCTCCCCGCAACGAACTGGCGCGCGCCTACATGCATCATGTCGTCCCTGTGATTGGTCAGATCCTCGCCCACGCTCGTGACGCCTACACCTACTTGCCCGACTCTGCCGAAGCTTTCCCGCAGCCCGAGGAATTCGGACGGCTGATGCAGGAGTCCGGCCTGCGCAAGGTGACCTACCGGTTACTGAATTTCGGCACGGTCGCCCTGCATTGGGGAACGCGGGCCGAGTCGAGCGGCATCCCGCGCTAGGGGTTCGATTTCCGGGTGGATGAAAGCAAACCGGTTCGAGCGCCGGCTCCCCGCCGGCCGGCCTGTCTGGGATTAACTATGTACGCTCGAGCTCCAGCTGGGCCCGCCGGCGTGAAATGCGAAGAGCGGGGACGCCTCCGCGGAGGCGTCCCCTGGGTCCTGGGCGTTCGTCAACTCAGCGTGTGTCCGACTTCGCGGTTTCCTGCTCGATGACCGCCTGCGCCGCCGCAAGTCGGGCGACCGGTACGCGGAACGGCGAGCAGCTCACGTAGTTCAAGCCGATCTCGTTACAGAACGCGACGGAGCTTGGATCGCCGCCGTGCTCACCGCAGATACCGATCTCGAGATCGCCACGGGTGGCTCGTCCATCTTGCACGGCCATGCGCATGAGCTTCCCAACGCCTTCTCGATCCAGTTCCTGGAATGGGTTGGCAGGAAGGATGCCCATTTCGACGTAGCGGAGGAGGAATTTGCCCTCGGCGTCGTCCCGTGAGTAACCGAAAGTAGTCTGCGTCAGATCGTTGGTACCGAAGCTGAAGAACTCGGCGTCAAGCGCGATGGCCGCGGCGGTCAAGGCGGCGCGCGGCACCTCGATCATCGTCCCGATCTTGTAGCGGACATCCACGCCCGCGTCGTCGAGCACCTCCTTCGCGACCCGCTCGATGCGCCCGCGCGACAGGCGCATCTCATCCTCCGTTCCGACCAGCGGCACCATGATCTCGGGATGCACGTCAACGCCCTCCCGAGTGAGCTCGACGGCCGCCGACAAGATGGCGCGCACCTGCATATCAATAATCGCGGGGTACAGAATGCCCAGCCGGATTCCGCGTAGGCCAAGCATCGGGTTCTGCTCCCGCATCCTTGCCACCGCGCTCAGTAGCTTTTCCTTCTCGCCGAGTTCCTTCGGGTTGTCTCCCCGAATGCGGAGGGTCGTGACCTCCTCGATCAGCTCTTCGTATGACGGCAGGAACTCATGAAGCGGCGGGTCGATCAGGCGGATAACCACCGGCAGGCCGTGCATTGCCTTGAGGACGCCCTTGAAGTCGTCCTTCTGGATTGGGAGCAGTTTCTCCAGCGCCTCCCGGTAGTTCTTGACGTCCGGAGAGTCGTCGTAGTTCTTTCGTGCCTGATGGAGGCGCTCTTCGAGCTTCGGGTCGGAGCGCGAGGCGCGAGCGGTCTCTTCTTCGAGTTGCGTGAGTGCTGCTTCCTGGCGGGCCGCTTCTTCCGCCGACAAGATCATCTGGTGCACGATGGGCAGCCGCTCTTCCTCGAAGAACATGTGCTCGGTGCGGCAGAGCCCGATTCCTTCGGCTCCGTACTCACGAGCTCGCTCAGCATCCCGCGGATAGTCGGCATTCGCCCATACCTGCAGCCGCCTGATTTCGTCGGCCCAGCCGAGCACCTCGGCGAGTTCGGTCTCCTCAGAGAATTTGGCGGCGATCGTCTCAATGGCTCCCTGAAAGACTTCGCCCGTTGCCCCGTCGATGGAAATGACGTCACCCTCATTGATGGTCTTTCCGTCGACCGACATCCGGCAGTTGGCCAGATCGACTTTGAGAGCTTCGACGCCGGCCACGCAGGGCTTGCCCATTCCGCGCGCCACCACTGCCGCGTGGCTGGTCGCCCCGCCGCGCGCGGTCAAAATCCCTTTGGCCGCGATCATGCCATGCACGTCGTCAGGCGAGGTTTCCGGGCGCACCAGAATCACCGATTCCCCGTTGTTTCCCATCTGGGCCGCTCGATCGGCATCGAACACCGCTTTGCCGACAGCGGCACCCGGCGACGCGTTGAGTCCCTTGGCCAGAAAACGGTCGCTGTTCAGCGCCTCATTCCGCGCCCTATCGTCAAAGCGCGGCAGAAGCAGTTGTACGACATGCTTCGGGTCGATTCGGAGGAGGGCTTCCTCCTTGCTGATCGTGCCCTCGTGCACCATGTCGGTTGCGACCTTCACCGCCGCGGCAGCGGTACGCTTGCCGTTGCGGGTCTGCAGCATGTAGAGCTTGCCTCGCTCAATGGTGAACTCCAGATCCTGCATGTCCCGGTAGTGCCGCTCCATGCGGGTCGCTATGTCCTGGAATTGTTGATAGACGTCGGGCATATCCCGTTGCAGCGCGCTGATCGGCTGGGGGGTGCGAATGCCCGCCACCACGTCCTCGCCCTGAGCATTGAGCAGATACTCGCCGTAGAGCTTGTGCTCCCCCGTCGATGGATTCCGGGTGAATGCGACTCCCGTCCCGGAGTCGTTGCCCATGTTGCCGAAGACCATGGCCTGCACGTTGACGGCAGTGCCCAGATCGTGCGGAATGCCTTCCGCCTCCCGGTAAGCGCGCGCCCGAGCGCCGTTCCAACTGCGAAACACGGCGGCTATGGCGCCGTGAAGTTGTTCCTCGGGATTCGTGGGAAACTGCTCGCCCGTCTGCTGCTGAACAATGTCCTTGAATTCGGCAACCAATCTCTGCAACGCATCCACCGACAGGTCGGCATCCGTCGCCGCGCCGGTCTGTTGCTTCAGGGCGTCCAGAGCATGTTCGAAAAGGTCCGCGTCGATACCGAGCACGATCTTTCCGTACATCTGGATGAATCGGCGGTACGCGTCGTACGCGAAGCGCTCGTTGTCGGTTTGCGCGGCTAGTCCGCGCGTGGTTTCATCGTTCAGTCCGAGATTCAGGACGGTGTCCATCATGCCCGGCATGGAGAACTTGGCGCCGGATCGAACGGAGACAAGAAGAGGGTTCGCAGGGTTTCCGAACTGCTTGCCGGTCTGCTCTTCGACGTCGTGGAGAGCGTCCAGCGCCTGCTGCCAGAGCCCCGGCGGGAACTCGCCACCGGCGGCCAGGTAGGCATTACAGGCCGCTGTGGTGATCGTGAAGCCGGGCGGGACGGGAAGGCCCGCTCGCGTCATTTCCGCGACACCGGCTCCCTTTCCGCCCAGCAAATCGCGCATCGAGCCGTTCCCTTCTCGGAAGAGATAGACCCACTTTTGCTCGGTCCCCGATGCGCTCGGAGCTTCGGTTGCAGACTGCGTCATTGGTCGTCCTCCTGTGCCAATCCGACCCGCGGGCAGAACCGCGCACTCCGCCCGCGACGCTGCCCAGCGGCAGCCACAAAGTCACCGGATTATATCGGCGGAGATGGCAGGTCCCGACTAGCGCGGCCCTAAACGCTCCTGAAAGATCGCGAGCAGATCGTCGATCGCCTGGCGTTCCTGCTGCATGCTGTCGCGATCGCGAATGGTGACGGTGCCGTCTTCCAGCGTCTGGTAGTCAACCGTGACGCACCAGGGAGTGCCTACCTCGTCCTGGCGCCGATATCGCTTGCCCACGTTCCCGATATCATCCCAGGCTGCCGGAAAGTGCGGCAGGAGTGAGTCATAGATTCGCCTGGCGCGGTCCACGAGGTCCGGCTTGTTGGCGGACAGAGGAAAGACGGCAACCTTGAAAGGCGCCAACGGTGGCTTGAGACGCAGTACGGTCCGTACGTCACCCGGCTTGGGTCCCAGACGCTCCTCGGCGTAGGCATCGAGGAGCACGACGAGGAAGGCGCGCGTCAAGCCGGCAGCCGGTTCGATCACGTACGGAACGTAGTGCTCGCCCGTTTCGGGATCGAAATACTGCAGGTCCTGGCCCGAACCGGCCATGTGAGCCTTGAGATCGTAGTCCGTGCGGTCGGCGATGCCCTCCAATTCTCTGATGCCGAATGGATAGGCATACTCGATGTCTGCCGTCTGCTTCGAATAGTGCGACAACTCCGATGGCTCATGGTTTCGGCTGGTGAGGTGGGCCGAGTTGATGCCGAGTTCTTCAACCCACCATCTCAAGCGTTCCTCTTTCCAGTACTCCCACCACTGATCGTCGGTTCCGGGCCGGACGAAGAATTCCATCTCCATCTGCTCGAATTCCCGGCTCCGGAACACGAAGTTACCGGTCGTGATCTCGTTTCGGTACGACTTTCCGATCTGAGCGATGCCGAACGGGACTTTTTGTGAGGTCGTCTGTAGCACGTTCTTGAAGTTCAGGAAGATGCCCTGCGCGGTTTCCGGACGGAGATACGCCGCGGTCCCCTCCGCTTCGATGGGTCCGACGTTCGTCTTGAACATGGTGTTAAAGCGCCGCGGCTGGGTCAATCGGCCACCACATTCCGGGCAGACCTCGGGATTGTCGACGTCGTCCGCCCGGAAGCGCCGCCGGCACACGGTACATTCGGCGAGTGGATCCGTAAAGTTTTCAAGGTGACCGGACGCCTGCCAGACTACCTCCGGCAGCATGGTGGCGCTATCGAGTCCCACGACATCCGGGCGTAGTTGCACCATGGATCGCCACCAGGAGCGCCTGATGTTGTCCTTGAGTTCCACGCCCAGGGGGCCGTAGTCCCAGAAGCCGCTCAGCCCGCCATAGATCTCGCTGCTGCCGTAAACGAAACCGCGCCGCTTCGCGAGCGAGGCGATCTTGTCCATCGTCACCGTCGGTTGCTCGTCCGGTTGCTCGTCGACTGCCATCCTCAGCCTTCCCTGCTCGTTGTCTGATGGTAGACGATTCGGGGTCGGCGACCTCCGTACAATCGTCCATGATTGCCGACCCGCAGGTCTTTCACGACCGTCCACCGGCGGCCGTGTTGACAGCTCCGAATGCCGGACCCAAGACGCTCACCGGAACTCACACCTACCTCGTAGGACGGTCGCCTGCATATGTCGTCGATCCTGGTCCGCTCATCTCCTCACACGTCGATGCCATCGTCGGCGCGTTGCGGGAGCTACAAATGGAACCGGCGGGCATCTTGCTGACGCACAGTCATCCTGACCATGCCCCGGCGGCGGGCCCACTCGCCGAGCGGCTCGGCGTCGATGTGTGGGCGTCGCCATCGGCCGATGCGGCCGGCGTGACCCGGCGCTACGAGAGCCACCAGAGCTTCGCGCTGGACGGCGAGGGCCTGCACGTGCTGCCTTCTCCCGGCCACACCCGGGACCACGTCGCCTTCTGGACACCCGACGCGCGGATTCTCTTCGCGGGCGACACCGTCCTGGGTGAAGGAACCTCAGTCATCGCACCACCCGAAGGCAACATGTCGGACTACATGCGCACTCTGGACGCGTTCCTGGCGCTCCAACCACGCATCATCGCGCCCGGCCACGGTCCACTGGTCTCGGACCCGATGACGCTGCTCCGCGGGTACATAGAACACCGCCGGGCGCGTGAGAAGGCGATCCTGACGACCCTCCACTCGTCACCCGCCGACATTCCGACCCTCGTGGACCGCATCTACCTTGGACTCGTCCCGGAGCTGCGCGATCTCGCCGAGCTCTCCGTCGCCGCCCAGCTGGAAAAGCTGGAATCCGAGGGGGCGGTGCGGCGAACAGGCACAACGTACGAAGCAATCAAGCCGGTAGACTAGGGCACATCGTCAGTCTATGCAATTAATCCGCCTCGTAGCGGCACTAGTTGCCGCCACCGTGTCCATCGCCACCTCCCCGCTCCCGCACCGTGCTGCCGTCCCGGCGCCTCCCGGGTGCGTCGCTTCGAAGAGCAAGCCGTGCTTCGACCCAGCCCAGCTCCGGTCGCTCTACGACACGCCGCCGATCTACGCTTCCGGCATCACGGGCCGGGGAGAGACCATTGCCGTCATCGTGTCGTTTGGCGATCCCAGATTGGTCAAGGATGTCGCCGACTTCGATCGGACCTTTCGCCTCCCGGCCCTGTCTCTTCGGGTGGAAGCGCCGCTCGGCCACAAACACTCCTCGGACGACGGGTGGCAGGGAGAGACCGCGCTGGACGTGGAATGGGCTCACGCGATGGCTCCGGGAGCTCGCATCATCGTGCTGGAAAGTCCGGTGGACGAGACGGAAGGAGTACAGGGTCTGCCGCAGTTCCTGACGCTCGAGCGGGACGCGGTTCGACAGGGCGCGGACATCGTCAACCAAAGCTGGGGCGCGACGGAGGACACGCTGCTGAGCCGTGCCGGCCGGGCCATCGTCAGGAGATTTGACGCTTTCTACGCGTCCGAGAGTGCAAAAGGGATAGTCTTCACGACGGGTAGCGGTGATGACGGCGCGGCCGGTCTCGACGACTCCTTACATCGCTACTTCCCGTATCGGGTGGCGCAGTGGCCCGCCTCAAACCCACACGTGCTCTCTGTCGGTGGAACGCGGATCGAGTCGCTTTCCCCACCGAAGGAGACTGCCTGGGATAGGAGCGGCGGAGGATTCAGCAGGTTCTACCCGGAGCCTTGCTATCAGAAGTCGCTCCCGCATGACATTCAGATGCAACTCAACGGGCGGCGAGGCTATCCCGACGTGGCCTTCGACGGGGCGGGGGAGAGTCCGGTTGCCACCCGCGTCCTGGGCCATTGGTACGCTGTCGCCGGCACCAGTCTCGGGTCGCCGGCGTGGGCAGGCATCATGGCGCTGGCGGATCAAAAGGCGGGGCGCCGGCTGGGAGATATGCACGACGAGATTTACCGTCTCGGGCTGACGGAAGCCGACTTTCGCGATATCACGTCCGGGGCGATCCAGGATCCTCCAGGGATCAGAGGCACCGAGACTCCGCTCCACGCCGGCCCTGGGTGGGACGTCGCGACCGGGTTCGGAACTCCGGATGTCGCCAAGCTGGTCGGCGATCTCTCGCGGACTCCGGCCGCCGGCTGCTCGTAACCCCGTCAGACCTGGTCGTAGCCCGGATCGCCGGGTATGAGAAATTCCTCCCGGCCGTCACGATTAACGACTTTCGGCATGACAGGTTGCAGGTTGGCTTCAGCTTCCGCGGCCATCACCGCCTCGATCGACGGAAAGCCGGCGAGTTGCTCGAGATGTCTCTCGGTGGCGAAGACAAGGGGAAAGTCGCGGTGCCGGAACCGGCGCACCGCGTCGCCCGGGGCAATCCAGACGCTGGCCGTCGCCTCTTCAGCGTCGTGGATGGGCGTCTGGTGCTCGGGCATGAGAGCGATGAAAAAGCGGGTGTCGAATCGGCGCGGAAATGTCTCCGGTGTAATCCATCGTGAGAACGGCTTGAGTCGGTCCAGCGCGAAGCGAAGATTCTCTTCCCGCGCAAGTTCGAGCATCGTTAGATCTCCCGCTCGGAGCCGCCGCCGATATTTATCAAAGCGCTCGGCATCCGCTCCAACGAGCCTGACGACGGGCTCGTCCGGCCGGTGCGCCATCAGAACGCCTGCCTCCTCAAATAGCTCCCGCACCGCGGCGATGCGAAGGGCTCGCCACTCGTCGCGCCCGTCCGGGGCGTTTTCTTGATCCGGATGGCCGTCGACCCAATCGGAGAGCGCGGGATCCCGGTCGCTGCCGTCAACCTTACCTCCCGGAAACACGAACACATCAGCGGCGAAATCGCTCCGTACCGGGCGACGTACCATGTACACCTGCCATGACTCGCCGACCGGTACGCCGTGTCGGACGACCATGACCGTGGCAGCGTCCACTGGAGCCGCCACGTTGGTCATGTGGCTCGCTCGAACATGGCGCTGATTCCCTGGCCGACACCGATGCACATCGTGGCTAACCCGTAGCGCACTCCGCGGCGTGCGATGTCGCGAGCGAGCGTGGCGGCCAGGCGGGCTCCGCTCGCTCCCAGCGGGTGACCGATGGAAATCGCGCCGCCGTTCGGGTTTACTCGGTCCTCCGAGAGCCCCAGCTGCCGGATCACGGCGAGAGCCTGCGCCGCGAACGCCTCATTCAGCTCCACAATGTCTACATCCTCGATGCCAAGTCCGAGGCGCCCAAGCAACCTGTGCGTCGCAGGCACTGGGCCCATCCCCATATAGTCCGGATGAACGCCGGCCGTCGCGGCGCCAAGGAACCGGACGAGTGGGCGCAGTCCGTAGGTCTCGGCCGCGCCCTCCGACATGATGAGGAGGGCGGCAGCGCCATCGCTGAGCGGGGACGAGTTGCCGGCGGTTACTGTTCCCTGGGGTGTGAACGCCGGCCTCAGGCCAGCGAGCTTCTCCAGCGACGTGTCGGGACGTATGCCCTCGTCTGCCGTGACCTGCTCCATGCCGCCCTTGACCGGGACGTCGACCGCCACGATCTCCTCGTCGAAAGAACCGGCTCGCCCGGCGGCGGCGGCTCGACGGTGACTCCGCAGCGCAAAGCAGTCCTGGTCCTCGCGCGTGACGCCGTATCGTTCCGCCACGCGCTCGGCAGTCTCGCCGAGACTAATCGGTGGATACTCGGCTTCCATGCGCGGATTCACCATCCTCCACCCGAGCGTCGTGTCCCACATCGTCGTGTTGCCGCGGGCGAATCCGGTATCGGGCTTGAGAGTGACGTACGGAGCCCGCGTCATGCTCTCCACTCCGCCCGCGATCACGACATCGGCGCTCCCGGTTTGGATTTCCCGCGCCGCCGAGACGACCGCCTGCAGACCCGACCCACACAGTCGGTTGACGGTGGCGCCCGGCACCTCCACGGGAAGCCCCGCCAGTAGTCCGGCCATCCGGCCTATGTTTCGGTTGTCTTCACCCGCGCCGTTTGCGTCGCCGAGAAAGACGTCTTCGACAGAGTCGGGCGGGATGCCTGACCTCTCAACGAGTGCCCGGATGACGTGAGCGGCCAGGTCGTCCGGCCGCACCGCCCGCAACGCCCCGCCGTGCCGGCCGAAGGGTGTTCGGACGGCGTCGACAATGACTGGGGTGCGCAGTTCCATTACAGGTTCCAGGGGTTCACGGGGCGCGGGCTGGTGTTGACAAGCACGCTTTTCAACTCTGTGTACTGCTTCAGGGTTTCCAATCCGCGCTCGCGCCCGATGCCGGATTGCTTGAATCCCCCAAACGGGAGGCCAGGCATGGCTGTCGCGAAGGTATTGATCCCGATCACACCGGTCTCGATTGCCCCCGCTACTCGATGCGCTCGTCCCAGATCCCGTGTCCAGACAGTTCCCGCCAGCCCGTAGATCGACTCGTTGGCCATCCGGATGACCTCGGCTTCGTCCTTGAATGGAATGATGACGGCGACCGGCCCGAAGATCTCTTCCTGCGCCACGCGCATCGCATTGGCCACATCAGCTAGGACCGTGGGAAGCAGGAAGTTGCCGCGTCCGAGCGAGGGGTCGTCGGGACGTTTCCCACCCGCGACGAGGCGCGCTCCCTCTTCGATGCCGAGCCGGATGTATCCCTCAATGCTCTCCAGTTGCGAGCGCGAGATGATCGCGCCGACCTGCATTTCCGGGTCGAAGGGATCTCCCACTTTGATGCGCTCGGCCGCGCTCGCGAAGCGATCGACGAACCGCTCGTACACGTCCTGCTGGACAAAGAGACGCGAGCGTGCCTCACACGATTGGCCCGAGTTGTAGAAGATCGCAAAGAGGGAGCCATTGACCGCATCGTCCAGATCTGCGTCTGCAAACACGACGTTCGGCGACTTGCCGCCCAGTTCCAGGGTGACGCGCTTCATGGTCTGGGCGGCCAGTTGCAGGATGAGACGGCCAGTGGCAGTCTCCCCCGTGAAGGCAACCTTCGCTACATCAGGGTGCCCGGCCAGGTACGATCCCACCGATGCGCCGGGACCGGAGATGATATTCACCGTCCCGGCCGGAATGCCCGCCTCCAGGCAGAGCTCCCCCAGCAGAAGTGCGGTGAGTGGGGTGAGACTTGCCGGCTTCAGGACCAAGGTGTTGCCGGCCGCAAGAGCCGGCGCGATCTTCCACATCGCCATGAGAAACGGATAGTTCCACGGAATTATCTGCCCGGCCACTCCGAGCGGCTGGCGAACGGTGTAGTAGAGCAGCCCATACGGTGCCGGGATCGTCTCCCCCATCAGTTTCGTTCCGGAGCCCGCATAGAACTCGAGATCCTCCAGCGCCCCGAGAATCTCGGCCCCTGACGAGGAAATGGCCTTGCCGGAGTTCAGCGTCTCGAGCGCGGCAATCTCGTCGATCCGATCCCTGATTAGATCGGACAGCTTCATCAGGAGACGATTTCGCTTCGAGGCCGACACACGGCTCCAGGATCCTTCAAACGCCGCCCGCGCGGCGGCGACGGCACGATCCACATCCTGTCGACTTGCCCGCGGCACCGTCGCAATGACGTCATTCGTCGCGGGGTTGACGACGTCCATCGTCTCGCCGCTCGCGCTGTCGACCAGGCGGCCGTCGATAACCATCCGATACTGCTTGGCGTCAACCGCTGCCATGCGATCCTCCGTGCGAAGTGAGCGGCCGGACCCCGGACACTCTTGCGCCTACTTTCCGTGGAATTCCGGTTGCCGCTTGTCCATGAACGCCTGGAGCCCCTCCTGCGCGTCCTGGGTAATGAAAAGCCGGTTCTGCAACTCTCGCTCCATGAACAGACCGGAGTCCAGACCGACTTCCTTCCCCTGTACGACCGCCTGCTTGATGAGCCCGATCGCCTTGCTTGCGCCGTTGGCGATCGCCGTGGCATATTCCTCCACTTTCGCCTCGAGTTGATCGGGCGAAGCAAGGTAATTCACGATGCCGAGATCAAGGGCTTCCTGCGGGCTCAGCATCTTTCCAGTAATCATGAGGTCGAGGGCCCTGGACGGTCCCACCAGCCTGGTCAGTCGCTGCGTTCCGCCCGTACCCGGAAGCACTCCGAGCTTCACTTCCGGCAGGCCGATTTGCGTGCCGGGATCGTCCGTTGCAAAGCGAATGTCTGTGGCCAGCGCAATCTCCAGCCCGCCGCCCACCGTGTGACCGGAAAGTGCGGCGATGAATACTTTGGGTGTCCGCTCGATCTTCTGCAGAGTTTCCTGCGCACCCATGCAAAAGGCGGCCTTGAAGGTCGGATTGCTCGCTTTAAGCATCTTGATATCGGCGCCTGCCGAGAACATGCCCGGCAGTTCGCTCATCATAATGACGACCTTCACGTCGTCGTTAAAGCGAACCTCATCCACCGCATCGCTGAGCTGCTGCATGAAATCCCTGTCGTATAGGTTCGCCCTGGGTTTGTTCAGCTTGATGTAGCCGATGCCCTTGCTTGCCTCGAACCGGACAGCGGGACCGTCGGTCTGACTCGCCGGCGTCTTCTCCTGGGTTACCATTCCATCCATCCTCGGGAGGTGTTAACGGGCCGCCTGTGCGGTCATCCACATGCTAACAGCGTGCGTTTTCCCCGACCAACGTGCGAATTTCGGCCTGTGGCCCTATAATGCGCGGCAAACGCAGCAGTTCCGGTGGAGGAATCATGACTTCGACAATCGGGCGTCCTGTTGCACCCCCGAATGACCGGCGCACCCGCGACGGCCTGGTCATCGCCGGGATCGTCATCGTCCTGGCGTTTGCTGCGGTCGGCGTCATAAGCGCGGGTATTTTTGTCGGCAGCCATTTCACATCCGCGCCGCCTTCCGGCGGCCAGCACCGCACTGTCGTTTCCGGTTCCACCACTCAAGCGAGAGCTCAGGCCACTGCGATCGTGAGCGCCGCACATGCGGCCGCCTCCGACCTCATTAGCCGGGACACGGCGCGCGCGCGCCGCCGGAGCATCGCGATTGTGGCGCGAGCGAAGCGGCAGGCCGCGTCCATCGTCGCGGCGGCCCGCCAATCTGCCGCCTCGCCACCTGCGGCGACATCGGCGTCGGGGGCGTCCGGCGCGGCACCCGGTGCCGGGACCACCGGCTTGACCGGGACACCCGCTGCCGTCAGCGCGACTGCTACCACCCCCTCGGCCACCGTTCCGGGAACCAGCCTGAGCGGGTTGCCGTCGAGCTGGCAGATCGTCGCGTACAACGCCACGTTCGGGTCCGGCCCCGGATCTGCGGGAAGTATCACGGTGACGAATCGAGGCAAGTCGGCGTTCAGCGGCACGGCAACTGTGCGATACAGCAAGGGAGGTCATGCCAGCGCCTCGTTCCACGGACTGGCTCCCGGTCAGACGGTCGTGCTTCCCCTGAACGGGGCGTCATACCATGGCGGCGGCTACAGCGTCACCGTTTCGGTCTAGCGGCGCACTTTCTCGGGCCTTGGTGCCTTCCGGGTTCCTGCGCTACAAGTAGGGGTGCCCCACGGCACGGCTGTTGCCGCGCGGGCTGTACCGAGTTCCGATATCAGCCGGAAAGGTTTGGAGGACAGCGTGCAGCAAGCAGAGCAGGCGGAACAGACGGAAGAGGCCGTGGAGGCCGAGCAGGCGACCCTTCGCCAGCGTGCGACGGTCGGAGGTCCCGATCCGTTCACGACCGCGCAGCGGCAGTTTGATCGCGCAGCCGACTTCCTCAATCTTGACCCTGCGGTCCGTCTCATCCTACGGAACGTCCAGCGCATCCTTCAGGTGGACTTCCCTGTCCACATGGATGACGGGTCGATCCAGATCTACAAAGGGTACCGCGTGCAGCACAATCTGCATCGCGGCCCCACGAAGGGCGGAATCCGCTATCACCCGGCGGTGACCCTCGAAGAGGTTAAGGCCCTCGCTATGTGGATGACGTGGAAGTGCGCGATCTTCAATCTTCCGTTCGGCGGAGCGAAGGGTGGGGTCGTCGTCGATCCAAGCCAGCTATCGAAAGACGAGCTGGAAAATCTCACGCGCCGATTCACCACGGAGATCTCCCTCATTATCGGCCCCGAGTCCGACATTCCGGCGCCGGACGTCGGCACGAACGCGGAGACGATGGCCTGGATGATGGACACGTACAGCATGCACAAGGGCTACTCGGTCCCCGCCGTGGTCACCGGCAAGCCGGTCAGCATCGGTGGGTCGGAGGGACGGACGGAGGCGACGGGACGCGGCGTCATGATCGTCACCCTGGAGGCCCTCAAGCACCTCGAAATCGATCAGTCCAAGGCGACAGTGGCGGTCCAGGGCTTCGGGAACGTGGGAGCCAATTCCGCGCGGCTGCTCGCCGACCAGGGACTCAAGGTCGTGGCGGTCAGCGATGTCTCGGGCGGGGTCTACAACCCGCAGGGGCTGAATATACCCGACACGCTCCGCTACGTACAGGAGCACGGCAATTTGCGAGGACTTCCGCAGGCCAAGCCGATCAGCAATGACGAACTACTCGAGCTTCCCGTCACCGTCCTGGTACCGGCCGCGCTCGAGAATCAGCTAACGGACCAAAATGCAGAAAAAGTCAGGGCCAAAGTGATCGTCGAAGGCGCCAATGGGCCGACGACGCCGGAGGCCGACGAGATTCTGAACCGAAACGGCGTCTTTGTGGTCCCGGACATCCTCGCCAACGCCGGGGGCGTGACGGTTTCGTACTTCGAGTGGGTCCAGGATCTGCAGCACTTTTTCTGGAGCGAAGACGAGATCAACGAGCGTTTGCACCGCATCATGCGCAACAGCTTCCAGCGGGTGCTGCAGACGAAGCTGTCTCACGATGTCGACATGAGGCTCGCCGCGTACATCGTGGCCGTCCGCACGGTCTCCGACGCGACCAACGCGCGATCGATCTACCCCTAGGAGGCAGCGCGGACGTCTGCGGCGCGCCGCACTCGATGTCGCACGCTCAAACCGTCCGGGATCTGGGCGAGTTCCGGCTGATCGAGCGGTTGGCCGGGATCGTCGGGGCTCCCGGTACGGCCCTGGGAATCGGAGACGATGCCGCGGTGGTTCCGATGCCCGGTCCGAACGACCTGCTCGCGACGACGGACACGCTCGTGCAAGAGGTGCATTTCACGGCCGGCTCCGATCCGTACGCGGTGGGACGGCGAGCGCTCGCCGTCAACGTCAGCGACATTGCGGCCATGGGCGGTGTTCCGACCTACGCTCTCGTAGCGCTGTCCCTCGATCCCGACGTGCCGGTGACGTGGGTCGAACGCCTCTACGAGGGCCTCCGCTACGAGGGCGAGCGGTGCGGCGTGGCGATCGTGGGTGGAAACCTGTCCCGGGCCGCCGGCCCCCCGCAGGTGACCCTCACCCAGCTTGGCGTGGTTCCGCGCGACCAGGTTGTGCTGCGCTCGGGCGCCCGAATCGGCGATGTCCTGGTCACCACCGGAGTGCTCGGCCGTTCCTCGGGCCTACGTCGGCGGGGGCATGAATACGTGCCCGAGCCACGTGTTACCGTCGCCCGGGCACTGGCCGAGCGACACCTCGTTCACGCCATGCTCGATCTCAGCGACGGCCTGGCAGGCGACCTCCAGCACATGGCCGCCGCCTCAGGCGTGGGCGCCGTGGTGTATGAGGAAGCGATACCTGTCGCTATCTCGGCGCGAGAGGCAGCCGCGGACTTGCACGTCGATCCTCGTGACATCGCCCTCTTCGGCGGTGAGGACTACGAACTCCTCATGGCCATTGCGCCGGAACAGCTCGCCGCGGCGACGGATGTGGCCGGGGAAATCCCGCTCTACTCGCTGGGAACGATTCTCTCACGTGAGCACGGCGTCGTGATCGA
>JAJPIP010000061.1 GCA_021324655.1 Pseudomonadota bacterium
CCACTTGGCCACGTCGCCAAAAAAATGGAGCGGAAGACGAGATTCGAACTCGCGACCCCCTCCTTGGCAAGGAGGTGCTCTACCACTGAGCCACTTCCGCTCGCGCCGTATCGGCAACTGTTATTTACCACAAGATTTTCCGCACGGTCAAGGCGGCTACCGTGCTATATTCCCCCGTGCTTCGACTCCTCATCGGTTCGATCGTGCTCGCCGTGGCCCTCCTTCCGGTTCGGGCAGACGCTCAGTCGATACCACATCTGTCGCTTCGCATCGCGCCGATTGTCGATGTTGGCTCGGTCGCGACATTCAGTCTTAGCGCTCAACGATGGCCGGCCGGCATCAGCGTCATGATGAAATTTGTCTCGGCTCACCATGGGTTCAGCGGACCGATGTACTGGAGTCGAGGGTGCGGGTGCTATCAAGCCAGGGTCCGCATGGTCTGGCATGTCCATCCGCTCGAACAGGCCTACGCTGTGGCGACGGTGCGGTTCCCGTCCGGCCAGACGGTTCAGGCGGCAACACGATTTCGTATCCGAGGACTTGCGGCCGGCGGCCAGCGGTTCGCACCGGGCGGTCAGCCATTTCTGAGCGCCTGGGTATCAGATTCGACTCCCGCACTGGATGAGCTCGAGCACTTCTGCGCCTGGGTGCATGCGTCCGACAACTTCCCCATCTCCGGCGTGACAGTCCACGTGACCGTTCACACCGGAGGAGGAGACGTGCTGCTGACCGGTGCTCGCACCAACCAGAACGGCGTTGGATGCGCCGAGTACACGTTTTCTGACCTTGCCCCGCACGTCACCGTGGCCGCCGATGTCAGCGCCGCCGGCCAAACCGCGCGCGTCAGTTTTACGCCCTCCTAACGCCCGGCATCGTAGCGAGCGCGCCGGATTGGGTCACGTAGCACATCCATAGCGGCGTTGAGCTGCCGCAGGCGCCTCTCCGCATCCTTCTGCGCCGCCGGGTCACCGTGGAAGCGATCCGGGTGCCACTCCGCCACCCGGCGGCGATAGGCGCGCTCGATGTCGCGGTCTGACGCACCGGCCTCGACTCCGAGAAGAGCGTAGAGGTCGTCGCGAGGGGCACGCCGGCGCGGCCGCCGTGAAGCGCGCACTCGCTGACGGCGCGATGCCTCCGGGTCGAAAGGATCCCACCGCTGCGTGCCGTCACCCCACGCTCCCGGGCGCCAGCGGTACTCGCCCTCCAGCGGATTCTGCGTCGGCGGATCGTCGAAGTGAGGCGTGAAGCGGTGCTCAGCCGGAGGAACCCTCCTCGGAGCGCGCAAGCTCCACAACAAGATAGTGAGCGCCGACAGCGCCACGACGAGCAGGATGACGAGGAGTACAGTCAATCGGAACCGACCATGCTAATGCACTCTGTGTTTGCCCTGCCGTTCCATGCCCCGCCGCGATCTGGGCTCGTGCCGCCAGGGCTCAAGATAGCCTGCCGGAACTTTGGCGTCAAACGTCAGGGCTCACTGGAGCCTCTGATTCTGCCGGCCGCGGCCGGCGCGCCGAATCGGGGCACGGGGTTAATGGAGTCCAACGTCCGGTCCTAGGGGTGACCTTCGTACATAGCCGAAAGGGAGGTCGCTGTGGTTTCCTTCCAGTGGTTTGAGGGGAGGTCAACACGGTGGATGACTCTGGAGACGTGGCGAGCTCCGGCAGAGCCGCGTCTCGTCGCCGCCTCTGGCCGGCGAGGGCAGCGATTGCGGCCGCGACGGCGTCATGTGCCTTTGGGCTTGCCGGACTGCTCTGGCATGTAACATCACCGAACGAGGTGTCGAGCCGCCTCCTGGGGATCCCCGACGTGCAGCCGGCGAGCCTGCCCGCCGTCTCTGTTATCGCGATCTCCGGCAAGGCGGGGAACTTCGCGCCACGGGTGGCCGCCGCTGTCCTGGGGGGCCGTGTGGTGCTTCACAATTCGCTGCATCGGACCGTGCACCTCGTATCGGCGGCCCTGTCGCCGTCAGATTTCTCCGTGGTCATCAAGCCCGGAAAGTCGGCGGTGCTTCGGCTTATGAGGCCCGGGCTCTATCACTACTACGATGCGGTCGCGGCCCATCCGCTTGCTGTCGTCGCCGGCAACCAGGTTGTCGTGAGCCGTCAGGGGTCCGGCATCGTACCGGAGGGATGGCTCGCTGTCCTGCCGAAGATGCCCGCATCGGTCGGTCATCTCTCGATTCCAGCCGGGCAAGATCTGTTTAGCCCCAAGGCAATAGTCACCATCGTGGGTGCATCCGTGGTCATCTCTAACCACGACGCGGATGCTCATAATTTTGTGGTCGATCCCGCGTCACCTGCCGGGGCGGCATTTCTGATAGAAGGCACGGACACGGAGCCCCACTCCGGGTGGAAACGAATTCTGACTGTGCAACGGCCCGGTCTCTACCACGTCTACTGTACGTTGCACACGCGTGTTGTCGGGGTGGTCGATGGCTGGCATGTCGTCGTTCCGAGGAGTTATGCGTCGGGATTCCGGCAGCACAACGCGATGGACGCCTGGATCGTCGCGCTTCCCGTCACGGTGGCACTATGAGACTTCAGTCGGTTCGGACGGGGATTGCGGCGACCCTCGGCGTCCTGACCCTGGGGCTCTGTTTCGTCGGCGGCCTGGCGGTAGACGCCTCGGTGCGGGCAGCGCAACAAGCGGCAACGTTTCAGGTAAAGAGCGTGGTGCCGGTGGTGCGCTTGAGCTCCGTGATGCAGAGCATTGATCAGGAGCGTGACCTGCTCGATCAGGACATGGCACACCTTCCCGCCGATCGCCGCAGCGCACTGTGGGCTGAGATGGGCGCGCTGGACCGGACCGTCGCCTCGACTGCATCGCAGTCCCTACCGCCCGATGCGTACCGACAGTGGAGCACGACCTGGCAAGAATTTCTTGGGCAGCGAGCCCGCTACGAGGCGTCCCTCCAGACAGGGAAGACTCCCAGCCTGTCGGCCCGAGAGCAGCTCTCCGACCGTTTGGATCGTTCGCTGGATCTGGTCGAGCAATATGCCGGCGTGCACCTGTATCAGGGGCAGCGGCTCTATTCGCACGCGGTGGCGCAAGACTGGCTCGTGATCCGCATCACGGCGTTCGGGGTGCTGCTCACGATTCTGCTGGGACTCGTCGTCGGCGCGCTGGTCGTCCGGCGTCTGACCAGAGGTCTACGAAATCTCTCCGCTGCCGCCAACGAGATCACGAACGGCAATCTCGAGGTGCGGGCCGGCACGGAGGGAAACGACGAATTGACGGCAGTGGCCCGCGCCTTCAACCACATGACGGACGCACTGCTGGCCATGGAGCGGACGGCCCTCACGGATCCCTTGACGGGTCTCGGCAATCACCGGGCGTTCCAGGAGGAGTTGCAACGAGAATGCGCGCGTGCGGTGCGGCATGGCCACGCGCTCTCGCTTGCACTCGTCGACGCCGACGACTTCAAGCTCCTCAATGACTCGCGGGGCCATGCGACCGGAGACCAGGCACTCTCGACCCTGGCAGCCTGCATGCGCGAGACTCGCACGGGCGATCGTCATTTCCGAGTCGGTGGCGACGAATTCGCCATTCTGTTGCCATACGCAACCGGCGCGGAAGCCGAACAGGTCGTGGAGCGCCTCCGCGGGCGGGTCGAGGGCTCGGTGCATGGGCTCACGATCAGCTGCGGTGTCGCCGACCTGTCGGATGGCGTCCGAGACGCCGAAACGCTGAGGGAACAGGCGGATGCGGCGCTCTATGAAGCGAAGCGCCGGGGCCGGAACCGGGTATCGCTTTTTGAAGCGATCCGGGGCCACGCGGTCATCATCTCCCCCGAAAAGATTCAGGCGGTGCGGCAGATTCTGAGCGATCGTTCCGTCATCCCCGTTTTCCAACCGATCTGGGGACTGGACGAAGGGACGGTGCTCGGGTACGAGGCGCTAATGCGCCCGCCGGCCGACCTTGCCATCGTCAATCCGCAGGAAGTGTTCGACATCGCGGAAAAGTTGGGACGCGCCGCGGAGCTGGACAGCATCTGCCTGCATGCCATCCTTCAACGCGCACGTGAGATTCCTCCCCAGGCGTTGCTCTTCGTCAATCTCTCCCCGCAATCCCTCGATTACGGCTCACTGCGAGCCGGCCCCCTGATGACGATGGTCGAGGAGGCGGGGCTGGAGCCGCGGAGGCTGGTCTTCGAGATAACCGAGCGGTCTGTGGCCCGCGTGGATACTGTGGTCCGCGAGGCGAAGCGATTGAGAGAACTCGGCTTCAATCTGGCTCTGGACGATGTGGGTGCCGGGAATGCGGGCCTCGACATGCTCCGGCAGGTCGCGGTCGATTTCGTCAAGATCGACCGTAGCGTCATCACGGCCGCCCTCGTCGACGACTCCGCGGCAGCAGTCCTCTCCGGCATCGTCGCGTTCGCGCGCCACGCGCGCACGTACGTGATCGCGGAGGGCATCGAGACACCGGCAATGCTCGAGATGATTCGATCGGTTAGCGTCGCCGATCCCGCCCTGCCGTTGGGAGTCCAGGCCGTGCAGGGATATCTCCTCGGCCGGCCCAGCCCAGAGATCGCGCCTCCTCCGGCGCCCGACATCGGCAGCCTGCTCGACGAGAGGATGATCGATGAGCGTCGGGCGGCGAGCTGACCGACGGGGCGACCTGGGCCGCACGACATCCCCGCCATTCGCCGTGACTACAGGTCGGACGGTCCGGGGGCGTACTGCGTGTCGGCAGCCCAACGCGTCGCGCCGGCCATGATGATGTCGCAGACCGGGTCTTTGACGTCGTAGTACGCCGCGACGTCGTCGGGATGGAGGGTGGCGAGGGCCTGCTTGACCTGCGCATACGCCCGTGAGGCGGCAGGCGTCACCCGCAGGTAGTCGCGGAAGAGTATGGGGTACAGCTGATTGGCCCTGCCGGCCTGGCGGACATGGAGGTGGGTGGCGCGCTGATGAGAGGGAGCGTAAAAGTAGAGTTTGCGCCACTGCTCGGGCGACGGATCCCAGTCCGGAGGGATGTGATCTCCGGCGATGCCGTTGTGGATCATGTATCCGAGGGGGGCCAGCGCGTCGCTGATTGTCAGCCCATCGAGGACCGCAACCGTCACCTGGACGTCGATGATGTCCTTCGCCGGCAAGCCGGGCACGGATGTCGAGCCAATGTGATCGATGCGCATCGCGAGGGCACTCAGGGCCTGACGCAGAGGTAACGCCACGGAGTGAAACTCCTCAGGCCACGTCGAGTCATAGGGTACGATCCGGATCGTCGGGGACACTGCTTCTTCTCCACACAAAGTACTGGATGCCAGCAACGTGGTGCCGCTACCACCCACTGCTGCACTCCGGCGCCCGTACTCGCTCGAGGGTCGCCACGATAGCTACCATATTCCCTGCCTCACCGGATGGTATAAGCGATAACGGCAGGACTCCTTGCCCGACCGGGAGAGGACTGAACAGTGGGCACAAATCGACCCGGCGGACGTGCCGGACCACGAATGCGGGGTGCGCGTGCGTCGCCCAACCCGGTCGGGAACGCCAGCTACATCCTGACGGCGTTCGCTCTCAGCGGTGTCTTCATCCTGATTGCCGCCTGCGCGGCGCCGAGTTCACGAAGTCGTGCAGACACGGCTCTCGTGCTGTCGCATGCCGCAGGGATCTGTCCCTCGCACATCGTGTACGTGACCGGGCCTGCGTTCTGTGAATTCAGCCGGGTCGGCAATGTGGCCGTCGGAAACTTTCGGACCCCGCATCGCTTGTGGGGTATCGCTTATGCCTTCAACTGTGGCCGACAGCCCGGCCAGTTCACGTTCGCCGAGTGGCTCCCCCTCATGGACCACATGGCCTTGCCCGGCGTCGCGCGTTACGGCAAGCATGGGTCGGGCTACCTCATGGTCCCGGCCGGCAGGTGGAACAGTTTCATCGCGACGATCCCCAGCTACCTGAAGTTCGACGGCGATTGGACGGCGATTGCCGTGAATACCACATGCACTTTCCATGTCGTCGCTATCCGCGGTTCGCGCCAGGACGTCTCATCCTCCATCCCGCCGATACCTGTCCCGGAGCGCCCCTGGTGGCGGAAGGGCCACTCGCGGACGTAGTGGGGGGAGCCGGCGGCTCTCTATTGCGCCGCCACGAACCGATTCGGCATGATGACGAAGTTATTCTCGGCCTGTCAAAGCCGATACCAGACCACAACGGAAAGGGTGATGAGCGTGACGAACGAGTCCCACCAGCCGGCCGCCGACCCGCACACCCGCAAGGCCTATTACCTCGGCCATTTCCGCCGCAACCGCGAGGCGATCCTCGCGGCCGCCGGCCTCGGCCTGGATCGGCCGATCACGGGATGCCCGGGCTGGGACGTCGCGGGTCTCACCGGGCACATGGGCCGCGTGTACACCTTCTGGCTGAAGTGGGTGAGCGAGCGGCCCCGCGGTTTCAGCCGCGAAGCCATGAGCGAGATCGCGGCTGATCGCGATGTCCGCCTTCCCGGCTACACTGCGTGGGATCAGACGGGATTCCCGCGGGACGCACGACCCGACGGCATCGTGCCCTTTGCCCGCCACGCAGGCGACGAACTCGACGCCGCCCTCGTTGGCCTCGAACCCGATGAGATCGTCTGGACCTTCATCCCGCCCCGCCAGACCGGCGACTTCGTCTTCCGCCGCCTGGCCATGGAGACCACCATCCACCGCTGGGACGCCGAGGAAGCTCACGGTATCGCCGGCCGCATCGACGACGCGCTCGCGCGCGACGGCATCGACGAGATGCTCATGCAGTTTCGCGAGGATCCGGCGTATGACGTGAACCGCGATCGTCGGCACGGCCAGACGATCCTCCTCCGTGAGGACGGCGGCGCCGGCCGCTGGCTGGTGTCTTTCGACCAATCCGGCATCACCACCGCCCCGAGCGCCGGCCCGGCCGACGCGACCGTCGCGGGCACCGCCTCCGACTTGTGGCTCTTCATCATGGGCCGGCGGCGGCCGGAGGACATGCGCATCGACGGGGACCAGAGCCTGGCCGCGGCGTGGGGAGACCTCGCCGGCCGGTTCTGATCACTCGCTCGCCATGCCCGGCTGCATCCGGCCGCCGGGGTACGGAGGCGGTGACTCACGGGCGCGCGCCGGCGGAACGAGGGGCAACGCTCTCGAGGTCGGAGATACGGCGGCCCGGCCGATCGCTGGTTCGCGTCGTCCTGAAGGGGTTTGCTGGTGCCGAGGGCCGGAATCGAACCGGCGACACATGGATTTTCAGTCCATTGCTCTACCGACTGAGCTACCTCGGCGCGTCAGGCGACAGATTTTACCATGGCATCCCTCGGACTCCGGAGGGCCCGGGTGTCAGGCGCCGCGCGGCGGGCCATAATGATGGGTACAGCTGTGATCCTCCCGAAAGACCGCGACCATCGCTTTGTCACCATCCGGCGTGGGGGCACGCTTACCGACGCCAATCATCGGCTCCTCGCGTTGTGGGCCGCGACATGCGCAGAACATGTCCTGCCGCTCTTTGAGACGGCGCGACCGTCGGACCCCCGGCCGCGCCAGGCGATCGAGCAAATCCGGGCATGGGTGCGCGGCGAGATCAGGATGTCTCAGTCCCGCGCCGCAGGTGGTCACGCGATGGCGGCGGCAAGAGAATTGAGCGGCGCCGCTCGACACGCCGCCTATGCCGCCGGCCAGGCCCCGGTGGTCGCGCATGTCGCCGCGCATGACCTCGGCGCGGCGGCGTACGCCATCAAGGCGGCACGCGCCGCCGCCCCCGAAGGCGAGGGAGAGAGTTGCGGCCGGCTCGAGTGCCGGTGGCAGCGCGAGCAACTCCCTGAGGCCATCCGTGAACTGGTCCTCGATGATCAGCGGGTGCGAAACGACATTTGCTGGTCGGTGTTCGACTGCTGACGCGCTCACGTGCTTCAGTGACGCGTCACCGAACCCGAGGCGATCGCCTCCACCAGGCCCTCCAGAAGCGCGACGCGGGGTGCGACGGACGTAACGTCGATGTACTCGTCGGGACTGTGCGCATTCCCGCCGACCGGCCCGAGCCCGTCGAGTACCGGCTTGCCGGCCTGAGCCGCCGTGTTGCCGTCAGACGCTCCGCCCGTGGCCACCGCTGTGATGGACAGGCCCAGGTCGGCTCCTAGCCCTTGCGCCAGAACCACCAATTGGTTGGTGGCGGCCGTGCGATGCATGGGCCAGTGCTCGATCCGAACATCCGCCTCCGCATTGGTTTGTGCAATCGTCCGCCACGCGACGGTCTCACGTACCAGTTCCACGGCGTGCTGCAAGCTCTCTGGTTCGAGTGCCCGAATCTCCATCTCGGCCGAGGCATGATCCGGCACGACATTCACCCGCTCGCCTCCTTGAATCACTCCCACGTTCAGCGTGACATCCGGCATGATCCCGTTGAGAGCTTCCAGGCGCGTGACGAGGTAGGCGAGTTCGAGAATCGCGCTCCGTCCGCGGTTGTGATTGACGCCCGCGTGGGCCGCGACACCGCGCACCGTAATGTCCACACGGGCGATTCCTTTGCGGGCGGCCACGATGTTCCCGTTCTCCCGTCCCGGCTCGAGGACGAGAACCGCATCGGCCGTCTCGGCCATCTGTCGAATGAGCCCCCGGCTGCTCGGCGATCCGATCTCCTCGTCGCTATTGTGGATGACGATCACTCGCCCGAGATTCGCGTCCAACGCGACCAGATCCTCGAGTGCGTAGACGATGGCGAGGTCGCCGGCCTTCATGTCGGCCGTGCCGGGGCCGAAGAGCAGATCTCCTTCGCGCCGCATGGGCCTCATCGCGGCTGTGCCGGCCGGGTAGACGGTATCGGTGTGACCGAGCAGGAGCGTCACCGGCCCCGATGCTCCCAGTTCGGCCACGATTGTATCGCCGAGGACATCGTGTCGGTGACGGCTGACCCGCGCGCCGAGTCGGTCGTAGCGGTCGGAGAGCATCGATGCCACCTGGTCGACCCCGACTTTGTCGTACGTCCCGGAATCGATAGACGCGAGGGAGTCGAGATCCCGCAAGTATTCGGGGAGCCGCGCCGCCACGCGCGCGGCGGCTCCGGTGAGGTCGAGCCGCATCCTAGGGAAGGATGATCAACTGGATGGCACGTGAAGGGACGCCGCAGGGCGGCGTGGCCTGCAAGCACAGGGGATTGACCGTGATGAGGGTCGTGCCCGCCCTTGCGGCCGTGTACATCCAGTAGCTGTAGTACGTCCCGGGCGCGCACGATGCCGTCCCATTCACACACGTGATGTCGCCGGTGATCCCCGAGCCGGTGAACTGGAGGTAGTTCGAATCAACCGCGACGGTTGACGGCACGGTCGGAGCCACGAGAACCTCGACCTGCATTCCAACGTGCGTCTGGTAACTGGAGAGCGGCGATTGAGTGTTGATGATGAGCGTCTGCGCCGCCGGCGGAGAGGGGACTGCCGCCAGGGTGACGGACCCACCCGACGTGCTGTAGATCCAGACCGAGCCGCCCTGCGGGATCTGGCTTACCGTCTGGTACTGCCCGATGGCCGGATTCCAGTACCAGGCAGTGGTGCCGGCAGGAACCGTGGCCGGCGCGTCGAACGGATTGCCGACCATCGTCCAGCCGGCTTGCAGAGGACAGGTCATGGAGGCGGCGGTCGGTGGAGTGGCTAGTGGAACGAGCGTGTTGGCGTTGAAGTATGCCCAGTAGCCGCCGCATAGCGCCGTTGTCCGGCTGGAGGACGTGACATAGGCGCCGTTCTGATATGTGAACAGCGCCGCGGCGGACGAGAAGTCGGTTCCGGGGGGCGCGCCCACCATGTTCCAGCCGGTGAGGTAAAAGGACGCGGGTACACTGCTCTGCGCCCTGACGGCGCCTGGTACCAATGGCAGCAAGAGAAAGACGGCGACGATTCCACGCTTTAACATTGCCCTTCCTCCCTCAAACCCTTGACGAATCTGAGCAATTCATCATACACTTACGCGCCCAAGTAAGCAGGGTGATCGCGTGCGCGGAGGTGCACGAGGAAAGTCCGAGCTCCGTAGAGCAGGGTGCTGGGTAACACCCAGTGGGGGCGACCCCAAGGAAAGTGCCACAGAAACATACCGCCGGCATCCGCCGGTAAGGGCGAAATGGTGAGGTAAGAGCTCACCGGCAGCCGGGTGATCGGCTGGCCGGGCAAACCCCATCTGGAGCAAGACGAATAGGAAGGTGCGGCGCTTCGGCGCCTAAGGGCTGCTCGTCCGAGGCCTTCGGGTAGCGTCGCTTGAGGCGGCGGGCAATCGCCGTCGTAGATAGATGATCACCACCGGCCGCGCCGTAAGGG
Organism: Pseudomonadota bacterium; assembly: GCA_021324655.1. Taxonomy (GTDB): domain Bacteria; phylum Chloroflexota; class UBA5177; order UBA5177; family UBA5177; genus JAJPIP01. The sequence goes on from JAJPIP010000061.1 coordinate 10,258, forward strand.
CGGTCGGGACAGAACTCGGCTTACGGCTTACTTGGACTCCCCAGAGGGACCTCCCTGTGGGGATTCGTCTATTTCCGGCACGGGTTCCTGCTTCGCCCGGCCCTCCATGGCGAGGCCGGCGACAAAGGCGAGCAGACCAACTATCAGGAAAACCATCGCCAGCACCGTCAGCGCGGGCGTCGAGCGCGCCGTGACCGCCTGAACCAGGAGGATGACGGCACCGACGATGACAGCGAGACGGCTATACCAGACGATCTCATGCATGGCGCCCGATCGTACCATCGGGTGCTACAGTTGGGCACGGTGGATGGCCCGATCTACCTCGATTACAACGCGACGACGCCGGTCGACGACCGCGTCGTCGCGGCCATGATGCCCTACTTCACCACGCGGTTCGGCAATGCCTCGAGTGCGCATGCCTACGGGATCGAAGCGCGGCGTGCTGTGGAAGAGGCACGGGCCCGCGTCGCTGAACTCATTGGGGCGTGTCCCGACGAGATGATCTTCACGCAAGGCGGCAGTGAGAGTGACAACCTGGCGTTGAAGGGAATAGCCTTCGCGCGGTGGCCCGCAAGCACCCACATCGTCTCGAGTGCGGTCGAGCATCCCGCCGTCCTCGGCACTCTTCAGTACCTGCATGATCGATTTGGGTGTAAGTTTACGATCGTGCCGGTTGACGCCTTCGGGATGGTGTCCCCTGATGCCGTGAAAGGCGCCCTGCGTCCCAACACGGCGCTCGTCAGCATCATGCACGCCAATAACGAGGTCGGGACCGTGAATCCGCTTAGAGACATCGCTGAAGTCGTCCACGCCGCGGGGGCCCTCCTCCATGTCGACGCGTCGCAGTCCGCAGGAAAGATGGACGTGGACGTTGACGGGTTGGGCGCCGACCTACTCACCATTGCCGGCCACAAGTTGTACGCACCGAAAGGAATCGGGGCCCTGTACCTACGCCGAGGGGTGTTCATTGACCCGCTGGTTCATGGCGGTGGGCAGGAAGGCGGCCGGCGCGCCGGCACCGAGAATGTTCCTTACATCGTCGCGCTCGGAGCCGCGGCGACAATCGCTCGGGACGAGCGACCGGAGGAGGAGCGACGTCTCACCCGCCTCCGCGACGCGCTGCACGATTTGTTGTCGTCACAGGTGCCGGGCCTGTCGCTGAACGGGCATCCGACACTGCGGGCGCCCGGGACTCTGAATGTCAGCTTCCCGCATGTGGCCGGCCGCATGGTGCTCGACCTCACGCCCGGCGTGGCCGCTTCCACGGGTTCTGCCTGCCACTCGGCCGCCGGCGAACCGTCGGGAGTGCTCGATCTCATGGGCCTGTCTCGTGAGCGGGCGCAGGGAGCCGTGCGCCTTTCCCTGGGCAGGTGGACTACCCAGGACGATATCGAGGGTGCGGCGTCTGCGCTTGCTGCGGGGTATTTTCAAGCGCTCGACTACGTCGGCCTCGCGGGCTAGTCCGGCGCAACCGGCGATAGCGCAAGGCGGCTCACCACGGTCTGAATCAACTTCAGGCCGACGTTGTCTTCCATTGTCAGGATGGACTCGGGGTGGAATTGCACCGCTGCCATCGGCAGGTCGCGATGCTCGATCGCCATGATTGCTCCATCCTCGGAGCGCGCGGTTATCAGAAGGTCGGCCGGTAGATTGTCGGCGTCGGCGTACAGCGAGTGATATCGGCCGACCCGAAATGTGGACGGGAGACCGCGGAGCAAGCGACCGCCCTCGACGACGACTCGGGATCCCTTGCCGTGCACGGGGTAGTCAAGCACGTCCAGCCTGCCCCCGCAATATTCCACTAGCCCTTGGAGGCCGAGACACACGCCGAAAACCGGGATCCCGCGCACGGCCGCCGCCCCGATCGTGCCGGCCACGTCGAAGTCCTGCGGACAGCCGGGGCCGGGGGAAAGGACGATCAAATGAGGCCGCAGCGCATCAAGGTCGTCCCGAGGGAATCCGGAGCGCCACGTCACGACGTCGGCGCCGGTCTGGCGAATATAGTTGGCGAGCGTGTGGACGAATGAATCCTCGTGATCGACGAGCAGCACGCGCCGGGCCGTTCCGGCCTGTCCACCACCGACTATCTCTGTGTTCTCGTGATCCGGACGCCGGATGGCGTCCAGCAATGCGGACGCTTTCATGCGGGTCTCCGCCTCCTCGCTCTCCGGGTCGGAGTCGAACAGCAGAGTCGCGCCGGCCCGCACCTCGGCCACTCCGTCCTTGATGCGGATTGTCCGCAGCGTGAGTCCCGTGTTCATATTGCCGTCGAATCCGATGAGGCCGACCGCTCCTCCGTACCATGCGCGCGGCGACTTCTCGTGCCGCTCGATGAACCGCATCGCCCACGTCTTGGGGGCGCCGGTCACCGTTACGGCCCACGTGTGGGAAAGAAAGGCATCCAGGGCGTCGAACTCGGGGCGCAGCCGGCCTTCCACATGATCGACCGTGTGGATGAGGCGGGAGTACATTTCGATCTGCCGGCGGCCGATGACCCGCACGCTCCCCGGCACACAAATCCGGGACTTATCGTTCCGGTCTACATCGGTGCACATCGTCAACTCGGACTCATCCTTCGCCGAGTTCAAGAGTTCCTGGATCTGCTGAGCGTCGCCAATAGCGTCCTGTCCGCGGGCGATGGTGCCGGAGATCGGGCAGGTCTCCACCCGCGAACCATCGACACGGACATACATTTCCGGTGAGGCACCCACCAGATACTCCGCGTCGCCGAGATTGATCAAAAATCCGTAGGGAGCCGGGTTGCGCCGCCGCAGGCGCTCAAACAGAGTAGATGGAGGTGCGCTGCATGGCTCAAAGAACGTCTGCCCTGGAACGACCTCAAAAAGGTCTCCACGTCGAAACGACTCTCTCGCCACGGCGACCATAGCCGCATACTCGCCCGGCAAATGGTCTCCGGGGCTTGGGGGCCGGCGAGGACCGGCCGAGGACGTGGCAGAGGTGTCACGCCGCAGACCGGCGGTGGAACGATCGGCCACGGCGAACTCATACCGGCGGAGTTCGGCGCGCTCTCGCTGGTGGTCGACCACGACAATCTCGTCGGGGATATAGAGGACGAGATCGCGTTGATCCGACGGTCGCGGCAAGCACAGGTCGATGGGCTCGAATTGGAAAGCGAGATCATACCCGAATGCGCCGTACAGGCCCAGATAGGGATCTTCAACGCTGTGGAACAGATCAACCAGCACGCGAATGAGAGAAAACACCGAGGGCTGCCGGCTCCGCTGCTCCTCCGGAAAGCGACCCAGCGGCTCGCGGACCGTCCCGCGTACTGAAGTGGCGCTCACCTCGACGTGCGATACGGCCTCACAGGTCCGGACAGCGGAAGCGATGGCCGCCAGCAGAAGGGCCCCGCGCTCGTTCAGAGCGTCCACTCGGAAGTCGCGGCCGCGCGCGGTGACTTGCACGGGCGGGTCGACGAATCCTATGTCCCAGCGCGTATAGCGCCCCGGATACTCGTAGCTGGAGGCCAGCAGGACTCCGCGACGCTCGTTCAGAGCCAGCACGATATGATCGATGGCCCCGTCGACCGGCAACGGGTCTATGGCTCGATCGACGGTGATTCCTCCCGCGGTTCGATACTGCCGGTTGCTCATGACTCACCCGCGAGATCAGGACGGAGCGCGCGCGCCCCACCCAGATAGCAGTGGTGAACCGGTCCACGACCCTCTACATGCAGCAGCACCCGGAGGCAACGTTCGAGCGCGCCGGGTACCGGTACTTCCTGCATGTCAAGCATCGGCACGTCCCAGCCCATGGCTCGCGCCCCCCGTGCCGGGAAGACGGCGTCGAGGTCAGGAGTCAGCGTGAAGAACATGCTGATGGTATCCCGGGGGCCGACGCGGTTGGTCCGCGCCACTTCCGCCAGCAATTCCTGGGTCGCGGCCGTGATGGCGTCGTCGGTGTTCTGTTCGACGGTGATGGCTCCCCGAATCGCCCGCATCAGTCGGCCTCCAGGAGGTGGAGAAGGGTATCGAGTGCGGCGAGGTAGCTATACCACCCGAATCCCGCAACCTGGCCACGCGCGACCGGCGCGATAACGGACTGGTGGCGAAAGTCTTCACGGGCGGCCGGCACTGACATATGGACTTCAACCACAGGGTAGTCGACGGCGGTGATCGCGTCACGCAGCGCATAGGCGTAGTGCGTCAGCGCCCCCGGGTTGAATAGGGCCCCGTCCGCCCAACCGATGGAGTCTTGCAGGGTATCGATGAGCGTTCCCTCGTGATTCGTCTGGAGTATCCGGAGCTGCGCGCGGTTCACGGCTCGTGCTTCCAGGAGACGGTTGATGTCATCGAGCGTCGTGGTCCCGTACACATCCGGCTCACGCCGGCCGGTGAGATTCAGATTCGGTCCGTGCAGAACCAAGATATTCTTCACGCGCGCACTCCTGGCGATGCGCCGAGCGCCGACGACAAGTCGGTGAGGGCAAGCGCACGCAGCGTCCCGCGGCCGATTCGCTCGGGCACGGCCAGGGTGACCGAATCTCCAGTTCGCTTCTTGTCGTGGCCCATGGCGTGCACGGCGACAGCCGCGTCGAGATCCGGGGCGCGCGCAGGAAGCTCGAACGAATCGAGCAGCTCGCGCAGAATTTCGCCCACTTCCGACTCCGTCCAGCCGCACGTCCGGGCCACAGAGACTTCGGCGCTCATGCCAATGGCCACGGCTGCTCCGTGCGGCAGCCGGTACTCGCTCGCCGCTTCCAGCGCGTGACCGACTGTATGGCCAAAGTTCAGGAGCATGCGCTCACCTCGCTCGAATGGGTCAGCGCGCACCACGTCCGCCTTCAGCCGCGCAGCTTGTTTGATCACGGAGTTCCCATCCACGAGCGCCTCGAGACCGCCCAGCGACCGAAGGTCGGCCACGAGTGAGGGAGAGCACATCAGGGCGATCTTTATGATCTCGGCGGCGCCCCACGCCAATTCGGACGAGGGAAGGGTCGCCAGGGTGTCGCTGTCGATGGCGACGACGGTCGCGGGGTAGAAGGCCCCGATCAAGTTTTTGATCCCACCAAAGTCGAACCCGACTTTGCCGCCGATCGCCGCGTCGGCCTGGGCAAGGAGAGTCGTCGGAACGAGTGCGAGCATGGTTCCACGCATGTAAGTCGCAGCCACGAATCCGGCGAGGTCACACACGACCCCGCCACCGACACCGACGACGAGATCCGATCGCTGTAGGCCGAACTCGAGTGCCTCCTGGTACGCGGCGTGGATGCTTTGAGCCGACTTGTATGCCTCGCCGGCAGGAATAATGACTGTCGCGACGTCAGCCGTGTCACGCAATGACGATGCCACCCGCTCCGCGTGCCCGTGCGCCGCCACGTTATCGTCGGTCACGATGAGACAGCGGCCGGGTTTCTTGGCACCGAGGAGAGATGCTAGCTCGGCTGCGGCGCCGGACCGGACATAGATAGCGCTCTTGGTGTGGCGGGTGAACGGAACCACGGCCGCCGGAAGGCCAAGGGCGTCGGCAACAGCATCCGCGGCGCCTTCCGGAGTTCGACCATCGGTATCTACCTGCATGAGCGTGTCGTACACGGACCGGCGCGTCTCCAGCAGACGCCGCAGCGCGCCGCCTCCGTCGAGAAGGGGTCGATCCGGTCCCGTCCGGATCCTCTCATGCAGGGTTTCGACGGACGCCGTGAGACAGACCAGATACTTGTCCGCCAGGAGCTGGCGATTGCGATCGGCCAGAATCGTTCCCCCGCCGAGCGCGACTACGCGGCCGTGACCCGGCGCCAGGTCCGCGAGCACCTTCGACTCATGTTCCCGGAATGCCTCCTCTCCGTCCTGTCGGATGATCTCAGCCGGCGTCCGACGGGTTCGGGCAGTGATCTCATCGTCCAGGTCCACGAAGTCCAGGCCATACCGGTCCGCCAAGATTCGTCCGACCGTTGTCTTGCCGGTTCCCATGAAGCCGGCCAGCACCACATCTCTCACCGCGGGGCCCCGTAGCGTTCGGCGATTTCCGAAATACTGTCCCCGCCAACCTTTTCGAGGAAGGCGTCGGCCATGACGAGAGCAACCATGGCCTCCGCGACCACGGACGCGGCGGGAACCGCGCAGATGTCCGACCTCTGATAGGTCGCCCGAGCGGGATTCCCTGTCCGTACGTCGACGCTCTGCATGGGAGTGAGGGTCGTCGAGATGGGTTTCATGGCGGCGCGCACGACAACCTGCCCACCGGTCGTCACGCCTCCTTCCAGTCCCCCCGCCCGATTCGACGTCCGGACGGGCCCGAAGTCGGACGGAACAATCGCGTCGTGAACCCGGGTGCCGGGCGCCAGGGCGTTGGCGAACGCCGATCCGATTTCGACGCCCTTGATCGCCTGAATGCTCATGACGGCCTGCGCCAGCCGGCCGTCCAACTTTCGGTCCCACTGCACGTAGCTGCCGAGTCCAACCGGCGCTCCTGCGACCGTCACCTCGACGATGCCCCCGAGAGTGTCACGGGCTCGGCGCGCTTCGTCAATCGCCGCTACCATGCGCTCCCCGGCAGCGGCGTCCGCCACACGAACCGGTGACTCTTCGACATGTCGCCGCGCCTCCGGGTCGGACAGATCGGCCGGCTCGGCCGTTACCTCGCCGATCGCCAGCACCTGACTCCAGACGCCGATGCCGAACCGCCACAAGAGCTGTTTGGCAATTGCCCCAATCGCGACGCGCATCGCCGTCTCGCGCGCGCTGGCTCGTTCCAGCACGGTCCGCATGTCGTCAAGGCGGTACTTCTGAGCACCGGCGAGGTCAGCATGTCCCGGGCGCGGAACGGTGAGGACGGGCTTCTCCCGCTTGAGTTGGTTGGGATAGTCGCGATTCTCAACCCTGATAGCGATCGGTGCGCCCGTCGTCCTCTCTCGCTCGACACCACCCAGGAACACAACCTCGTCGTGCTCGATCCGTTGCCGGCCGCTGCGTCCGTAACCACCCTGCCGCCGCCGGAGGTCGTCGTTGATGCGCTCCACGTCCAGTTCCAGACCTGCCGGCATCCCCTCCAGGATTCCGAGGAGCTCCGGTCCGTGCGATTCACCGGCCGTCAAGAAGCGCAGCATCTTTTCGCCTCCAGAGCAAGACGGCACGCCTCGCGCATCACGTCGATATTTGGCTCCAGTCCCGTCCACATACGAAATGACTCCGCCCCCTGGAAGATCAACATCTCCAGGCCATCCATAACCACGGCGCCTTGTCGTTCAGCCTCTCGAAGGAACGGCGTGGAACGACCGTACACCAGATCCATAACGACCACTCCCGGCCGCAGTATCGCGCCGTCGGGCAAGGGAGACTGAGCCGCATGGCGCCCCATGCCGAGCGGCGTGCAATTGACGATGAGATCGGCAGATGCGAGATCGTCGAGCTGCGAGCTGCCAGGAATGGCGCCCAGAGTAGAAAGCCTCTCCACACGTTCCGGGGACCGCGCGTAGACGTGCGGACGAATGCCTCGCAGATTCAAAGCGTAGGTCACGGCGCGCGCCGCTCCACCGGCACCCAACACCACCGCGCGCCTTCCGTCAAGCCCAACACGGGCCGACTCAAGCGCGCGTTGGAATCCCGCCGGGTCCGTATTACTCGCTTCCACTCGTCCTCCCCGAACGGACACGGTGTTGGCGGCACCCAGCGTCTCCACAATGTGATCGCGCACATCGACCAGCGCCACAACGGTTTCCTTGTGGGGAATAGTCACATTGAAGCCGCGGTATGCATGGCTCAGGTCTGCGAAGCGAGCCGTGAGGTCGTGACATGAGACCCTCTCGGCCTGATACTCCGCGGAAATGCCGGCGGCCCTGAAAGCCGCATTGTGCATGGCAGGCGACAAACTGTGCGAGATCGGGTCGCCGATCACCGCATAACGATCAGCCGACATCGATCGTCCCTCCCAGACGATGGAGATCGGCGGCGAAGCCGGGATACGACACGTCCGCCACCTCAACTCCATTTACGACGGTCTCTCCATCCGCCCGCATTCCGGCGACCGCTCCCATCATGGCCAGCCGGTGATCCCCGTGGCTTTGGATGGTTGCGCCGCGGAGGCGAGACGGGCCGTCGATCACAAATCCGTCGTCCAGCGGAACGATGGAGGCGTCCAGCCGGCCGAGAATCTCCGCGACGGCCAGGATGCGGTCGGTTTCCTTGACTCGCAACTCCCGCGCGCCGCGTATGACGGATCGGCCCTCCGCCTGCGTCGCGAGAAGAGCCAAAAGGGGAATCTCGTCAATCAGCGACGGGACGTCCCCAGGTTCGATAAGCAGGGGGCTTTGTACTCGACCGCTGACTCTAATATCGCCGACCGGCTCCCCCAGCCTCTCGCCTCCCGTCCGGATCTCAACGTCGGCTCCCATCCGCTGGATGCCGCGAAAGAACCCAAGCCGATGGGTGTTCAGGGAGACGTTGCGAATGGTCACCTCCCCGCCGCTCAGGAGGGCAGCCGCGGCCGCGAAGGCAGCGGATGACGGATCACCAGGTATGTCAAATCGGAAACCTGGAACGATACCGGGCCGAATAGTCACGTCCTTGCCGTCAAGCGTTATGTCGAGCCCCAGGGCCGATAGTAGCCGCTCCGTATGGTCACGCGTCGGGATGGGCTCGGATACCGTCGTTTCCCCCTCGGCGTCGAGGCCCGCCAGCAGGACCGCGGACTTCACCTGGGCGCTCGCCACCGGGAGCCGGTATCGGATGCCGGTGAGTCGACGGCCCCGTATTGACACAGGAGCATGACCGTCCGACGTCTCGATCTCCGCGCCCATACGGGCGAGCGGTTCCACCACGCGCTGCATGGGGCGGCGCGAGAGGGAGTCGTCTCCCGCCAGACACGATGAGAAAGGGCGTCCGGCGAGGATTCCGGCCAGCAGGCGCATGGTGGTGCCGGAGTTTCCCGCGTTCAACGGAGCGACCGGCGCTCGCAGGCCACCATGTACGGTGGCTCGGTTCTCGGCAAGTGTGACGTCGGCACCGAGAGTCCGCAGACACGCAACCGTCGACATCACGTCCGCTCCGTCCGGAACGCCGGCGATGACGGACTCACCGTCGGCCACGGCCGCCAGCATCAAGGCGCGGTGGGCAAGGGATTTGTCTCCCGGCACCGACGCGGTACCGGCTACCTGTGAGGGTCGCAGGACCCACCTCACGGCGCCACCTCGGCGGCGTTCAGTCCCAGCAGCCGCTCTATGGACGCTGCGTCTTCGCGCTCCAGCGCCGCCAGCAGTTCATCGAGACGGTCGCGATACCGGCGCGTCACGCCGGAGATCTCCGCGGCGTTCGCCAGCAAGACATCGCGCCAGAGAGTTACATCGCTGTCCGCCAGGCGCGTCATGTCGAGATACCCCGGACCGATCAAGGGAGAATCGGGCGGCACGCAGACTCGTAGCAGGCTGGAAAGGATCTGCGGCAAGTGACTGGTCCCGGCCACGATGCGGTCGTGCTCGCGCGCATCCATGACCACTGGTCTCGCACCGGCCTCGGACACGAGGGCGGAAGCGGCGGCCAGGAATGCCGGGTCGGTGGCCGGACCTGGCGTGAGAACAAACGGGCGATCGCGGAAGAGCGCCGGGTCGGCTGCTTCCGGGCCGGATTGCTCGGAGCCAGCCAGCGGATGACCGCCCACCATACGGTGCGCCCCGGGACAGATCGACATCGCCTCAACCACGGCTCCCTTGGCGCTTCCCGTATCGATAATGATGGTGTCGGCCGGCGCCGCGGCGTCGACCGCGGGCAGGAGGCCGGCAATGCGGAGGACGGGCGCCGCGAGAATCACCACCTCGCTCGTCGCCGCCAGCTCCCGTAGCGGAGAGGCCGATTCGATCCAGCCGAGCTGGAGAGCGCGGGATTGCCTGCCCGGCGCAATGTCGTAGCCGGAAATCTCGTGGCCGACAAGTCCCAGGGCGCCGCCCAGCGAGCCTCCGATCAAGCCGAGCCCCACGATGCCGATGCGCATCAGAGAGTTCGTCCTACCGCCGCGGCGAGCGGACGCAATTCCTCCATCAACGTGCGGAAGCGGTCCGGCCGCAGCGCTTGTGCCCCGTCGGAGAGCGCGTCCTCCGGACGGCAGTGGACCTCCACGATGAGTCCGTCGGCACCCGCGGCGATGGCTGCCTTCGCGATCGGCGCCACGAGATTCCACTTCCCTGCCGCATGGCTAGGATCGACGATCACGGGCAGGTGCGTCAGACTCTTGAGAACCGGCACGGCGCTGATGTCCAGGGTGAAACGGGTGGAGTCTTCAAAGGTGCGGATGCCGCGCTCACAGAGAATGACGCGTTCGTTGTGGTTTGCGAGTATGTACTCGGCAGACATGAGCAACTCCTCGATCTTCGCGCTCATGCCGCGCTTCAGAAGTACGGGGTGCCCGGAGCGGCCGACCTCTTGCAGCAAGGCAAAGTTCTGCATATTGCGAGCACCGACCTGGAGCATGTCCACGTGGCCCGCGACCAACTCGACGTCTTCTGCCGACAGAACCTCGCTGACGACAAACAGCCCGAGACGGCGTCGTACGTCGTCCAGCATCTCCAGCGCCCGGACTCCCAGACCCTGGAAACTGTACGGAGACGTGCGAGGCTTGAACGCACCGGCTCGCAGGATGCGCACGCCGGCCTCTTTCATCGCTACCGCGGTTTCCCACAGCTGCTCTTCGCTCTCCACAGCACAGGGGCCCGCGATCACGACGATTCCGGTATCTCCAAACGCCTGTCCATTGAGGGGCACGACCGTGCTTTTGGGACGAAAGTCGCGGCTGCTCAACTTGAACGGCTTTGACACCGGGACCAGGCGATCCACGCCGGGGAGCAACTCAAGACCGGTGAGGCGCTCCGGAGTCAGATGACCGATGATGCCGATGATCGTCGTTTCGTCTCCCTCCGACAAATGAGGCCTCAGTCCGAGCTCCTGTACGCGCGCCACAACGCCCTCGACCTGCTGTCGGGTCGCGTGACTTTGCATAATGATGATCACGTCTCCTGCCTCCCTACTGACGATCGCCAACAAATCCTCCAAAAAGAGAGGCCGGAGGCGTTTCCGCCTCCGGCCTTGAGGGTATGACGCTGCGGGCGGCTCTCAACGAGCCGTCAGCTCACACCCTCTATGTCCACCAGTAATAGCAGCCGTTGCCGGCCGGGCTCTTCGATACCACGGTTCTTTCCGTACACCAGTCGAGTACCATAGTAAAGCATTCCGGGAAGGCAAGCCGCAAGGGACGAAGCCTCCTATATGGGGTCGTGTGTCACCCCGACCGGCTTCCCCTGCTCGATCTCGATCATTCGCTCGATCGCGCGGCGCAAGTGTGGAATGACAATCGAGCCGCCGACGACCAGAGCCACGTTCATTGCTTCGATCATTTCGTCCCGGCTCGCCCCGCGCTCGTGACTCTGAATCACGTGATAGGTGACGCAGTCGTCGCAGCGCAGGACCAGGGACGCAACCAGCCCCAGAAGCTCCTTGATCTTCAGAGGCAGGACCCCGGGTTCGTAGGCCTGATGGTCGAGCGCAAAGAAGCGCCTGATGTTGAGATTGGCACTGCCCAACACGAGCTCGTTGAGCCGCTCGCGCTCCGCTTCCCACTCCTCCACTGACAGCTGTGACATTGGAACTCTCCCGATTGATTCGTATGGTGGACCCGGTATACTTTTGGGTATACTACATCTATGACTGCCTACCTTGATCCCGGCCGTCGAGAGCGCAAGCGGCAGGCCCTGCATGAAATGCTACTCGTCACGGCCAACCAATTGTTCCGTGAGCGCGGCATCGCCGGAACGACCGTCGACGACATCGCCGAGGCGGCGGACGTGGCCAGGCAGACTGTCTTCAACCACTTTCCATACAAAGAGGCCTTCGCCCTCGAGTTAGGCGCGGCGGTTATTCATCACGCGGGCGAGCGCGCCCAGGCCCTGCTGGAAGCGGGCATGCCGGCCCTGGACGTCGTTCAGCTCGTGGGCGAGTGGGTTCTGGAAGCGGCGACGCACGACCCAGACGTCGCGATTGTCGTGGCCCGGGAATTGCTCCACTCGGACCCGGTGCGCGCGGCGCGCGCGGCGACACACGTACCCCTCTGCGAACTTTTGCAAGCCCTGCTGGAACAGGCGCGGGAAGAAGGCGGCATCCGAGAATCGTTCCCAACGGACGTCGCCGCAGCCCGTTTTAGTTCGGTGATCGCGAGCCTGACGGCTCAGGTCGCCTGCCGCGAGGCCGGCGCGTTACGGCGCGACCTCGCCATTTCATTCGACATGTTATTGCACGGAATAGTGAAGAGGAGCGCATGATGCTTTCTTGGACCAATTCGCGACGCTTCGGCCACCGACTGCTGAGCGCCACCCTGCGGTGCCGGCAGTGCAGCCGCCCGGCAGGCGATCTCGTCGGCTTTGCCGATCGCACTCTCTCTGAAGCCCGGTTTCTTCCCCTGGACACCGGCTTCATGCCGCACAATCTGGCAGGCGAGCTCCGCTGCGGGCGCTGTGCCGGTCAGTTGTTCATCGACGACATCGAGCCGCTGGGCCGCAGCGTTCCACTCGATGAGGCCGGCGGCATTCCGTTTGCTCGCATTCTGGGCGAGCGCGAGGGAGCCGGCACCGCCGCCTAGAGCACCGCGCGAGGCGCCGTGGACAGTTCAGTCCACGGCGCTTGTTATTTAACGGTGCCGGAACCTGATCCCCTTCCCCGATTCAACGACCAGGCGTGATAATGAACCGCCTGATTCGATCGGGCAAGCCTATCTATGTATGAGGACTATGTATGACAGCAAACGATTCCGAGAATCACCGATCCGACGCCGCACTCTTTATTGACTGGGACAATCTCAAGGTCGGGCTGAAGCAACTGGGGGGCCAGCCCAACATTTCGTCACTTCTCGACGCCGTCAGCCGGCGGGGGCGCGTCGTCGTGGCGCGCGCCTACGCAGATTGGCAGCAGCGACTGAATGCCTTCGATCCTCCGAATCTGTATGCCGCCGGGATCGAGCCCGTCTACGTACCGGTGAGGACACAGGGCGGCAAGATCGTGAAAAACAGCGCGGACGTCAAGCTCGCCGTGGATTGCATCGACTTGCTCAATACCGCGCCCCACCTCAAGGTCTTCGTCCTGGTTTCGGGCGATGCCGACCTGGTTCACCTCGTCAACTTCCTCCGCGCCCGCGGCAAGAAGGTTGTTGTGATCGGCGTTTCCGGAACGGTATCGTCGGCGCTGACGGAAAACGTCGACGACCTCCTGATGTACGACGTGGATATCGAGCCCATCCGTCAGCCGGAAGCGGCCGGATCACAGCCGCGCAAGCCGAAGCCGGCCTCCGACACCGCGAAGCTGGAGGAGGCGTACGCTCAGCTGGAGGACCTTCTCCGCAACCGCAGCAATCGGGTCGGTTCCCTCCTGTCGTGGATCGGCATCCAGCTGGCGCGGCGCGGCTTTGACTATCGTGCCCTGGGCTTTGAACGGCTCAAGGACTTTCTTCGCGAAGCCGAACGGAACGGCCGCGTACGGATCCTGACGCGCGGGCTGCAGGATTGGGTGTACCTGCCCGAGCAGTACGAAAGCATCATCGAAAACGAAGTCGAGGCCGAAGAACGAGAGGCCGCTGAGGAAGACTCAAACGACCTGTCCAGTGAAGTTGCCGTCGCAGCGCTTGACGAAGGCGAGCAACAAAACTTCCTGCGCTATCTCATCGAGCTGGAGAGACGTTCAGACTACCTCATCCCTCCGTATATCGTCACTCATCTCGTGAAGGACAGCGTGTTGCCTTCCCTCTCGCAGAGTCAACTGCGGTCGCTGGTGCGGGACGCTGCGTCCGAGTCGATCCTTGTCCCTTCGACGTACACCGTGACGCATCGGCAGACAGGGAAGCCGCACGACCTCCGAACGGTCATCGTCAACAAGGATCACCCGGCGGTCGCACCGTTGCTGCCCGAGACGGAAGCGGCGGAAGCGGTCGCCGGCTAGCTCCGGCCCTACGAGCCGGGCACGTGCATCGGCATGACCACGTGCGTGTAATCCGCGGCGTCAATCGGCTTGAAGACAGCGGCGGAATTCGGGCCGGTTAGCTCGAGTCCGACCTGGTCGGAACGGACAACACCGAGCACATCGGTGATGTAGCGGGAATTGAAAGAGACCTTCTGGGCTCCCCCGTTGACGACGGCATCCAACTCGCCACGGTCTTCACCCAACTCGGCGGCTGCGCCCATCACCGCGACACTGCCGACGCCGGCTTCTCCACCGGGCTGCACGTCGAGAGTGACGATGTTGGAGTTGTCGCGAGAAAAGAAGCTGGCGATTTTCGTGGCCTTCAGCAATTCGCCCGTGTTGACCACGACGCGGGTGGAGAACTTCGCCGGAATAATCTGACGGTAGTTGGGATACTGCCCCTCGACCAGCCGCGAGACGACATGAAGGTTCTCGGTGCGAAACACGACCTGATTGCGATTCGGCGTGACGGAGATCTCGACTGCTTCATCGCCATCCGGCAAAATGCGGGTCAGTTCCGCCAGGGTCCGCGCCGGGATGATCACGCTGAAGTCTCCGGCCGCTGCCGTCTCCAGCCGCCCGGCGCGCGTGGCCAGCCGGAAGCCGTTCGTGGCCGTCAGGGTGACCTCGTCGCCCCCGAACGTAGCGAGCACGCCCGTCAGAACCGGCCGCGTATCATCCATAGCGGCCGCGAACACCACTTGCTCCAGCATCTCCTTGAGGAGAGACGCCGTCACCGACGCCGCTGTCTCCTCGGCCGAAGTCGGAATCGCGGGGAAGTCGTCGGCGCTCATGCCGCGGATCGTGGCTTCAAAGCGGCCGGCCTGCAGGCGGGCCGCGTGCGATCCCTGTTTCACCGTGATGTCGACCGGCTCGGCCGGCAGGGTGTCCACAAATTCCGTGAGCAACTTGGCGGGCAGAGTGACCGCGCCCTCCTCACCGACCGTGGCATCTATCCACGTCGTGATCGCGATTTCCAGGTTCGTGGCAGCCACCCGCAGGCGGTGGCCGTCGGTCGCCATAAGGATGTTGGCGGTAATCGGCAGCGGGCTCCTCGTCCCCACGGCACGCCCGGCAACCCGCAATCCGTGGCTCAGTTGCTCCTGCCTCGCGGTGATCTTCAAGTCTGACTCCTCAGCGCATTGTTATGTCGACTAGAGCGTGCCGCACGGGGCACCAGGCTCGACGGATTGGGGGAACGGACGATTATACGGACGACTCCTCGCGCGTTCAACGCGCCGTGGGGAGCGCCGGATCGACCGACAGGCCATAACGAACCAGGTTCCAGCCATCGGGAAACCGGGAGGCTTCGCTGTCACCCATGATGACCACGATCACCCAGTGCTTCCCGGCTTGCGCCGACGAGACCAGGCAGGCCCCGGCCCCGGGGGTCGTCCCGGTCTTTACTCCGTTGATGACGGCGGACTGCCACAGTAGCTGGTCGAGATTTACCCAGTGATGAACCGGTATGCCGGCGGTCCGCACCGTCCATGAGCGGGTGCGGACGATGCGCGCGAAGGTCGGGTTGTGCATGGCGACCGCCGTGAGGGCGGCAAGATCCCGCGCCGTGGTGACCTGCCCCGGCTGATCGAAACCGTTCGGACTGAGGTAGTGGGTGTGCCGCAGCCCCAGCTCCCGTGCTGTGGCATTCATAAGATCGACGAAGTGCGGAATGGTGTGGCCCACGACCTCGGCTAACTCGGCCGCCGCGTCGTTGCCGGAGGGCAGCATCATGCCGTGCAGCAGGTTCCAGATGCTGATCCGCTCGCCGATAGACAGCCCGGCGGTTGACCCGCCGTAGGAGACGGCAGTCTGATCGACGGTGACCATCGTGTGCAGCGGGATGTGGCTGCGCAGCACGATGAGAGCGGTCATGATCTTGACCGTGCTGGCAGGATAGCGCTCGACGTCGGGCCGCCGCGCCCAGAGCACCTGGCCCGTCCATCCGTCCACGACGATCCCCTCCGGAGCCGACACCGGCGGACCCGCCGCGTGTGCCGGCGCGGGAAGCGCTAGCCCCAAAAGAGCAAGACAGAGCACGAGAGGTCGCACAGCGCTCTATGGTAGCCGCACGACCTCCCGCTTGACAGGTTTCGGCAGCGGGACAAATACTGGCCGACGGGCGGCCACGCACAAGGAGGATCTATGCAATCTCTGCCGCAGCTCATGCCAGGCGATATCGGTACAGCTCAGGCTCCCGGCGTCACCTATTCGATTCAGGGCGACCTGGTTCCGGTGCTGACCTGTCAACTGGATGGATCGATTCCCATTTACTTCGAGCATCACGTCGTTCTCTGGAAGGATCCGGGGCTGGAGATCGGTATGCACGCCGTGAAGGGAGCGCTGAAGCGCATGGTGGCCGGCATGCAGGTCTTCATGACTGAGGCCAGGGGCCCGGGGGAGGTCGCGTTCTCGCGAGACGGCGTTGGGCACGTGTTCCCCCTTCACCTGCAGCCGGGCCAGGCGGTCCTGGCGCGTGAACACCAGTTTCTGGCCGCGACCGGGCATGTTGAATACTCGGTCAGCCGGGTGAAGGGCGTGGGAAGCATGCTCTTCGGATCCAGCGGCTTCTTCGTGGATCGGTTTCAAGCCGGACAACAGGAGGGCGTCCTCTGGCTGCACGGCTTCGGCAACGTCTTTGAGAAGACGCTGGCCGCCGGAGAACAATTCGACGTGGAGCCGGGCGGCTGGGTGTACCGTGACGAGACCGTTCGGATGGACGTGCAGGTGATGGGCTTGCGGACCGGGATCATCGGGGGCGGAGGACGGCTCGTGTTCAATCGCTTTACCGGTCCGGGACGTGTTGGAATCCAGTCGATGTACTTCCACCTTCCGACGTCCGAATGAGTCTCGTGTGACAGGTCGCTCGACTGGAGCGTGATGTTGAAACTTCGCGGCGCGTTGGCGCGTATATTCTCTCAATGGACCAAGGTCTAACCCCGGACAGAGAACTCATCGACCTCGCCCGACGCGGTGATCATGCCGCGTACGGGGAGATAGTCGAGAGGTACAAGGACGCCGGGTACCGCGCCGCTCTCAACATCCTGCGCGAGCCTGCCGATGCCGAAGACGCCCTGCAGGAGGCTTTTGTCAGGGCCTATGTCCACCTCAACTCCTACAAACCGGAGTTCCGTTTCTACACCTGGTTCTCGACGATCGTGCGCAACGTCGCGCTGTCTCATCTCCGCGCTCGCGATTGGCTCGTGACGCCTCTGACAGACGACATGATACGCCCCGCCCGTGCCCTTATCCAGGAATCGCCCGAGTTAGTGGCGCTGGCGGCAACGCGAGCCGAGATCATCCGCGACGCCGTGAACTTGCTCCCGGATCGCTACCGCCGCGTCCTGATCCTGCGTTACTGGCATGATCTGACGTACGAGGAGATCGCCCGGGTGACCGAGCAATCACTGGGCGCGGTGAAGACGCAGATTCACCGGGCGAAACTCATGCTGGCGGATGCCGCCTCCATGGGTTCCCTGGGTCTGGCCCTGGAATAAGGCATGTCTGTCCACCCCCACCCGGACTTCGCGCGGCGCATCGAGCGATCCCTCAACGGCGCCGACACGGCGCGTCGCTGGCACCAGTGGAAGGAACGTGCCCGTCTCGCTCTTCCCGTCGTCCTACTCGCCGGCCCGGTCATCGGCTGGCATCTTCTGCAGCACACGCCGGGAAGCGGCCACATGGCGGTGGCTGCTCTCGCCACCGTCGCCTTCATACTCGACGTCGGTGTACACCTCGATACGTCGTTGCTGTCGTCGCTCGGATTGGCGGACCTACCGACGGTCGTCGGCCTCCTCCTGCTGGTCATGGTGGCCGCGTCCGTCCTCTGGCGCGAGGACAAATGATGAGGCGGCGACTCCTCATAGCGGGATGGACCGTCATCCTCTGCCTGTCGGCTCTGCTCCCTCTGTCGGCCATCTTTCACGGCATCGTTCACGTCGGGCCCGGCGCCGTGACCGTGGATCCCCACCGGCGGACCCCGGTTTTGTCCCTGGGCGGTAACGTCCGCTTACCGCGAGGGAGTGGATCGGTCGTTGTGGTCTTGTTCGGCGATGTCTGGGCGCACGGGACGGTGGGAGACGACGTCGTCACGGCCCGCGGCCGCATCTACCTCGAGCCTCACACCCGAGTCATGGGGGACATCGTGTCGGTGCTGGGAGGCATCTATCGCGCGCCCGGGGTCTCCATGACGGGACGGGTCGGCGGAGCTTTACACGTCTGGAATGGTCGGAGTCCGGAGCCGAGCCGGGCGTTTCTTCCCTTCTTGCTTTCTACCATGCGTTTGGGGATGGCGGCGGGCCTGGCTCTGCTGCTCATCGGCACGTGCCTCACGGTCGTGTTTCCGTGGCAGATCGTGCTCATTTCTTCGACGTTGCGTGGGTCGCCGGTCAAGAGCACGGCCGCCGGATTGCTGAGTCTTTTGACATTCCTCTTTCTGGTGGTGCCGCTTGGTCTCAGCCTCGCCGGACTTCCCTTCGCTTTGCTGCTGACCGGAGCGGCGATCCTCGCCTGGTTGTTCGGGATCACTGCGGCGTCGGTCGTACTCGGTCGCGCCCTGGCGCGTAACCCAGCCTCACTCCTCTGGGCGGCCGGCGCCGGCCTGATCGCTCTCGCCCTCGGCATGTCCGTCCCGGTCGCCGGGCCGCTGATTGTTCTCCTCTTGGGTCTGGCGGGCGCAGGCGCGCTGGCTGTAGCGCTGCTGGGACGCGGATCACCGGTCGTTCCCGTCGCCTGAAACTTTTCCGGCGCGGCGTGGGTATATCCGGGGTAGATAACGCCGCGTGAAAGGACCGCGCATGACAGAACTGGCAGTGGCCCCTTCGCTAGGATTCTGGTCGGAACGGGTTGCGATTCGGACGTCGGGTCCCCGCCAATTCATCGACATGACGGAGGAAGTCAGCCGCTGCATCGCCCAGGCGGGCATTCGAGCAGGGCTCGCGGTTGTCTCGTCGCTTCACACGACAGCCGCGCTCTTCATCAACGAACACGAGCCGGAGCTCCTCAAGGACCTGGACCGCCTGCTCACCCGCCTGGCGCCGCCGGGCGCCGGATACCTCCACAACGCTGTTCCCTGCCTGCCCGGCGAGATGCCGAACGGCCATTCCCACTGTCAGTCATTGCTGCTGCAGGCCAGCGTCACCCTGCCCATTCTCGGAGGAACGCTGGACATCGGGCGCTGGCAGCGGATCTTCTTCGTCGAGCTCGATTCCGCGCGTGACCGTTCCGTGGCCGTGACGTTGATGGGATCCTGATTTACCAGGTCAGCGGCTCGACGAAGATATCAACTTCGCCGCCACACGAGAGTCCAACCTGGAACGCCATCTCATCAGAAATGCCGTAATGCACGAGGCGCCCGACCCCGCTTTCCAGGGCGGCCATTCCCTCCTCGTACACGGCCGCCTCCAGGCAGCCCCCGCTGACCGATCCGGCGATCTTCCCGGAGGGCGTCATCGCCATGGCCGCGCCGGCCGGCCGCGGCGTTGATCCCGCCGTGCGAACGACGGTTGCAACGGCGACTTTCTCCCCGGCGGCACGCCACGCCTCCACTGCTGACAGTACTTCCTTCATCGGGATACTCCGTCCCAGTGTATCCTGGTGCAGCCGCCGACGCGGCGTGTTATGACGATCTACCTCGGGACTCAGGGCTGGAGCTATCCGGATTGGGTCGGCTCCTTTTATCCCACGGGCGCGCGGCAACGGGACTTTCTCGCGCTCTATGCCGAGGTCTTTGACGCCGTCGAGCTCGACACGACGTTTTACGCCACGCCCCGCGACACGCAGGTGGAGGCCTGGCGCGACGCGACTCCGGAGGGCTTCCAGTTCACGGCAAAAGTGCCGCGCACCATCACCCATGACCGTCATCTGGTGGGAACTGACCAGGACATGGACGATTTTCTGACGACCATGACCCTTCTGGGGGATAAACTCGGAGCCGTCCTGGTGCAGTTACCGCCGGACTTCCGCTGGGACGAGCGCGCCGAGCTCGACCGGTTCCTGGCTCGGTTGCCGCGCGATGTACGGACCGCTGTCGAGTTCCGAAACCGCTCGTGGATACGGCCGGAGACAGCCGAGCTCCTGGCTCAATATGGCGTCGCGTTCACGATGATCGACCTCCACTACATGCCCCGGGTCACCGAAACCACGGCAGACTTCACCTATGTTCGCTGGCTGGGTGAACGCAGCAAGATCACGCGCATGCACGAAACACAGATCGATAGGCATGATGATCTGGATCGCTGGGCGGCCGTCCTCGGCGAGGTCGCGATGCGGGTCCAGCGGGTCTACGGCTTCGCCAATAACCACTATTCCGGCCACTCACCCGCCGATATCCGCTATCTCAAGCAGCGTCTCGACCTACCCGAGCGAGAGCGCCCGAGCCAGGGCCGGCTGCTATGAACCTCTGGTATTCGATCTGGGAGTCGCCGCACCGCTGGTCGTTGCTGGCCGGCATGACGTTTTTTGCCGGGCTCGCCGTGACGATCTTCATGCTCGCCGTGGGATGGGACCACACTCTCGACCGTGTATGGCTGTATCTAGTCCTTCTGGCGACGGCCGCACTACTCGTACTGGCGGGTCGAGATTGGGTTCGCCGCACCGAGGCGGCGATCGATGCGGCCCCGGATCAGGAGAATCAAGACGTCGCGCCGCCCGCCTCGTGACTCAACCTAGACGCCGGCGAGACCGAGATCCTCGGCAATTCCTCGCATGGCCGCTATGACGATCTCGACATGCTCATTGAGATCGACGCCCAACTCGTCGGCGCCACGCTGCATGTCCTCTCGGCTGACGGCCCGAGCGAACGCCTTATCCTTCATTTTCTTGCGCACCGAGCGTGCTTCCAGACTGTGTATGCTTTTGTCGGGTCGAACCAGGGCGGCCGCCGTGATGAACCCTGTCAATTCGTCGACAGCAA
This sequence comes from Pseudomonadota bacterium, assembly GCA_021324655.1. Taxonomy (GTDB): domain Bacteria; phylum Chloroflexota; class UBA5177; order UBA5177; family UBA5177; genus JAJPIP01. The sequence goes on from JAJPIP010000061.1 coordinate 31,117, forward strand.
ATAGCGCGCGGTCCATAGGGGCGCGTCGAGGCAGGTCAAGGTACTCGGCGTGCGTCTTGATAGCGTAGATCACGTCGTCCGGATACCCTTGCGCCTCCAGCACCCGTGCGCCGAAGAGCGGGTGCTCGTTCTCGTCGGCAACGCCGTTTGGATTCGGGTGCTCCTCGTAGTCGAAGTCGTGGAGCAGGCCGGCAAGGGCCCATCGGTCCTCGTCCTCCCCAAAACGTCTCGCATACGCACGCATGGCCGCTTCCACCGCCAGCATGTGTCGACGCAGGCTCTCACTCTCGGTATGGGCAGTCACCAACGCCCAGGCATCTTCTCGGGTCTTGTTCGTCACGCCGTCTCCTCTCGCGAGTATAACGGCGCCCAGAGCCCACCTATAATGCTGTGCCGCCGAAGGCGGACGGAGGAGGACGGCATGGCGGAGGTCTATCACAATTACATCGGTGGCAAGTGGGTTCCGTCGCAGAACGGTGACACGTTCGAAAGCTGCAACCCGGCGTGCACGTCCGAAGTGATCGGCGTCTTCCAGCGTTCGAACAAGCAAGACGTCATATCGGCGATCGATGCCGCCCATGCCGCGCTACCCGGTTGGATGAGCACACCGGCTCCCATCCGCGCCTCGTATGTCCGTCGTGTCGGTCAGCTGCTCGAGCGTGACAAGGAAGCTCTGGCGCAGCTGGAGACGCGCGAGATGGGCAAGGTTGTCGAAGAGGGACGCGGCGATGTCCAGGAAGGCATCGACATGGCGGACTACATCAGTGGCGAGGGCCGCCGTATGTTCGGCGAGACGGTTCCCTCCGAGCTGCGCGACAAGTTCGCCATGATGGTGCGTCAGCCCCTGGGGGTTGTCGGCCTCATCACACCCTGGAACTTCCCGGTCGCGATTCCGACCTGGAAGATTTTTCCCGCGCTCGTCACCGGCAACACGATAGTATTCAAGCCGGCGGAGGATACGCCTGCTGCCGCCACCGCCCTCGTCAAGTTGTTCGAAGAGGCCGGGCTACCGGCCGGTGTCCTTAACCTGGTGACCGGCTATGGGCCGGAAGCGGGAGCGCCCATCGTGGAAGACGCGCGGATCCGCATGATCTCTTTCACCGGGTCGTCCGCCGTGGGCCGCGAGATTGCGGCCAAGGCCGGGCGAGATCTCAAGAAGACCATGTTGGAGTTGGGTGGAAAGAACCCGATGATCGTGATGCCCGACGCCGATCTCGATCTCGCGCTGGAGGGCGCGCTGTGGGGCGCTTTTGGGACGACCGGTCAGCGCTGCACGGCGACGAGCCGGATCATTGTGCACCGCGACATCGCCGATGAGTTCACGACCCGGCTGATCCAGCAGGCCAAAAGCCTCAAGGTCGGTTACGGGCTCGAGCCGGGGGTCCAGGTCGGGCCACTCATCAACGCGCAACAACTGCAGACGGTCGACGAGTATGTGCAAATCGGGAAGCAAGAAGGCGCAAGCCTGTTGCTCGGAGGCAAGCGCTTGACCGGCGGCTCCTATGACAACGGGTACTTCTACGCGCCGACAATCTTCGGCGATGTGAACTACCGAATGCGCATTGCCCAGGAAGAGATCTTCGGTCCGGTCGTCGCCGTGATGCCGGTGTCGTCGTACGACGAGGCGATCCAGGTCGCCAATTCCACCGAGTACGGTTTGTCCAGCTCCATTTACACCCGCGACGTCAACCTGGCCTTCCGCGCCATGCGGGACATGGAGGCCGGCATCTCCTATGTCAATGCCCCGACGATCGGCGCCGAGATCCAGCTGCCTTTCGGCGGTGTCAAAGCCACCGGGAACGGGCATCGCGAAGCCGGCACCTCGGCAATCAAGGAGTTCACCGAGCCGAAGGCCATCTATGTCGATTACAGCGGCCGCTTGCAGCGGGCACAGATTGACGTCGAGCACCATGCGTCGTAGCGGCTGGTACCATGGGCCAGGAGGATCCGGTGGCAAGACGTGAGATTGTGACGCTGGGGCACCCGACGCTTCGGGTGAAGGCGAAGAAGATTCACCGTGTGGACGAGTCGATCAAAGCCCTCGTACAAGATCTGATCGACACGCTGGAGGCGACGCCCAACGGCGCCGGACTGGCCGCCCCGCAAATCGGTGTCCCTTTGCGAGCGATTGTCACTCTCGCCGACGGAACGCGCCGCGTGGTCATCAATCCTGAAATTGTCGAGGAGTCGGAGGAGGAGGTCGAAGGCGAAGAGGGCTGCCTGAGTATTCCGGGGTGGTATGGACCGGTGTGGCGCAAGCAGAAAGTCACCGTCCGGGGTCTCGGACCGTCGGGGAAGCCGCTCAAGGTCAAGACCGAAGACTTCGAGGCGCGCGTCTTCCAGCATGAGATTGATCACCTGGACGGTGTCCTCTTCGTCGACCGCATTGAGGACCGCAGCCGTCTCCATCGGGTCGAGCCGGAGGAGGAGGCGAGCGACGACGAAGACGAGGTTGCGGACACGGAAGCGCTGGCCTAGCGCCGTCCGTCCGCGCTTCTTAGCACGCTAACTGCGTCTCATGTCCGCGTATTGTTTGCGGAACTTGGCGACTTTCGGCGCAATGACGTAGTTGCAGTACATCGCGCCGGGGTTTCTGGCGAAGTATTCCTGGTGGTAATCCTCGGCCGGGTAGAAGACGTCGTACGGCACGAGCTGCGTAACGATCGGCTTTCCCCAAACGCCTTCGGCCCGAAGTGCTGCCATGATCTCCTCCGCCGCTTGCTTCTGCTCGGGGCTGTGATAGAAGATCACTGACCGATACTGCGTGCCGACGTCATTACCCTGTCGATTTAGAGTCGTGGGGTCGTGGATCGAGAAAAAAATACGCAGGATGTCCTGGTAGGAGATCTGGGCCGGGTCGAAGTTGACCTGCACCACTTCGGCGTGACCTGTCCGCCCGCTGCAGACCTGTTCGTAGGTCGGATTCGGAACCGTGCCGCCGGCGTACCCGGACTCGACGGAGATCACGCCCCGCAGATCGTCGAAGACGGGTTCGAGACACCAGAAACACCCGCCTCCCAGGGTCGCCACTTCCCGGCCGCCTGATGCGCGAGCGCCGTCCGCGGGGTCATCCATGGTTACAGCTTAGAGGATGCGCGATCCGTCGGCGGAGGACGGCCCGGGTTCACCGTGCCGCCCTCCTCGGCGCTTTGCTCGTCAGGCGCAAGTCGCGATGTGCACTATGTCGGTGTCGACATACGTCTTGATGCGCCGGTTGAAGAACGACTCCGTGATGTTGATCGTCTCTCCGGGCTTCAGATCGGCCCACGAGCCGAGTGCTCCATTGCACAGGTAGACTTGAGAGCGCCCGCCCCGGACGGCATGGACGATGCCGGATACCGGCCCCTGCGCGTCCGCGCTGAGGACATAAAGGGTGAGGCGATCGCCAGCACTCGCGATGAAGTCTTGACTGTTGGTGAACGCCTCCTGAAGGTCGACGTCCTGGATCGCCGCCGTGGGATTCAAGGCGTAGCCGTTATCCATCAGTTGTCCCCAGGCACGGATGCGATCACCGTCCCTCATGAAGCCGACCGTAATCGGAGCTCCGTAGCGAGCGCGAAGCGCCGTGGCGGGAGACAACTCGAGAAGGACCAACCGTCCCTCTTCCGTGCAAATCACCAGTCCACGTTGCTGCTGAACGGCTGTATTGATCGTCGTCTGGTCTCGGTCCCGGCAGCGGGGCGGCAACGTTGACTCGCCGCTCACCGGCTTGGCCACCAGCGTCCCCACGACAGCGGGACGCCCGTCCCCAAGCGAGGACGCATGGTGTCGACCTGCTGCGGCAACTGCTGTCGGGATCACCCCCGGCAGCAATCCAGCGACGAGGAGCACGAGCGCTGCGACGCGGAAAGGTCGGATGCCGATCATGTTCAACCTCCAATCCTCGAGGTGACGTGATAGCGCTATCTCCGTCTACTTCCGATGCTAGGCACCGCCGCTTACCTGCCGGCTATCAATGCGTTACACAGGCGTGAACAGAAGAAGAACTAATGACGCTCACGCGCTGCCGGACAGGACATCGTGGTAGACGCCCGCCGTCTGCTCCGCGATCCGCGCGTGCGTGAAGTGCTCCAGCACCCGCGCCCGGCCTCGCCGCGCCAGATCCTCCCTGAGCGCCGGATCCTCCAACAGAACCCGAAGAGCCCGGTAAAGCGCTTCCTCGTCCTGTTCCGGGACGACGATACCGGCATCTCCGATCACGTGGGGAATCTCGCCGGAGTCGGACCCGATCACCGGAACACCGGCCGCCATGGCCTCCATGATGACGCGTCCAAACTGCTCTTTCCAGTTGGCCATCGTGCGCGAAGGCAGCGCGACGACATGCACCGAGCGCATCAAGTCGGGCATCTCTGATGACGGGACGCGGGGCAAAATGCTCACCCTCCCGGCAAGCGGGATCGCAGCTTCCTGGACCTCCGCCGACAGCGGGCCATCGCCGACGATGACCAACTCGGTCTCCGCGGGCAGGCGTTCAAATGCTCGCAACAGGAGGAGAGGGTCCTTGCCCAGCACCAGACGGTTGAAGAAGCCTATGCGAAACGCGCCGCCGGGCGGGGCTGCCGGCGAGAAGACGTTCGGGTCCACTCCGAACTGCGGGATGACCGTGATATGACCGCGGTAATCCTTGGAGCGGAGGACGTGAGCGGCATCGGCACTGCCCGCGATAGCATGCTGACAAGTTCCGTACACAGCCTTCTCGATCCAGCGAAACGGCGGCGGGTAGCGACGAAGCAGATTTTGCCAGGTGAAGAACAGGGCCGGGACCCCCTTTCGCCGCGCCGAGCGCACGGCGTGATAGGTGGCGACGTTGTACGGCTCCTCGTCCATATGCAGAATGTCAGGCTGAATCTCGTCCAGGAGGCGCGGAATGTCCGGGTACCAGTGGAGATGGAAATGCCCGTTCAGGCGCATGCGAGTGATCCGCAGAGCCGCCTCTCCGTCATCCTGCTCCAGAGGTAGTATCCGCCCCCCTTCTCGCCAGCCGGCAGGCGCCGCGCCGATGGCCTCGATCCCCAACCGCCGCAGCTCCCTCAGCTTCTGGCGGTAGGCGGCCGACACGAATGCCTTGGAGACGATGAGGACGCGCATCAGGCCACGGACCGATAGACCGAGGCGGTCTCCGCCGCGAGACGGTCCCACGAGAAGTCACTCGCGCGTCGCTTGCCCGCTTCGGACATCCTGCTGCGCTCGGCATCATCCAGGAGGAGAGCGCGGAGGGCCTCCGACCACAGCTCCGGACGCCCCGGCGGCAGAAGACGGGCGGCGCCGCCCGTGACCTCGGGCAGGCTCGACGCGCACGAGGCGAGCACCGGAACCCCGCTGGCCATGGCCTCCACCGGCGGCAAGCCGAAGCCCTCGTACTCCGACGGAAAGGCAAACAGCGCGGCGGCATGATACAGCGCCGGCTTATCACGCTCGTCAACAGCCGGAATCAGGGTTACCTGCTTCAGGCCCAACTCACGCACCAGGCCCGGAATGTCGGGATACAGGGCGTCCGGACGAGGAAAACGCGCGACAATGACCAGCCCGGCGTCCACGCGCTGATCGTCCCGCTCGAGCCGTGCCCAGGCCCGCACCAATGTGTCTAAGCCTTTGCGTCGCTCCGCCCCCCCGACATAGAGCACGAAGCGATCGGGAAGTCCGTACTGCCTTCGTACTTCGGCCAGGCGGCCCACATCCACGTGCTCATCAAACGTCTCGTCGGCCGCCTCGTAGGTGACATGAACGCGCTCTTCCGGGACGTGCAACGCGTCCACGATGTCTCGCTTCGAATGTTCTGAGACCGTCAGAATCGCCGCGGCGCGCCGGGATACGCGCGCCATGAAGGCAGCGTAGAGCGCGGACTGGCGCGTGCGGTGGTAGCCCGGCAGGACCAGGGGGATGACGTCGTGGATCGTCACCACCACCGGCCGGCGCGACACGGCTGGGACGCTGAAATACGGCACGTGCAGCACATGCGCCGCCCGCGCCGCGAGGGGAAAGGCCACTTCCTCCCACAAGAACTTGTCCGCTTGCGCTCCCACGGGACCGGGGATCCGGGCCAGCGGGGTGCTGAGCTCCGTAGAGTTCGGGAGTGGCGTCCGGCGCGTAAACAGCTCCACGCTGATGTCGGGAGCCACCCTCGGCAGCCGGGCGAGGAGGTTAGAGACATAGACGGCGCTGCCGGAATGGGGAAAGTCCAGCGGCAAGCCGTTGAGGCCCACCTCAAGCATGGGCGAGACGTGAGTACAACAGGGCGGTCGCCTCGGCGGTTTTATCCCAGGAAAACCGGGCAGCGCGCGCCGGTCCGCGCGCGCGGAGATCGGCTGATAAAGTCCTGTCACCCAGGAGCCGATCGAGAGCCCTCGTCATACCGTCAACGCTTTCCGGATCGAACGTCAGCGCCGCGTCGCCCACGACCTCGGGTAAAGACGACGTGGCGCTGCATGCCGTCGGTGTCCCGGCGGCGAGCGCTTCCAGCGGCGGAATGCCGAAGCCCTCATACAGCGACGGATAGATAAACGCATCAGCCGTACGATACAGGGCCGCCAGGACGCGGTCATCGGGACGCAAGATCGACACGTAGTCCGTGAGATTGAGGGCACGAAGCGCCTCAAAAATCGGCTCGTCCATCCAGCCTCGAGCGCCGGCAATCACGAGTCGGTGGCGCCACCCAAGCTCCCGCAGGGACGCGTAAGCTTCGAGAAGTCGCGGGTAATTCTTGCGCGGCTCCAGCGTCCCAACGGCCAGGATGAACCTTCCTGCCACCACCTTCCGCACGAGGGCATTCGCTTCGGACTCAGATAGACGCGGGAGCGACGACAGGCCCTCCGGGATCACCGTCACCTTCTCTCCCGGAACGCCCAGCAGCTCCACGATGTCCCGGCGGGTCTGTTCCGAGACCGCGATAATGTGAGTCGCGCGCCGGGCCGCCCGCGGCACCACTTGCTCGAGGTACGCGCGCAAGGTGGGGTAGGCACACTCCGGCCGGCGCAGAAACGCCAGGTCATGGATTGTGACCACCGTCGGCACACGCGGCGCCGGCGGCGCGGTGAAGTCGGGTGCATGGAAGAGATCAATGCGCCCGGTGAAGAACTGTACTGGGATGGGGAGACGAGCGCGGTGCCACACGGCGTTGGCGATGCGATCGGTCACCGGCAGCGGGCGTGCCTGGAAACGAGAAGAGAGGGTCGGCAGGCGTCCGTCGGGACCGGAGCAGTAAATGAGCCGGTAGCGAGTCGGGTCTTCGCGACGCGCCAGCGCAGCGAGGAGCTCGCGCGTGTAGCGCCCGATCCCCGCTCTCTGACGCACGGCGGAGGTTGCGTCAAACCCGATGGTGACCGGCATCAGGCGTGGGCGCGGAAGTGTGACCTCTTGCTGACCAGGTACACGATGAAGCCCAGAATCGCGATGCTGTAGTAACTCAACAGGCGATCCACGAGCACGACCGCCGCCGCATCGGCCGTGGGGATGCCCAGATAAATCATGAGCGAACCGAGACCTGCCTCGACAACGCCCAATCCGCCGGGAGTAATGGGAAGAGTGGTCAGTACCGCCGTGCCGAGTGCAAAGAACAGCATCGGCACGTACGGCAGGTTGGTGATGTGGGGGTGAATGCCGAGGGAGAGAAACACGAGCTGCAAACGTCCTCCCTCAAGCATCCAGATAATCGCCGTGAGGCCCAGCAACAGCGGGAGCCGGCGGAAGGACTGGAGCGTGCCCTCTTCAAACGATACATAGCGTTCGGCGAAGCGGGCCGGAACCAGTCGGCGGATGTGTGAACTGAAGAGGCGCATGCCGACAAGCACCAGAATGCCGACCACGGCCAGTCCGACGCCCAGGATCAGTAAGACGCCGACCTGCCCGAGCCGGCTGTGAAACACGATGAACCCCGTCAGCGCCAGCAAGAAGCTCAGGACGAGAATGTCGAGCAGGCGCTCGGCGAGAATGGTGCCGACTGTCTTGGCCCACGAGACGCGCGCCCAGAGCTTGGCGAGATAGGCCCGATAGAGGTCTCCCAGCTTGGCGGGCACCACGCAGTTCACGAACCACGAGATGTAGATGATTTCGGTGAGACCGCGAACCGTCATATGGCTGACGGACGAGGGATCCTCGTCGCGGTACGCGTTGTCGATCATCATCTTCCACCGGTAACCGCGCAAGGGGAAGGTGCTGTAGTACACGAAGAAAGCGGCCACGAAGAGCCCGAGGTTGATGGTTCGGATCCTGGCCCAGAGGGTGGCCGGGTCGATTCCGGCCTTGTAGATCACGAAAGCAAAAATAAGGATGGCAACGCCGAACGACGCGACGCTCTTCCAGTTATGAAGTCGATTCCCGATGGAAAGTTCGGCCTCAACTCGCTGCTCTTCAGCCGGCGGCCATTCGGCTTGCTCGTCGATGCTCGTATCCGTCGTCGCCACGATGACTCTTTTCGCCCTAGCCCGCTTCCCTCACGCCGAGGCTGACTGGCACGAGGGCGACAAGCAACCCGAGAAGCGCGACCAGGCCGTGGACGTAGAGGACATCAAAGACGTTGTGAAAATCCGTCGCTACCAGAACTCCGAGAAGGCCAAGGGCGGCGACAAAAGAAAAGCGATCGGTTGCAAGCCGAATCGCACGATAACTATACCAGAGCGCAGAACCGGCGACCAACAGGTAGGCGCCCAGTCCTACGACGCCGGCTTCGGCGGCGACGTTGATGTAGTAGTTGTGCGCGTGCTCGAGGGAAGCGTACCAGCCACGCGGATGATAGCGCGGGTAGGCGAGACCGAAGTTGCCGATGCCCACGCCCAACAACGGGTGAGCGGAGAACATGCGCACGCCCGCCAGCCAGTGCGCGGCGCGCTCCACGGCAGAGAAATTCGCGTTCGTCACGTTGCTGAACGTCACATTCAGACCGACCGCATTGATGAGCTTCTGAAATGGCCCGAGCGGCACCAACCCGAACGAAGCCAACCACCCACCAGCCGCCAGAGCAAGCAGACCCAACCGGGCCATGGCAGCCGCGCGTGACCACAGGACTGAACAAACAATCGTGGAAGCGACCAGAAACGCCAGCAGCGCGCCGCGTGATTGGCTTGCCAGCAACGCGCCGACCATAAGAATGAAGGCCGCCCACGAAAGGCCGCGGCCGCGGCCGGGAAGCGCGCCGAGGACCAGACTGAAGGGGATGATCATGTTCAAATAGCCGGCGTACGGGTTGGGCTGATCGAAGGTGCCGTAGGCACGTAAGAACAGGCGATGCTGTAGGAACGCTTCCGGGCCAAGGCCGAAGAGGAACTGAATGTAGCCGAGAATTGCCTGGCTGACACCGGCAGCGATGAGGGCGGCAAGAACAAACGGCACGTCGCGGCGGCGCAAGAACCGGACGGCTGCCAGGTAGATCACCAGCATCTCCGCCCACTTCACGATCTCCTTGAGGGACGAGTGCCAGTCGAGTCCGGCGAGCGCGGACAGAGAGATCGCCACGAGGTACAGAAACACATACGGTGTCCAGATGCGTGTCGCGATGAGAGAATGCCGTCGCACCGCGGCGTCGGCCAGCCATGCAATCCCGATGCCGGCAATGAGAAGGTCAGTCGGAGCGAGCGAGAACGTCCCGAAGGTTTGCTCCATCCCGCCCAGCCAGGGCGCGGCGACGGCTAGTGCAATGAACCCAACGACCGGGCGGACGAGGGTGAGAAACACAACGGCGGCGATGCTGATCCCGACGAGGACGGCGCCAGGCGGCAGCAACATGCCCAGGGCAAGCACCGCGCACGCCACCAGCAGAACCGTGCCGCGCGCAGCGGCGGATACGGGAAAGGAGATGGCCTCAGGCTGCACGGCGCGTCGAAGGAGGAAGCGCCACGGCGAGGGCGCAGAGCAGCCAGAAGATGAGCGCCAGATCCGGCAGGAAGTACGAGTTATCGACCAGGCCATGGACGAGACCCGCCAGCATAGCCCCCATCACACCCAGCGTCAGCGCGTCTCGACGGACGAACCAGTCCTTCAGGGCGCGCCGCCAGAACATGACCTGGAGCCAGGCGTACGCGATCAGTCCCAGGATTCCTGTGCTCAGCCAGAAGTCAAGAATTTCCTCGTGAGGATGAGATAGACAGGGCTCCCATCCCTCGCTCGGCTGCATATAGCCCAGACCCGGGGCGCAGTCGTGCTGCCACCTGTCCTCTTGCCGCGTCGGAGCGTAATACCGCTGGAAGTTGTCCGGCCCCACGCCCAGCAGCGGGTGGTTGTGAATCATCGAGACGGCCGAGTGCCAGATATCGACGCGGCGCTGCACCGTCCCTGCATGGCCGACGCGTAAGGCGTGCACGATCTTCGGGCCCGCGATCACTCCCGCCCCGACCGCCAGGACCACAGTGCCCACGACGAGCCATGGCCCACGACGCGTGGCCAGCGCTGCCATGAACAGCACCCCGGCGGCAACGCCCGCCCATGCCCCACGCGAATACGTCAGAATCAGCACAGCGCCCGTGAACACAAGGATCGCCCACCAGAGGGACCGCAGCCGCCCCGCTGCTGCGGCGGCGAGCGCCGCCGTCAGCGGGATGACTCGGTCGTACAGCAACCCGAGATTGTCGGGACTGCCGTACGGACCGCGCACGTGTTGCATGACGCCATGCAACCCCATCGGAAGAGCCGCCACGAGCCCTATGATGCCGGCAACAAGGCCCGCCGCCACGACCGCCGCTGCCAGCAGTACCCATTGCCACCGCTCCCGCAGCACGGAGACAGCGAGAACAAAGAATGCGAGCGGCTCGACGACAGTGAGCAGATACCAGTCCAGGGCATCGTGACGGTCCATGGCAAGCAAGGTGCTCAGCGTGGCCCCGAGGAACAAGAGAGCGGCCGGCCACAGAAACGGGTTGGAGCGCAGCGCGTCCACCCGCACCGTCAGCCGGCGCGTCGCCAGGAGCGCAAGTGCGATCACGACATCCAGCGTCAGAAAGATCTCACTCGGCGCGAAGGCATGCGAACCGATGTGCCGTGGTTCGCTGTAGAACGGCGCGAAGAGAAGGACAAGCGGCAGGGCCAGGTCAAGGCGGCGCCAGGTGAGAACGGCGAGCGCGGCCAGACCGGCCAGGGCAATGGGGAGCGGACTCAGATAGAAGACGGCAGCGGCCGCGACCAGGGCGGCCTCCAGCAGGACTACCTGGCGTGTATCCCGGAGCGGGACAGCCGGCGAGGCTACAACTGCCTGCACGTCACCCCGTGACCCACTGATCGCCGGCACGCGAGTAGCTCAAGATTTCATCGGGCTGGAAGAAAAGATCGATCTCGGTCCGCGCCGTGTCAGGCCCATCCGAACCATGAATGAGGTTCTGCCCGATAGTGAGAGCGTACGTGCCACGGATACTGCCGGGATCAGCTGTTACCGGATTCGTCGCACCCATGATGTTCCGCGTGGCCTGAATGGCATCCGGGCCTTCGAGAACGCCGACGACGGAGGGCCCGGAGGTGATGAACTGTACCAGCCCCTCGTAAAACGGTTTGCCTTGATGGACCGCATAGTGTCGTTCGGCGAGGGAGCGATCGATATGCATGAGCTTGAGCGCGACGATGCGCAGTCCCTTCTGCTCGAATCGCGTCAGGATGGGACCCGCCAGAGCCCTCTGCACCCCATCCGGTTTCACGATGATCAGCGTGCGCTCGTTGTCGGCCATGTCCTCTCCCTCAGTCGGTGCTCACTCACTGTAGCAGCGGCTCAGGCGCCGGCCGAACCGTTGGCGCCGCGGTAAACGCCGCCCGCATCCAGTTGATCGAACTGCCGGCCTCAGCAACCGGAGCGGCAGAGCCAGCCGCGCCAGCGGGCAAGCAACGTCTCAATGGACGTGTGGTACACGGTGTGGGTGGCGACCTCGTAGTCGCGCACCTTATCGGTTGGCTGATGGGCCAGGACGTAGTAAAACCTGCCGAAGGTTCGATACCCGCGGCTCTCGATGAGGTAGGTGACAAATGACCCCCCCAGCGAATAGGCATCACCGGGGTTGACGGCAAAGAACCTCTTATCGGAGAGAATCTTCATCGGATTGACCCGCAAGATGGCGTCACGGGCGCAGTCGTTGAGAGGCACCCAATCCAGCGACGAGCAATAGTCGGAAAAGTGGGGATCGACCTCGGGGTTCTGCAGCGCGACGGCCATTCCTTCCGCAATGAAGCGCGGCGCGACGTAGACCATGGGCTGTCCGTGCTGGGTGAAGCCGGGTGGAACCAGGGAGAGCTGATAGACGTGGATGGCTTCGTGGAAAATGGCCTGAATCGTGGTCTGGATCGTGGGTGGCTTGGCGAACGGATCCGTGCACCCGATCTCGTCCTGGCCGCCACAGCCGCTGTGCGTGAGTGAACGCATCAGGGACACCGTGGGGTAGAGGTAGACGGCCGCCAGCGGCGGCAGCCGTACGTGGAACTTCCTCATGAAGATGCCGCGTTGGGACTCGAGCTGGCCCAGGTAGCGGCGATCGGCACCAACCACCTGGTACGGGCTGTGGTAGACGATGAAGTTGCCCAGCCGCGTGACCATCCAGTCGGCATTCTTGTAGCTGCTCCCGCGGACGCCGGTGGCAGCGGCCACGATGTCTCGTCGGGCCGGACGGAACACATAGATCCGATAGTCCGGGACAACCCTGGCATCTCCGGCCAGCCGAACCGTCCCCACATCCAGGCCACGCCCGAACCCGTGGCTATAGACGAGCGACGCACGGAGGCGTCCCACACCCGCCGCGTTCCACTGCTGCATCGCGGTGACGAGACCATTCGCCTCCGCGCGATCAACAATCAGCCGCCGTATTGCTTGCCAGTCACTGTGGTTGTAGTCCGACTGGAGAGCCGCCACGGCGGCTATCTCCCCGGCAGGCGCCGCAATCGGTGGCACGGTCGGGGCGGGCGTGGCCGCAGGAAGAGATCCCCGGGCGCCGCACCCGGCAATCAAGAAGACCAGGAGTAACAGCGGGACGCGCACGCCCGAGCATAGCTGAGACCACGCCGGGCGGCGCCACGAACCGAGTCAGTCCTTCGGCACCGGGCGCCCGTTCTGCCGGAACAGCTCACGCCAGTCTTGCTCGTGGACGTGTATCCCGAATTTCTTCGCCGCCGCGAGAATGCGCTTCCACGCCTCATCACGCTCCTGGTTCGTCACGCCCTCCACCTGATCGAAGCGAGCGAGCGCATCTCGCACATGGCCGGCGTTTTCGATCGGCTCCTTGCGTTCCTTCGGAAATGCGAAGTCACTATCCGGCAGAGCGTCCCGTTCTTTGTCTGTCAGCTTCGCCATCGCGCACCTCCTGCGACATAACTATACATCGCATGGCAATGCAACTGTCGTGCCGGGCATTGACCTACACGCGATGAGCGGCGTATGCCAGCCGGCGCCTTCCACTCCGCGCGTTGAAGCGGAAACGCGCGAACCAGATGTCGGTTTCATTGGCGCGATGCAGCTGGGTATCGGCCCAAACCACGCAGAGATCACCGGCCGCGGCTGCCACGCCGATGTAGTCTCCGAAGAACCGCCCGGGGCTAAAGCATGTGCTGCCGGGAGCAATGTACGTGATATCGCTGATCGGCGACGACCCGCGGCCGACCCGCCGATTGGGAGCCACGTGAAATCTCCCGTCGAATGCGACCTCGGTCGCGTACACCCCAAGATTGCCGGTTCCGGCGCGTCGATCGTAGAAGGCCAGGCCGACTGTATCGGCGCCGAGGGCCGTTAGCGCCGGCATGAAGCGGTCGCCCCGGGTCGCGTCGTTGACGCGGATGTGGCGGCTCCAGGTGGACCCTCCATCGGCGGACCGCGTCAACTCGATGTTGGCGTCGTAGCCGCTGCCGTCCCGGGCGCCGGCCTGTGTCCAGGCTAGGTAGACCGCCCCGCCCGCCGTGGCCGCCGCCGTGGCAGTGGGCAAAGTGCGCATGGAACCGGGCTGCTCCATGACGGGGATCGACGTGAATGATGCGACACGGCGGGCCGGCGAGAAATGCGCCCCATCGTCCGACGAGACGCGCATCATGATTCGTGTGGGACGGGGAGCAGATAGGCCGGCTTCCGGATAGGTCGACCAGAAGACGTAAATCCTGCCGTGCAGCCCGACAACCGGCACCGAGCCGAAGTTGTCGAGCGAGGTCGAGTACAACATGCGTGGACGTGAGAAAGTGGCCCCGCCGTTCGTCGAGCGAGCAACCCAGATGTCGCTGCTCGAGTTGTGCCAGCGCGTCCACGACACGAAGATGTGCGACGGCCGGCCCGGGACGCTTTCGACCGTCATGCTGGGTTTGTCGTCGGCGGGGTTGTTGTCGATGACAACCGGGTTCCTGTAACTCCGGCCGTGGTCAATGGAGTGAGTGAGAACGATGGCGGACTTCCCGCCGGAGCAGTAGGCGGGCGTCTCGCCCAGGTAATTGAAGAACACGGTCCCGTCCTGGGCAATGGCAACGGTAGGATCGGCGCCCGTGGTGTACGGTGCGTGGATCGGGACGGCGAGGGAATGGAAAGTGTGGCCCCCGTTGGTGCTGGCATAGGAGCCCACCGGATACGTTCCATTCACCGGCGCGCCGTAATTCGTGTTGGAGCCCGCCACCATGATGGACGGGTTAGCCGGATCGACGGCGAGCACCGGCTCGGTCCGATTGACAGCGACGAGGACGTTCGCGGGCGGCGCAGCTGCTGCCGAAACCATTCCGGGCAGCCCCAGCAGGATGAACGCAATTGCGAGAGCACGGGTCATGTGCCGAAGAATAGGGGGAACCCGCTTGTCGGGTCAACGAGGGGGCCGAAGGTCCCCCTTGCGGTCGGGACCTTCACCAGTGCACTGTATGTCAGGAAGGGCGACCCCTGGAGGCAATGGATGAGCGCAAACCACAAGACGTTGCAGTACGAACAAGCCCTACGGGCGATCGGACGTCATCTTGATGCCGAACCGGTGTACCAGATCAGTATGACGGAGGGTCCCGACGGCTTCGTCGTGCGGTCTCAGCAGTCCGGCCGCGGCCCGGGCACGAGATCAATCGAGTTCGGGTGGGATCGCCTCAACGATTTGGTCATTCTGCAGAAGGCGGGCCGCGGCCTTCGCAAGCGGCCTCCGCGCCACGCGGGTCTCTGGGCGAATTTCCCGAACGGACATGAGGATTACTTCCGCGCCCTTGGTCACATACTGGATGCCGAAGGTGCCTCGGGTTTGAAGGTAGATGAGGTGCCGGAGGGAATCGCGGTGTCGTACGACCGCCGCGTGGACGGGCGGACCGAGCGCCAGGAGACGACAATGCACCGCGCCGACGTCGAGGAAATGCTCCGCGAAGCACAGAGCCGCCGAGACCTGCAGACCGCATAGTCTGATCGCCGGCCGCCTGTCGCCGGCAATTGCTCCCATCGGGAGGTCCGGCCGGCGGGAAGGCCGCCTTGCCGACGCGCGCTCCTGAGTCCGCCATCGGAGCCCGGGATTAGAGCAGCTTGGCACCCGAGATCAGCATGATAGACGCCATGCTGAGCCGCAGCATTTGCTCCGGAAACCCGATGGCGAGCCGGCTTCCCAACAACACTCCGGGGACCGATCCCAGCAGGAGAGAGAGCATCATGGGCACATTCACGTTGCCGACGGCGAATTGGGCGATACTGGCGGCGCTGACGAGCAGGGCGGCATGGAACACATCGGTGCCGACCAGGTCCTTCGACTCCCAGCGCGGGTAGAGGAATAGCAGCGCCAGGACAATGAGCGTCCCGGCGCCGACCGACGTGAGCCCGACGAGGAAGCCGACCAGGGCACCGATGATCGGGAGAACCCAGGGAACACGGTCACCCCAGGCGAGCAAATCCTCGCGCCAATCGGGATTAGTCAAGCGGCGGGTAATGAGCGGCTTGGCAACGAGCACCGCCGCCACCACTATCAGCGCCCAGGCGATCGCGTGGACAACGAAACCGCTTACCAGCGCTGGGTGGCTCTGCTTGATGTTCGTGATCAGCCCGACTCCAAGAAATGTCGAGGGGACACTGCCCAGGGCGAGAAGGTATGCCGTCTTGCGGTGCACCGTGTTTTGCCGGAGGTGCTGCGCGCCCCCCACGATTCTGGTCACGGCCCCGTAGGCGAGATCCGTTCCCACCGCTACCAGGGGCTTGACACCCATCACCAGGATCATGACCGGGGTCATCAAGGAGCCGCCTCCCATCCCGGTCAAGCCGATCAGGAACCCGATGATGAGACCGATCAGGGTGAAGCGAAAGTCCATCACACCCCCACTCGATGTAACACTTGTTACTTATATCGAGTGTAGGAGGGGATGCGGCAAATTGCAAGCGATCCTTACAGCGGGTAATCGTCCGGCGGGGAGCCGGCCGATCCCGCGAGACGGTCAAACACATCCTCCCGCGCCGCCGGGCCCTCTTCCCGCTCCGATGCTTCGCTCACAAAGCGCTCGAACGCGGTCTCGCACTTCGCGAGAATTTCCTCCGCTTTCTGAGCCATCGGAGAGGAGAAGTAGTCTCTACCCTTGACCTGGTCCAGCCAGCGCACGAGGCGGCCGAGCTCGCTTTCCAGGTTGTCCACATCCGGGAAGCCGAAATCGTCTCGATCGACATCCTCCAGGACGTCCCGGAGGAAGCGCACCCCGGAGTGATAGATCTCGCCGTATTCGGCGGCACGTTCGTCATTGAAGCGCTTGACGAAATCGTCGCCATGACTGCCGGCGAACGGCGGATCGACAACCAAATAGGAGTTGCCTTCCTCGCGGTCAATGCGCTCGGTCAGTGCGTCCAGATGCGCCAGAAGGTCGGGCCTCCTCGGAAGCAAGGCAACGCCGTCCCGCAGATAGAGGGCTCCAAGCTTCTTCAGCTCACGCCACACGTAGGCACGGCGCCGCGACGGCTGTGACGGCAGGCTGTAAATGAGGAGCAGCCAATCGTGCATGGTTCAGCGTACCCAACCCGTATAATCCAGACGAACAGGATGGATGGACACGCACGCCGTGCGGTTGTCGCCGTCTCCCTCATCGTCCTCGCGGCGATGACGGTTCCCGGGACAACAGAGGCACGCTCCGGGCGCTCACACGCCTGCATATTCGATCACTCCAGTCTCCGGACGGCGCCGAATACCTGCCGTCCGCGCGCTTCCTCCTACCCTCGATACGTGCGAACGTCGGTCGAGCGTTCCATCTACGACGGCTCGTTGACGTTCGGCATACCGTACCGCGTCTTGCTCGCCATTGCGGAGTGCGAGAGCTCGCTGAATCCTCACGCCGACAACGGCACGCATTTCGGTCTCTACCAATTCGCGCCCCCGACGTTCCGGAATGGGGCGTCGCAGCTGTCGCGCGATACGGGCATCCAGGTTCATACATACTGGAACGCGCTCGACTCGTCGTACGTCGCCGGGTACCTCTTTGCGACAGGTCAGTCGGGGAGCTGGGCTTGTGAGGGTCCGCACGCGCCAACCGCCGGGCCCGCCGCACGCGGCGCGGTGACGGGCTGACCCTGCGGTCAGCCGGTACCCGCCGACGGACAGATATCGGCCAGGATGCACTCCGCGCAGCGTGGACTGCGAGCAACGCAGACGCGCCGGCCGTGCCAGATCAGAAGGTCCGAAATCTTCCCCCAGAACGTGGGCGGAAGCAGGGCCATCAAATCTGCCTCGATTTTCTCCGGCACCGTTTCACGAGTCAGCCCTAGCCGCCGCGCGACCCGCTGGACGTGAGTGTCCACGGCGATCCCTTCGTGCCGTTGGAAGGCATGGCACAGCACGACATTTGCGGTCTTGCGGGCGACCCCGGGGAGGGTGAGCAGCTCGTTCATCGTGGACGGCACCTCGCCGCCAAATCGCTCCACAAGCACTTCCGCCATCGCTCGGATGTTTTTGGCCTTGTTTCGGTAGAAGCCGCAGGAGTGAATAATGGACTCCAACTCGTCGGGGTCGGCCGCGGCGAAATCGTCCGCGTTCGCAAAGCGGCCGAACAATGTCGGCGTCACCATGTTCACGCGCTCGTCGGTGCACTGCGCCGAGAGAATCGTCGCCACCACCAACTCCAGAGGGGTGGAGAAGGCCAGCCCCGTGGTGAGATGTCCATAAAGGGGCTCGAGCCGGCGCACGATTTCCAGCGCGTGCGGAGCACTCATGCCGCTTGCACATAGCGACTGGTCGGCACGATGCCGGTCTCGGCCGCAAGATAGCGCGTCGCCTCGACGACCCCCGTGAGCGAGACTCCCGTCTCGATCCCCAGGCCATCGAGCATGTAGAGCAGATCTTCCGTGGCGAGGTTGCCGGAGGCGCCGGGAGCATAGGGACAGCCCCCCAGTCCCCCGGCCGACGAGTCAAACGTTGTGACGCCAACCTGCAGCCCGGCGAGAACGTTGGCGAGTGCCGTGCCGCGCGTATCGTGGAAGTGAAGCGCGATGCGCTCGAGCGGGAAGGCCTCCGCCATCGCGCCGATCACGTCGACGACCTGCCGGGGCGTCGCGACTCCGATCGTGTCGCTGACGGCGATCTCGTCCACGCCGATCTCCCCGAGAGACCGGGCCACCGAGACAACGGCGTCAATGGGCACCGTGCCTTCGTACGGGCAGCCGAACGCCGTCGAGATGTAGCCTCGAAGCCACAACTTAAGCCGGCGCGCCTCCTCCGCAACCGGCCGAAAGCGCTGCAGCGTCTCCGCGACCGAAGCATTGGTGTTGTGACGGCTGAACGACTCGGAGGCAGCCGTAAAGACGGCGATGCCTCCCAGCCCCGCCGCTCGCGCCCGCTCCATGCCGCGCACGTTGGGAACCAGAGCCGTGTAGAGGGTTTGCGGCGCGCGATTGATGGACGCCACGACCTCCTCGGCATCCGAAAGCTGCGGAATGGCGCCGGGCCTGACGAAGGACGTGACTTCGATCCGCGGCAACCCGGATGCGGAGAGCATATCGACAAAGCGCACTTTGACGTCGACCGGCACGGGCTCGGGCTGGTTCTGCAACCCGTCGCGGGGCCCGACTTCATACACGGTGACGGCGCCGGGGAGATCGTCCAGCGGGTTCATCCCTCCGACATCCTGACTACCGGCGCGCCCGCCGGAACCAGATCTCCTACATTGAACATCACGGCATCGACGACCCCCGCGTGGGGCGCGGCGACGACGTGCTCCATCTTCATGGCTTCCAGGACCACGAGCGGCTCATGCGCTTCCACCCGTTGTCCGGGCGCAACGGCGACTTTGACGACAGTGCCGGGCATGGGCGCGGAGAGACCGGCTCCGCCGCCGTGCGCCGCGCTCTCCGTCCCGGCAATCGCCTGAGGCCGGCGTACGTCATAGACGGTGCCGTTATAGAAAACACTCGTCCCCGTATCGGAACGTGCCGCCGAGAACTCCAGAACCCTCGGCCCTTCGCGCACGACAATGACGCCCGGCCCGCCGGTCCCAAAGTGGACCAGGTGTGATTGGCCCCCCAGCGTGACCTCCCAGCCGTTCGTCGCGCGACACGCTGTCACGTCCCATTCCTGCCCTGCTGCCTCATATCGGAATCTCCGGGCGGATGCTCCAGAACGCCAGCCACTTTCCACCGCCCACGGGTTCCCGCCGGCTTTTGTCGACACGGGCTCCAGAAGATCGACTCCGACCGCCGCCAGAATCACCTCGGGAGGAAACGAGCGGTCCCGCGGCGGCCATTCGCGCTCCACCAGTTGCGTGTCCATTCGCCCCGAGCCGAATGCCGGCGTTCCGGCGACCCAGGACAGGAACCCCAGGTTGGTTGTTACCCCGAGGATCGGATAGCGCGCGAGCGCTCGCGTTAGCCGCTCCACGGCGTCAGCGCGGGTCTCGGCATGGACGATGAGTTTGGCCAGGATCGGGTCGTAGTACGGCGTGATCTCACCGCCGGCATAGACACCGACATCGTTGCGAATGCCGGGTCCAGTGGGTGGGCGGTAGACGGAGATCCGTCCCGTGGCCGGCAGAAAGTTGTGGTCGGGATCCTCCGCGTAGAGACGAGCTTCGATGGCATGTCCGCGCAGGCTCACGTTGAGCTGACTCAGGCGCAGGGGTTCCCCGGCGGCGATTTCCAACTGATGTCGAACCAGGTCGAGCCCGGTCACCATTTCGGTTACCGGGTGCTCCACCTGAAGTCGCGTGTTGACCTCGAGGAAGTAGAAACGATCGCCGGCAAACAGAAACTCGACGGTCCCGGCATTGGTGTAGCCGGCCGCACGAGCAAGACGGAGCGCCGCTTCCCCCATGTCGGTGCGGATCTGCTCGGTCACGACGGGCGACGGTGATTCCTCCAGCACCTTCTGGTGGCGCCGCTGGATCGTGCACTCACGCTCTCCCAGGTAAATGCCGTGCCCCCGGGCGTCCAGCAGGACCTGGATCTCAATGTGACGAGGATGCATGAGGAGACGCTCGAGGAACAGGCGGCTGTCGCCAAAGGCCGAGTGCGCCTCGCGTTGCGCTCCGTCAACGGCGCCTTCCATCTGGGCCGGTGAGTCGACGACCCGCATGCCTTTACCGCCCCCGCCCGCCGCCGCCTTCAACATCACCGGATAGCCGATGCGCCCCGCTTCAACCTGCAGACGCGCCGCCGATTGTTCCTCTCCGTAGTATCCGGGGATCACCGGGACGCCCGTCTCCTCCGCGAGCCGTTTCGATGCCACCTTGTCTCCGAGCAATGCGATCACCCGTGCCGGCGGCCCGATCCAGGCAAGCCCGGCATCGGTAACGGCTCGCGCGAAATCCGCGTTCTCCGCCAGGAAGCCGTACCCCGGATGGACCGCCTGCGCGCCGCTCTCGACGGCCACGCGCAGAATCTCATCAATGCAAAGGTAGCTCTGAAGTGCCGGCGCGGGACCGATGCAATACGCCTCGTCGGCGCGCTGAACATGCAGTGACGACGCGTCCACCTCGCTGTAGACCGCGACTGTGCCTATGCCCATCTCTCGGCACGTTTGCATGATGCGGACGGCGATCTCTCCCCGATTCGCCACCAAGACCTTTGAAAACATCACTCAGTCCACGTGGCGGGGCGCTTTTCGAGGAACGCGCGTAACCCTTCCTGTCCTTCCGCCGAGGCACGCCGTTCGGCGATCCGGCGGACGGTCACTTCGCGCATATCGGCGTCATCCAGGCCGTGGCACTCCGTGATCAGGGTCTTCGCCGCGGCCACCGCCTCCGGTCCACTGGTGAGAAGGTCATTGACTCTGGACTCCACGACCTGGTCCAGATCCTCCGCGGCGGCAGTCCAGTGCACAAGTCCGATCAGGCGCGCGAGGTCAGGTCCGAAGCGCTCGCCGGTCAAATAGAGAGCACGCGCCCAACTCGGGCCGATCTTCGGCAGGGTGAAGCGAGAGATCACCGCGGGCAATATCCCCAACTTGGCTTCAGTGAAACCGAAGATCGTGCCTTCTTCCGCCACCACGATATCGCACACGGCGATCAGTCCCATCCCTCCGCCCAGAGCGGCGCCATGGACCCGGGCCACCACCGGCAGGGGGCAGTCGTCGATTGCCGCGAACATGTCCGACATACGTCCCGCGTCGGCGACGTTCTCGTCGGTGGTGAAATCGAGTGAAGCCCGCATCCAGTTGATGTCCGCGCCGGCGCTGAAGGACCTTCCCTCTCCCCGCAGGACGACCACGCGCACGCCCGACCGGGCAGAAACCCCGCTGAAGACACCGGTGAGGTCGGCGATCATCTCCGCGTTAAACGCGTTCCGAACCTCGGGGCGATTCAGTGAGACTGTCAGGACCGGGCCGGACTGAGACAGCCTCAGAGTCCCGTGACCGTCCAATCCGACTAGATCTCCTCCGGAGATCGGAAGCCAAGCCCGATTGAGATCACGCCGAGTCCCATGAGGCCGAAGTAGGCCACGCTGGGATGAAGCGCGACGGTACCCGCGATACCCATCACAATTGCCGCGATGCCGAGAAACCAGAGAAGCGTGCGCATGCTTCCTCCTGACTGTCACATTCTGAAGACGCCAAAGTGGGTCGGCTCGATCGGGGCGTGCAGGGACGCTGCAATTCCCAGGCCGAGCACAGTCCTCGTGTCTACCGGGTCAACAATGCCGTCATCCCAGAGCCTGGCCGTGCTGTAGTACGGGCTGCCTTCCAGCTCGTACTGGGCAATTATCGGCTCCTTGAACTCTTCCTGCTGCTCCGGCGTCATCGTCTCACCCCGCCGCGCCAACCCTTCCAGGCGGACCGTCAGCAGCACATTGGCAGCCTGCGGTCCGCCCATGACCGAGATGCGCGCGTTGGGCCACATCCAGAGCTGACGCGGATTGTACGCGCGCCCGCACATGGCGTAGTTGCCGGCGCCGAATGACCCACCGATGATGACCGTGAACTTGGGGACTTTGGCATTCGCCACGGCCATCACCATCTTGGCGCCGTCTTTCGCGATTCCTCGATTCTCGTACTCCCGGCCCACCATGAAGCCCGTGATGTTTTGTAGAAAGACCAGCGGAACGTGGCGTTGTACGGCCAGCTCGATAAAGTGCGTGCCTTTCAGTGCACTTTCGGAGAACAGGATGCCGTTGTTGGCGAGAATGGCGACCGGGTAGCCCATGATGTGGGCAAAGCCGGTCACGAGAGTCGAGCCGTAGAGAGGTTTGAACTCTTGAAAGCGACTCCCGTCGACGATCCGGGCGATGATCTCGCGAACGTCAAAGGCCTGACGAAGATCGCGCGGCACAATGCCGTAGAGATCGGCCGGATCGTAGAGCGGCTCTTCCGGTTCACGCGTGTCCCAGGGAATATACCGGCGACGCTGGAGATGAGACACGATGTTCCGCGCCATTGCCAGGGCCTGGTGTTCGTCATCGGCAAGGTAGTCGGTCACGCCGGAGATCTGGGAGTGGACGACCGCTCCACCCAGGTCCTCGGCGGACACTTCCTCGCCGGTCGCCGCTTTCACCAGAGGCGGGCCTCCCAGAAAAATCGTCCCGTTCCCCCGCACGATCACGGTTTCATCGCTCATCGCGGGAATGTACGCTCCGCCCGCGGTCGAGGAACCCAACACGACGGAGATCTGGGGAATGTCCAGAGACGACATCGTCGCCTCGTTGTAAAAGATGCGCCCGAAGTCATCCTTGTCAGGAAAGACCTCATCCTGCATCGGGAGGTACGCGCCTCCGGAATCGACCAGATACAGCGTGGGGAGCTGGTTCTGCTGGGAGATTTCCTGGGCTCGGAGATGTTTCTTCACCGTCATGGGGAAGTACGTGCCGCCCTTGACCGTGGCATCGTTGGCAACGATCACCACTTCCTGCCCCTCGACGGCGCCGATGCCGGTCACTATCCCGGCGGAGGGAGCCTCGTTGTCATACATGTCCCACGCGGCCAGCGTAGAAAACTCGAGGAAGGGCGATCCCGGGTCCAGCAGCGCCTGAATCCGCTCGCGCGGCAGGAGTTTCCCGCGAGCACGGTGGCGCTCGATTGCTTGATGCCCGCCGGCGCCCTCGACTCGCGCCGTGCGCGACCGCAACGTCTCAAGCAACCCGTGGTAATGATCGCGGTTTGCCGAGAACTCACAGCTGTCCCGGCGGACGTGAGTCGGGAGGACGGTCACGGTGTCGTGGCGCGAAGGTGGAGGGCTCGCGCCAGCCGGCGCCGACGCCCCGATTCGGCCGACTCGTGGTGGAGGTTCTCCCCGATCCGCTCGACCAGATGCTCACCCGCCATCTTCTCCGCCTGGAGAATTGCATTTTTGATGGCCAGCGCTTGAGAACGCCCGTGACAATTGATGACGACGCCGTCGACACCCAGCACGGGCACGCCGCCAACCTCCTGGTAGTCCACACGCCGGCGGATACGCTGAAACACCGGGATCAGAGCAGCGGAGGCGACGCGCGCCACGAAGTCCTTCTCGATCTCGTTCTTCATGAGATGGAAGATTTCGCCGGCGACGCCCTCGGCGGTTTTGAGGAGTACGTTACCGGAAAAGCCGTCACAGACGACAACATCCGCCGCACCGTCGAAGACCATGTTCCCTTCCACATTGCCGACGAAGTTGAGGTCGAGCTTCGCAAGGTGCTCGTACGCCTCCTTTATCACCTTGGTCCCCTTCGTGGGCTCGGATCCGTTACTGAGGAGGGCGATGCGGGGCACCTCGATCCCGTGGCACACCTGCACGTAGGCCTCGCCCATGATGGCGAATTGCACGAGGTTGTTTGGTTTCACCGCCGCATTGGCGCCGATATCGAGCACGAAGGTGCGGCCGTGGCCGGACGGCATGGGACCACCGAAGGCAGGACGGTCGATGCCGGGCTGCCGCCCAAGAACATGGATAGCAATGGCCATAATGGCGGCGCTGTTCCCCGCCGATACCGCCGCGCCGGCCTCCTCACGCGCGACCAGATCCACGGCAACGCGGAGGGACGAACGCTGGCGGTACATGGACGTCGACACCGCGTCATCCATCCCGATCACCGAGGGCGCATGATGAACGGGAAGGTCAACATTGAGGATCTGCATGCGCTCGCGAACGACATCCTCCGGGCCAACCAGGACAACGCCGGCGCCTTCAGCGGCCGCGTCCGACGCGCCCTTGATGACCTCGTCGGGGGCGTGGTCGCCGCCCATGGCGTCCACGGCGATGGTGACGCCGTACCGCCGGCCTCGCGATGCCACTCGTCGCCCTCCCGTTCCCGTCTGCTCCACTATACGGCCTGTACCAGGCGCGGAATCACGAGGTGAGGTGTCGAGCCGAGCGTAGCGAGGGATAGGCGAGGGCGGCAATGGTGACGATGAGCATCCATGCCGCGCACGAGAGAGCCGCTGCCCGCGGACCCCAGGCCTGGCTCACCGTGCCCACGGCCAGTGCGCCCAGCGGGAGCGCCGCCGTCTCGACCGACACGAAGACACTGTTGACCCGACCCTGAAGTTCGGGGGGGACCAGCGCCAGTCTGAAACCCACGACGCCCACGAGCGCCGCGGCGTCTATTGTCACAAGCCCTCCTGCCAGCAGACCGAGCACGACGGGAGAGTCAGCTGCGGCGAGGCCAAGGAAGACCAAACTCGCCACAAATAGGGTGACGACGAAGAGAGGACCAAGCTCGACAAGACGCACCACCCGTGGAGCCAGCGCCGACCCGATCAGTCCACCGGCAGCCCGCAGCGCGAAGACGAGGCCAATCTCCGGCGGAGAAGCCCCGAGACGCCGCGCGAGGAGGATGAGAAGCAGCGTGCTTGCCACATAGACCGGGTTGTACGCCGCCAGCGCGAGGCTCGTCGCACGGATGACCGGCTGGCGCCAGAACCAGGCAAGGCCCTCGACCAGATCCGCCAGGAGATTCCGGCGCCGCGAGGTGGTCTCGGGTTGAAGAGGCTCGTGGACGAAGGCGAGCGACACGATACGAAGGGCGTAGGTGGCAGCGTCGGCCACGAAGGGCAAAGCATGGCCGGCTCCGTAGAGCAAGCCGCCGAGAGGTCCGCCGGAGAGGGCACTCGCCTCCGCCGAGAACCGGTCCATGGCGGCGGCGACGCGCAACTCATCGCGGGCCACGATCTGTGGAATGGACGCCATCCGCGCCGACGAGTAAAGCGTTGCCAGGGCCCTCTCCGCCACTACTGCAACGAAGATCTGCGGGATGGTCAGACGCCCGAGCCAGATAGCGACGGCAATACTTCCCAGTGCCACCGTTCGACCGACGTCGGTGAGGGCGAGCACTCGCTTGCGATCCCACCGATCGGAGAGCACCCCGGCGATGGGTCCGAAAAGGTAGGGCAGCATCGAAACGGCGCTAACAACACCGGCCAACGCCGCTGAATGGGTCTTTCCGAGAATCAGAAGCGGGACGGCCAGCGCCGAGATCTGCGTCCCGATCTGAGATGTCAACTGGCCGGCCCACAGAATGACGAAGGACCGGTTTCGGCGTATGAAGTCGATGGCGGAAGGTGGTCAGCCGAAGGGCAAAGGGATCACCTCGGGCTATCCTAAACGCTCGGTCTCCTCGATGGGCACCGGCGTGGCGCACGCATCAAGGCGCGCCGGGACGCCGGTAAATTCATCTCGCGCGTGCCGCCTTGACGATTGCCCACGCTCTCTGTGGCCCAATCACACGCGCACCCGTGCCGTACCGCTCCTACAATCGTTACGGACTCGTCACGCCGGGAGGTGGAATCATGACCGTGGAATCGACGAGAGGCTTTCCGAAGGGTGTCCCCGCTCCCGCGATTCGCGCGCTGAACTCCGCAGGCTATCACGATCTCACTGACCCGGCAGACGTACCGATCGCCAACCTCAAGAACCTCCACGGCATCGGGCCCAAGGCTCTGCGCCTGATTCAGGCGGCGCTTGCCGCGCACGGGTTATCGCTCCCAGAATCGGAATCCGGCAGGTGACGCGATTGGTGGGCAAGCGTCATTAAGGCTGTGGCAAACCTGACCAACTCATGACAGTTCCCTTCCTCATCGACACCGACACCGCATCCGACGACGCCGTGGCGCTGATCATGGCCTTGCAGGATCCGAACGTGTCGGTTGAGGCGATCACCGTGGTGGCCGGCAACGTGCCGGTCGATCAGGGCGTGCGAAACGCGCTCCACACGGTGGACATGTGCGCCGCTCGCGTCCCGGTGTATCGCGGGATGGACGGGCCGCTCCTGCGTCCCCTCGAGACCGCCGAAAACGTTCATGGGCAGGATGGGCTGGGAGACATCGGCTTGCCCGACCCGAAGGGCTCGGCGAGCGCCGGCCATGCAGTCGACATCATCATCGAAACCATCAATCGGTTGCCCGGAGAGGTGACCCTCGTCTCGCTCGGCCCGCTCACGAACATTGCGATGGCGGTCAAACGAGATCCCACGATCGCAGGAAAGGTGAGACGTTATGTCATGATGGGCGGCACCTGGGACTCCGTCGGTAACGTCACTCCGGTGGCCGAGTACAACATCTGGGTGGACCCTGAAGCGGCCGAGATCGTCTTCCACGCGGGATTCCGTCTCACCATGGCAGGGTGGGATATCTCCCGCAAGTACGCCGTGTTCAGGCCCAAGGATCAGGCCCGGATCCGGGCCATCGGCACCCGATTGGCGGACTTCAGCGTGGCGATTCAGGCCAGGCTTAACGAGTTCGCGTTGAGCACGACGCACCTGGAAGGCTTTGACCTTCCCGACCCCATCGCCATGGCCATCGCCCTCCGGCCGGAGGTCGCGACGCGCACCGAGGATCGATACGTGGCCGTCGCCCTCGAAAGTGAGATGTGTCGGGGACAGACTGTCGTCGATCACCTCGGCGTCACGGGCAGGACCCCGAATGTCACCGGCGTGGTCGAGGCGTCACGCACCCGATTTCTCGATGTTCTCTTCGAGGCGGTGGAACGGCCCGTTTCAGCAGGTTGATATGGTCAACGGAGGCGTCGCCACCGTGCGGACGGACCTCATAGACCTTGATAGTCACTCGATAGAGGGGGAATGACATGGAAATCACCGCGGTTCGGCCGCAATGGGTCACTCTGCCGGATGTGGGACCGGAACCCGGCATGCGGATATACATGGTGCGTCCGGCCGACGAAGGCACGTACCCGAGCGTGCTCGTCATCCAGGAAGCATTCGGACTGGATGAGCACATCCAGGACGTGACTTTGCGATTCGCACGTGAAGGCTACGTCGCGATCGCCCCCGATCTTTTCTCGCTGGACCAGTTCGGACGAACGGTGAAGCCTCAGGAAATACAGGACCTCTTCGCGCTTCGCCGGCAGATTCCGGTCGAGCGTCGGCGGGATCCCGCTGCCCTGGACGACGAGATTGCCAAGTTGCCTCCGACCCAGGCCGAGCGGATGCGGCTGGTGGCTCGATGGAGCAGCAATCGCGACCTCGGACAGTTCGTTGAGCCGCTGTCCCACGTGCTGAACTGGGCGCGCCGGCAGCCGGGAAGCACGGGTAAAGTCGGCATCACCGGCTATTGCATGGGAGGAGGAGTGACGCTGCAGGTGGCGTTCGCCGGACTTCCCGTTGATGCCGCCGCGCCGTACTACGGCAGCAATCCGCCGCTGGAGAAGGCGAATCAGGTGCGTTGCCCGCTACTGCTCATTTACGGGCGCAAAGATCCGTTCATTATGCCGGGTGTCCCTGCCCTCCTTGGCGCGCTGCTGGACGCTGAGCTGGACTTCGGCATGCACATTTATGAAGACGCCGGGCACGCCTTCCTGAACGACATGCGACCCGATATGTTCAACCCCGAAGCGGCCGCGGACGCGTGGTATCTCACGCTGGAATTCTTCCAGCAGCATCTGGAGACGTAACGCCTAAATCACGCGCTCGTTGCCACCGTCGACAGGTATCTGCGCACCCGTCGTCTTTGCGAAAGCGGGCCCGAGCACCGCGGCGGCCACCTCTGCGACGTCGCGGCTCGACACGGTGACACCGAGCACATTGTTGCGTTTGTACTCCTCGACGCCCATGCCGTAGCGGGCGGCACGATCTGCCAGGATCTCGTCCGTCCAGATTCCGGTGTCAAAGACGGCATTGGGGTGCAGGACGTTGACACGGATACCGTCGCGCCCCCACTCCAGCGCCGCCACTCGCGCTACCTGTGTCAGCGCCGCTTTCGAGGCGGAGTAGGCCGCGGCGCCGGGTCCGGGCGCGGGCACATTCTTCGACCCGATCACGCAGACTCTCCCACCGCGCGGAGCCATGCACAGGAGGGGATGCGCGAGACGCATGAGGGATACATTGGCATCCAGATTGACTCTCATGACCGTGTCCCACTCGCTCGCATCGAGACCGGCGATGGACGCGCCGGACGGGAAGATGCCGGCGTTCAGGATTAGCATGTCGAGTCCCCCGTAGGCCGCGACTCCCTGGCCGAGCGCGTCGTCTACGGCTGCGTCGTCCGTCACGTCGCATGTCAGGCCAAGGACTTCCTCCCCGGGCCACATGGCTTCGATCGCCGGGTCGACATCCAACGCGATGACGGCCGCGCCTCGCTCTCGCAGCGCGTCAACGCAGGCACGCCCTATGCCGGAGGCGGCACCGGTCACCAGCGCCACCTCCCCTTGCAGCAGCCCCGGCCGCCGCGCGTTCCGCAGCTTTGCCTGCTCCAGGGACCAGTACTCGACGTCGAAGATCTCGCTTTCCGGCAGAGCACGGTACCCTCCCAGGGCCTCGGACCGGAGGATGATGGGAATCGTCCGGAGGTAGATGTCGGCGGCGATCATCGCCTCGCGCACCGACTTCCCGGCGGTGAGCAAGCCGAGCTCTGTGTCCAGGATGACGCGTGGCGCGGGATCGAGCATCACCGGGTCCGAGGCGAGCCGCGCCCGATGTCTCTCAAAGTAGGCCCGATACGTCTCGGCGTAGGCTTCGACATCCCGGCCGAGCAGAGGAATGCGTTTGGTCCGGATGACGTGATCGGGCGTGGCCGGCCCCTGCTGCGTCAGGGATGCGAGGTCTGGACGGCGGGCGAAGCTCGCAGCTTGCTGATCCAGGCAGGATCGCAGAATCATCGGCGTGCCGGCGGCTCGTGAGACGGCCAGCCTCAGCTCTGATAGGGCGATCCGGTCCTCCGCCGGCGGGCGCGTCTCGTTGGAAGGAATCCACCACGCGCCGCGTCCGCCCAGGTAGCGCTCGGCGCGGTCGACGAACTCGACCATCCGTTCGTAGCTCTCGCGGGCCGTATCTCCGAACGTCACCAGCCCGTGGTTCATGAGCACCAGTCCGCTGATGCCGCCGTGATTCCCGCTCAGCATGCGGGCCACCAATCTCGCCAGCGCGAAACCCGGCATGACGTACGGCACGATAAGCGCGTCGTCTCCGTAGACGTCTCGTACGTGTTCCTCGCCTGCCGGCGTATTGGTCAGGGAGATGAGGGCGTCGGCATGGGTGTGATCGACGAAGCGGGCGGGGAGGATTGCATGGAGGATAGCCTCGACCGACGGTGACGGAGCGGCCGGGTCCAGGGTCGCGACGCGCAGCTCCGCCGCCATTTGATCATCCGACAGCTCATCCAGCCCGGAGAGGGCGATGAGCCGCTGCAGGCGGACGGGCGCGAAGCCCTGCGGCTCGATCGTCGTCAGATCCCAACCGCTGCCCTTGATATAGAGAACGTCAATCTCTTCTCCCGTAATGTCGCGCCGCGTGGCCTTGACCGATGTATTCCCGCCCCCGTGCAGCACGAGGCCAGGATCACGGCCGAGTAGCCGGGAGGTGTACACGCGGAGTCCGAGATCGCCGTCGTACTGGGCCGCTTCACGGTCATCCCAGAGGCTCTGCATACACCACACCTATCCTTCCGCGGGGTTCGGCGGTTCACTACCGACCACTCGCGCGGCTACTCTCTAAGAAGAGAGGATGAAAACGCATGACCAACATAACCGAGGATGTGCCTCGCGACCGCGAGACGGATGGACGCCCGGCCGTCATTATCGTCTCAGGACTCCCCCGCTCCGGCACATCGCTGATGATGCAGATGCTCGACGCGGGCGGCGTCGCCGTTTTGACGGACAACGAGCGTGTACCCGACATCGACAACCCGAAAGGCTATTACGAGTTTGAGGCCGTGAAGCAGCTCCCCGGAAACACCACGTGGTTGCCGGAGGCCGAAGGCAAGGCGGTGAAGATGGTGTACCGGTTGCTCTACGATCTGCCCGTAGAACACTCGTACGACGTGATCTTCATGGTGCGGAACCTGTCGGAGGTCATTCGCTCCCAGGATAAGATGCTGGATCGTCTGGGCAAGTCCAAGGCTGACGTGCCCGACGACCGTCTGGAAAGCATCTACCGGCAGCAGACCGACGAGGTGCGCGAGTGGCTCGCGTCCCGACCGAACTTCCGAACCCTGTATGTGCGCTACGACGACGTGATCGAGCATGCGCCGGCCGTGAGCCGGGATATAGCGCGTTTTTTGGGACTCGACCTCAACGTCGCAGCGATGGAGGCAGTTCCCGACCGCGCGCTCTACCGCAACAAGCAGTAGGATGACCGTCCGTCTCGTGGTCAACGCCGACGACTTCGGCATGAGCCCTGGAGTCAATCGTGGCATTATCGAGGCTCACGAACGCGGCATCGTGACCAGTGCCAGCTTGATGGTTCGTTGGCCGGATGCGCCGGATGCGGCGCGAATGGCGGCGGACTTTCCCGACCTCGGGCTGGGTCTGCACATTGACCTGGGTGAGTGGATCTGGCAGGGGGAGGAGAGGGTCGCCCTCTACGAGGTGGTGAACCCGCGCCACCGACAGGCTGTCGAGGCGGAAGTCCGAAAACAGCTGGACCAGTTTCGCGACATGGTTGGCCGCGACCCCACGCATCTGGATGCTCACCAGCATGTGCACCGGCGCCAGCCGGTCCGGTCCATCGCCCAGTCACTCAGTGCCGAGCTCGATGTGCCGCTACGGATGTACCACCCCTCCATCACCTTCTGCCCCCGCTTTTACGGGCAAGTTCATCACGGCAGTCCGGCCCACCATCGCATCGGGGTCCCGCACCTGAGTCGCGTCCTGCGATCTTTGCCTGACGGAACCCACGAACTGATGTGCCATCCTGGGTACGGCGAGGGGCTCGCGACGCCGTACCGGGACGAGCGGATCATCGAGCTGCGCACCCTGACGGATCCCGCCATTCGGGAGATCGCGGCCTCACTTGAGCTGACCTCATTCGCCCCCTTCGCCGCCGGCTAACGCGCCACCACCGCGTCCACGCTGCACGAATCTTGCACATTCCGAGATACGGCCATCGGGCCGTACAACGACCGAAAGAGGAGCGTGACACATGGCAGACCGTAATGCCACAGTCGTGTGGACGGGAACTTTAACCGAAGGACAGGGCGAACTGTCAACGCAGAGCGGCGCGCTCGATCACGCACCCGTGACATGGGCTTCTCGCATGGAGGCGCCAGCCGGGAAAACGAGCCCGGAAGAGCTACTGGCCGCGGCCGAGGCCGAGTGCTACGCCATGGGGCTCGTGAATTTGCTGAAGACGGAAGGCCACCCGGCAACCCGCATCGAAGTCAAGGCCACCGCGAGTATCGAGCGCGGGGACCAGGGACTGCGGATTACCACCATGAGCCTCGACGTGTCGGGGGACGTCCCAGGTATCGACCAGCACCAGTTTAACCAGTACGCGGACCGTTCGGAGCAGTCGTGCCCGGTGAGCAACGCCTTACGCGGCAACGTCAAGATTTCCGTCAACGCGCGGCTCACTGAACCCGCGGGACGGTAATTCTCGACGCTCCGCGCGCTCGCCGGGACGTGTCGGGAGCGTCGCGCCACGCAAGCGCGGGCTCCCGAGCCTCGGGTCGAAGTCGGGCGATAACCATCTCCTCTTGTGGCCCTGAATCTGCTCAGTGGGCAAGACGATCGCGGCGCGGGCGTGTCGCCTACCTCAGCGCGGGAGACGTAGATGGACCTGGATGTCGATGCACCCAGGCTCGACATCGGATTGGCATTCGCCGGATCCATCTTGATGTTCATCGGATGGGTTCTCGCATTGGTTCCTGCGTTTCGATTGAAGACCCATCCTGAGATCGTCGTTCCGCTCGTGATCGCCGTCATCGCGTTTGGCGTTGTCCTGATTCCCGCGGGCCTTCAGTTTCTGGGTGAACCGGGTCGAAGAAGGGGCGTGAGTGTCGTCTTTGCCTCACTGGTGCCGGCGGCTCTGCTCTTCATCCTCGTCGTGGTCTTCTTCCCGCTGCAACCCGGCTTCCGCGCCCTCGCCATCGTCGCCGAGTTCCTCGGGCTGGCGGGCTACGGCTGGGCGTTCTACAACTACGGACGCGACACGTCGAGCCGTCAGAGCCGGCTATAGTCCGGCGCCAAACTGCTCCCAGAGGAAGTACACGCTGATCGCGGCGATGAGCAGAGCCGTGAACCATCCGACCGCCGTCAGCGCCTTGCCGATGGGATGATCCGACATGACACGGTGATCGCGCGCCACGATCAACAAGAAGGCCAGACTAATCGGGGTTCCGATGCCGCCGACAATGCCGGAGACGAACAGAAGCTGGATGGCAGAAATGCCCAGATATGAAACGCCGACCGCGACGGCCAGGGCGGCGGCGAGCGCCACGTAAAAGCGCCACGCGGATCGCAGCCCGGCCGAGAGGCCGCTGTACCATCCGAACTCCGAGCACACCATGTAGGCGGTCGTGGCAGCGAGCACCGGCACGGCCAGGATGGACGACGCCAGAAGCCCGATCGCGAACAGATCTCCCGCCACGGCGCCGGCGACGGGAACGAGCGCCTGGGCCGCTTGTTGTGCCGTCTGAACGCGCGTATGGTGCAAGCCGAGCGTGGCCCCAGTCGCGATCAGCTCAAACCAGAAAATAGAGACGGCGAAGAGCATGCCGAACCCGGCATCCGCACGCGCCAGGCCCAGTTCCCCGATAGGGGGCCGCGCTTCCGCCTCTTCGATGGTCTCCCAGACGTATGCATAGCTCGTCATGGTCGTACCGAGCAGCGCCAGCGCTCCCTGGATGTAGGTCGAGTTGAATGATATGGATGGATGGATCGTGTCGGCCAGCACCGCTCCCCAGTCCGGGCGCGCTGCGAACGCGGAAATGATGTAGGCGACGAACACGAACAGAACGTATTGCAATACACGCTGGATGGCGGCATAGCTCCCGAAGATGAGGACGGCGAGCAGCCCGACCGCGTACGGGAGGACAAACCATTTGAAGTTGAGATGGAAGAGCAGCCCCAACGCGGCCGCCCCGCCCTCGAGATCGGCGCCAATGGTGACAAGATTGACCGCGATCACCGAGACGAGCAAGAGGGCGCCCCAGTGCCGGCCATACCGCTTCGTGACCGTACGTTGCAACCCGTGCCTGGCGACCAGGCCTACTTTGGCGCTAATCATCTGAATGGACGCGAGCATGGGATAGACGAGAATCGTCAGCCAGGAAAGGCCAAAGCGTGTGCTCGCTCCCAGCACTGCCATGGTCGCCACCGTAGTGGGATCATTGTCCGAAGCGCCGGAGATCAAGCCGGGCCCCAGGGCAGCAAGGTAGTCTCGCCACTTCGGGCCCGGGGGCGCCTCGTTCGGAGCTGCCTGGTTCTGGCCTTCTGGAGTTGCCATCGTCGTCCTCAGAGTCCATGCGACGAGCAGATACCGCGGCCCATTCCCGTCTCCCCTCAGCCCCGATAGCACGATGCATGCCGATTTCTCCTGTCGCGCAGACTCCGCGGCGCTACAATTCTTCATAAGAGAGGGAGGCACCACGGCGTGATCAACTAATCGGGGCAGGTCTGGGCGAGTAGGAGCGGCCGGCGACGACGGGCCGCGCAGACTCGCGTCCGACTCCGATCAGAGTCTGCTGATCGCGCTGTTCCGCCACAGCCTGCCGGGCAGGTCCGCTCACCACGTCAAATCTGTCTGTCCGCCTGTGCATCGCCACGTTGAGCGCTGTGGAGCCTCTTTGCATGCTGCGTGTTGACTCCGTCTCCAAGGCATACGCCGGAGAGCCGGTTCTCATCGACATCTCGTTTACGCTCGCCCCCGGAGCGAGGGTGGGTTTGGTCGGGCCGAACGGTTCCGGCAAGTCCACCCTGCTGCGCCTCATCGCCGGAGACCTCTCCCCTGACTCCGGCACCATCTGGATAGATCCACATAGCGAAGCCGGGTATCTGCCTCAGTACCCGGTCGACGAGCTGCGACTCTCAGTTCGCCAGTCCTTGCGCCGCGCCGCCGGCCGTCTGGGCGAGCTTGGGGCGAAGCTCGATGCCCTCGAGAGCCGGCTGGCCGATTCTCCTGCCGGTCAGGTGGAGTCATTGTTGGACGAGTACGCGGCGGTACAGGACGAATTCGAGAGGAGAGGCGGCTACGCCCTGGAGTCCCGCATGGAAACGGTCCTCAGCGGTCTCGCCGTCGACGTCGACCTCGAGACGCCGATCTCAGCCCTGTCCGGCGGCACGAAGACGAAGCTCTCGCTGGCGCGTCTGCTCCTCTCCGAAGCCAATCTCCTCTTGCTGGACGAACCGACGAATTACCTCGACCTGCCTGCGCTCTTGTGGCTCGAACGATTCGTCACGGAGTCAGACCGGAGCTACATCATCGTTTCACACGACCGGCACTTCCTCGACGCGACCATTGGGTCGGTCCTGGAGCTTGATCCCACCCATCACACGCTCCGGGAGTGGCCGGGAACCTACAGCGACTACACCGCCGCCCGGGAAAGCGAGCGACGAAAGCAGGTGGAGGCGTACCGGGACCAGGAATTGGCGATCGCCCGCATCGAAGAAGACATTCGCCGTACCAAGGAGCAAGCGCGACGCACGGAGCGCGGCACCAGCAACGACGTCCTTCGCCGCTATGCCAAGAAGGTAGCGCGTAAAGCGGTCGTGAGGGAGCGTCGGCTGCAACGTGAGATGGATCGTGGCGAACAAATCGAGAAGCCGCTCCCCGGCTGGGGACTGCACCTCGTCGATCTGAATCGAGACCCCATCGGTGACAACCGCCTTGTGGTAGAAGCGAACGACGTGCGGGCCGGGTACGGAGGGCAGGAGGTGTTGCACGGCGTGTCTTTCACGCTGCGGGGACGTGATCGCGTCGCGCTGCTCGGCGAAAACGGGTCCGGCAAGACGACATTGCTCCGCTGCATCACCGGGGATATGCCTTATACCGGCTCGGTGAAGATG
Source organism: Pseudomonadota bacterium (assembly GCA_021324655.1). Lineage (GTDB taxonomy): Bacteria > Chloroflexota > UBA5177 > UBA5177 > UBA5177 > JAJPIP01. The sequence goes on from JAJPIP010000061.1 coordinate 66,604, forward strand.
GGACCGAGTATTCGCGCTGGGGTGCTGTCCCAGGAGCAAGGCGACCTCCCGCCAAGTAGCACCGTGCTCGACGTTTTTCGCTCCCGAACCGAGATGCGTGAGGACGAGGCGCGCACCTATCTTCATAAGTTCCTGATTTCCGGTGACGAAGCGCTCAAGCTGATCTCGGCCCTCAGCTACGGGCAGCGCGCCAAACTCGCCCTCGCCATGCTCGTTCTATGCGGCGCCAACTTTCTTATCCTGGATGAGCCCACGAGTCACATGGACCTGCCGGCGCTCGAGGCAATTGAGGAAGCGCTGGCGGCGTTTACCGGGCCGGTGCTGGTGGTATCGCACGATCGTGCATTTCTGGAGTCTGCCGGAATGAACCGGGTTCTGCTGCTCGACCACGGGGAGTTGACTGAGGTCGACGTGATGTCGGTCTGACCGCCGCGACGGAAGACCCCAGGCGTCAGGAGTCTTTGTCCCCTATCGCTGCTATACGCCGGCTGCTTTACTGTCGACATGCGGAAACAAGCCTGGCCCTTCGCCTTTCCAGTCGTGATTACGGTGGCTCTCGCTGTGACGTCCATGGGCGGCGGGCTCCCGCCTGTCTCAGACCTGTGGGTCGTACTACTTGCGGTGGCCGGCCTGGTTGGCCTGGCGTTTCAACTTCACCGCGCCCAGGCATCCGCTCGCTACCACCAGGCAACGGCGGACGCCGTATCCAATTACGCCGCGGGTGCCTTCTGCCTGGTCGACACCGCCGGCCGTATTGTGTCGCTCAGCCCGGCGGCCGATCGGTTACTGGCGAAGCAAGGAACGTCAACTCATAAGCTGCACGTCGCAGACACGATCCGGCTGGTTACTGACGACGGAGAAGACCCAGGCTGGCTGAAGGCGGCGCTTTCCGGTCAGGTGCTCCACGGGCAAGGCCACGTTGTCGTCGGCGACGAGACCATCGCGGTCGGTTACGCGGCGGGCCCCATGACGGTCGACAGGCATGTGACCGGAGCGGTACTCCTGCTGTCCGAAAGTCAAGATGACACCGACAAAGCAGGCGGCGGCCAGGCCGACCAGCACTATCAGACTTTGGTGGAGATCTCGCCGGACGGGATGATACTCACCGATGTTTATGGCTACGTTCAGCTCGCGAACCCTCGCGCGGCTGCGCTTCATGGTTTCGCCCGCAGCGAGGAACTCGCGGGGCGGCGACTCGTTGAGTTTGTCGCTCTCGACGATCGCTCGGACGTCTCGAGCCGTATGCGGGAGGCGCTGGAGAGCGGGGAGACGTTGACGTGTGAATACTCGGCACTTCACGCCGACGGCAAGACTTTCCCCGCCGAGGCCGGAATCTCGGCCGTGCGGGAATCGGGGGAGACCAGAGGCCTGGTTCTCGTGATTCGAGATATCTCGCGGCACCGGCAGGCGGAAATGGCGTTGCAGGCGGTTCAGGAGCGGACGGACCTACGGCGCGAGGTCGCGGATATCCTGTCCCGGGCCGCCTCTCTGTCTGACTCGATTCCCCGTATCCTCGAAGCGTTGGCGACAACCGGCGGCTGGGATGCCGCGCTCTTCTGGCAGACCGACACGCGCGATGACCGGCTGCGCGTCGGATTCTCCTGGTCGTCTCCCGACGCACAGCTGGAGCAGTACGTTCTCTCCTGCGACAAGGCCTTCTTGCGCCCCCATACGGGGCTCATAGGTGAGTGTATCGTCCGCGGCGAGCCGGTTTGGGCGGCGGAGGTTGCCGGCGAAGGCAGGCTGAAACAGGCGCCGGGCGACAAGGGAGGGATACAGAGTGTGTTCTGCTATCCGCTTCGATCGGGCGGTGAGACGCAGGGAGTAATCCAGTTCGTGAGCCGGGACCTTCGGGCGCGCGATGCGACGGCGATTGAGACCGTCGAATCCGTCAGCTCGACCATCGCTCAGTTCCTCAAGCGGAAGCAGGCCGAACGCGAGCTCGAGCACCGCGCCATGCACGACTCACTGACCGACCTGCCGAATCGAGCTCTCTTTTACGCCAGGCTCGAGCGCGCGCTCTCGGTGGCATCGGTCGGGAGGAATCCGGTGGCCGTTCTCCTCATGGACATGGATCGGTTCAAAGAGGTTAACGACACGTTCGGCCACCTGCACGGCGACTTACTGCTCAAACAGGCCGCGATTCGATTGACGTCTGTCCTCCGGGAGTCTGACACGGTGGCGCGCCTGGGCGGCGACGAATTCGCCGTCCTTCTGCCGTCGGTCGACGAGGAAGCGGCAGTGACGGTCGCCAAAAAGATCCTGCGCTGCGTGGACAAGCCGTTCCCGGTGCAGGGCCAGATCCTCGATGTGGGAATCAGCGTCGGTATCGCCCTATATCCTGACCATGGGCTCGATGCCGGCGAGTTGCTGCAGCATGCCGATGTCGCCATGTACACGGCGAAACGCGAAAAGTTGGGGATCGCGGTCTATGCGGCCGATAACGATCAGCACAACCCAGTCCGCTTCGCTCTGCAGGGAGACCTGCGGCGCGCCATTGAGAATGGCGAGCTCTATCTCGTCTATCAACCGAAAGTTGACGTACGCACGGGCCATGTCGACGCGGTGGAGGCCCTGGCGCGGTGGCATCACCCCACCAAGGGCATGATCCCGCCGGATGAGTTCATTCCGCTCGCCGAACAGACCGGACTGATCCGCCCTCTCACCATGTGGGTTCTGCGAGACGCGCTGCGCCAGCTCGCATCGTGGCTTGACGACGGTTTCGATTTACGTGTCGCGATCAACCTCTCCGCCCAGAATCTCCATGATCCACTTCTTGTGAAGTCGATCCGCGAGCTACTCGACGAGCGCGGCATTGAGCCACGAAGACTGGCGGTAGAGGTGACGGAGAGCTCGATCATGGTTGACGCCGAACGGGCGCGGGCCACCCTCGAGAGTCTCCATCGGATGGGCGTGCGCATCTCCATAGATGATTTCGGCACGGGATATTCATCCCTTGCGTACCTGCACCACCTGCCGACCCAGGAGATCAAGATTGACAAGGCTTTCGTCCTGGACATGCTCGATGACGGAGAAGGCGCGTTCATCGCTCGCTCGGTCATCGATCTCGGTCATAACTTCGGTTTGAAGGTCGTCGCCGAGGGAGTGGAGAACGAAGAAACGTACAAATTGCTCGACTCCATGGAGTGCGACCACGTGCAGGGCTATTACCTGAGCCCGCCGCTGGCATCCGGCGAGCTGACGCGCTGGCTGGAGGACCGCGGAGCTCCCAAGCGCGGCAAAATCCTCCACATCGGAACCGGTTAAATCGGCTCGGATCAATCCTCTTCCGAACTATTGTCTTCGCGCGGCGGGCATGTTACTGTGCCATCACGTGGGCGCGTGCGGCGTCCGAATCTGGAGGGGGCTCTGTGGAAGAACGACAGGAGCGGAGGTCAGGGCGCGAAAGGCGACGTGGGGTTGATCGACGCACCGACACTGCTCGGCGCATGGCGTGGAACCGGGAGAGAGGGCTCGACGTTCTGATAGGCGAAGAATGGGACCGCCGGAGCGGACAGGACCGCCGCGGCCATCCGCTCTATCAGCGCCGCAACACACCCACGTCCGCGGCGTAGAGCGGCATTGCCCGCCTCATCGGCGGAGCCTCGCCACTCGAACCGAGTCCGGGTGCGGTTCGCCGTCCTTAAAGGGAAAGGCCCCCGTGCGTAAAGGGAAAAGCACAGGGGCCTCGGAGCGGAACGGGAATTGCGGCTATCAAACCACACGGACGGCCGGGCCGTGGAGAGCAGGAAGTCCTGAAACCCGCGGGACCAAAGTCTGACGGACGGCAGGTGGTTTCGGCCGAACGGCATGACAGTTGCTCCGTTTTGCACCGAAGTCCTCATGCCGCCCAGCCGCGGGACAGACCTCTCCCTCACGCCGGCGGCGTCGAGACGTTCCTACTGAGGGACCATGCCGACGGGGACCCGAGCCGTCTCGACCGACTCGACACGCAACTCATCGCCCGAAGCGAGATGGAGATCGGCACCGCGGCAGGCGTGACACGCAAGCGGCCGAGAGTCCGAGAGGCTGGCGCAGCGGCACGACCGGCAGAGAGCGATCGCCGGGATCTCGTCGATGACCAGATCCGCTCCGTCGACTTCAGTTCCCTGCGCGAGCACCCTGAAACTGCGGTGGAGGTCCGTCGGGACCACCTCCCGTAAACAGCCCACGCTGACCCGGACTCGCGTTACCCGCTGTCCTCGCGCCTGACGGCGCGCAATATCCACCACCGACTGGGCAATCGAGCGTTCGTGCAACGCTACCCTCCCGGTGCGCCGCCACCGCGCACGCGGTGGGGAGCAACTTCGACTATACCACTCGCCGATCGGGTCCCGCCGCTTCGATTCATGTCGCCGGCGCGATGGGGCCGTATCTCCTGCCCGCGGCAGGACCTCCGCCTCTGCCCGGTTGGGGCGGCGTCGGGTTCAATACCGGTAGTTCTATCCAATCTCCTCCGCGGCCCCCGCGCCCTCCGTCCAGGCGCGGGGGCCGCCTCGTTCGTCAACGAAGACCGCGCCCGACCAATGGTGTGCCCGAATGTTGGATGACTCGTCCACCGGACGCGCCGCCCGCCGCCGATGCAAGGCTCTGCGGGCTCTGTGGGACGTGTTGCGGTCCTACGGGGCCCCGCCCGGCGGCTACGACCGCGGGTATGACCTCGAGGCGGCAGCACCGGGCAGCGCGCTCGGCCGGGACGATCTCCATGCGCCGGCGCGCGACGACTACGCCAAACCGTAGAGCCGTGCAGCGTTCCGGTTCAGCACAGCCTGTCCAACGGCCTCGGCGTCCTGCCGCGCCAGATCACCGTCGGCGACCAGCTCCGTGATCGCATCCGCCAGCACACGCCGTCCGTCGGTCGCGCTCAGCCAGTAGAACTCCGGTAACAAGACGGCGTCGGACGCATACAGCAGCTTGGAGGTTGGCGCGACACCCAGGGCTTCTCGCGTGAACTCCCGCATCGCTCCCACGCTGAGATAGGGGATCGCATAGGAGAGATCCATGAACACCTGGTCATAGACCGCACACAGATACCCGGCCTGGCGCGTGTACGGGTAGCTCTCATGAAGCAGGACCGTCTTCATGCCACGAAATGCCGGATTCTCCAGCACCCAGCGCAAGTGCAGCGGATTGGCAAGCAGCATGTCGGCATCGGTGTCTCCGTAGCCCGTGTGAAACTGGACGGGCAGCTCCTGACGTGCTGCCTCCTCGAAAGCGATGATCAACAAGGTGTCAAGCAGAGGTTTGTGCTCGAGGCGCAGCCGCCGCCCCCGCTCCACCTCCGTCCGGGCTGCACGAAACGCGGCCAGAATGAGGTTGCTCGCATGAGGGCCGATGGCGAGCCCCGTGCGGTAGGCGGCGATCGATTTCAGGCCGACAAAGCCTCTCGAGCGCACATCGCGCAGCTCGTCGCGCAGCGCGTTCTCGACATCCTCGAACCGGTGGTGCTGTGCGATGAGATCTTGCATCAGCAACTCCAGCCGCAACAGCGACGCGGTACGAACGCCGGTGATCCGAGTGAAGTCCTTATTCGGGATGGCGACATCCTTGCTGGGTAGACCCTCGTCGATGACGAGCGTGTCCGTATTGGTTGGATCAAAAACGGCCGCAATCAACTGTTCACCGTCCCGGCTCTGCCGCGCGGCGAAGACGGCTTCAGGAGTCGGCTCGCAGTCAAAGAACGTCGCCAACCTCGCGACGAGTCGCCGCACGAAAGCAGTCGTTCGTACGTGGCCGGGGGACATACCTTCTCTGCCCTCAGTGAAGCAGCCCAGCCAGACGTTGATGTCCTGGATATTCTGATCACGCACCACGGCGTGGCAGTGATTATCAATCAGAGGGATGAACTCGAAGTCGAGGGTCGCCCGCACGACTTGCTCCTAGAACTTGTAGAAGTGGTTGCGGATCTCGAAGTCTTCGTCCTCCGCCGCGAAAGCGGCGTTGTCCGCGCGATGCACAGCCAGGTAGGCGCGCGCCAGGAACTCTCCGAGGGCGTCCGTCAGCAGCCTGTCCTGCTCGAGCTGTTGCAATGCGGACTCGGGATCGGTGGGAAGGCGGCGGATCCCGCGCTCCGCTCGCTCCGCCTCGCTCAGATTGGCCGGATCATGCTCGGAGGGCGGACCGGGTTCGATGGACCGGTCGATCCCGTCCAGCACCGCCGCGATGATGCCGCCGAGAGCAAGGTACGGGTTCGCCGAGTTGTCGACCGGCTTGAGCTCCAGGTTGAAGCTCCCTTCCTCGTTGCCCCAGAACGGGGACGAAACACGTATCGCAGCCTCGCGATTGTCAAACCCCCAGGCCGTGAAGGCGCTGCTCCAGGCATGTGGCTGCAAACGCCGGTAGGAGTTGTAGCTGGGACACGTCAGGGCGATGAGCGCCGGTAGGTACGTCAGAAGTCCGCCAATGGCGTGGCGGCCCAAATCGCTCAGGCCGCGCGGCGCGTTCGGGTCGTACAGGAGATTACGGCCGGTCTCGGTATCCCACAGCGAAAAGTGGACATGCGCGCCACTTCCGACCGTCCCGGGAAAGGGCTTCGGCGCGAAAGACGCCAGCAAGCCGTGGCGCAGGCCGACGCCGCGGACGGTGTCCCGGACCTTAATCTGGTTGTCCGCCGCCCGTAATGCCGGCGCATGGCGTATCGCAATCTCCTGCTGGCCGGGGCCATACTCGTTGATCGCCTGCTCGACGAGCAGCCCTTGCTGCTCCAGAGCGTCCACGATGTCGTGCATCACGTCGGCGCTCAAGTCAAGGCCGATCGCACTGTAGACCGGGGCACTGTCAAACGGGATAAACCGGCCGTCCACCTCGCGGGCCAGGAAGAACTCGTCCTCAAACGAGGCTTCCACCCGTATCCCATGGTCGCCCGCTCGCTCGATCATGCGCTTGAGGAAGCCGCGAGGATCGGCGCCCCAATCCTGATGGTCGAGTCCGACCTGATTGCAGAGGACGCTCGCGCTCGACGGAACCCAGGGCAATACGGAGAAGGTGGACGGGTCCGGCACGAGACGGATCTCGCCAACCGGCTCCATGCCCTCGACCGGGACGAGCTGCTCCAGAAAACTCATCGCCATTTGCGCGCGGGTCAAGCCGACCCCCTCCCGCAGCTTGTCGGCCAGGCGTCGGGCGTGCGCGGTCTTGCCGCGTGTCACACCGCTCAGATCGCAGTAGAGGAATCGGACCAACTGGACGCGCGCGTCGCGGGCCTCCGCCACAACCCTCTCGTCGTCGACGACGTCGGGTACGAGAGAACCTACCATCCCGCCTGCCCGCCGAGCTCTTCGTCGGGGCACCGCGCTGCGTCCACGTCCGAGAGCGTCCGGTCGATTATCTCCGGCCCCTGGTCCACCTGTTCTCGCATCATCGCCAGTACGTTGGAGTCGATGCCGCTACAGTACAAAATCAATCCAGGTTCCTTGCATCCGTAGACGAGCCGTGCTCGTGATAGATGACACAGAATTGGGTGACGCAGTCACGATCCAGGTGCTCGGGAAGGGACGGCGGCGCGAGGCGGAAGCCTTCATCCGAAGCGACTTCTCACGGCCATCGTAGTCGGCCCCGGATCAAGTGTCAACGAAAGGGGACCGAGCGATATGAACGACCCAGGGTCGCATATCATGGCCCATCGGCCGGATCGCCTGCCGCGGTCCGTCGAGGAAGTGTCACGACGCCGGGACGCGGAACCGGTGGACGAGGCGACTCGCTCTGTCAAAAAGTCAGAGCGCGTCCCGGGAACGCGGGCGGCCCGGGGCGTCGGATGGAACCGGTCGCCGATGTCTACCCCGCCCCAAATGGCGGAACGCGCGGCACCGGCGGAGGGCTGCGCGGAGAGGCTGGGATCCACCGCACGCCACGCGGAAACGAACGGCTCATGACCGTCCTCACTGCGCTGGGCGCCGATGATCTCATTGCCGGATTCCGGGATCGAAGCGTGTCTCCGGTCGAGGTGGCGAACGAGTACCTTCGCCGGATTGACCAGCACAACGGCATCCTCAACGCCTATCTCACCGTGACGGCCGATCTTGCTCTCGAGGCGGCGCGTGAATCCGAGGCCCGGCTGACGGCCGGCGCCGAGTTGCGGCCGCTCGAGGGGATACCGGTGGCGCTCAAGGACAACATCGCGCTCGCCGGCGTGCGCATGACCGCGGGAAGCCCGTTCCTGGCGAACAACGTGCCGGACACGGACGCCGCCGTTGTACGGCGTCTGAAGGAGGCCGGCGCCGTCGTTCTCGGCAAGCTGAATATGCACGAATGGGCGCTCGGCGCGACCGGGGTCAATCCCCATTTCGGGCCCGCCCGCAATCCCTGGGACACCGATCGTATGACAGGTGGATCGAGCAGTGGAGCGGGGGCCGCGCTCGGCACCGATCTCACGGTCCTCGCGCTGGGCAGTGATACCGGCGGGTCGGGCCGGATTCCCGCCGCGCTGTGTAACGTCTCCGGACTGCGTCCCACCACCGGCCGCATCAGCGGCGCCGGCGTCGTTCCCCTGGCGTGGTCCTTCGACATCGTGGCCCCGATGGCCCGACGCGCCTCCGATATCGCGCGGCTCCTCTCCGTTCTATCCGGCCACGACCCGAACGATCCGATGTCGGTAGATGTTGCGACGAAACAGTATGGAGAAGACGACCTGGACGTGGCCGATCTCCGCGTGGCCGTCCTGTCCGGTTTCTTCTCGGAGGACCTGGAGTCGGAAATCGGGGACCTGGTTGCCGGCGTCGGCACGACCCTGGCGTCACTGGGAGCGCACGTCGAGCCGCTCGAGATTCCAGGTATCAGAGAGACTCTTTCCGCGCTCACAACGATGCTGCAAGCCGAAGCCGCGGCGTTCCATGCCGAGAGGCTGGCCACAGACCCCACCCGCTTCGGGGCCAGTGTCGCCGAGCGCCTGCGTTCCGCCGGCGAACGGACCGCTCCGCAATACGGATCGGCGCGTCAAATCGGCCGCATCTGGAAACGCAGGATGCAGGAGATCATGCGCGTCTATGACCTCCTGCTGTGTCCAACGTGTGCCGTCACTGCCCCGCGCATCGGTGATCCGAACGATGTTGCCGTCACACGCGCCCTCACCCGGCTCACCTACCCGTGGAGCTTGACGGGGCTACCATCCATTTCGGTGCCGGCCGGATTGGCCGGAGGTCTACCGGTCGGTGCCCAGTTGGTCGGGAGGCCATGGGAGGAAGCGACGGTGCTGCGCGCCGCTCGGGCCTACCAGGACGCGACCGACCGGCACTTGCGGCGTCCCGACGTGGGCGATCAGGTCACCGGGTCCGAGTAAGACTGTCAGACCGGAAAGTCCCGCCGATCGCGCCTCGCCACTATCCCGCGACGTCCCGAATCGTGCCGAAGAATATTGCTGCCGACTCCTCCCACGTCGGAAACGTCTTCGCGCGGCGGCCGGCGTTGTCCCCCAGCCGGCGGCGCAACTCTTGATTAGTGATGAGAGCGTGGAGCGCCGCCGTGAGCCCATCGACATCTCCGGCCGGAACCAGCAGTCCCTGCTTGCCGTCCCGCACGAGATACGGAACGTTGCCGGACATCCAGGCAACGATGGGTAGACCGGCTGCCATCGCCTCGACGTACGCCATGCCGTACGTTTCGTTCTCCGCTGGCAGAGCAAAGACATCTGCCGACTTATAGAGTGCGTCCACCGCGTCGGGTGGGATGGACCCGTGAATAACGAGGGCATCTCGCAAGCCGGAACGGGTCAGCCGGCGGGTGATATCGGCGGTGTAGCGCGGGTCCGCGCCGATATCACCGACGAGATGGAGCGTGGCGCTGCCGGCCGGTAAGCGGGCAAAGGCCTCGACCAGATGGTGGATGCCCTTGTGTCTCAGCCAGTTCGCCACGCACAGGATCACAGGTTTCGACCGGCGGGCGGTCTTCGGCGGCGCGAGGGCCGGCCGGCCGGCGGGAACGATGCGGATGGCGCCCGCATCCATGCCCTGCGTCACCAGCCGGTCACGCGCCCAGGCGCTCGGGACGATCAGCCGAACGGCTCGCCGGTACGTCGCGCGGTCCAGGACGCCGCGAAGTCCGAATCGTAGCGGGTTTCCTCCGATTCCGCCCGGCAATTGATGCAGCAATCCGATCAGCGGAATCGGCGGCGCGCCGGCGAGCCACGGCGCGAGATACGCGGCCGCGATGCTGTCTACCACGACCGCATGCGCTCCTGATCGGGCGGCGCGGCGGAGGAGTCCTGGCGCGGCGGCGACTGCCGGAGCAGGGCCTCGATCCGGCAGGGACATGAACTCGACGCGGGCATCGAAGCGCGGAGCGAGCTGTTCCATGCGCTGCTGGTAAAGATACCCGCCCGTGAGACGCGTGGGGTCGCCCAGCGTCAGCAAGGCAACGTGCAATTCGGGAGGCGTCAGAGGTTGTCCTCGTAGCCGGCAAATGCTGCCGGCGACTCCCACACGCGAATGGACAGGGAACGAAGCCCCCATCCGGCGAGCCGCGGAGCCACATCACCGTAGATGAAGTGGGCCACCTTTTCGGCGGTACTGTTCCCCTCGCGAAAGGCGGGCAACTCGTCGAGATCGTGATAGTCGAGGCTCGAGAGCGTGTCGTTGACCGCGCTCTGCAGCACCGTGATGTCGAAGAGAGTGCCGTCGGAACGCAGGTCTTGCCCACGCACCGAGACGTCCACGCGATACGTGTGGCCGTGCAGATTCGACGCCGGCCCGAACTCCCCTTTCAGGCGGTGAGCTGCCTCGAACGTGCCGACGATTCCCACTTCAAACATTTCCCTCTCCGTACGTGAAGATGACCTGCCCCGTGTCGCCGGGACACCGATCGACCAGCCGGTAGGCTTCCGGCGCCGACCGCAAAGCAAAGCGATGGGTGATCAGCGGATCCAGAGTCAGTTGTGACAGAAGACCGACGCTGAGCCGAGTCCGCCGCCCGCGGTCCCACCCCGGCCCCAGAGCCGGGCTAAGCTTGCCGACCTGAGAGCTGACCAGGCGCAGGCGATCGCGATGGAAGCGGTCGCCCAGCGGCAATGACACGGGCTTGGTGCCGTACCAGGAGGCCACGACGACTGTCCCCTCCACTCCCACGGCATCCAGCGCCGCGCCGAGCGCCGCCGGATTGCCGCTCGCCTCGATCGCCAGATCGGTCCCCCGTCCGGCAGCGATATCGCGGATTAATTCAGCGGCTGACTCCGGCCCGACGGACGAGTCCGCCCCGACGCGCAATGACAGACAGCGCCGGGCGGCCGAAGGATCGATCGTGACGACAGACGACACTCCGGCGCGGCGCAAGAGCTGAGTCACGAGGAGACCAACGACACCCTGTCCGAAGACCGCGGCACTATCACCCAGATGAGGGTGCGCATCGAGCACCACGTTCAGGGCAGTCTCCACGTTGGCGAAGAAGACGCCGAGCGCGGGATCGAGGTCGGCGGGCAGGGGTACCGCGAGTTTTGCGGGAACCACGTACTCGCTCTGGTGGGGATGATGCACAAAGACCCGGTCCCCCACGCGAACGGCCGTCACCTCCCCGCCCACCTCGGCCACGCAGCCCACGCCGGCGTACCCGTACTTGACCGGAAACCCGAAGCTGCCCTCGAGGGTGGGAAGGTCCAGGGCGGTGTCTGCCGGCACCTCGCCGCGATACACGAGCATCTCGGTCCCCTGGCTGATGCCGGAATACAGGGATCGGACCCGAATGTCGGACGGCCCAACGTCCGGGAGGGATTCGCGCCGCACAGCGGCGCTCCGTGCCGCCTCGAACCAGACCGCTTCAGCGATACCGGCCATCGAAAATCACATCGCGGCCCAGAGGCGTAAAGGTGACGGACTCAAACGTGATGGCCTCGCCGAGCACGTCGATGCCCAGGTCGCCCACGGCATCGGTGCCGGTTCCCAGGATCATGGGAGCCACGCAGACGACCAGGCGATCCACGAGGCGTCGCCGGAGGAAGGCCGTGATCAAACGGGAACCGCCCTCCACGAGGACGCTGCTCAGTCCCCGCACCACGAGCCGCCGCAGAAGTGCGTCGAGATCCACGCCGCCTGTCGCGTCGGTCGCGACGACCTCGACCTGGGCAACCTGCTCCACCAGGCGGATCCGCTCCGCCGGAGCTCGCGAGGTCGTCGCGACGAGCGTCGGGGACGCGCCGTCGGACAGCACCGAGGCCTCCAGGGGCAAGCGGAGCGTGCTGTCCACAATCACGCGATGGGGAGATGTCCCCTCCACCAGGCGGACCGTCAGGCGCGGGTTGTCGGCGAGAACCGTGCCGACGCCGACCATGACCGCCTCATGCCCGGAGCGCAAGCAGTGGGCGAAACGGAGGGACTCCTCGCTGCTGATCCATCGCGAGTCCCCGGTCCGCGTGGCAACTCGTCCGTCCAGTGTCTGCGCGAAGTGCGCGGTGACAAAAGGCCGGCCGCCGCTCACCCCGGTTCGATGACGAACTCCTTCCTGCCACATCCTATCGGCAGCCGTGCCGATGCCGCGAACCCCCCGGGGCCCGCGACACGCGGGTGTCAGGCCGGGCGGGCGCCGCTCAGCATCCCCACCTCTTCGAAAATAGCCTGCGCGGCGTTTCGTCCCGGGATTCCGCTCACGGCGCCGCCCCGTATCGCCGACGAGCCCGCGCGGTAGATCCGGTCGTACTCGGTTTCAACACCCCATCGTCCGACCTCTTCGGGACTCTCCGCGTAGAACCAGGACAACTCGCCATGGAAGATGTTGCCGCAGTTCAGGGCCAGTTCCCGTTCCAGATCGGGCGGGGACTTGATCTCGATGCACGGCTCCCCGCGCTCATCCTTGGCGAGACAGTCCTCAATTGGCTCCGCCAGAACCCGGTTCAGCCCCTCCAGGTAGCGCCGCAAATAGATCTCCTTGGCGGACTCGTTGTCGCTCTTGAACAGATGGTACGGAGCATCGAGCCCGAAGAGCGTGAGGGTCTGATACCCTTGCCGCCGCAGATCGGGCCCGATGATGGAGTCATCGGTCAGCGAATGGCAGTACACCTCGCCCGGAACCGTCCGCGGAATCGAACCGGATACCGCCTGCCGATAGCTCTCCTGCATCTGGCTGTATGACTCATCCACATGGAACGTGCCGGCGAACGCATCGCGTGGATCGACGCCGGCCTTGAGCCGGGGGAGGCGGCGAAGCAACATGTTGACCTTGCACACGGATCCCTCATCGGCGGCGGAGGAGACATACGGGCGCCCGAGCAGGTGATCGAAGACCTGCGGGCCGGCGTTCACCAGCACGCGGGTGGCCGCGACTTCCTGCTGCCGGCCGTCACTCTCGAAGACAACGGTGTGCCGGGGCGAGCCGGTATGAATGCGGAGAGCCGGAGAGTGGGTCATCAACTCCGCGCCTCCGGCCCGTGCACTGTCGGCCAGCGCATTGACGAGCGCGCGCATCCCACCGACGGGGACCCGCCATTCCCCGGTTCCGTTGCCGATCACATGGACGATAAAGCAGCGATTCTGCAGCAGGCTCTCATCATGTGGATGGGTCAGGATGCCCACTTTCGCATCGGTGAAGATCAGCCCGCGAACCACGTCATTTCGAATGAGACGCTCCAGAGCATCGCCCAGCGGCCGGTCGACAAACGCGTCCCATGCTTCGCGTTCCAGCGGCGACCGCATTGCATGCTCCCAGTCGGAGCGGCTTCGGAGTGGTTCGAGAAGACTCGGCCAGACAGCGGCCGCGAAGGCGGCCTCCAGCTCCCTCAGATGCTGGAATCCGGACCAATCCTCCTCACCGGCACAGGCCAGGAATGACCGGCGTGAGCGCTCCGGATCGACATTCGAGAGGACGAGAGCATCAGGTGTGCCGGCCGCGGAGTACGGTGTGCAGGAGGCGATCGCCCGGCGGCGCGTCTCGAATGGCAGACCCAGCTCCTCAATAATGCGGCGCGGGAAGAGACTCACCAGGTACGAGTACCGAGAAAGGAGCGCGTCCATCCCCGGAAACACGCGCTGCGACGAGGTGGCTCCGCCGAGTTCCTCCGAACGCTCCAGCAGCAGGACCGATTGACCGGCCCGCGCCAGGTACGCCGCGGCGACAAGTCCATTGTGACCGCCCCCCACGATGACGGCGTCGTACTGTGTTTGCAACGGCATCCCCTGCCCTTCTCTATCCGAACGAGTCCCATCGTAGTGTGACAGATCGCCGCCGCCGCGCGTTTCTATGGTGAGAACGTGCGCTTTACGGAGGTGACGGTGCGCTTGCTCGTGCGGCTGCTCGCCTTGCTCGCCGCTTCCCTGCCGGGGGGCCTGGTCACGCACTCCGAGGTCTCGGCTCAGTCCACCCCTTGCCAGGCGCCGCTCACTCTCGTCTTGCAGCCGGGCGCACACTACCCCGGCGCCCAGTCCTTCACGCCGCCTGCCGACCGACCCCCCGGCCCGCTGACCCTATCGCTCCCGCTGTATCCCGGCGCTCAGCTCACGACGCAGACGGAGCCGGTCCCGACACTTGGCGTGCCGGCGGTGCTGTACTTGAAGTCCGCCAGCGCGACCTTCGACGCTCCCGCCGGAGCCGACAACGTCACCGCGTGGTATACGGCGGCCTTCGCCGCCTGCGGCTACACACTCGACGGTGAAGGAAGCGCGGGAGGTCCCCAGGGATCATCGACCGGGATCACCGAGGCGGAGTCGATCGGTACGACGCAGGTGTCGGTCGATCTCAGCTTTGCCGACGACGGCCACGGCGGCACGCTCGTCCTGTATGTCGCCCTGGCCATTACCCCGCCGGTCTACCCTGCACCCGGCTCTCCACTGCGGGTACCCGGCACGGTCGTGTCGGTGTCCATCACGCAATACGCCGGTCTCAACGGTCCCCATCCGACGAGGGCGGTCCGTGCCGTCACCGTCAAGAACGGGACCCAGGTCACTGCGCTCGCCCACACCATCAATTACCTCCCGAAGCCGATTGACGCGTGGGAATCTTGTCCACTGGATGACGGCTCACACGACAGCCTGGTCTTCACCGACTCGGACGGATCCCAGCACCCTGTCTACATCGGTCTGCGCGGGTGTCAGTCGGTCGTCGTCCCTCCGCCGGCGCCACCCGGCACCGCGGGGAGTGACCCGACGCTGCTGCCGCAGATCGATTCCCTGCTGCAAGGCCCGGGGAGCTATGTCCCGGCGTACCCCTTCGACGCGAAGACGCTGCATGTCACGGGAGCACGCCGGCTCGGCCCGACACCCGGGCGATTTCTCAGCACGGGCCAGAATGGCACGCACCTGCTGTATGTCTCGCAGGGACGGCTGTACACGGCTCCCGCCGCCGGAGGTGCTCCGCGGCTTCTGGCATCGGGCGTCTCGAACGCCACATTCGATGTGGACGATCTGGCCGCCGTGGCGCGGATGCAGGGAGCGCCTGCCAACCGCCTCACCGTCATCAACACGTCGTCGCTGAGACGGTCGCACCTTGACCTGCCGGCGGGGGCATCGTTGGTGGGGCCCGAAGCCGGGATCGGCCGGACGACGTTGTCGACCAGCCTGGAGAACGGCCAGCACATGTACCTGTGGTACACAGCAGCCGGACGGCTGGAAGCAGTGGATCCACAGCATCCGCGGACGGATGCATACCGAAGTCCCCGATTCCTGCCACCGCCGGATCCCGGGCGATTGCTCGCCGTCTCCCCGCTCTCCCTGGACCTTGCCCTCTTCCAGCCGAGCCGCGGACTTGTGATCCGGAACATAGGTGGCACGGAGGGCCGAATCGGGCCCGTCGTCCTGCACCTTGCGCTGCGCCGGGTCACCTTTCTGTCGTGGGTTCCCGACGGGCGGAGCTTGTTGTACCGGCAGGGTGATGCGCTGTTCCTCTTGAACGTCCCGCATGGTCACCGGAGACTGCTCCTCCATCTCGGCTCACGGGTGATCCACGCGTCGGCGTTCGACCCGTACAATCACGTTCTGGCGCTCGCCACGTCGGCCCCTGGGCCACCGGCAACTTCAAGCCGCGTGGTTCTCGTCAATCTGGACGGCTCGGGCAGCCGCAACCTCGCACTACCGTTCGCCGGGATCACGTCATTGGACTGGGACCCGTGGCAGGGGAAAACGCTGGGGGTGACACGTGACACTCCCGGTGGACGCCAGGCATGGGCCATCTCCCTTCCCACCCCGGCGCCGGATCCAGCCGCCTGGTTATTCGGCGGCTAGCTGGTCGTATACCGGCTCGCTGGATTGAGTCACCCCCGTGGGGCGCCCTCGCCTTCTCCCGCGTCCCGCGCATCGGGCCCGGGTGGAGAACCGGCGGCGGATGCCACGTAGGTCAACACATGGCGGTGGGGATTCACGACGTAGAGATGGACCTTGGACCGTCCATCCGGGGTCAGCCCTACCTCATAGACGTCCACCGGCTGAGCGGCGAGATCAGGATCGAGCTGGTCGACCGAGACGGTAGCCAGGCCTTCCGCAAGCGTATAGTCACCGGCATGTGTCTCCATGAATGTACGAAGCGTGACGCCCGGAGGATACCCGGCTCCACTCCCAGAATCGCGTTCACCTGCAGCCCGCATCCCTTCCCTCCTTCCCGAGGGGTACAAGCCCGATCTTGCTGCTTAACTCACTCCACAATAGGCAATACCACTCGAGACCTCTGTCGGGAAGGCAGCAACGGGCACGTCTTGACTGTGGTCATGCCGCACCGATGGTTTGAGGACCACCCATGCAGAAGCCGAGCCGAGTGGTGACACCGATACCGGCCGCGCAGGAACCGCGGCCCGCCACCAACTCCGCCGGCTCACTCTGCACACGCCGGGGCTGGTGGATTATCGACATCGCCGGGTCGTAGTGGCCGGCCCGAGTGCCGGCCAGCCTGACGCCGGCGTAGACCACACCGTGCTGGTCGCCACTCGAGGCGACCACCACGGGATAATGCACGAGCCCTGTCGCATATGGAGCCGGCGGTTGGTAAATGCCGCCGCGCGGAGTATCGTGTGCTCATGCCTGACCCCACGATCGGCGTGCTCTGGCACTGCGCGTCCCTGGCAAGCTGCGACTATGCCACGCTCCAAACGCACGGGACCCTGCTCCACTTGACAGGCGTGGCGGTATTGCCGCGCGAGGGAGTTCCGTGCCGTATTGACTACCAGGTCGCCGTGACCCGTGAATGGAGCCCACTGTCGGTGTCCGCGGTGGTGACGACGCCCGGGCAAACGCGTGAGATCCACCTGGCCTCTCATGGGCAGGGGCGCTGGTTGCTCAACGATCAGCACGCGCCGACGCTCGACGGTTGTACCGACATCGACCTCGGCTGGACTCCGGCCACCAATACCATTCCCATCCGGCGGCTCGACCTCTCCGTGGGTGAGAGGGCCACGATTTCGACCGCCTGGATCAGGTTCCCCGAGCTCGACGTCGTGCCGAATGCCCAGACCTATGAGCGCCTCGACATCGATCGGTGGAGGTATCTCTCCGGCCCGTACGACTTCGAGTTGGTGACGGATGTCCCGTCGGGGCTGGTCCTTGCCTATGGCCAGGACCTGTGGCGAGCGGTCGCACTGACAACCAACGAATCGAGGGGCGGCAACCAGGCATGGTGAGGGCGGTGGGACTCGAATTGGGGACACTCGGCTTAAAAGTCTGAATTCGGGCGGGATTCGGGCATGGTCCGCCCGGGTTCACCCGGCAGGTCGTATCCGTTCTACCCGCCCTGTCGCCGGAGGCATGCGCTCGGGGCGCGAGGCACCGTTCGCCGTCATTTGCCGATCACGCTCGTCACCTCGGGTCTACCATCAATTCTGCCGTCAGGCCTAGATGACCCGATCCTGAAACACCAAAACGCGATCCACCGCTCGAGCGCTGCCCGGGGGGGAAGTGGGGCCGCCGGCAGTCGATACCGGCGGCCCCCTCCGATCCTCGTCAGGTGACCGTGATACTGGCAGTGGTACTACCGCTGCCGGTCGTGTCGGTCGCGGTGAACGTCACCGTGTAGGTCCCGGTGGGCGCCGCGTGCGGCACCTTGTAGGTGGCGGACCGGGCGACGGTCTGGCCGGCCTCGATCGTCGCGGTGCCCATGGTGGCGGAGATCGTCGTCCCGCCGGGCAGTGTGATGTGGTAGCTCAGGGTGACACTCTCGCTCACCGTGCCGGCATTGGTCACCGCGCCGCTGATGGTCAAGCCCTGACCACGTGCCACCGAACTGGGCGTCAGCGTCAACTTGGCGGTGAGGTCGGCGGTCACAGTCTGGTCGACGGCGGTCGAGGTGCTCCCGAAAAAGCTGCTATCGCCGCTGTAGGCGGCGGTAATGCTGTGATGACCCGAGGCGCTGTAGGTGACGGTGCAGGTGGCCTGACCGGTGCCCGCATCCGGCGTGACCGCTCCGCAGCCGGTGATGGCGTTCCCCCCATCCTGGAAGGCCACGGTCCCGCCGGGGGTTCCCGCGCCCGGCTTGCTCACCCCGATGGTCGCCGTGTAGGTGACCGGCCGGGTCGCGACCGAGGGATTCTGGCTGGAGCTGAGGCTGGTGGTGGTCGATGCCTTGTTGACCGTCTGGGTGAGGGTCTGCGAGGCACTCCCGGCATAGGAGCTGTCCCCACTGTAGGCAGCGGTGATGCTGTGGGTGCCGGTGCCGGTGTAGGTTGCCTGGCAGGTCGCCTTGCCCGTGCTGGTATCGACGGTCACACTACTGCACCCGCTGATGTCGCTGCCCCCGTCCTGGAAGTCGACAGTCCCGCCATCCGGCGTCGGACCGACGGTGGCGGTGTAGGTGACCTGCTCGCCCACGACTGATGGGTTATCCGAGGAGGTCAGCCCGGTTGCCGTGATGTAGGTGAGGTGGACCAGGGGTTGCCCGGTCGTGTCGGTCGTTTGCGACACATTGGTGCTGCTCCCGGTATAGCTTGAGCCGCCGCCACCACCACCCGCACTGCAGCCGTTCCCACCGCCGCCACCACCGCCGCCGTAGTAGCCACCGCCGCCACCACCACCGGCCACATAGAAGTTGCCGCCGGCCCCACCGGCGCCGAATGTTCCATCACTGCCTGCTGTGCCGTTGCTATGTCCGGTTGGAGCGGTCCCACCCGCACCGCCGGTTCCACCGCCACTGGCCGTCCCGGCGCCGCCACCACCGCCCGGGTTGAATCCCGGATAGCAAGAACCTGTCCCGCCTGCCTGGCCCCCCTGGCCAGCGTCGCCGCCGACTGATCCGCCACAGCCCACACAGCCCTGACCACCGCCGCCGCCACCTGCGGCAACGATCAGCCGGGATTGCAGCGTGTTGCAGGTCGTGTCACTGACCGAGCAGGTCCGGATGTCCGATGCACCCCCGCCTCCTCCGCCGGGGTAATTACCCGCTCCGGTTGCACCGCCATTGGCACCACCGGCACCACCGGCTCCGCCGTCCAGACCGTTCCCTCCCACCTCGACATAGAGCGTCTGACCCGGGGTGACGGATAGATCAGCCTGTATGGCGGCGCCATGCCCACCGGGAGTAGATCCGTTGCCCAAGTCTGTTCCGCTGCCTCCCGCGCCACCGACCAGAGTGGCGTGGAGGGCGGTCACCCCCGCCGGCACCATGACAGCATACTCGCCCGGCGTTGTATAGGACGAGGTGATGGTGAGCGGTGTGGCGTGCACCATCGGTGCCCGTGCAGCCACCGCCAGTAAGCTCCCGAGTAAGACCGCAACCAGCGGCAGGAATAGACGTCTCATGCTGCACCTCCGCACTCAACCGCGCCGCACCGATGCCGCGAAGTGGCGCGGCCTCTCTTGCGCTCCGTGACCCATACCATTCGCATCATTGCCTCACCCTTTCTGTTGTTGATCCACTTACGCCGGTCCCCTTCGGGACCGCACCGCCGGTCCCGCACGTGTTCCCGCATTCCCTCCTTCTCGCCCCCTCCACGGAAGCTCCCGCGCTTCCCGCAGCTGAGGATCTCAACCAGGGATGTCCGAGGTCGCTTGGATGTCGCGATGTCTGAGATACGCATTGTCTCCTTACTCCTGTGTGTCCCGATTCCGATACGCCGCCGCATTCTGCTGCGCCACGCGCGCGACCAGCACTTCGTGCTCCAGGCTCAGCTCGGGCATCACCCCCAGCTGCTGCAGCAGTCCCAAGACATCCAGCTGGAGCCGCTGCTCTGTGATCTTTCCGTTCGCACACGCGCAGAACAGCGTCCCCGCCACCGCCATGCGCTTGCCTGTGGCCGGCAGCCCCCAGAGCGGTCCCCGCTGGGTCCCGGTGGCAACTAAGTTCGTCACCACCATGTGCCCGTCGGCGAACTGTTCCTCGATGATCCAGCGCGCATCCGGCACCGCTTCGCGATAGACGCGCAGCAACTCCTGCACGTCGGGGGCGCCGTGGACGCCGGGCACGCCGCCGTGGATGTCGGGGGCGAGCAGCTCGGCGAGGACGGCGAGGTTTCCCCCGTTCACGGCTTCCTCCACCACCCGCCGGACCAGCCCCTTGCAGGCGGCGGCGTCCGTGTCCGGGGTCAGTGGCTGCCTCTCGGGCAGCATGGTTTCCATGTGGTTCCGTCTCCTCTCATGTCTCGTCCCCGCCACTCTAGGAGGCTACGTGGACGGTGTCCATGCAATAGACCTGCAAAATGACCTGCAAAATACGCCGCCCGATCTGCGCCGTGAACTGCGCAAAGCGCGGGTCGCCGTCTCGGGAGTGCGCCGTATTCCGAGATATCGTCCGAAGCGAGTGGTTTGCCGGTGAGTCACGAAGCGGCGAAGACAGACGCAAGCGGGCGTGTGCTCCTGCCGGCCGCGTTTCGGCGTGCCCTCCGGGTGCAACCGGGTGACGATGTCATCCTGGTCCTCAGCGCGGACGGTGCTTTGAGCGTGCTCCCGGGGCGCGCCGCGATCCGCCAGGCGCAAGCGCTGGTGCGGCGCTACGTTCCGCGGGACGTGAGTTTGGTGGACGAGCTTGCCCGGGAGCGGCGAGCGGAAGCACCGGCCGGCAACGCAGAGACCGCACTGGCGCTAGCCGGAGAGCTCGACCTTCCCATCTACACTCCCGATTCTGCCTGGCACGAGCTCGGTCCGCTCGCCGGGGTCGCGGTTCGCCGGATACGGTAGCGCGCGCCCTGCCCTCTTGCCGGAGCCGGCCTCCTCGGGAGGCGGGAGGCACGAGCGGCGCGCGGTGCCCTTCAGCCGCCCGCAGAGACGGTGCATGCACACGATCCGACATCGAGCAGGATCCTCACTCCGCGAGCAAGATCCCCCGCTCACCGAGAGCAAGGAACGCGGTATAATACAAGGGAATCAGAGACTACCAAGGATAAGACTCCCATGCCTGTCAAAGAACTGATCTCCACGGTCACCACGAAGGGGCAGATCACCTTGCCGGCGGAAGTGCAACGCCGTCTCGGCCTGAAACCTCATGACAAAGTCGCCTTCGCCATCGACACTGAGCGGGATGAGGTGACACTGCACCCGGTTGCCTTCCCGCTCCAAGCCGTGTTTGGCTCGGTGGCCCCGGCCACGAGGACCGAGGACTTTCAGGCCATCAGCCGCGAAGTCCGAGCAGAGAAAATCGAGGACGAGGTGCGGACGCTCAAGGGCCAATGAGGCTCCTCGACGCGAACATCTTCCTCCGTGCGCTCGTCGTTCCCGAAAGCGAAGCCGACCACGTCCGCGCCCAGGCTGCCGCCGCCCTCTTTGAACGCCTGGGGAAGGGGGAAGAGGAGGCAACGACAATCGAAGCAATCATTACCGAGGTATGCTACGTGCTGCGCTCCCGGGCCCATTACGCTCTTAGCCCGGCGGAGGTTGCAGCGCGGCTGCGGCCGCTGCTCATGCTGCGCGGCCTGAAACTTCCGCACAAACGGACCTACCTCCAGGCGCTTGATCTCTGGGTCGCCTTTCCGACGCTTGATTTCGAGGACGTCCTCTTACTGGCCCACGCCGAGAGGCTTGGACTTGACGCGATCACCAGCTACGATACGGATTTTGATCATCTCCCCGGGATCGCTCGAACGCAGCCGGAAAGCGTCGAGCTGCCATAGAAACAGAGCAAGCAGCGTGGGGCTAGGTGCAGCCTCAGACTTCAAGTTCTCAGTTGCCTACCGTCAACTGTGCCATCGCCGGGATCTCAAGGCATGCCAAATGAGCTGCCCGACCTGCAAAATAAACGGACCAACGTGGTGGTCGATCCTTGACGCGGTGACGGGTAGAATACGTTACCAGGGGGGTGAGAAGGAACCGGACCCCGTATGGTGTCTGACCAATCCGTCTCGCTCGGCGCACTGCTCCGGCAGTATCGCGCCGCGGCCGGGCTGACGCAGGAAGAGCTGGCAGCACGGTCCGGCCTCGGCGTCCGGACCATCGCCTATCTCGAAGCCGGCCGCCGCGGCACTCCGCGCAGCGAATCCCTCCAGCTGCTGGCCGACGCCCTGAGCCTCACTCCAGATGAGCGGGCCCACTTTCTCGCCACCGGCCGCCGGGATGATGCCATCCAGCCGATGTCTCCCTCGACGGAGAGAGTCGGGCCAACACCGCCGCAACCGCCCTTGCATCCCCTCGTCGGCCGCGCCGCCATACTGACGGCGCTCGACACCTTCCTCAGGGGCGACGGCCCTCCAGCTTTCCTGCTGGCCGGTGAGCCCGGCATCGGCAAGACGCGGCTGCTGCGTGAGACGGGCCGGCGAGCGGTGCGTGCCGGCTGGACCGTGCTGACGGGGGGCTGCCATCGCGCCGGCGGGGAGGCGCCCTACTCCCCCCTGCTGGAGGCGCTGCAGCAGCATCTCGCCGGCTTCGACCCCCACACTGCGCGCCGGGTCCTGGCCGGCTGCGCCTGGCTGGTGCGTCTCCTGCCCGAGCTGGCCCCGGTCCTCGAGCCGCTGCCGATCGCTGCTATTCTCCCCGAGCACGAACGGCGGCTCATGCTGGACGCGATTGCGCGGCTGCTGGCCACCGTGGCCGGTCCCGCCGGGACCCTCCTGGTGCTCGACGACCTGCAGTGGGCCGGACAGGACACCCTCGATCTGCTGGCCCTGCTCGTCCGGCGGGCCGGGCTGCCCTTGCGGATCGTGGGCGCCTATCGGGAGACCGAGGTGGCGTCGGGAAGCCCGTTGTCGCAGCTCGTGGCCGATCTGGCCCGGGCGGGGCTCGTCACCCACCAGCCGCTGGGACCGTTGGACGACGCGGAGGCGGCGTCGCTACTGACGTATCTGCTGGGCACGGTACCACCTGACGATCCAGAGACGGTGCAGCACGTGCTGGAGCGAGCCGAAGGAACTCCCTTCTTCCTGGTCAGCTACGCGCAGTCCCTCAAGGCCGGAGGCACCGAGACCGTGCCCTGGGATCTGGCGGCCTCCATCCGGCAGCGGGTGGCGCAGGCCCCGGATGCCGCGGAGGTCCTGGGCATCGGGGCCGTGGTGGGACGGCGTGTGCCACGAGCGCTGCTGCTGGCGGTGTCGCGGCAGCCGGAGGAGCGCGTGCTCGCCGGGCTGGACGCGGCCGTGCGGGCGCGGCTCCTCCTGGAGGACGGCCCCGACGGCTACCTCTTTGCGCACGACGTCATCCGGGAGGTGGTGGAGGAGGATCTGGGTGCCGCGCAGCGAAGCGTCCTGCACGGCCGGGTGGCCGAGGTGCTGGAGCGCGACCCGGAGCGGGCGGGCCCCGAATCCCTCGCCTACCACTACACCCACAGCGATATCTCCGAGCGTGCCCTGCCCTACCTGGAACGCGCGGCTGACGAGGCGATGAAGCGGTACGCCTACGGACAGGCGGAAGCCTCCTACCGGGAGCTGGTCGAACGTCTGGAAGGGATGAGGCGGACCGGGGAGGCGGCCCGCGTTCGTGAGAAGCTGGGGGAGCTGCTGCGGCGGATCGGTCGCTTCGCGGAGGCACGCGATGAGGTCACGGCGGCCATTGCCCGCTACGAGGTAACCGGAGACGTGGCGGGGACCGGCCGAGCCACCGCACTGTTAGGCCTGGTCCTGGACAAGCTGGGTGCATCGGAGGAGGCACGGCGCCGGCTGGACGAGATGGCGCAGCAGCTGGAGCGGATAGACGGCCAGGGCGGCGTGCCCTCGCCGGCGACTGCTCACGTCTGGCAGCAGCTCGCCACCGTCCACGGGGGCCAGGGGCGATATGAGGACATGCTGCGGGCGGCAAACCGCGCGGCCGCGATTGCACGTGCCGTGGATGACGACGGGCTGCGTGGACTCGCCGAGGAGCGGCGCGGCTTCGCCCTCAACTGTCTCGGGCGCCTCGACGAGGGGCGGGACGCGCTGACGGAGGCAGTCCCCCTGCTGGAGAAGACCGGTGCGGCGCCCGAGATGGTCGGAGCCGTGGCGAACCTGTCTGAAAACCGCCGGCTGGCCGGTGAGCTGGTCGAGGCTCTGCGGCTCGGCGAGCAGGCGCTCCTCCTCGCGACACGCGCCTTCATGGACCGCGCTGCGATGAACCAGCATCTCAACCAGGCGGAGCTGCTCATGGCGATCGGGGAATGGACGGCGGCCCGGTGGCACATCACGCGAGCCGAGGAGATCGGCACAACGGGCGAGACGCCGGCCTACGTGGCCACGTTTGTCCCCTACATCCAGGGCCAACTCGCTTTGAGGGAAGGACGCTGGGACGACGCTGCCCCGCAACTCCACCTCGCGCTTCAGCGAGCAGCCAGGAACAATCGCCTCATTGGCGAGATAGCCGGGTCGCTCCTGGCCGAGCTCGCGTTGCTGCAAGGCGCGCCCGAGGAGGCGCAGAAGCGTCTCACCGATCTGCTCGATCAGCCGGGCCCAAACCGCCTGCTCATCCTTCCCCAGCTCGCCTGGAGCTACGTGGATCTGGGAGAGCCACAACGCGGGCTGGCGCTGGCACGGGAGGCGGGGCGGGAGGCTACCGAGCGGCATATGCTCCTCTACCTCCCGGAAGTACGGCGCATCGAGGGGATTGCCCTGACCCGGCTGGGCCGGCGAGAGGACGCAGGGGGGGTCCTGAAAGAGGGGCTGGAGCGGGCCCGGGCCATGCCTCTTCCGTACACCGAGGCCCGCATCCTGGCCCAGCTTGGGCTGCTCGACCGGGATGCGGGCGCGGCCGACGAAGCCCGGGAGCGACTGGAGGACGCGCTCGCCATCTTTCGGCGACTGGGCGCGGCGAAGGATGCGGAGCAGACACTGGGCGCGCTCGCGGCCCTCTCTCACACCACGCCGGCGGCCCCATCTCAAAACTCACTTGCCCCGGTATCTCAAAATTCGCCCGCTGCTCTATCTCAAAATGCGCCGGCGGGTCCAGCTCAAACAGAGCAGAGCGGCCAGACGCGGCTCACGGATGACCAGTGGGCCCGGATCGCGGCGCTGCTGCCGCCCCGACGCCGGCGGCGTGGACGCCCGCGGGCCGACGACCGGCAGACCGTCGAGGCCATCCTCTACGTGCAGCGCACCGGCTGCGCCTGGGCCGACCTGCCGGGGGAACTGGGAAACGATGCGACGGCGCATCGGCGCTGGCAGGAGTGGCAGGCGGCCGGCCTGTGGGGGAAGATCGCGGCGCTGGCAGAGATGTCGGAGCCGGACACCAGGACGACGAGGGGTACTGAGAGCGGCGCCATATTGCCGGCCGAGGATGGCCAGGCGCGCAGCGGTGATAGTCGGGACAATTTATGAGATCGGGGCAGTTCCGCAGGGATTCGGCCCACTTTGGTAGAGGCCATGAAGCTGAAGGGGCGAAAGCGCCGTGAAGGAAAGGTGGATGCCCCGACTCCACCCACCCCCGCGGACCGGGATCGCCCGGTCCTGAAACACGAGAGCGCGATCCACCGTTCGAGTGCCGTCCCAGGGACAGAATGGCCGGCCATCTCCCTGACGACCCGATCCAGGCTCTCAGGTCTTTCCCTGCGAACTGACCGGCGCCGGCGACGATGGAGCATCAGATGGGTGCCGGTTACAGCAGGTCAGGAGTGAGAACGGTGAAGCCGTACTGCGCAAAGTGGCGGTCGAAGGTGAAGGCACGCGTGATGTGCAGCCGCTCCATGACCGCAAAACTGATGGCGTCGGTCATCGAGAAGGCTTTGTCGTCGTATTGGTAGATGATGTGTCTTGCGCGTACCTCATCCGCCGCTCGGGCGCGAACCACTGTGGTCGCGCTCCTTTCCATGTCCCGAAGGAACGCTTGACCATGCTGGATACCAAGTCGGGAGAGGACGAGCGCGTGCGCTTCAATGAGGATGACATTGGTCGTGAACTGCAGAGTTTGCTCGCGGGCGAGCGCTCGGTGGACCCGGACCGCCTCGTCATGGTGCTGATCGTCCCGGTCCAGCACGGCCAGGTACGCCGATGAGTCGAGCAAGACCCGGCGATTGCCACGGCCTAGCGGTCGCGGCAATGCTCACGCTTCGCCCGCAGCAAGGCCTCGTGCTTGTCCTCGGACCCCACTCCGCGAGCCCCTGAACTGCCGATACCGATCAGACGGAATAGAGGATCATCCTCGGTGACGACACCACTGCGACGCTTCCTCGATCTCTTTGGCGGCTCCAATACAGCGACATCTTCGTCGGCCATCTGGAGCACAAATGAGGTCCCTCGGCTTCTCACCTGGTCCACCAAATCGCGAAGATCCGGCTCATCGGAAATGTCGATATGGATGCGCTCTTGTGCCATTACGTGTGTCTCTCTACAGCTCCATTATCGCAGGCCGCCGCGGAGAACGGGCACCCAAAGTGGGAAATCTGGTGAGGGCGGTGGGAC